>JAFLVC010000009.1 GCA_022508505.1 Clostridiales bacterium | reverse complement strand
CGCAAGGGAAGCGTCCGCCTAAGGTAAAACCAATGACTGGGGTTAAGTCGTAACAAGGTAGCCCTACGAGAACGTGGGGCTGGATCACCTCCTTTAAGGTACCTACAATTAGAGTAGGTCAAATCCAATCTCAATCGATATAGTTTGCTGAAATCTATCACTTATAATGCGTGTGAGAGGGCCGTACGAAAGTCGTACGGTTTTTTTCGTGTTCTGTGGCGGCATACTTATCGCGCAATACGAACTGCGTGCGTCGCTACGCCTCGGTCATGTACGTCTATGTACACTCCCGTCGGCGGCTCACCGCCTGTTACCCGTCTGGCGCGCGCCCACGCCGCCACAGGGCGATATTTATAAAATTTATGTATATATGTGCCGAAACTGCACAATATAGTAGTGTAAGGCGAGAATGAGTTCTGTGAACGGAATTTACCTTACAAAGTAAGTTCGCCAAATAGGCGATAACGTGAAAATTCCCCGAGATGTTTAACTGCATGTCGGGGATTTTTCACAAGCCAGCTTGATTTTTGTCGTGTGTCGACTGCGACGGTGATTTTGCGTTACACCCGACGAATTGCACTACTTATTAGATTCTTCGCTTCGCTCAGAATAACCTTCGGAGCACGCTTGATTTTTGTCGTGTGTTGACTGCGGCGGTGATTTTGCGTTACACCCGACGAATTGCACTACTTATTAGATTCTTCGCTTCGCTCAGAATAACATTCGGTTGCTTCGTAGGACACAAGCACAGCTTGATTTTTGTCGTGTGTCGACTGCGACGGTGGTTTTACATTACACCCGACGAATTACACTATCTATTAGATTCCTCGCTTCGCTCACTCGGTCGAAATGATGGGGTGGTTGATATGCGTCACCTCGGTCGAAATGACGGAATAAATAGCGGCAACGGAGTAAAATCTAAGCAGTGCAGAAGATTGCTAAATAATAAAAAAATATCCCGCGATAAGTATTTCGCGGGACAAAGTTTGTAAAACAATCTTCTTTAATCATGGCGGATAAGTCAATCGCTTTACAATAGTATTGTGTGTCGGTTTCGGCGCGGTTATGCGCGCAAAATTAAAATCGCCGCTACTTTTTTGTAACGGCGATTTAGAGAGTTGTACGATTACTTTTTCGGAGGCTTTTTGTCTGCGGGCTTGGAAGCTTCGGACTTAGGTAGCGCGGATTTTGCTTCTTCCTTGCCTGCGTCCGTCGCTTCGGCGGACTCGTTGACCTTGCCGAGGTAGGTGGGTAGTTCCATGCCGTTCATCTTGAACAGCTCGTTGAGCGGGGGAACGGCGCCGAGCATGCCGGATAGGAAGTTGGCGGTTGTGGGCTTGCCGTCGCTCATGCTGTCCCACACGGTGACCTTGTCGATCTTGAGGTTCTTTATCGCCTCTACCTGCATGCTCACGAGCTCGGGCATCTTGTCGGCGATAATCATCTTTACTGCATTATCGCTGTTGCCGCCCGTTGCCGCTATGATCTTGCCGAAACCTTCGGCCTGCTTTGTCAATATTTCGAGAATACCTTTTGCTTCGGCGACGCGCTTTGCGTATGCGGCGTCCGCTTCGCCTTGAGCTCTCCTGCGTATGCGCTCCGCTTCCGCTTCCGCTTCGATTTCCGCCTTTTGCTTTTGGATTTCGGCGTTGACTATGACGTCCGCTTCGAGGGTGGCGCGCTCGCGCTTTGCACGCTCGCGCTCTGCCTGTTGCTCGGCTTTATACGCTTCCTCGTTCGCCTTGGCCTCTGCAATGAATTCCGCCGATTGTGCCATGCGGTTGGCTTCCGCTTCCGCTTCGCGCAGCCGCGCGTTGGATTGGCTGATGAGCACCTTCGATTCGTTTTCGCCTTCGATAGCCTTTGTGTTGGCGGCTGCGACCTTTATGCGCATGTCGGTCTGTGCCGTAGCCTCACCGATAGAGCCCTCGCGGTCTTTTTCGGCGACTGAGATCTTAGCGTCGTTTTTGGCCTTTGCGGCGGCCTCTTTACCGAGCGCCTCGATGTAGCCCGACTCGTCGTTGATATCTGTTACGTTGACGTTGATGAGGCGCAGGCCTATCTTTTTGAGCTCGCCCTCGACGTTGAGCGACACCGCTTCCAAGAACTTGTCGCGGTTGGTGTTGATTTCCTCTATATCCATCGTCGCGATGATGAGGCGGAGCTGACCGAATATGATATCTTCGGCGAGGCGCTGTATCTCGTTGATGGGGAGGGAGCGCAACCGCTCGGCGGCGTTTTGCATGACGCCGGGCTCTGTGGAGATTGCGACAGTAAAGCGCGACGGAACGTCGATACGAATGTTCTGGCGCGACAGCGCGTTTTTGAGGTCTATCTGAATTGAGATAGGGGCGAGGTCGAGAAAGCTGTACCCTTGAAAGAACGGCCACACGAACGCCGCGCCGCCGTGGATACACTTAGCGGAGCGCGCCGTGCCGTCCTGCGCTTTGCCGACTTTACCGAAGATGACCATGATTTTGTCGGACGGGCACTTTTTGTAGCGCTTTGCCAAGAGTGCGACAAGCAGAATAATCAAGAGCACGCCGGCTATGATGCCGCCGACCACGCCTCCGACCGCTCCGTCTGACATAGAGAGAAATTGCATAGTTGCCTCCTTATACTTAGTTGATTTTGTTTGAAAACTATTCGTTTACTATCGTTATCGATGGTCTTTGATGCTTTTTTACCAAAAGCACGTTGCCGCCGTCGTGCCGTATCACTTGAATGGACGCGCCCGTAGGTATCGGTTCGTCGCTGTCCGTAACGGCTTCGTACTCCGCATAGCGCTCTTGAATGAGAATGTTGATTTTGCCTCTGCCGTTGCGTTTAGCGGGTATTGTCAGATACACCGTGCCCACTTTCCCGACTGCATTGTTCGGATCGAGGTTGCCGTTGTCCTGCAGCTTTTCCATGCCGACGAGCGCGGCAGCCATTCCGCATGCGGCAATAAAGCCGCCGCCTATCGAAATGAGAACGGCGTAGTACCACTCGAGAGAGTAGCAGAGCGTGTAGCAAAGCCACGATCCGATCACCGCAAAGGCGAGGAGAGAGCGCAGACTGAGTAGCTTCATGCCGAATACCGCCGCGCCGCCGCCGTGCAAACCGCCGTCCGAAACGCCGCCGCCGATATCTCCGTCGCCCATGTCGCTCACATCGCCGATATCGCCCACATCTCCGACGTCGCCAATGTCACCGACGTCGCCGCCGATATCGGACACGTCACCGGCGTCGGAAAGTCCGCCGTCGGCGCTGCCGTCCAAGTCGGACGCTCCGCCGACGAACATCATCACTACCTGTATAAAAAGAACGGCTGTAAGCGAGCATGCAATCACAAACATCACTTGTTGCAAAACCGACATAGTGTTCCACCACATAATTCACCGCTCCTTTGTACTAAATTTACCGCATATATACTATCACAATCCGATTATTTCTGTCAATATGCCGCCGCGAAATTTAATATTCCTTTAATAATTGCGCCAAAAACGAGCGCACCGTCCCATCAATATTGACAAGCGCGGTCGATTGGGATATAATATATTCGTGGAAGTAACGACGTCTGCTATAAGAATGAAAATGCGCGTCCTGCCTTGCACCCGCACTTTTTCCGCAAGCGGCGACCGCGCTCAAGCCGTTCCCAAACGAATGAGTTTAAAGCCGTTTATTCTTGCGGAAGTTTTTTGCGTGCTTTTGATATTCTTTATCGTCATGAACGCGGCGCGAATGAATCCCGAGACCGCCGAGTGGTGGATGCGGCACATTTCAAGCGGGTGGGAACGCGTGATCGGAACGCTCACTTCTTTCATTCCGGTGTCTGTCTTTGAGCTTTTGCTCTGCATTGTCATCTTGTGCGGCGCGTTTTTGTTCGTGCGGCTCGTGATAAACCTTTGCAGGGCGAGGTTTCGCGCAATCCTCGTAGGGCTCATTTCCGTAGGCATTGCGGCTATGTACATTCTCGATCTTTATATGTTTTCTATGGGGTTTGGATATTACCGCGCGAAAATGCCCGGGTATTTTGCGGGCGACGACTATAAGGCCGAGCAGACCGTCGCAGTCGCAGATTACGTGCTTGCCGACTACAACGCTTTGGCGGAAAAGTTTAAACGCGACAAAAACGGCTGCGTCGTCTGCCCGTATTCATTCCGCGAGCTTGCCCGCATATTGCGCGACGAGTTTTCGAGGCTGAAGAATCCCTATTTCTTTTCGTACGCGCCGCTCGCAAAGCCTGTGACAAACAGCTGGTTTATGTCGGCGAGCCTCATAACGGGCGTGTCGTTCTTGCCTACGGGCGAGGCTAACGTCAATATATCGGCGCCGCCTACTACGATAACCTATACAATGGCGCACGAGCTCGCGCACGCAAAAGGCGTCATGCGCGAGGGCGACGCCAACCTCATTTCGTACTACGTCTTGCTGTCGTCGAAAAACGACTACCTGCGCTACTGTGGCTATTACGCAACGTTCTACGATTTTGTCGACTGCGTGTGGCTCGTCGGCGACGACGAGAACTATGCGCGCCTGCTGTCGGCCGTGAGCCCGCTTTCCGCCAAAGAGCACAAGTTCACCTACGACTATTGGATGTCGCAGCCCGACATAATAGGCGAGATAGGCAGTTTTTTCAACGATTGGTATTTAAAAAGCAACGGCGTCGAGAACGGCACGGGCAGCTACGACGACGGCAATCAGTCGGGTACGATAACCCCGACCGATCCCGACACCGACGAGCCGATCATCGATCCCGACACACAAAAGCCGATTGAGATACCTGTGTACTCCGAAGTGCAAAAGACGTATTTCTACATCTACGAAAATATGTTCGGCGCGCCGCCCGTCAATCAAGATTGAAAATCGGCGGTATTACATTTTCGCGTGTAAACAGTCCGCGTATATTTAACGTCGCCACCAGCTGTTTCGCCGACGGCGAGCAAAAAATCGTTTTTATCGAACTCGGGGAAGAACACGTCCCCGTCTTTTATTTCTAAGTCTATTTCGGTGATGTACATTTTGTCGACGAGTGGAATGGCTTCCTTGTAAAGCATATATCCGCCGCAAATAAAAACGTCCGCTCCTTTTGCCGCATTAATTGCCTCGCGAAGCGAACGGACGGTGGTTAAGTTTTTTCCGCAATAAACGGAGCTAGTTGAGACGACGATATTCATTCTATCGGGCAGGGGATGCCCGATTTCTTCGTACGTTTTGCGTCCGAAAACTACGGCGTTGCCCGTCGTCAAGTCTTTGAACTGTTCTTGCTCGCCGTCGATTTTCCACGGAAGCCTGCCACCCTTTCCGATGACGTTGTTTTTGGAGCGGGCGACAATCAATCCGATCATACTGTAAACCTCGCAGATTTTCAGAGCAGGTCTTTGGGGTCGTACTCCGGTTTTTTGAATACGACGGCGTCCGGCTTGTCGGCTATTTCCGTTTTGAAAACGTCCTGCCACTGTTCGGCGTCGTAGTCCTCGACGGTGCAGGTTATCCAATGCGTGGACGCGCCGATGTCGCGCGAGAGCACTTCCACGAGGTCGTGGGCGAGCTTTTCCTTTTGCGCCTGCGTGCGACCTTCCAACATCTTGATAGAAATGTGCGGCATATTATTCCTCCGTAGCGGTAGTTTCCGTATCGTTATTTTCGCCGTTTGCCGGCTCTTTTTTATTGAACGCGGGCAGCAATCCCATGCGGACGAGAAGGGGCACCAAAGCCGTCGCTATAAACGTGTTGATAAGCGCAATGCCGAGCTGAAAGGTGCGAAGCGACAGATAAATGCCGAACGCCGAGTTGTTACCGTCTATATAGCTTCCGAGCTTTAGGTAATACTTGCACCAGCCCCAAATGGCGAACGTGTTAAGAATGAAAGTGCAAAGAAAGGCGCACACCGTGCCCGCGACGAGCACGCGCACGACGTAGTTTCGCACCGGCAGATATTTTGTTATAAGTCCCGCAATCACGCCGTACAGTGTACAGCCGAGCGTTATAAACGGATTGAACGTGCCTACCGGAAAAACAAGCGCTATCATTAGGTCGGATATGAAGCATACCGTTCCGCCCCCGACAGGCCCGAGTACGAGTGCCGAAAGCAGCCAAATCATATAGATAGGCGTTATTTTCGACGAATCGCCGAGTGTTCCTATTTGTCCGATCCCTTTAACCAAGAGGGCGAGCGCGGTAAACAGCGCCACGTACGTCAGCCATCTTGTCGTTCCGAACCTTACCGTGCGCGATCGGACCTTGTTTATATGTGTGTCCGAAGTCGCAATTTCCTGTTGAGCTATGTTACTCAATGTCGGGCTCCTTCGTGATGTCTCTACGGACATCGACTATATTTACTTGATTTCAGTATAACATAGTCGAAGCGCAAAGTAAAGTGTTATATGGACTGTTTTTCGGGTCGTTCCGTGGGTTTTGCTTTGCTCGAATCCTTGCGCTTTTTGCGCCGATTTACGACAGAGGCGAAGTCGACCGCGCCGAAAATGACCGAAAGAAGAGCCATGAAGCACGCGCCGCCCGCCGCCGCGACAAACATCGAAAAGATACTGCCCGGCATTATCGAGTTTACGTATTCGGTGAACAGCCAAGCGGGGTAGCTCGCTATGAGACAGATAAAGAGTGGGCGCAAGAAAGACAGCTTGCAGCCCGAACGCCGCTTGATGTCGATTATGTCGAGTACGGATGACACGGTGAGGCTCGCGCCGAACGCTATCATAAAAATATCCATGTCGAAGCGCGAATAGAAGCAGAACGATATGACGTACATGACCGCCGCACCTATAAGGTAGTTTATAAGCGACTTTTTTTCGAGGTCGAGCGAGTTGAGCATTGACGAGGCTATGTTTTCAAACGACAGCGGGAGAAGCAGCCACGCCGATTTTTTGAGGAATATTCCCGCGTCCGTGTTGTCGTATATGAGAACGCCGAGGTCGTCGCCGAGCGCGCCGTACACGGGAAGAACGATTGCCGCGACGAGGATTGCAAACGACAGCGCGCCTTCTATCTGCGAGCACATGCTCTTTTTGTCGCCCGCGGCGTACGCCTGCGACAGCGTGGGAATCATTACGAATGCGAGCGACCCCACGACGGTTATGGGCAGGTACAGTAGAGGAAGCGCCATTCCCACGCACGATCCGTAGACGTACATCGACTGCTCGGAGTTTAGCCCCGTCGACATCAAAAGGAAGGGAATAGCGACGGCAATGACGTAGTTGTTTATGCTGGACGTCGTGCGCGAAAGCGTTATCGGCACGGATGACGAGATGAGCGGCTTTAAGTGCGTTTTGGGTGAGGTCAGCTTGCGCTTTCCGCCGAAGTAAAATATCGCGCACGCCGCGGCGGACACCGCACACGCGACCGTCATGGACAGCGCTACGGCGTTTATGCTGTCGCGGAAAAGCGTTATGAGGATTATGCACACGACAATTCGCGCGATCTGTTCGATTAGCTCTACGAGGCTCACCGTGACGAACTTCTTTTCGCCCCAAAGTACGCCGCGGAACGACGAGTAAACGCCCGAAAACACGAGCGCCGGCAGCATGATCATTACGAGCGTCATGGACTGACGCTCTGCAAACAGCGCGCCTATCGGCTTGTTAAACAGCATGGTTGCGCCGCAAATTACGAGCGCGACGACGATTTCGAATATCAGCGCCGCAGAGCAAATCCCCGAGCTTTCGTCCCTTCCGAGCTTTGCGGTCAGCTTGCTGACTACGAGGGGCACGCCCGAGGTTATCAGCGTGAGCAGCACGAAAAAGAAGGAGAGAGCGACCGAGTACACGCCCATCCCGACCGCGCCTATCTCGCGCGAAAGATATATCTTGAATAAAAAGCCGAGTACGCGCTCGGCGACCGTAAACGCCGTCAGCGTCATTACGGCCCTTGCCATGGATTTCATCGGTATATCTTATGCCGCTTGGGCTCGCAAAATAACTTGCCTTGTCGCGAGGCGGCGGGGCGCGGCGATTTTTGCGCTCTATATCTGTAAAGTTGGGCGCCGCCCTTGCTTTTTACTGCGAATTTTGGTATAATATGTATGTGGAAAGAATGTGCCGACAACTGCATAAAAAAACGTCGATCGCGCTTGTGCTTATCGCGCTCGCGTGCTTTATATTTATAGGTTGCGCGGCGCTTCCCAAACTCAAGCTTACGACGTCCGAAATAAGCCTGTTCGTGGGAGACGAGCGCGACCTTGCGCTGTACGCCCTTTTCGAGCCCGCTGCTGCGGACGATAGGGGCTTTAAGGTAAAATCAAGCGACCCGTGCGTTGCGGTCAGAGGAACGAAGATAAAGGCCGTGTCGCCGGGCGTTGCGACGGTCACCGCGAGCAACGGCGAAAGCAAAGCAAAGATGACTGTAACCGTGTCGTACCGCGCCGCGCAAAACCTCGAAATGCGCGCGGCGGGAAAGACCGTAATGACTGTAAGCGATATCGAGCCGATAACATTCAGCGCATATCTCGACGATTTCTGCGATCCCGATATAGAAATCGAGTGGACGGTCAACGGCAAAAAACAGGGCGTGGGCGGCGAGTACGTTTTTTTGCCGAGCGGCGTAGGCGAGTTTACGGTGGAGGCTTCTGCCGGCGGTCTTTTTGCGCAACGGAAAATTCTTGTTTACCGCGAGACCGAGGCGGCGGGATACGGCGACGGCGCCTTTTCTCAGTACCGCAATTTTTCGCCGATACGGTTTTACGCCGTAGAAAGCAAGGATTACGGCAATCCGCAGTCGGTGTACGTATGGACGGTGAACGGGCAATGTAAGTCGTCGGCTCCCGAATTCATGTTTACGCCGATCTCGCTCGGCACGTACGAGATAGAGCTTTTTGTAAACGGCGTCAAGCGCGACATAAATGGCAAAAGCTCCGCCGTGGTGGTCGCGAGCGGCGACCGTGCGCCGAGCGCCCGCGTCGAGTTTGACGATTTGGGCGGCGTATTCGTGCTTTGGAATGACGGCGGCGTTGCTCGAAGCGTATCGATAGTCAATCCCAACGGCGACAGAACTGTATATAACAGCTCGGATTTGAGATATTCCGATCTTTTCGGCAACGGCTATTTCGACGCGAGCGATTTCTTAAGCCCGTGCTCGGTGTCGCCCAAGTCGTACACCGTGACGGTGACGGCGGACGCGGCGGGCGAGCCGTTTACTTTTATGCAGTATCCGCTCGAGGCGGAAGAGTACGTCGACAAAAACATAGTCTGTAAAAACGCGTTTTTATCGAGCGAAGAGCAGGCGGCGGATTTTATATACGAGCTGTACGCAAACGGCGCGCGCTCGGCAAAAGGGTATCTGTCGCGCGAGGCGGCGGAGCACAAGACCGATATCGTCGCGGCGGCAAAGCAGGCGGCGGCGGAGCTCGGCATAACCGCAACCGTCACGGTCGAGGGCAATATCCTTGCGGCAGAACTCTCGAACTACATAAATACGCCGACCGAGACGGAAGAAACTTCGGTGCGGTCGCTTCGCATAATGATTCCGCATGTCGAGACGACGGACAGCAAAAGCTTAAGATCTCGCGACTATGTGCTTTCTATCGAGCGCGCACAAAAGTCGGTAGAGGCGGATAACACCGAGCAGCTTCTCATCGCCGTTTCGAACGGCGTAATGCCCAAGCTGAAGGAGGGAAGCGCTGCGGCGCATGTGTATTCGGCGGCGCGCACCGCGCTGTTCGGCATTATCGGCAGAAACTACACCGACAGTCAAAAGGTGCACGCTATATACGATTGGTTGCAGGTCGTCACGTCGCGCGTCAAAAACGCAAAGATCGGGAGCGTCTCTGACTTTCTCGAAGGAGTGTTCGGCGACGGATCTTCTTCCGCGTCCGCCGTCGTGAGCGACCTCGGCGCAGCCAAGGCAGTGGCGCTTCTTTGCGGCATGGAGGGGATTGAATGCGAGACGGTTGCCGATGACGGCAATCATTATAACCGCGTAAAGCTCGACGGGCTGTGGTACAACGTAGACGCGTTTGACGGCAAGGCGGGAGTTCCCGGCACAGACAACGAATACTGCACGCACGCGGGGCTGTTTTTTGCGGACGGCGCGGCTTCGGACGCGAATTCGGCATACGACGGTTCGCTGTATTACTACCTGCAAAAGAGCACGTTTGACGGCATATATTACGACTGCTATCTCGAAAAGATTGACGACGAAAAAACTGTAGGCGCGGCGGTTTTCGACGCGTTTTCAAAGCAGACGCGGCGCATTTTCGAGATACATGTGCCAAACGGCAGAACGCAATATTCAAACACAGATTACGGCGCCGAGTTTGCGCTCGACAAGAATTTGACCGAAAAGGAGCGGGAAACAGCGCGAATTCTCATAGAGCGCGCCGCCGCCGACTACATCGAAGGCTACGTGCGCGATAATTACGACGGAGAGGATGTCGAGGCGCGCGTTGCCGCTTACGTCGGCACCGTTCATGCTACTGAAGCGGGCGGAATCGTTTGGGTGACGGCGCAAATTCCGACTTTTTATGCAATATAAGTTGATTTTTTGATGCAATTTGTATTAAAATAAATTAGGTGGTTTGCATGGTTTTAAAATCCGCAAAGAGAATATCTTTCGTATCCGTCGTCATGTCGGCGGTGATTTTTGTCGCTGTTTTCCTCGGCGGCTGTACTCTGTTTTCGACCGAAAGCTACTACGCCGAGTTTACAAAGAGCAAAATCAACATGTCGGTAGGCGATACGTACGATTTGCGCGGCGTCATAAGAAGCAACGGCGGACGGTATTCGGTGACTTCCTCCGACGCGCGCGTCGTCGGCGTTTCGGGCACAACGCTTTACGCATATTCGACGGGGAGTGCGACCCTGACGCTTTCGTCGGACGGCTCAAGGGATACCATGCGCGTAATCGTCGCAGAGGACGGATTGACTATTGAGACGACGGGCGATTTGATTCAAACGGTGGGCAGTACGAAAGCTGTCACGTTTAAAGTGGCGGCGACGGGCTCGATTGCAGACGGCAAAATTCTTTGGTACGTGGACGACACGCGCGTGGATATCAAAAGCGCGTCCGAAACGTTCGCCTACGAGCCGGAAAACGTCGGCGCGGTCGTCATTACGGCAAAGAGCGCGGCAAAACCCGAATGCTACGACAGCGCGACTATCCGCACGTACTTTGCGGTCAATGCCGAGGGCACGGTCAGCGGCAAACTCAATCAGAGCGAGGATTATTCGCCGCTTGAGCTCAAAGCGGAAATAACCGATAATATATTGAATCCCGAAAACTATATAGAGTGGCGCGTCGACGGCAAGACGTTTTACGTCGGAAGCGAGACGGAAGTCGAATATACCCCGACGGCGGGGCGGCACACCGTCGAGCTGTTTGTAAACGGTCAAAAGCGCACCGTTAACGGCGAAAGCGAAGTGACGGTCACCTGCGCGGGCAGCGTGGTGCCGACGGACGTTCGCGTCGTGTTCGACAACATGTATCCGCATTTGTATATTACGGCAAATGCAGAAGGCGATATGCAGGTGGAAATCACTCAGCCGAACGGCACCGTCGGCACTTACAGCAAAAAGGCTAACGCGGCGCTGTTCGACGAAAACGGCTTCGACGCGGCGGGCGTGATGACGCTTTGCGCGACGGGCGCACAGTCCACCTACAAAATACGCGTCAAGTCGCTGGGCGACGGCGACCTTTTTCGCGAAAGCGACTATTCCGATTACGTAGCGTTTAAGCAGCTCCCTTCCGCGGCTAAGCCGTATATACAAAACATCTATCAGGACAAGGATCACTATTTGACGTCCGACGAGGAATACGTCAATGCGTTTGAGTATTACGTCATAAACAGATCAAAGACGGCGGTGAGACCGCACGTGCAGTTTGAGTGCTACGTCGGCTACGATATGACGTACACCGCCGATCAACTGTGGAACTACGCGTTCAGAATAGGCGCGACGTCGGGCAATTACACCGGCCGCGGTGCGTGGCTTTCGGACGGTGGAAAAATAATCCATACCGATATGACGGTCAACACCGTCAACAATCCGAGCAAGCAGATGTACAGCGCTTCCACATCGTCGCGCTACAACGTTCAGCTCCATTCCAATATTCCGCACATAAATTACGACGAAGATAAGTACCGTCCCGACGACTACGTTTTCCCCATAGACTTGCTCGAGCGCACGCAGAGAGTGAAGTACTCCGACGAGCTGTATTTCGCCGCGGAAAACCACACGCGGCCGCTACCCGAAAAGGGCTCGAGCGCCGAAACGCTTTACGAAATTGCGCGCGGCATATTGCGCAAAATAATCACCGATGACATGACCGACAAGCAAAAGGCGCACGCCATATATGATTGGATAATGTGGCAGGTCACGTACGACACGCCGGCAACAAAGGTGCTGAGTAACGGCGAGGCGTATTCTGCGTACTATCTCGAGGGCGTGTTCGGCGACGGAATCAAGCCTATCGACGGCGTCGTCTACAGCCCGTACGCCGTATGCGACGGCATGAGCAAGGCATACACGCTCATGTGCAATATCGAGGGTATTCCGTGCGTGCGCGTCGCGGGCATGGCGGGCACGAGCGTCGCGCAATCGGGCGGACACGCTTGGAACAAGGTGTTTATCGACGGCGCTTGGTACATCGTAGATTGCACTTGGGGCGATCCCGTCACGTCGGGCATCATAGGCGGCACGCTTGCCGATTACGAGCTCGGACTGCACGACTGGCTGTTTGTAACCGACAGTTATGCGGACGCTACGCACTTCGAGCCGTACACGTTTGAAAAGCACAGCAGCAGCTGGGGCGAGTGCGAAATAGTTTATGCGCCGCGCACCGCGGACAGTCCGCTTTCGCCGTACGTCGACATGGTGTATAACGGCGTTACGATAAACTGCGAGGTCGCGGCGGGCGAGAATCAGCGGTCGCGCGTTACCGAAATCATGACGGCGTTTGCGTCGGCGTACGAGAAGAAAACGTCGATATACGTTCCCGGTATGGGCAACGGCTACTGCAAGATCAACTATCAGTCGATCGAAATACACTTCGAGGACGAGTGCGCGCTGCCGTCGTCGGTGCTGTCGACCACTATCAAATCCGCAGTGCAGCAAAAGCACCCCAAAGCCCAAGTGGAAATATTAAAGTACGACCGAATCATCTTGGTTTTGGTTAAATAGCGACAAGCAAAGTCAAACTAAAAGCGCCGAAAGCCAAATGCCTTCGGCGCTTTTGTGTTTTGTCAGTCGAGCTTTGAAAACTCGGTCAAAAGCCGCTTTAGCGGATCGCGCCAACACGTTTCGTCGTGAACGCCCTCGTTCTCCACGGTGAGGCGAAGGCGTTTTACTCCGCTTTTTCGCAGCGCGTCGGCAATAGTGAACGCGTCGTGTACGAACATGGTCGACACGTCAATCGGATATTCCTCGACGTTCTCGCTTCCGCCCGTATATATCTCGTAAAAGCCGTCCGCGTCGAACTCGGAGTTATCGAAAAAGTCGGTAAAAGCTTTTGGCGACACAAAGAGCGGGGCGGACAGGATTCCGTACGCCTTGAACCTTTTGTTGTTTCGCGCGGCGTAATAAAGCGTGGACAGCGCGCCGAACGACGAGCCGACCATCGCGTATGACTTGAACGCAAACCGCCCGTCGAGATATGGAATAAGCCCGTCGTCGACGTAGCTCATGTATGCCTCGGCGCCGCCGCCCAAACGGCGGTCTGTCACTTCGTTTGGGAAAGGCGGGTAGTCGAGCTCGCGCGTCACGGCAGAATCGACGCCGATTACGGCGGTGTTTTTTATGCCGAGGCTTTTAAGCGCGTCGAGAGCGCGCCAGCTCTTTTTGTAGGTGGCGTCGCTGTCGTAAAAGACGTTTTGCCCGTCGTGCATGATGACGGCGCGGTCGGCGTTCTTGGGCGCGTAAATTCGCACCGTTCGCGCATAGCCGTTTTTGGAAACGACCGCAATTTCGTATTTTCTCATGTATAGAGTATAGCGCAAATCGTTCCGTTTGTCAACGGCAAAATTTTTGGAAATGTTGGCTTATACTGTTGCAATTCGCGCTTTCCTATGCTATAATTTCGGCTATGAAGATACACATAGACAGCGACGCAGCCGAGCTTATCGGTAGCCTCGGCGATAATATTTACATCGTCGGAGGTTATGTTCGCAACGCGCTTTGCGGATATAAGTGCACGGATATTGACATTGCGGGACCCGTGCCCGCGCAGGGGCTGAAGCTCCCGCCGCGCGCCGCCATGACGATGGTAAACCACCGCATGGGCACGGCGGAGATATCGTATAACGGCGTCAAGCTCGAATACACGCCGTTTAGGGTCGAGGTGTACAACGAGGGCGGAGAACACACGCCGTCGCAGGTTTTCTTTACTACCGACATAAACGCCGACGCAGTGCGCCGCGATTTTACGTGCAACGCCATATATTACGACGTCAAGCGCGACGAGATTATCGATCCGCTCGGCGGCGTGAAAGACTGCGAGGTGAAGCTTCTTCGAGGGTGCAACAAGCGCGTGTTCGAGTCGGACGGACTTCGGCTGTTGCGGCTCGTAAGGCTTGCGGCCCAGCTCGGATTCAAGATAGAGGGTGAGACGGCGCTCGCCGCAAAGTCCATGGGCTTTCAGCTCAACGACATAACGACTGAGAGAAAGCGCGCCGAGCTCGACAAGATTCTCTACGCCGATACTGTCAACGGAATAGAAAACGCGCATTACCGGGGCTTAAGACTTTTGAAACAGCTCGATCTGTGGAAGCATCTCATACCCGAGATTGCCGATTGCGACGGGCTTGTTCAGCCTGCGGCGTATCACAAATACGACGTGATGGAGCATTCGTTTCAGTGCGTGAGGTACGCGCCGCCTATGACAAATCTTCGGCTCGCGGCGCTTCTTCACGACGTCGGCAAGGCGTACAGCTTCAAGAATTTCGGCAACTTCCATGGGCATGAAAAGTGCTCGGAAATTCAGTCGCGCATAATACTCAACCGCATGCGCTACCCCAAAGACGTGATAGAACAGATTTCACGGCTTTGCGCCCTCCACATGTACGATATGCGCGGCGACACGCGCGAGGCAAAGATAAGGGTGTTTGTCGCAAAGAACTACGACATTCTCGACAAGCTCGTGGCTTTGATACGCGCCGACAGGCTCGCTACCGGAATGATGAACGCGGAGGATGCAAAGGCGCCGCACCGCTTCGAGACGGTACGCGAAAAAATGATTGCGGAAGGCGCACCCATACTCAAAAGGTCGCTCAAGATTTCGGGCAAGGACCTTTCCGAAATGGGCTTCGAGGGTGCGGCTATATCTCAAGCGCTCGAATATCTGTGGCGCGAGTGCGTGATAACCCCGGCAAACAACAACTCCGAGTGGCTCAAAAAGATGGCGGACAGGCTTCCGCGCGAGGTGGAAGAGGAAGCGCCGACGCGGAAGAAGTAAATATAATAGATAAACAGCGGAAGAAAATATCTTCATAAATTCGATACTTTTCGACATACTATGCGTAGTCATGTATGTCGTTAATTTTATAGCATCGATATTTGCCGCCGTGCCGCTGATTTGCTTTCCGAGCGCGGCGAGAAGCGAGCCGCACGTAACGGTAGCCGCGCCGATCGAGACGGAAGAGGCGCAAGGCGAGGTCGCAGTCACGATAAACGCGGGCGGCAAAACCTTTACTTATACGGACGAGTATATAACCCCGTCCGATTTTACCGTTCATGAGGAAATAGAAAGGCGGCGGATAAACAGTCCGCTTGATCGGAAAATCGAGCTCGTCGATTTTATAATCCAAAAGGGTGCGAGTTATAAAACCGCATTACTGTATTGCTTCCCGCGGCTCGAAAGGACGATGGACGCCGTCGCCGAGTATCTTTATATCGCGCCGATCGACGCGAAAGTTATGTACGACGGCGGAAGGTATTACGTCACGCCCGAAAAAGCGGGGCGCGCGCTCGACGAAGAAAGGACGTACGGCGTGCTGTATTACAGCTTGAAGTTTTTCGGCGGAAGCAAGACCGTGGACGCCGCCGTCGAGGTGTTGGAGCCCGACGTTTTTGCCGCAGAGCTTAAAAGGGCGTTGACGCTCCGTTCGGCATATACGACCGACTACTCGTCGTCCACGCCGCAGAGGGCGCACAACGTGGAAACTGCTGTCAAAAAGTTTGACGGCGTTTCCATTGCGCCCGGAGAGGCGCTGTCGTTTAACGAGTGCGTGGGCGAGAGAACGGAGGAAAACGGCTTTCAGACTGCAAAGATAATCGTAGACGGCAAGTACGTCGACGGCGTGGGCGGCGGCGCCTGTCAGGCTTCTACGGCCGTCTACAACGCCGCGCTTCTCGCCGGGCTCGACGCGGCGGCAAACGCGCATTCCATTTGCCCGTCGTATTGTCCAGCGGGGCTGGACGCCATGATAAGTTCGATGAGCGACCTTGTCATTACAAACACTACGGATAAGCCCGTATATTTTTCGGTATCGGCGGGAGGCGGGAAAGCGACGGTAAAAATTTTCGGGAGCAAACGCGAGTACGATATTGTGCCCGAAAGCGAGATAAACGCTACGGTGCCGCACGAAGAACGCGAGTTCGTCGATTACGAGCGCAAGTATTTCGACGAGGGCGCGGAAAGAGGTGACAGGCTTTTAATAGCGCCCGGCAAGGACGGCTGCTTAAGCACCACGTATTTAAAGTATTACGATGGCGGTAAGTTTGTCAAGCGCGTCAAAATCCGCGCCAATATATACAAGCAGTCGCCGCAAATAACAGCCGTTGCGCCGTAAATATTCCCTTTGACGGCGTAACGCTTGACAAAGGGCGCGCGGCGGTATATAATCGTAATACTATGAACTGGTACGGGTTTATAATCGCTTGCGGAATAGTTCTGTGCGTCGTTCTCGCGTACTTTACGGCAAAGCACAGGGGGATAGAGGGCGACACGGTCGTCGATATAATCATATTCTGTCTTCCGCTCGCCATAGTTTTCGCTCGCATATATTACGTCGTGTTCGACCTCATTAACGGTGGGCATTGGACGTTTACGCGATTTATCGGCGCGGACGACAAGGGGCTTCAAGGCCTTGCGATTTACGGCGGACTTATCGGCGCGGTCATCGGCGCGTTTTTGCTGTCGCTTTGGAAAAAACGCAAGAAAAACCCCGAAAACAAGCGCATAACATTTATGCAGCTTCTCGACCTCGGGTTTGTGTTCATAATACTCGGTCAGGCTATCGGCAGGTGGGGCAACTTCGCCAACGAAGAGGCGCACGGCTACATGATAACCGATCCGTCGCTGATGTACTTCCCGATGGGCGTCGAGATTAACGGTATTTGGTACTACGCGACATTCTTCTACGAATCGATGTGGGATCTCGTCGGCTTCGGACTGCTGTTCTTTTTGTATATCGGAAAGCACAAGAGCTTTGACGGTTTCGTATTCTCGTGCTACTGCATATATTACGGCATAGGCAGGGTGTGGATAGAAGGCATGCGCGCAGACAGCCTGTGGCTCGTTCCGCCGACGGTGAGCGGCAATGGAGAAGTGCCCGACGTCGGGGGGCTTCGCGTAAGTCAGCTCGTCAGCATTTTGCTGATTGTGTTCGGCGTGGCGTACATCGTGGCGCACATCATAAGAGCGCGCCGCGCGGGCAAAAAGGTGTTCATTTTTGCGCGGCAGGATAAACTGAACGACGGCTATTTCGAGTACGACAAGACCAAGCTCGCGCACCCCATGCCCGACATCAAGTTTTGGAAGGATAGGCATTCTCAAAAGGACAGCGGCGAGGAAATAATCATAGACAATAACGGAGTGGCAATCAAAGTCACGCCCGACGAACCCGAGAACACGGGTGCAAGTGAAACCACTGCGGCGGAAAAACCCGACGCATCGGAAAAAGAACAGGAAAAACGCGAGAAACCCAAAAAATCGGCGGAGGAAGCGTATGAGGACAGATGGGACGACTGACGTACTTCCGCTAAGCAAAAAGCAAAAGTACGTCTGCAATATCGTTATGGGTGCGCTTCTCATTGCAGCGGGCATTATTTTGGTGCTTGCGGGCGCCGACGTAATCAAAACGCCTGTCAGAAAGCTCGCCGCGCCGACGGTGCTTTTTGCGTTCGGCGCGTCCGTGCTGTTTAGCGCAATCATAGCAAAAAACTCGTTATCCATGTGGCTCTCGGGCGTAATTTTGACGTGCGGAATGACTTCGCTCTTGGCGGTCGTGACGACGGCGGACTACGGCAACCTCTATCCGCTGTACATAGCTTCGCCCGGAATAGGGTGCTTGCTCGCGATATTTTTTGCCGAAGTCAAGCTTTCGCAAGTAAAGGGCATGCTGTTTTTCGGCGTGATGTCGATTATTTTCTCGTTGCAGTCGTCGGGCGTTTGCAGTTGGGGACTCACTTCGGGATTGCTTTCGGCATTTGCCGGCGTATGCGTAATACTGTACGCTGTCGGCATATATTTTAGGAAGGGATGATAATATGCGCAATTTGACGATGATGACCGATCTCTATCAGCTTACGATGATGAACGGTTATTTTCTGGAAGGCAAGGCGGATAGCACGAGCGTTTTCGATCTGTTTTTCAGACAGAAAAACACGATGAACTACGCCGTTTACGCGGGGCTCGATCAGGCGATTGACTACATAAAAAATCTGCACTTTTCAAAGGACGACATCGAGTATCTGCACTCGCTGGGTATTTTCCATAAGGACTTTTTGGAATATCTCAAAGGCTTCAAGTTTACGGGCGATATGTATTCTGTGCGCGAGGGCGATATCGTATATCCCCAAGAGCCGCTGATGATCATAAAAGCGCCGCTAATCGAAGCTCAGCTTGTGGAAACGGCACTACTCAACATAGTCAGTCATCAAACGCTTATCGCGACAAAGTCGGCGCGAATCGTTCACTCTGCGCGCGGAAGCGACGTCGTCGAGTTCGGGCTTAGGCGCGCGCAGGGCCCCGACGCGGGCATTTACGGTGCGCGCGCGGCGATAATAGGCGGGTGTAACGGAACGAGCAACGTCCTGACGGGCAGACTGTTCAATATTCCGGTAAAGGGCACGCACGCGCACAGCTGGGTCATGAGCTTTCCGAGCGAGCTCGACGCGTTCAGAGCGTTCGCCCGCGTGTATCCCGACACGTGTCTGCTCCTTGTCGATACCTACGACACGGTTAAGGGCATAGACAACGCGATAACCGTGTTTAACGAGCTCAAGGCGAAAGGGCATAAGCCCGTCGGCATAAGGCTTGACAGCGGCGACCTCGCGTATCTATCCAAGCTTGCCCGCAAAAAGCTTGACGCGGCGGGCTTTACCGACGCAATAGTCATGGCGTCCGGCGATATAGACGAGTACCTGTTGGAGTCGCTCAACAGTCAGGGCGCGAGGATTGACGTATACGGCGTGGGCACCAAGCTGATTACGAGCGAAGACACCCCTTCGCTCGGCGGTGTGTACAAGCTGTCGGCGATAGAAGCGGACGGCGAGCTTCAGCCCAGAATGAAGATATCCGACTCGCTCGTCAAGGTCACCAACCCCGGGTTTAAAACGCTTTACAGGCTGTACGACAAAAAAAGCGGCATGGCGCAAGCCGATCTCATCGCGCTGCGCGACGAAAAGATCGCAAAGCCGTTGACGCTCACTCACGAGACCGAGCGGTGGAAAACGACAAGGCTCGAGGACTACGACATGCGGTGCATGCTGCATAAGATATTCGAAGGTGGCAAGAATATATATCAAAGCCCGAGTCTTGATGAGATTGTCGCTTTTGCCGAGAGCGAGCGGGCGAAGTTTTGGGACGAGTACAAGCGCATAGATAACCCGCAAATTTATAAGGTCAACGTTTCGGACAAGCTGTACGAGCTCAAACAGAGCATTTTGACGGCGCACAAAAGTCGATAATACAGCCTAATACGGCTACAAGGACGGAGTATGTCTGATAAAAAGGTTTATACGAAGGCGCAGGTCGACGAGTTCGCTCAAGCGGTGAAGCGCGAGTGCGAAAAGACTCTTCTTTTGCAGCGCGAGCGAATAGACGAGCTCAAAACCGCGCTCAAAAAGGCAGAGGACAAAATTGCCGAGTACGAGGGACAAAAGGACATCATCTACAAGGCGATTACCGCCGCGCTCAAAAAAGCCGACGACATCGAGCGTGTGTCTCTCATTCGCTACAATCAAGAGATTGCACAGCTACGCAGCTTTCACGACAGATGGGTTGGGTATTTCAACCGCATCGTCGCAAAGTATCCGCTCGACGACGAGCTCGTCGAGGCGGGCAAGGTCAACGGCAAAATCATCGAGGTTTTGAAAAAGACGGGAGATATCGAGGCGCAGTACGAAAGCGAGAAAAACCGCCTTGTCGAGTCTGTTAAAAGCGAGAAGGCCGAAAAAGAGACTGCGGCGGCGATAGAGAAGGCGACAAAGACCGACGACTACGCCGATAGGTCTCCCGCCGGCTTTTCGTTTGCCGAAGCACTCCACCCCAAAGAGGATTTAAAAGACATAATGCGTGAGCTCGGCGTAATTTTCGACGAGTAAAAATGCGCTCGCATTTGAACGCAAAACATCAATCCAACGCAAAAAAGCTCTGTCGTTTGACAGAGCTTTTTGATAGGCAAGTGTAATTATTCGGCCTTTTCTTCGGCAGGCGCTTCGGTCTTTTCTTCCGCGGGGGCTTCAGCCTTTTCGGCAGCCTTCTTGGTCGTTTTCTTAGCCGGCTTTTCGGCTTTTTCCTTCTTGGGCTTTTCGGCGGTTTCTTTTACCGCTTTTTTCTTCTTCTCGACCTTTTCGGCTTCTTTTTCGAGCTGCTTTGCGCGGAACTCTGCGCGAGCGGACTCTCTCGCTTGCTTTGCGGCGAGCGCCTTTTCGGTGGCGATGGTCTTGTTGTCCTTCTTGACGGTGACGGTGACCTTGCCGCTCTTTATGTCGCTGAGACGCTTGCTTATAGCCGACTTTTTGTTGGCCGCGGCGTTTTTGTGAATGATGCCCGCGGTGACGCTCTTGTCGATTATGGACATGGTGAGGGGAAGCAGGCGCTCCGCTTCTTCCATGTTGGCGCTGTCGATAGCCTTATTGAACGCCTTGATGGCGTTGTTCATTCTCGAGCGGTCGCTGCGGTTTCTCGCGTTTTTCTTCTTGGTGATGAGTACGCGCTTTTTTGCTGATTTGATGTTAGGCACGGTAAAACTCCTTTGAGTTAGATGATATCTTAACGATTATATCATATCAAAATGAGTTTTGCAACTATTAAACGCGCTTGCGACTAAAAATTTTTCTTTTACAAACAATAATTTTATGAAAAAACGCAATGTTTTTACCGATATGGCGGTAGAGTTCTGCAAGGGCGCGCGTGAGTACGACGACGGACTCATACGCTACTACGAGATAGACGTCGACCAAAGAATGTCGAATAGGATAGACAGACCGTGCGGAAAATACACGACGCTCGAAACGAACGCCGTCGTTTCCGGTCGGTGCGACGAGTACGGGCGCATTTCCGACGCGCTCTCAAAGAGCATAAAGGGGTATCTCAAGGGCTGCGACAAGGTGATGTGCGCGGGGTTAGGCAATCCCGACCTCACGGCGGACGCACTCGGCGATCGCGTGTTCAAAAAGCTCAACGTTACGCGCCACCTCAGTCCCGAAAAGTATCTGTGCGCGCTTACGCCAAACGTTCTCGGAATGACGGGCATAGAGAGCTTCGATATAATCTCGGCGGTCGCCGATAGAATAAAGCCTGACGCGGTAATAGCCGTAGACTCTTTAACCGCCGCGGCGGCGGGGCGAATAGCGTCGGCGTTTCAGGTGACGGACAGCGGCATAACGCCGGGCAGCGGCGTAGACAACCACAGAACGCGGCTCGACAAGAGCTCGCTCGGCTGTAAGGTCGTGTCGGTGGGTGTTCCGCTCGTAGTGTACTCGTCGACAATCGCGCGCGACTATTGCGGCGGAGGAAACGGGTGCGGTCCCGACATGGTGGTGACGCCCAAGGACGTCGACATACTCGTCGAGGACTGCGCGACGATTATCGCAAACGCCATCAACTCGGCGTTTTCGGCGCTTCGCTGAACATATTTTTCATCGCCCGCATATTAAGAGGGTATGGATTTTCGACCTGTGGGCGTGTTCGACAGCGGAATAGGCGGGCTTTCCGTTTTGAGAGAGTGCGCCGCAAGGCTTGCGCACGAAAACTTTGTGTACCTTGCCGACAAGGCGAACATGCCGTACGGCACGAAAAGCGAAGCGGATATAAAGGCGGCGGCGCTTAATTGCGCCGATATTCTTGTCGGAATGAACTGTAAGGCTATCGTCATTGCGTGCAACACCGCGACCGAAACGGCGATAGATTACATACGCGACATGTTTAAAGGCGTCCCCGTCGTCGGCTTGGAACCGGCGGTAAAACCGTGTTTGCGCGAGCTTGAGTCCGGCTACGGCGTTGCGCTCGTAACAGAGGCGACGTCGAGGTCGGAAAGGTTTAAAAAGCTCGTAAAAGAAAGCGGCGGCAGGATCGTGGTCGCGCCGCAGCCTCGGCTCGCAAAGCTAATTGAAGAGAGCGACGACAAAAGCGCGCTTCGCCCGTACGTTGAAAAAATGCTCGAGCCGTATAGGGATGCGGAGGCGGTCGCGCTCGGCTGCTCGCACTACTCGTTTATTTCCGACATGATAAAGGATTTTTACGGCGGCAAAATAAAAATCTATGACGGCGCGAGCGGTGCGGCGGCGCGGCTCGCGTATATTCTCCAAGCGACGGACTGCGCCGCGCCGAGCGAAAATAACGGTAGCGTCAGATTCTATTCGACAACAAAATAGATCCTTCGACTTCGCTACGCTCCGCTCACAGGCACAGCCTGATTTTTGTCGTGTGTAGGCTGCCGTCATTCGTTTTGCGCTACACCCGACGAGTTGCGTTACTTAACAGATTCTTCGACTTCGTGCCGCAAGCGGCACTTCGCTCAGAATGACAACGTATGGCTGTACACTTCTCATTATACATATCGAAATAGTGACGTCCGATATGTGTATCCTGAGCAAGCGTCCTTAGGTGTGCAGTCGAAGAATCTAAAAAGCGCGAGCTCTTTTGTCTCGCGCTTCCTCTCTATCCGGCTCCCATTAAACAAGGGGAGCTGTCGCCGTAAGGCGACTGAGTGGATATGAATTCAAAAGCGACGGCATATGACGTCGCTTCCTTAATAATTATCTCTTATTTCTTATCTATTATCTCTTATTTTTCTTCTATTCCACCGTCACCGACTTTGCGAGGTTGCGGGGCTGGTCGATGTCGCAGCCGCGTTGTAGCGCGATGTAGTACGCAAAAATCTGCAGCACGATTGCGGTCAGCACGGGGGATAGGTCGTCGTCGCACTCGGGTATGAAAACAAGACCGTCGACGCACGACTTGATTTTTGAATTTTCACGCGAGGCGACTGCGAGCACGGTGCCGTTACGCGACGACACGGCGCGGACGTTCGATTCGGTCTTGGCGAACAGCTCCTTTTGCGTGACGAGCGCGAGGGTGAGCGTGCCTTCTTCAATCAGCGAGATCGTGCCGTGCTTGAGCTCGCCGGCGGCGTATGCTTCGGCGTGCACGTACGATATTTCTTTCAGCTTGAGCGCCCCCTCGAGCGAAGCGGCGTAGTCGGCGCCGCGGCCGATAAAGAACACGCAGTGCTGTTTGCTGAACGCCTCGGCATACGTCTTGATGTTGTTAACGTAGTGGTCTTTGAGCTGCTCCGCCGCCTTGTTGTGCAGCTCGGATAGTCCAGATAAAAGCGCTTCGTAGCGTTCTTTCTCTATCGTCCCGCGAATGCATGCGAGCTTGAGCCCGACGAGGTACAGTGCCGCGACCTGCGTCGTGTAGCCCTTTGTCGTCGCGACGGCGATTTCGGGACCTGCGTGCGTGTACAAAACGTCGTCCGCCTCTCTTGCAATCGCACTGTGAACGACGTTTACTATTGCCATCGTGCGCGAGCCCAGCTTTTTCGCAAGGCGAAGGGCGGCGAGGGTGTCCGCCGTCTCTCCGCTCTGGCTGATGATAATAGTCAAGCGCTTTTCGTCCGTTATGGGGTTTGAATAGATGTACTCGCTCGCGAGCGTGCAGTTGACGCGTATGCGGCAGTGTTTTTCAATAAAGTGCTTGCCGACAATGCCCGCGTGGTACGCCGAGCCGCAGCCCACTATGTCTATACCGCTGAGCGAGTCGAGGTAGGCACGGGAAAAGGTTATGCCGTCGAGGTCGATTTCCGTGCCGACAACGCGCGGGCGAACGGTGTCGGTCAAAGCCTTAGGCTGGTCGTATATTTCTTTAAGCATGAAGTGGGGATAGCCGCCCTTTTCGGCGCGGGCTATGTCCCAATCGACTGTGTACGGCTTCTTTTTAATTTGGTGGCCGTTTGCATTGTAATATTTGACGCCGTCAGCCGTCGCCTCCGCGATTTCGCAGTCGCCGAGCAGAACGAATTCGTGCGTTTTGGCAAGAGCCGCCGCGACGTCGGATGCGATGTAGTTTTCGCCTGTCCCGAGCCCGATTACGAGCGGATTGTCCTTTCTTACGGCGTACAGCCTGTCGGGCGTGCCAGAAAACACGATGCCGATTGCGTACGAGCCCTTTAACTCCTTCATAAGCTCGACGAGCGCCTTTTTCATGTCGCCGTCGTACAGCTTTTGAAGCAGGTGCGCGACAACCTCGCTGTCCGTCTCGCTCTTAAACGTATAGCCTTGCTCGGTGAGCTTTGCTCGAAGCTCCGCGTGGTTTTCTATTATGCCGTTATGTACGATAGCAAACCGCCCGTCGCATGATAGGTGCGGGTGAGAGTTGACGTCGCTCGGCGCGCCGTGCGTCGCCCAGCGCGTGTGGCCTATGCCGCAAACGCCGACAAGGTTTTTGCCGCCGTTCGTCTTTTCGACGAGCTTTTTTATTTTGCCCTCGGCCTTGCACAGATTAATGCCGTCGTCGCCGACGACAGCCATGCCGCTCGAATCGTAGCCGCGGTATTCGAGCCGCTTTAGTCCGTCGAGCATGACGGGCGCCGCTTGTTCGCGCCCAATGTATCCGATTATGCCGCACATATCAACTGCTCCTGTTGTCGTCGCCGTCCGCGCTCTCGCGCTCGGCAATTTCGGGCTGAATTTTATCGGTCTTGGCTTCGCCGCCCGTGGCTTCGTCTGCCGTTGCGGCGTCTTTCGGTTTATAGAGAATGAGCTTTACTATGAGGAAGATCACGACGCAGATCGCAATCACCGCAAACGCGATTGTGATGTAGGTGACGTACTCTGCAAACGCCCAGCAAATGAGCGTTATTATCGAGCATGCTACGGCGTTGCCGACTGCGACGCTTATGAGCCCCTTTAAAAACCCGAGCTTGACTATCGACGCGACGGCGCTGCCCGTCCACACTCCCGTCAGGGGAATTGGAACGGCTACGAAAAGCGCAGTGCCGCCCATTTTTTCGAGCTCTTTTTTACTCAACTTTTTCTTATGCGTCGCGCCGACGTTTTGCCCGTCCTGATTGTCGGACTCGGTGATAGACTTCGATTTTTTCTCGAACTTGTCGTATAGGAACTTGCCGATTTTGGAGAAGAATTTTGTTCGAGACAGCGCGTTGATTATGGGAATGAGTATGAGAAGGAGCAGCGGCGTTATGACGGTCGTGCCCAAAAACGCCCAGCCGAACGCCTCGAAGGGGTTCATGCCCATAGTGATTCCGAACGGTATGGCAAACCGCGCTTCCGCTATCGGTATCATAGAGAGCAGAAAAACGGTGAGCTCCGCGCCGAGCGAGCTTTCCATCGCCCTCGCTATGGAATTTACAAACTCTTCCATATTGCTATATTATAAGCAAATTTACCGCAATATGTCAATAGATTGGGTAAAGCCCGTTGAAAATTGCGACATATTATTGACATTATTTTGTAAATGCTTTATAATTTTGAGAATATACTATACACATACAATAATATTGCGGAGGGCAATGTGGGTAAGTATTTCGGCACCGACGGAATAAGAGGAAAGTACGGCGACAATCTCGACGCGGCTCTCGCTTACAAGGTGGGCCTTGCAATCGTCGCATATTTCGGCAAGGGCGAGGTGGTCGTCGGACGAGATACGCGCGTATCCGGTCCCGAGATAGAAGCGGCGCTCATAAAAGGGCTAAAGACGGGCGGCGCAGACGTCTTGCGCGTGGGCGTGCTCCCGACGCCCGCAATCGCGCGCATGGCGATAAAGTACAACGCGCTTTGCGGAATAGTCATTTCCGCCTCGCACAATCCGCCCGAGTACAACGGAATTAAAATCTTCGACGGCAGCGGCGTAAAGCTGAGCGAGGAGCAGGAAGGCAGTATAGAATACTACATCGAAAACCCGACTGAAATGCGCTCTGTCGGTTCCGAGCGCGAAATCCCCGACGCGCAGAGGCAGTACATAGACTACCTCGTCGAAACTGTGGACTACGACTTTAAGGGCGCGAAGGTGTGGCTGGACTGCGGCTACGGCGCGGCTTCCACCGTCGCAAAGCAGGCGTTTGAAAGATTGGGAGCGACGGTCGCAATCGAAAATTATGCGCTGCGCGGCGAAAAGATAAACTGCGGCTGCGGCGCGCTTCATCCCGACTATGTGCTTCATTCCATGGTGGGAACCGATTACAAGCTCGGCTTTGCGTACGACGGCGACGCGGATAGGCTTGCGTTCGTTTTCGACGGCAGGGTTATGGACGGCGATTCGGTGCTGTACAACATCGGGCGGGAGCTCGACCTAAAGGACAACGTCGTTGTCGGAACGATACTTACCAACACGGCGCTCGAGCGTAGGCTCGAAAAGGACGGGCGGCGGCTCATAAGGACACCCGTCGGCGACAAGTACATCTGCGACCTCATGTTCAAAAAGGGGTACAACCTCGGCGGCGAGCAGAGCGGACATTACATAGTGTACCCGCAAGCGACGACTGGCGACGGCATAATGAGCAGTATGTTCATCACCAAAACGCTGTACAAAAACGGCAGGATAGGCGAGTTTTTGGAGCTCAGCCTGCTGCCGCAAAAGGCTATTGCCGAGTACGCCGACCAGTCAATCATGTACGACAAGGAAATGATAGCATTGATCGAGGAGTACACCGAACGGCTCTCGGGGATAGGTCGGCTGATTGTCAGAATGTCGGGCACCGAGCCCAAGGTGCGCGTCATGTGCGAGTGCGAGGACGCAAAAAAAATCGACGAAACGCTTGCCGTATTCAAAAAATTCATCACTACGCGACGTTAAAGAAATATTGTATTGACAAAACGCGCTTTATATGATAAGATGAGCACGGTAAACACAAATGACCGCAGGCACTCCTGAAGAAAAAAATAACGGCTCTCCGCCGAACAATAAACCCAAATCGGGAATAAAAGCGTGGCTCTCGTCCAAGTACGGCAAGATAGTGCTGACGCTCCTTCTCGACGTGTGCATTCTCGTCGGCTCGTATTGGCTTGCGCGGCTCACGCTTTTTTACAACGGCGATCTCCCGACGGGCTACGCCAAGTACGAAGTCGGCATAATGTTTATAATGGTCGCGCTGTGCGTGGCTATGCTCGCCGTTTTCGGCTGTTATATATTCGTTTGGAAGTACGCGGGGCGTGTCGAAACGATAAAGTTCGGCGCGGCGTACGTCGCGGCGTTTGCTCTCCTCATGGCGCTGAAGTACATCGTTGCGGCGGCGTTCGACGTAAACCTTAGAATATCGCTTATACTGATATACTTGATGTTCGCCGGAATATTCACCGGCATTTTCCGCTTTTCAAATATCATATTCAGATATTTGCGCCACCTCAAATATTCTACGGACAAGTCCAAAACGACCAACACCGTCATCATCGGCGCGGGCAACGTCGGCTCCGTCCTCGTCAATAGGTTTGTCAACAATCCGCAGGAGGGTTATTCGGTAGTCGCGCTAGTCGACGACGATACGGACAAGCAGGGCAAAACGATAGGCGGAGTAACGGTCGTCGGCGGTCTCGACACGATAGACAAGACGGTCGAAACTTACAAGCCCGACCTGTTTATAATCGCGATAAGCGCACTGACAAAATCGCAGCTAAAGGGCATTTACGATCGGCTGGCGAGATTTAACGTGCCCATAAAAACGCTCCCGCCGATAAGCGACGTCGCGCAGATGACGGGAGCGTCGCTTGAGCTCCACGACATCAAGATAGAGTCGCTTTTGGGCAGGGACGAGTTTGTCGTGCGACAGGATCTTGTCGACACGGCCGTAAAAGACAAGGTCGTAATGGTGACGGGCGGCGCGGGCTCGATCGGCTCGGAGCTCTGCCGTCAGGCTCTAAACTTCGGCTGTAAGCACCTCGTCATATTCGATCAGCACGAGAACGGCATGTTCAACATCGACCAGGAGTTTAGCAAAAAGTACGACACGTCGAGGTACTCGCTCGTCATAGGCACGGTGAGAGAGGAACGGCGGCTTGCCTTTGCGCTCGAAAAGTACAGGCCTGACGTCGTGTTCCACGCGGCGGCGTACAAGCACGTTCCGATGATGGAAATAGTGCCGACCGAGGCGATAAAAAACAACGTTTTCGGCACCAAAAACGTCATTGAGCAGTGCCAAAAGTTCGGAGTGAAGCGGTTTATTCTCGTTTCTACCGACAAGGCAGTAAACCCCGCAAACGTTATGGGCGCGTCCAAGCGGCTCGCCGAAATGCTTGTTCAAACGCGCGCGGAAGGCTCGGATATGCAGATGGCGGCGGTGCGGTTCGGAAACGTTCTCGGCTCGTCGGGCTCCGTCATTCCCACGTTTTTGAAGCAAATCCACGACGGCGGCCCCGTAACCGTCACCGACAGAAACATAAAGCGGTATTTTATGACCATTCCCGAAGCGGTGCGGCTGGTGCTTCAAGCGGGCGCTCTCGCGTCGAGCGGCGAGGTTTTCGTTTTGGACATGGGCGAGCCTGTGTACATCTACGACCTCGCGGCAAGCCTTATTCGGCTCAACGGTCTCGTTCCCGACAAGGACATCAAGATAGTCATTTCCGGACTGCGCCCGGGCGAAAAGCTGTTTGAAGAGCTGCGCTACGACAAGGAAAAGGTGGACAAGACTACGCACGAGGGAATATTCGTCAACAAGCTTGAGGGCATAGACCGCAAAAAGTTCGACAAGGACCTCGAAGAGCTGAAGGCTATCGCGCTGTCCGAGGACGACGAAGGCGTAGAGCGCAAGGTGTTCTCCATCGTTCCGAGCGGGGCGAGAGAGCAAGCGGTCAAAGAGCGCGAGGCGTCGCTCCGCGCCGCAAAGGCGGAGGCGGAAATGATTGAGACGGCCGCCGCCCAAAAAGAGTAGGCGCTCGGCATAAATTTGCGTTTGACACATAAATTAAGTTTTAGATAAATCGACATTCAAGGAGACGGAAACCGCATTGTACATGTATTGGTGGCAAGCCATGGTGCTCGGGCTTGTGCAGGGCTTTACCGAGTTTTTGCCGGTGTCTTCGAGCGGACATCTCATACTCGTTCGTCAGCTTATGGGACTCAACGAGGCGGGGACGTCGTACCTGTTGTTTGACGTCATGGCGCACGTCGGAACGCTTGCCGCGGTGTGTATCGTGCTGTTTAAAGACATTCTCGGCCTTTTCAAAAAACCGTATAAACAGCTTTTGCTCCTCGTCGTCGCAAGCATTCCCGCCGTCATTGTCGGGCTTACCTGCAGCGGTGTTATCGACGACTATTTTTCAACCGCCAAGTACCTGTGCTTTTTCTTCGCGTTCACCGCGATAATCATGCTCGTCAGCGAGATAGTCGCAAAGCGCAATAAAACGCCCAAGGACATCGGCTGGGGCTCTGCGATAGCAATGGGCGTCATGCAGGGCGTCGGCGTGTTTCCCGGCGTTTCGCGGTCGGGCTCTACCATATTCGGCGGCACCGTAGCGGGCGCGGACAGCAAAAAGGTGGCGACATTCTCGTTCTTGATGAGCATTCCCATCATTCTCGGCTCGCTGCTTTTCAGTATAATCGACGTCGCTAAGTCGGGCGCAATCGCTTACGTCGATTGGTTCAGCATAGTCGTCGGCGCGGTGTCGGCGTTCGTTTCGGGGTATTTTGCGGTGCGCGTCATGCTAAAGCTTATCGCCAAGGCAAACTACAAATGGTTCTCGCTGTACCTTGCGGTTCTCGCAATTTTGACCTTTTCGTTCTATTTTCTGTAATACACGAATATCATAAATAAATTCACTAAATATTCGCCGCAGTCATATATGTATAGTGTATGATTGCGGTGTTTTTCGGTGGAAGGTCGTGCGAGCACGATATCAGTATAATCACGGGTCTGCAGGCAATGGACGCCTGCCGCGACGAGTGCGCGCCCGTCTACATAGATCCCGACGGCGTATGGTGGACGGGCGAGGGCTTCGACAGCGTCAACGCCGTAAGGCAGGGCAAGTTTAAGGGTAAGCGCGTGCACATTCGGGCGGGCGAAAATTACCTGTACTGCAAGAACAAAAAGTTGTTCAAAATAGACGTCGCGCTACTTTGCATGCACGGAATGCTCGGCGAGGACGGCGCGCTACAGGGGTGCCTCGAGATGAGCGGCATTCCGTACACGGGAAGCGGCGTTCTCGCTTCCGCCGTCGGCATGAACAAGCTCGCGTCAAAGCGCGCGTTCGAGAGCGCGGGCTTGAAGGTCGTGCCGTACGTTTCGATAACTCGCGACGAGTACGACACCGACGTCTCGGGCGCACTCAAAACGCTCAAGCAAAAGCTCAAGTTTCCCGTCATAGTCAAGCCGTGCAATCTCGGAAGCTCTATCGGCATTTCGATTGCCAAAAACCAGACCGAGTTTTTTACCGCGCTCCGTGTGGCGTTCGAATGGGACGACACCGCAATCGTTGAAAAAGCGCTAGGCAGCTTTACCGAGGTCAACTGCGCCGTCTTGGGCGACGCGTACTACGGCGAAGGCGCGGTAAACGACTGCGACAAGTACGTAGTGTCGGAGACCGAACAGCCCGTCGGGTGGAAGGATTTTTTGACCTTTTCTGATAAGTACTCGGGCGACGTAAAGCAGACGCGCCACAAGATTCCCGCAGACATAGGGGAGAAAAACGACGTCGTAAAAGAGCTTGCCGTAAAGGCGTTTACGGCGGTGGGATGCTCTGGCGTAGCGCGCGTCGACTTTATGGTGACGGACGACGAGGTGTACGTCAACGAGATCAACACCATACCGGGCTCGCTGTCGTCGCCGCTATACCGCGACGATATGGCTTTTACAAAGCTAATAGATAAGCTCATAGACATAGCCAAAAAGCGCAAGAAGCGGTTTGACGGGTTAAAGCGCGTGTACACGCCCGTCGTGCCGCTCGTAGGAAAGTAATTTATATGTAAAAGTTACTGCTCCGCGACAAAAACACTTATCATATTGCGCTCTGCCTTTTCATATCATTAAACGAGTAAGTGAAAAGGAGAAAACGCAATGAAAAAGAAATTGACCGCGGTAATTCTTTCGGCGGCGGTGGGCATGTCGCTCGTCGCGTGTTCGCCGAGCGAGCAGAAAAAGAACTCGAAGTACACCATAGAGGCGACGCTTGCCGAGGACTACACGCTTAGCGCGACCGTGACCTGTAAGTACGTCAACAACACCGACGTACCGCTCGGCGAGTTGTGGTTTCACCTCTATCCAAACGCGTACCGAAACGGCGCTTCGGTTGCGCCCATTTCGGACGCCGATATTTCCGCAGCGTACCCCAACGGCAGGAGCTATGCCGACATGCAAATCACCGCCGTCACCGTAGGCGGCAGTGCGCGCGACATCACGATATCTGGCGTCGACGAGAACATTCTTACGGTGCCTCTCGGAAAGACGCTCGAACCGACTGACAGCATAAATGTCAAAATAAGCTACACGCTGAAGCTTCCCAACGTAAGTCACCGCTTGGGCTATACGGATAAATCGGTCAACCTCGGCAATTTCTATCCGATTGCGTGCGTGTACAAGGACGGCGCGTTCGTCGCCGATCCGTACTACTCGACGGGCGATCCCTTCTTTAGCGAGTGCGCCGATTATACGGTGCGCTTTTCCGCGCCCGAAAAGTGGAGCGGCGCGTTCACCGGCTCGGTAAAGTCCAAGTCGAGCGCGGACGGCGTGACGACTTACAATGTTTCGGCAAAGAATGTCAGGGATTTTTGCGCGGTGTTCGGCGAGTACCAAAAGATGAGCGGGCTTGCGGGCTCCACCATAGTCAACTATTACTACTACGACGACGGTACGCCCGAAGCCTCGCTCAACACCTCGATCGACGCCGTGAACACCTTTTCCAAGCTGTTCGGCGAATATCCGTATGCCGAATATACGGTCGTGCAGACTTCGTTCCTGCACGGCGGCATGGAATACCCTTGTCTTTCCATGATTTCCGACAAGTACTCCGGCGACTCGTACAAGGACATAATCATTCACGAGACGGCGCACCAATGGTGGTACGGCGCGGTGGGGAACAATGAGGTCAAATACGCATGGCTTGACGAGGCGCTCGCCGAGTATTCGACCATGATGTTCTACGAGGTCAACACCGAGGGCTACAGCTACACGTTCAACGGCAAGCGCGCCGACGCGATGTCCGCATACGTTCTGTACTGCGAAACGTACAAGGAAGGCGGCATGGGCGATACTTCCATGACGCGCGCAGTCAACGAGTACGCAAACGACACCGAATACTCGTACATGACTTACGTCAAGGGTGCGCTCATGCTCGACGACGTCAGAAACTCGGTCGGCTCGTCTGCGTTTAAAGCCGGATTGAAGCGCTACTATTCGACCATGAAGTTCGAGATTGCAGAGCCGCAGGACCTTGTCGGCGCAATGGAAAAGTCGTCCAAGCGCAGGCTGTCGGCGCTGTTTGACAGCTGGCTTAAAGGCGACGTCAAGCTGTTTTCCAAGAATTAGCTAAAAATCGCGCTGTGCATAAGTGCCCGCAGTTGTGCACTTATGCACACAGTTGTGCACAATCGGCGTGTGGAAATGTCGATAATTGTGGATTTTTGTATAATACGTCGGTAAGGAGAGATATGGCTTTTTTCACGATAAGAAGGAAAACGGTAATAATCGTGCTTTCGATAGTGCTTGCGGCGGTGACGATTGCGGCTACGGCAGCGACAGTCGTCGTCGCGACGCGCACCGACAACGGAATCACTGTGGTAATCGACGCGGGGCACGGCGGCATGGACGGCGGCGTCACAGGCGTATCGACGGGCACAAAAGAGAGCGACGTCAATCTTTCGATAGCCAAGTATCTTCAAAAGTACTTCGAAAAGGCGGGATATAACGTAGTCATGACGCGCACCGACAGCGGCGCCGCTATGGGCGGAGTGTCGTACAGCAAGCGCGAGGATATGCGGGCGCGAAAAGCGGTGGTAAAGGCGGCGGCGCCCGACCTTGTCATAAGCGTTCACTGCAATTCGTACCCCGTGGAATCTGTCAAGGGCGCGCAGGCGTTTTTCTCGTCGGCGCGCGGGCAGGGCGAAAGGTTTGCAACGGCGGTTCAGGGATACTTTAACGACGTACTCAACGACAGGGACAGAAAAGCGATGGTCGGAGACTACTACATACTCAATTGCACCGAGTATCCGTCAATCCTTTGCGAGTGCGGGTTTTTGTCAAACGTCGGCGACGAAAGCAAGCTCATCGGCGCGAGCTATCAGGAAAAAGTAGCGTACACAATCTTTTCGGCGGTCAACTCCGTTTTTGACGAAAGGGCGTGACGTAATTACACCAAAATACTTGATTTTGTCCCGTCTATATGGTACAATCTATTAAGACGGAGGATAAAGTATTATGCAGTTTCTGTCATTGGAAACAGGGGTGGTTATCGCCATAGTGGCAGGCGGCGTTTTGCTGGTTGCGGCTATTATCTACTTTATTTGGTACGTAACGACCAAAAACGGCTTGATATCGCTCAGGAACGACATGGAAGAGGCATACTCGGCCATGGACGTACACATGAAAAAGCGTTACGATCTTATTCCCAACCTTGTCGAGACGTGCAAGGGCTACGCCAAGTTCGAACAGGATACGCTCGTCGGCATCACGCGGGCGCGGAACGCCGCAATGGCCGCGTCGCCTCAGGATAAGGCGGCGGCGGAATCGGCGTTCAATTCCGAGCTGCACACGCTGCTTAACGTAGTGCACGAAAGGTATCCCGACCTCAAGGCGAGCACGCAGTTCAACAACCTCTCGCGGCAGCTCGAAAACTGCGAGCACGAGATAAGCAACGCGCGAAAGTATTATAACGCCAAGGTCAAAATTCTCAACAACAAGGTAGAAAAATTCCCGTCGAGCTCCGTCGCTCGCAAAATGGGGTTGGAGCGCAAACCGTACTTCGAGATAGCGGAAGTCGAGCGCAACGCTCCTCAAGTAAGCTTTGACGACTCGCCGAGGGTGCGCTTGTAAATGGCGTCAAAAAGTAAAAATTCCGCCGTGATCGGCACTGTATGTGTCGTTGCGGCGGTAATATTTTTTATATTCGTAATGATTATGTGCGTGGTCGCGCCGGACGCCGACACGGAAGTAATCAAAGAGGCCGATCCGTACATGACGATAGAGCGCATGGACGTCGATATCGTGTGGGAAAAAGACAGGTCGTGCAAGATAACAGAGGAAATCGTCGTCGGCTTTCACTTGGGCTATGACGGAAGCTACGAGCTGACGCACGGCATTTACATCGATATTCCCGTAAACAGCGGCGAGATGGTGCGAAACCTCAACGTCAGCACAGTCCCCGCGTGCGCCGTTCAGTTCTCGCACGAGGAATGGAACAAAATCGTAAGAGCGCGAGTGGGCGACGAGGACAGGCACTTTTACCCGAACGACAAGCTCGAATGTCTCGTAACTTACGATTACATAGTGCCCGAGCATAAATACGGTCCCGACGTCCTCTCTTTCATGGCGATAGGCGAAGGGTGGACGTGCCCGATAGAAAATGCGACGGTCACAATGACGTACCCCAAAGCGCCAAATAAAAATGCGAACGACTACGAGTACGGCGTTTGGGTCGCGGGCGACAAGTACGAGCAAGCGGAGTGGTCCGACGACGACAGAACGATCACGGTAAGCGGTGTTTCGCTCGGTGCATACGAGGGCGTCGAGATAGCGTATAAGCTTCCCGACGGAACGCTCACCGATTACCATAGCGCCGAAATACTTTGGACGGTAATTATCGGAATAGTGCTCGTCGCGGCCGTCGTGCTGATCGAGGTTTGTTTGGCAAAAAACAAGCCGCTCACTCCCATTGTCGATTACTACCCGCCGCGGGTGGGCGGCGACGAAGGCGAAAATCCGTTCGACGCGCCCAAAGAGCACAAGCTCGAGTTTAGGCGAATGCTGCCCGTGCAGATGGGAAAAATCATAGACGACAAGTGCTCGAGCAGCGACGTAACTTCACTCATATTCTATTGGGCGAGCAACGGCTTTTTGAGCATAGAGGACCGCGACGGCGAGACCTATCTCGTAAAAGAGCACGCGCTCGACAGCATAACCGCTTACGAAGAGAAGCTTTTCAACAGTCTGTTCGAAAAGGCGAGAATGAGAGATGACGGCAAGTGCGAGGTGTCGGTCAAATCGCTTTCGGGAAGGGCATACGTCGATATCGAAACCTGCAAGCATGCGGTCAATGAGGAATACCGCGGCAAGTTCTACAAGGGCGGATTTACCGCGCTGTCGTACTTTATGACGGCGTGCGCGGCGCTTTTCGGTCTACTTACCGCCGTGCTCTCGACGGTTCGGATAGGCGCTTTCATGTTCAATTTATTGGGGCTGTTGGCGATTGTTCCGGCAGTGCTTTCGGCGGTAATCGGCTACGTGCTCGCAAGACAGTTTTTTAAGCTCGGTAAGAGTGTGCGGACAGCGCTCGTAGTAGGATATGTAGTGCTGTCGCTTTTACTGTCGTTCGGCGTGTCGTTCGTCATTCCGTTCGACGTCATGGGCTGGCTCGAGCGCATAGTGTTTGCGGCGTGCTTAGGCGTGGTGTCGGCGATGTCGCCGTTTTTGTTGGTGCGGCGTCCGGAATACAACGAACAGCTCAACACCATTCTCGGCTTCCGCGATTTTCTGCGCGACGCCGAAAAGGACAGGCTGGAAGCACTGCTCGAAGAAGATCCGCAATACTACTACAACATTCTGCCTTACGCGAACGTGCTGGGCGTGTCAGATATATGGGCGAACAAGTTCAAGGACCTTGCGGTAGAGCCCCCTGCGTATTATACGACGCGCGGTCCCGACATTTTCGATATTTGGGTTATTTCCCGACTTACGCACTCCGTCGGCTCGAGCGTCAGCTACAGACCGCCTAGGACGAGCGGCGGAAGCTTTTCGGGCGGGCACAGTCACGGCGGTGGCGGAGGCGGATTTTCGGGCGGCTCTCACGGCGGTGGCGGCGGCGGTCGATGGTAATATCTCGGTGAAAAACGGTAAGACATGACGGAGAAAAAGACGAAGATAGGAATAATCGGGCTGGGCATGATAGGCGGTTCAATCGCCCTCGCTTTGCGCGGCACAAGCGACGTGTACGGCTACGACACGGACGCGGGGACTTGTGCGTACGCCGAAGAGCACGGCTTTTGCCGCATAGCGGAAATTGCCGACATGAAGGACTTTGACGTCGTGTTCGTGTGCGTTCCGCTCGCCGTCATGGGCGAGGTGCTGGGCGGGCTTTCGGATAAAGTCGGAAACGCGATTATTACCGACGTCGCTTCTGTCAAAATGCCGTACGAAAAAACGCGCGGCAGATACGTCGGCGGGCACCCCATGGCGGGCACCGAAAACGGCGGAATAATGTCGGCAAAGCCGCACCTTTTCCAAAACGCGTATTGGATTATCACCGGATACGGCGAGAGCGCCGAGCGCGTCGGAGAAGTCGTGCGCTCAATGGGCGCCATTCCTATAACGATGAGCGCGGAGGATCACGACAGGGCGGTTTCGGTATTTTCGCATGTTCCGCACGCGGTGGCGTACGCTTTGACGGCGGCGGCAATCGACGCGAGCGTAAGCCCCATAGCGGGAAGCGGCTTTCTCGACACGACGCGGATAGCAAAGAGCGACGAGAAGTTTTGGACGGAGGTGTTTTCGCTCAACGCGAAGAACGTCACCGACGGAATCAAATCGGTTGTCGGCGAGCTCAACGCCGTGCGCGAGATGATAGAGCGCGGCGACCGCATCGGGTTATGCGATTATCTCGGCACGACGCGGCAAAAGCGCGCGGCGCTCGGAAAAGTCGATCTCGGCGGCGAGGCATTATATGTCGATCTCGTCGACCGCGTGGGCGAGTTCGAGCGCATAACAGGCGCGATTGCGCGGGCGGGGATAAACCTAAAAAATATCGCGCTCGTGCCGGGCAGAGAGGGCGCAAACGGAGCGCTTCGGCTCGAGTTTGCCGACCAAAACGACATGATAAAAGCAAAAGCCGTTCTCGGCGAGGAGGAGACATGGCAAGAATAGAATACGTCACGGCGGGTGAATCGCACGGCGAAATGCTCGTCGGCATTGTCAAAAACATTCCCGCGGGGCTTACAATAGACAACGCGTTTGTCGACGGCGAGCTCGCGAGAAGAATGTCCGGCTTCGGTCGCGGCGGGCGCATGAAGATTGAGCGCGACAGGGCGAGGTTTGTAACGGGAGTTCGCGCGCACACATCTCTCGGAAGCCCCATAACCGCGATAATAGAGAACAAAGACCACGAGAATTGGAAAACGGTCATGGGCGAGAACGCTACCGATCTCGGCGAAAAGAAGCTTACCGCAGTTCGCCCCGGGCACGCGGACCTATCGGGCGTGCTCAAATACGGCTTTGACGACGCGCGAAACGTGTTGGAGCGCGCGTCCGCCCGTGAGACCGCCATGAAGGTTGCGCTCGGCGCGGTTTGCAAGCTTTACCTAAAGCGGCTTGGAATAGAAGTAGCGAGCCACACCGTCGCCATAGGCGGGATTGAAGCGCAAACAAAGCTTGACGTAAAGGATATAAACGCGCGCGCCGACAAAAACGCGGTGCGTTGCTTGGACGAGGCGGCAAGCGTCGCCATGGTCGAGGCGATTAAAGACGCGGCAAAGAGCGGCGACACGCTCGGCGGTGTTTCCGAAATAGTTATTACGGGCGTAAAATCGGGCGTGGGCAGCTACGTTTCCGCCGACCGCAAGCTCGACGGATTGATTATGCGCGAAATGGGCAGCGTTCAGTCGGTTAAGGCGGTGGAAATCGGCGACGGCATAGAAAATAGCGGCAGGCGCGGCTCTGCCGTCCACGACGAGATTGTTTTAGAAAACGGAAAGTATTGCCGTAAGACAAATCGCGCGGGCGGCATAGAGGGCGGCATGTCTAACGGCGAGGACATAATCATTCGCGCCTACATCAAACCCATACCGACGCTCAAAAACGGGCTTAACACAGTTGATATAGCGAGCGGCAAGGCGGCAGTCGCGTCGAGCGAGCGCAGCGACGTGTGCGCCGTGCCGGCTGCGGGCGTCGTGTGCGAGGCGGCGGCGGCGATTGCTCTTACCGTCGCGCTGTCCGAAATGCTCGGCGGCGACACTATGGAAGAGGTAATCGAACGATACAACCAAAAGGTAAAAATATGAGTAATATCGTTTGCGGAAAAGACATAACCGAAAACATTGCGGCGGCGCTCGGCGACTGCAAGCTCACCGTCACCGACAGCAATCTTCGCGCGCTCTATCCAGAGCTTCTCGGCGACGCGTTCGTCATTGAAGCGGGCGAAAAGAGCAAGAATATCGACACGCTTTGCTCGATACTTGCCGAAATGCACAGGCGCGGGCTTCAGCGCAGGGACAGGGTTGCCGCGTTCGGCGGCGGCGTGGTCGGCGACATTACGGGGCTTGCCGCGGCGCTTTACATGCGCGGAATCGAGTGGATAAACGTGCCGACTTCGCTTCTTGCAATGGTGGACGCTGGCATAGGCGGAAAGACGGCGATTGACTTCGACGGCGTAAAAAACCTCGTCGGAGCGTTCCACGAGCCGACAGACATATACGTCAACGTCGGGTTTTTAAAGACGCTCCCCGATCGAGAGTGGCTTTGCGGCAGCGGCGAGCTCGTCAAGACTTGCGCACTCGATGCGGCGGCGTACAAAAAGCTAAACGAAAATATCGACCTGCTTTTGAATAAAGACGTCGACGGCGTTTATCTCTTGATAGAATGCGCAATCGAAATAAAGAACGGCGTCGTCACGGCCGACCTTCGCGAGAGCGGTTTGAGAAAGATTTTAAACGTCGGGCACACGGTAGGGCACGCCCTCGAAAGCCTCGACGGCTACAAGCTCGGCCACGGCGAGTACGTCTTTAAGGGTATGATGGTGGAGGCAGCTATGTTCAAAGAGGATATGGACAAGGCGTTTTTCGACGGATACGTCAAGCTCATCAAGCTTTTCACGCGCCCGCCCGTGTCGAGTGCGAACGCGGTGTGCTCGCTCGCCATGTCTGACAAAAAGAACACCGCCGGCACGATATCTATTATGGTACCCATAACGGCCGGTGACGTTAAAGAATACAAAATCGAGCCGACCGAATTCAAGACGCGCTACGACGAGGCGGTCAAGGAGCTGAAAGTCAAATGAGTGATATTTTGATAAATAAACTCAAGAGCTACGACCGCACGGTCAACTGCATGCCCGATAAGAGCATGTCTGTCCGCGCGGTGCTGTTCAACGCCTACGCGACGGGCGAGGCCGTCGTCAAAAACCTTCTCTTGAGCGACGACGTGCTCTCCGCCGTCGACTGCGCGCGGCGGCTTGGCGCTAAAATCGACATTGACGGCACGACGGCAAGGATTGCGGGATCGCCGTTTAGCGGAGCGGTACTCGACTGCGGAAATTCGGGGACGACGGCGCGGCTACTTATCGGGCTTCTTTCGGGGCTTAACGGCACTTATACGATAGACGGCGACGCGTCGCTTCGCTCGCGCCCGATGAAAAGGGTGATAGAGCCGCTGAGGAGCATGGGCGCACGCATAACGGACACCGACGGTCGGCTTCCCGTGACGGTTGTCGGGAGTGCGCTCAGCGGAACGAGCTATCAAATGCCGATTGCCTCGGCGCAGGTTAAAAGCGCTCTTATGCTCGCGGGGCTCAACGCGAGCGGCAGGGTAACCGTAACAGAACCGTCCAAGTCGCGCGACCACACCGAAAACATGCTCCGTGAGATGAACGCGGCGGTGACTGTCGACGGCAACACCGTTTCAATCGAGCCGGGTATCATATATGCGCGAAGCATGACCGTTCCGGGCGACATATCGTCGGCAGCGTACCCGATTTGCCTGGCGCTCGCCGTAAAGGGTGGGCACTGCCTCGTCAAAAACGTGGGAATCAATCCGACGCGCACGGGAATAATCGACCTGCTGCGCTCGATTGGCGCGAACATAGAATATAAAAACGCGGTAATGAGCGCGGAGCCCGTCGCAGACGTAGAGGTCAGGCAAGGCAAGCTTGCGCCGTTTATCATAGAGGGCGGGCTCGTTCCGCGCCTTATCGACGAGATTCCCGTGCTTTGCGCGCTCGCTTGCTTTATCGACGGAGTGAGCGTCGTAAAGGACGCAAAGGAATTGAAGGTCAAGGAAACGGATAGAATCAGCTCGACAGTGGCGGCGCTTCGCGCGCTCGGCGCGGACATCGAGCCTACGGACGACGGCATGATAATCCGCGGCGGGAAACAGCTCCGCTTCGGCACGGTCGACTCCATGCTCGACCACAGAATAGCTATGAGTGCGGCGGTTGCGGGCGCGGCTGGCGCAGGCGTAAATATAATCGACGCCGACTGCGCGTCGGTCAGCTATCCTAAATTTTACGGCGAGGTGATAGGTGTATAAAGCGGCGTTAATAGGGCGGGATATCGGATATACGAAATCGCCCGAAGTTCACAAAGCAATATCGGACGCGACGGGGCTCGACATCGAATTTACCGTACGCGACGTATCGAGCGACGGATTGAAGGCCGAGGTGGAACGGCTCAAAACGGAGGTCGACGGGTTTTTCGTCACCAAGCCGTACAAGACCGAAATCAAGAAGCATCTCGATTTTTGCGAAACCGAATGCGGCGTCAATTTTGTGCGGACAAAAGATATGCGCGGCTTTAACACCGACGGCGCGGGGTTTATGCGCGCGCTCGACAAGAGCTTTCCCGATTGGCGGGACAACGTAAATGCGGCGCTCGTGCTCGGCGCGGGCGGTGCGGCGTATTCTGTTGCCGAAGCGCTTATAAAAAGCGGCAAAAAGGTTTACATCTTGAACCGCACGCTCATGAACGCCGTAAAGCTCTGCAAGACCGTGGGCGCCGAAATATACCTCAATCAGCCCGCCGAGCTCATAGTGAATGCGACAAGCCTCGGGCTTAACGGCGAGGACGCGCTCGCGTCGCTGTGCGTCATTCCTCAATTCAAGTATGCGTACGACCTCATTTACACGCCGCCCGAAACGCCGTTCATGCGCCGAAACGCCATGGCGGGCGCGGCGACGCAAAACGGTGCGGACATGCTACTCTATCAGGCGATAGAAGGCGACGCGATAATGACGGGGCAAGAGCTCGACGTAAACGACGTGTTTGAAAAGGCGAAAAAACTTCTCGGGTAAAATAAATTCAAAGGAAATATATCATGAAAATTCTCATTCTTAACGGCGTAAATCTCAACATGACGGGCAAGCGCGAGGCAGTCTACGGCACCGAAACGCTTGACGAAATCAACGCGCGGCTAAAGGTCTTTGCAAAAGAGCGTGGCGCGGACTTGGAGTTTTTCCAGTCCAACTCGGAGGGCGAGATCGTCGACCGCCTGCAAAAGGGCGGCTTTGACGGGCTTGTAATCAACGCCGGCGCGTACACCCACTATTCGTACGCAATCGCCGACGCGCTGTACTCCGTCAAGACCAAAAAGATAGAGGTGCACCTTTCCAACATTCTCGCTCGCGAGGAGTTCAGACAAAAGAGCGTGCTCGCTCGTAACTGCGACGGCTGTATCGCTGGACTCGGTGCGGACGTGTACTTCCTCGCCGTCGACCACATCATTCGGTCGCAGAATAAGTAATGGATTTGCGTACTAAAAAGCCTATATTCATAGGGCCTATGGGTAGCGGAAAAAGACGGCACACGGAGAGAGCTGCTAATGCAACTACATACTAAAAAGCTTATATTTATCGGGCCTATGGGCAGCGGTAAAAGCTCGCTGGCGCGGCGCGCGTCGGCGAAGTACGGCGGAGATGTGTTCGACACCGACCGCGAGTTTGTGCGCCGCTACGGCCCGATAAACGACTTTTTCGCAGCACACGGAGAGGCGGAGTTCCGCAAGATAGAGGAAAAGCTGCTAATCGAGGCGGCGGAATCGAGCGCGGCATTTGTCTCTACGGGCGGCGGCGCTGTAAAGAGTAAGCGCGGCATGTACGCACTCCGCGCGAGTGGCGACGTAGTGTATTTGACCGCACCGATTGACGTGCTCGAGGCGCGCATCATGCGCTCGGACAGACCGCTCAAGAACAAGCTCGCCGACGTCATGAAAGAGCGCGCGCCGCTGTACGAAAAGTATGCGGACTATGTTATCGACACGAGCGTCGACTCTGTTGCGGAGCTTGAGGCGGCGGTAAAGAGCAAGCGCAAAAACAGGTACGACGTCGTGCTCTGCGATTCGGACGACACGCTTTTGGATTTTCAAAAGGCTCGCTCTCATTCGATACACAGGGCGGCGGAGATATTGAAGCTTCCCATGAGCGGAGACGACGTCGACGAGGCGTACAAGAAGGTTGTCTGCGCGGTATGGAAGAGATTGGAGCGCGGCGAAATAACCAAGGAAGAGATGGACGTGGAGCGCGTCAAAATGCTCGGCGAACTGCTCGGGCTGCAGCTCGACGTCGACGAGTTTAACAGAGCGTACATAGGCGAAATGGAAAAGACGCGGTTCGTGCGAGAGGGTGCAGTCGAGTTTTTGGACAGTTTGCGCAAAAGGGACTTAAAGGTCTATATAATCACGAACAGCTTTACGCGCCTTGCGGAAAAGCGGCTGATTCCGCTCCGCAAGCACGTCGACGGCGAGTTTGTATCCGAAAAGATTGGCTACTACAAGCCCGACAAGCGTTATTTCGACGAGGTGCTGAAAGCGATAGGGGCGTCCGACCGCTCGCGCGTCGTCATATTCGGCGACGGCGAGACGAGCGATATTATGGGCGGAGCAAACAGCGGAATAGACACCTGTCTGTACGCACCGAAAGGGGGCGGCGTCACGGCGGCGGACTATATTGCTCACGACTACTCGGCGTTTTTGGATATAGTATAGATAAAAGCAACTAAATTCTCGTTCTGTGTCTGAAAATAGCGTCAAAGCATTTGTCAAATTCGACAATAAGCGTTATAATATGTATGTGTGCGGAACCTGCACCCAAAAGGTTCGGAGATGTTATGGCAGATTACAAAATCTTAAAAAGCGGTACCGATATACGAGGGCGGGCGATAGCGAGTGACGACGCTCCGGCGATTCTCACAGAGCGCGCGGTCGCCGACCTCGCTTCCGCGTTTGTGCTGTGGCTGACGCGCCGCACCGGCAAAAACCGCATAAAGCTCGCAATAGCTCGCGACAGCAGACTGACGGGCGAAAGCTTTACGCGGGCGATTATTTCGGCGCTTAGGCTTACTGGACAGGATATTTGCGATTGCGGACTTTTTTCGACGCCTGCGGCATATCTTGTAACACAGTTCCCGTCGGTGCATGCGGACGGCTCTATCATGATAACCGCGAGCCATCACCCCAAAGATATAAACGGACTCAAGTTTTTCACGGCAGACGGCGGCGTCAATTCCGCCGAGCTCGACGAGATTATTGCGCTTGCCGAAAACGGCGAAACTGTCACGATAGGCCCGCGCTCAATAGCGATTAGCCGCGACTGCATGCGGCTGTACTGCGACATGCTGACCGACATCATAAGAAAGGGTACCGGGCTGTGGCTGCCGCTTAAGGGCATGAAGATAGCGGTCGACGCAGGGCACGGCGCGGGCGGATTCTTTGCGACGCGCGTTCTCGCACCGCTCGGCGCGGACATTTCGCCGTCGCAGTTTTTGGAGCCGGACGGCGAGTTCCCGGCGCACGCGCCCAATCCCGAAAATGCGGAGGCCATGGAGTCGCTCAAAAACAGAGTGCTCGAGACAGGCGCCGATCTCGGCGTAATATTCGACGCGGATGCGGATAGGTCTGCGGTTGTCGCTTCGGACGGCACCGAGATAAACCGCAGTAAGCTCATTGCGCTCGCGGCGTCGATAGTGCTTCCGGAGCACCCGGGCGCGACGATAGTTACGGACTCGGTTACGACGGAGGGGCTTCGCGAGTTTATAGAGAGCAGGGGCGGCGTTCAAAAGCGTTTCCGCCGCGGCTACCGCAACGTCATAGACGAAGCGAAGCGGCTGAACGCGAGCGGCGTAGACGCACCGCTTGCGATAGAGAGCAGCGGGCATGCGGCATTTGCCGAGCATTACTTCCTCGACGACGGCGCGTACTTCATTGCGAGAATTCTCGTGGTCTTGTCCGCGCTTCGCCGCGAGGGGAGCGACTTGACAGAGCTCATAAGCGAGCTGCGCCTGCCCAAAGAAGAAGCAGATATTCGACTCAGCCTTACGGGAAGCAATTGGCGCGCAACGGCGACGACGGTGACCGAAAGGCTTACCTCACTGTCCGAGCGTATGCTCAAGCTGTCCAATGACAATTACGAGGGCGTCCGCGCGTACGTGTCGCACGCGAAGGGGTACTTTATCGTCAGGACAAGCGTTCACGATCCCGTGCTTCCCATATACATCGAGTCCGACAAGGAAGGCGGCGCGGTGCAAATCGCGAGGTTTTTAAAATCATTCCTCTACGGCTTCAGAGGAGTCGACTGCGCTCCGCTCGACGACTATATCAAAAAAGAGGAAGCGCGCCTCGGCGTCGAGAGCGAAGAGGAAAGCGGCGACGGCTTCGGCACGGCGGAAGAGCCGAGCTATGATCAAGGTTTTTAACGGGCTTAAAATAAGCTTGTAAAAAATAAGTAAAGACAAATTGTCAATCGGAAAAAACCCAAGGAGAGAACAACATGGATGATAAGCTGACAATCTCTACTATAAGAGTGCTGTGCGCGGAAGCTATTGAAAAAGCCAACAGCGGACACCCGGGAATATGCCTCGGCGCGGCGCCAATGGCGTACACGCTGTGGTCGCGCCACCTAAAGCATAACCCCAAAAATCCCAACTTTTTCGACCGTGACAGGTTTGTGCTTTCGGCAGGGCACGGCTCGATGTTGTTGTACTCGCTGCTTCACATATTCGATTACGGTCTCACAAAAGAGGACCTCATGCGCTTCCGTCAGTACACCTCCAAGACGCCCGGACATCCCGAGTACGGCGTAACGGCGGGCGTAGAGGTTTCGACGGGTCCGCTCGGTCAGGGCGTAGCAAACGCAGTCGGCTTTGCGCTCGCCGAAAGAATTCTTTCCGAAAAGTTCAATAAACCCGATTGCAAGATAGTAGACCACTATACATATGCGCTCTGCGGCGACGGCTGCATGATGGAAGGCATAGAAAACGAGGCGGCGTCCATTGCCGGCACATTGAAGCTCGGCAAGCTCATCGTCCTCTACGACAGCAACAAGATAACCATTGAAGGCAGCACCGACCTCGCGTTTACAGAGGACGTCGGCAAGCGCCACGAAGCGCTCGGCTGGCAGGTCATTCGCGTCGTCGACGGCGAGAGCATCGAGCAGATCTCCGCGGCGATCACGCTCGCAAAAGCGGACACGACAAGGCCGTCGCTCATCATCGTCGACACGACGATAGGGTACGGTTCGCCGCTTGCGGGCACGTGCAAGTGCCACGGCGCACCGCTCGGCGCGGCAAACGTCGCAGAGCTTAGGAAGGCTCTTTCGTACAAGGTAAAGCCGTTCGAGGTGTCGTCGCAGGTGACCGACGGCATAGCCGAGCTTGCTCCCACGCTCGCCAAGTACGAGAGCGAGTGGAACAAGGCAGTCAAGGCATACAAGACCAAGTACCCCGAGGACTACGAAGAGTTTATGCGCTGGAGAAAGGCTGAGATAGACTTCGACGTTCTCGACAGCATTTACGATATGCCGAGCAAGGACGAGGCGACCCGCGCGTCGTCGCAGCGCATACTCAACATTATAGCCGAAAAGAACCCGTTTATAGTCGGCGGCTCCGCAGACCTTGCGACGAGCAACATGGTCGTCATAAGTGGCGGTGGCGACATGTCTGCGGAAAGCGTCGGGCGCAACATCCACTTCGGCATACGCGAGCACGCCATGGGCGCCATGATAAACGGCATGTACCTGCACGGCGGCTTACTCCCGTTCTGCGCGACGTTCACCGTGTTCTCCGACTACATGAAAGCGGCGATACGCATGAGCGCACTCATGAATATTCCCGCGGTGTACATTCTTTCCCACGACTCGATAGGAGTGGGCGAGGACGGTCCCACGCATCAGCCTATAGAGCAGCTCGAAATGCTGCGCTCCATTCCCGGCATAAAGGTTTTCCGTCCGGCGGACTCCAAGGAGACTGCGGCGGCATATGAATCGGCGTGGACGGGCAAGAGCCCGACGGCGATAGTCCTGTCGAGACAGGGACTCAAACAGCTCGACTGCACGGGTACCGACGCGCTGTACGGCGGATATATCGTTTCGGACAGCGAAAAGGAGACGCCCGACGTCATCCTCATCTCCAACGGCTCGGAGCTCGCGCTTTCCATTGAAGCTAAGGAAAAGCTCAAGGCGGAGGGAATTGACGCGCGCGTCGTCAGCATGCCGTGCATGGAGCTTTTCGATATTCAGACGCAAAAGTACCGCGAGTCGGTGCTTCCGTCAAGCGTCAGAGCCCGCGTCGCGGTGGAGGCGGGGCGGTCGACGAGCTGGTACAAGTACGTCGGTCTCGACGGCGAGTGCTGCTGCATAGATAGGTTCGGCATGTCGGCGCCCGCGTCCGTCATGTTCGAGATAAGCGGCTTTACGGTAGACAATGTGATTAAGCTCGCCAAAAAGACGATAAAAGCAAGCGCGAAAGCGGCGGCGGCACGTGATGACGAGTAAGTTTTTCGCATTCCTCGACCGCATGAAGCTCATCGATAGGTGGGCGCTCATGCGCAATACGACTAAGGAAGACGTGGCGCAACACACGACGCAGGTTGCCATGATAGCACATGCGCTGTGCGTCATAGAAAACACGTTGTTCGGCGGCAAGCTCGACGGCGAAAAGGCGGCGGTGCTCGCACTCTATCACGAGTCGGCGGAGGTCGTCACCGGCGATCTTCCCACGCCCGTCAAGTATTACGACGCGGACATCAACCGCGCGTACAAAAACATCGAAAGCCGCGCCGAGAAAAAGCTTTTGGCAACGCTCCCCGACGAGCTCAAGGACGCATTTTCTGCGTGCGTTCAGCCCGACAAGTCGAGCGCGGAATACAAAATCGTAAAACGCGCGGATAAGCTCAGCGCGCTCATAAAATGCGTGGAGGAGCTTGCCGTCGGCAACAGCGAGTTCAAGAACGCGTACGACGCGACGGTCAAGGGATTGGAGGACGCGCCTGAAAAATCGGTCAAGTACTTCATCGAAACGTTTATTCCCGCATACTCGATGAGCTTGGATTACCTTCTCGATTAGTGGGTAGCACAGCTCAAACTGTTAAATAATAAAAAAGAGGTAAATAATCATGGCACTCAGTGTTATTCAAAAGCTTTCTTACGGTATGTACGTCGTGACGTCGCTTGACGGCAAGAGCCCCAAGGGCTGTATCGCTAACTGCGCCGTTCAAATAACGTCCGAACCCGCGACGTTTGCGGTGAGCGTCAACCACAACAACTACACCAACAAGTGCATCAAAAAGACGGGGAAGTTCGCAATTTCGGTGCTCGCCGAGGACTGCGATCCGACGGTTATCGGCACGTTCGGGTTTAAGTCGAGCGAGACGGTCGACAAGTTCAAGGCCGTAAACTACAAGACGGTCGAGGGTTTGCCTGTGCTTACGGACTCCTGCGGCTATCTCGTATGCGAGGTCGTCGACTCCATGGAAACCTCGACGCACACCGTGTTCTTGGGCAAGCTCATAGCTTCCGAAACCTTCGCAAGCGCCGATCCAATGACTTATTCGTACTACCACAGGGTGGTCAAGGGCGCGAGCCCCAAAAACGCCCCGACCTACGTTCCGCCCGAACAGCTCGGCAAGGACGAGCCCGCCGAGCAAAAGAAGGGCAAGCGCAAGTACGTCTGCGCGATTTGCGGCTACGAGTACGAGGGCGACGAACTGCCCGAAGGCTTCGAGTGCCCGATTTGCGGCGTCGGCGCCGAAATGTTCAGCGAAGTTAAGTAAATAAGGCGTTTACTCGCTAAATAATGCAAAAAGAAAGCTCTTCGAACAATTCGAAGAGCTTTTTAAGTGCTTTAAAGCAATATGCTCTATAAGTTACTTTTCTTGGCGGTCGTCGCCCGTAAAGAACAGGGCGAGCGTGCCGGGGCCTGAGTGCGAGCCTATGACGTAGTCGAGGGGCAGTATTTTCGGTTCGATTCCGAGCTTTTCCTTGATTGCGTCGGCAAGCCATTGCGCCTCGTCTTCGCAGTCGCCGTGCGATATGTAGCACACGTCGCTTTCGCGGTTATAGCGCTCTTCCATTTTGTCGAGCAGGGTGCGCAACGATTTTTTGCGCCCGAAAACTTTTTTGAACGGAACAAGTCTGCCGATGGGGTCTACGTGAAGCACCGGCTTGATGTTGATGAGGTTGCCTACGATTGCCGTGCCCTTACTGAGCCGTCCGCCGCGGGCGAGGTATTTGAGGTCGTCCACTATAAAATAGTGCATGACGTGATGTTTGATGTTTTCCGCATACTCGCACGTCTCTTCGAACGACGCGCCGCTCTTGCGCTTTTGGTCGACGAGTGTGACGAGCAGACCTTCGCCGCCTGCCGCCGAAATCGAGTCGACGATGCAAATTTTGTTGGCGGCGGTCGCGTTGAGTTCATCCGCTATGCGCTTAAAGTTGTCGTAAGTGCCGGAGAGCGCGCTGTCGAACGCGATATACAAAATATCCTCGCCGCGCTTGAGCAGCTCTGTCAAAAACTCGCGCGCGTCGTCCTCGTTTATCATTGAGGTGTGAGTTTTTGCGCCGCCGCGCATTTTGTCGTAGAACTCGTGAAAGCCGAGCTTGTTCGCGCTGTGCTCTTTGTACTCGACGTCGTCGACGTAGTAGGTGAGGTCGCGCGATTCGATGTCCATTTCTTTGAGCGTCTCGCGAGGAATGTCGCAAGTCGAGTCGGTTGCTAAGATGAAGCCCATGGTTGTTATCCTCTTTTTTTGTTAGATTACCGCGAGCTTAAGCGGCACTTATCTGAGGTGTGTTTTGCTTTACATCAAAAAGGCGGGGGACAGGTCGACGCCGCTGTCGTCCAGCTCGAGGACGAACAGCGCTCTGACGTATCCGCGGTCCAATGACGTGGAGTGAACGTAAAATTGTTTGCCGTAGTAGTAGCGGGCGAGGCTGTAATACTTGGCGTTGGTGTGGAGAGCAATCGCCTTTGCTCCGCTATTCGACGCATATGTGATTGCGGCGTCGAGAAGGGCGGAGCCAAGCCCTGTGTGCGAGATTTCGGGCGTAACGCCGAACCTGTAAATATACCAAAGGTCGTCGGACAGTTTTTTTATGCGGATCGCGCCGCACAGCTTGCCGAATCTCTCCACGACAAACACAGCGTTTTCGCGTATGTCACGAAGAGTGGTTTCGATGGTTTCCTTCAGCGCTTTGACCTCGTAATTGACGTGCAATTCGTCCTGGTACAGCGAAAAGGATTCTTTGGTTATTCTTAAAACCTCGGCAGTGTCGTCGTCGACAGCGCGGCGTATCGCAAGGAACATTACTTTTTACCCATCAACAGGCACATGACAGCTTTTTGCGCGTGCAGTCTGTTTTCCGCTTCTTCGAATATTATTGAGTGCGAGGAGTCGATGACCGTCTCCGTAACCTCTTCGCCGCGGTGAGCGGGGAGGCAGTGCATGAACACCGCATTCTTCTTCGCCATGCCGAGCACTTCCGAATTGACCTGATATGGCATGAGCGCCGCTTCCTTTTCGGGATCCTTTTCCTGACCCATTGAAAAGAACACGTCGGTGTACAGCACGTCTGCGCCTTCAGCCGCTTCTTCAACGCTGTCGGTAACTACGACGTCGCCGCATTCTTGTGCCGCTTTGGTTATATCTTGGTTTGGTTCAAAGCCCTTTGGCGAGCATATATACACCTTCATACCCGTCTTTGCGCCGGCGAGCATGAGCGAGTGCGCGACGTTGTTTCCGTCGCCGAAGTACGCGAGCTTGATGCCGTTGAGCCGCCCGAAGGTCTCCGAAACGGTCATGATGTCGGCGAGCGCCTGGCAGGGGTGGAAGTCGTCGGTCAGGCCGTTAATGACTGCGAAATTACCGTACTCGGCGAGAGATTCGACGTCCGACTGCTTGAACGTGCGTATCATAACGCCGTCAATGCCGTAGCGCGACAGCACCTTTGCGGTGTCGTGAATTGTTTCGCCGCGGCCGAGCTGAATATCGTTGTTCGAAAGGAACAGCGAGTGCCCGCCGAGCTGGTGCATGCCCATTTCGAACGAAACGCGTGTGCGCGTCGACGATTTGGAAAATATCATTGCAAGGGTTTTGCCCTTTAAAAGCTCGTGTTTTTTGCCGCGCTTGAACGCGTTTTTGAGGTTTGCCGCAAGATGCAGGACCTCGTAGATATCGGTGGTCGACCAGTCGAGAAGGTTCAGAAGGTGCCTGTGCTCGACGCGGCCTTTCGGCTTGTATGATGAAACGTCCATGATTATCCTCGTTGTTAACCGCAAGCTCGCGCTATGCGGAAAAAAGCATGATTTTTTGGAGCTTTTCGCCCCAACTAAAGGTTATTATAACAAATGAAACCCGCTTTTGGCAAGCAAATAGACACAAAAGCGGGCAAAGTTGTTTAAATTACGTTGGTTGCCGCGCAAATTTCATCGAGTGCGGCTATAAATCCGTCGATTTCGGACGGCGTTATCGTCAGCGGCGGGACGAGCCGTATCGTGTTATTCCCTGCGACGTTTACAAGGTATCCGCGCTCGCGGAGCTTTTCTTCAAAGGAGCGCGCGGGGATTTTTTCGGACAACTGCAGTCCGCGCATGAGTCCCAGCCCGCGAATGTCGGTTATAAAGTTGTACTTTGAAAAATGCGCGAGCGCATTGCCGAGATATTCTCCGACCGCCGCCGCTCTTTCCAACAGTCCGCCGTCGGTCAAAATTTCCAAAACCTTGTCGGCAGCGGCGCAGGCGAGGGCGTTCCCGCCGAAGGTCGAGCCGTGGTCGCCGACGGCAAACGCTGTGCCGACTTCCTCGGTCGCAAGGCAGGCGCCCATCGGAATTCCGCCCGCTATGCCTTTTGCGAGCGTGATTATGTCGGGCTGAATGCCGAAATGCTCGAAGGAGAACAGTTTGCCCGTCCGTCCCATGCCCGTCTGTATCTCGTCGACGATGAACAGGATATCTTTCGACTTACAGAGCACGTACGCGTTCACCAAAAAGTCGTTGTCGAACGGCCTTACGCCGCGCTCTCCCTGAATGGTTTCTATCATGACCGCGCCGACGTCGCCCGTTAGCTTTGCCTTGAAGTCGTCGAAGTCGTTGTACTTGAATGTGTCGAATCCGACGGGGAGTGGCGAATATTGCTCGTGCTGATTTTTGTTGTCGGTGACGGTGAGGGTGGCGAGCGTTCTGCCGTGGAATGCGCCCTCGGACGCGAGTATCTTTTTGCTCGTTCCGCGGTTTTTAAACACCTTTCGCGCGAGCTTGATTGCGCACTCGTTGGCCTCCGCGCCCGAATTGCACAAAAACGCGCGCGAAAATCCCGACGCCTTGCAAAGTCGCGAGATATACCGCGACTGCACTTCGGTATAGTAGTGATTGGAAACGTGCATTACCTTTTTTACCTGGTCGCAAATCGCTTCCGTGAGTTCGGGGTTGTTATAGCCGAGGGCGTTTGTCGCAATGCCCGCAACGAAATCGAGGTACTTGTTGCCGTTAGTGTCGAAGAGGTAGTTGCCTTCGCCGTGGTCTATTGCGATGTTGTCGCGGACAAAAACCGGCATGTAATGCGCCGCTTCCGCTTCCTTGATTTTATTGAAATTCATCTGACACCTTTTTGGGAAATTTTTGCGCCAATCGGTTTAGCGCTCTATCATCGTGCCGACGCCGTCGTCTGTGAAAAGCTCCAAAAGTATGGAATGGGGGAGCGTGCCGTTGAGAACGAACACGCTGTTTATTCCGCGCTCGATTGCGTCTATGCAGCTGTTCGCCTTGGGCACCATGCCGCCCGACACCGCGCCGCTGTCTATCATGCGGCGAAGCTCGGCTACCGAAATGCGGTCGATAAGCGTCTCCTTGTCGTCCTTGTTGGACATAATGCCGTCGATGTCGGACAGGAACAGCAGCTTTTCGGCGTGCATGGCGGCGCCGATTGCCGCCGCCGCGACGTCGGCGTTCACGTTGTAGCTGTTGCCGGCGTCGTCTGTCGCAATGGACGCAATTACGGGAACGAACTCGTCCTCGGCGAGGATTTCCAGAAGCTTTGAGTTGATCTCTGTGATTTTGCCGACGTAGCCGAGCTCGCCGTCGTAACTTTCCGCCTTGATGAGCTGCGAATCCTTGCCGCACAGCCCGATCGCCTTGACGCCGAGCGAATTGAGCTCGCCGACAATGTTCTTGTTGATCTTGCCGCACAGAATCATCTGCGCAATCTCCATCGTCGCCTCGTCGGTTACGCGCAGACCGTTTTTGAACTGCGGTTTTATGCCGAGGCGTGAGAGCATCTTGTTGATTTCCGGCCCGCCGCCGTGAACGAGTATGGGGTTTACGCCGACGATTTTGAGCGCGGCGATATCTTGAAGTATGGTCGTCGTGATCGCTTCGTCGTTCATGGCGTTGCCGCCGTACTTGATGACGAGCGTTTTGCCGCGGTACTTCTGTATGTACGGGAGCGCTTCGCAAATGATGTTGGCGCGCTCTATTGTCTGCTTGTAACTGTCTTTCATGTTGTCAACCTTAATATATAATGATTCGATTTTTGCCGTTATGCCGTTATATCGGCGAAACTGTGGGGAGTCCCGCCGTTTCGTCGAGCCCGAACATGATGTTCATGTTTTGCACGGCTTGTCCCGCCGCACCCTTCAATAGGTTGTCGATTACCGAAACGATTATGCCGCGGGTCTCCTCGAACTTCGCCGAAAACACGCAGCGGTTGGTGTGCGCGACTTCCGATATTTGCGGAAGCGCGGGCGAGTACGATACGAACGGCTCGTTCTCGTATGCGGTTTTGAGAATCGACTCCGCTTTGTTTGCGTCGGTTGTCTTGAAGTATATTGTGGAAAGTATTCCGCGCTTGATCGGCAAAAGGTGGGGAGTGAAAAGAACGGGCGTGCCTAACTTTTCCGCAATCTCGGGAGCGTGGCGGTGCGTGAAAACGCCGTACGCCTTAAAGCTCTCGTCGAGCGCGCAGAACGAATACGCCTCGTCGCTCTTTCTGCCCGCGCCCGACACGCCGCTTTTCGCGTCGATAATGATGTCGGTCGCGAGGTTTGCTTTTGCGAGCGGAAGCAGGGGGAGCAGGGCGCTCGTAACGTAGCACCCGGGGTTTGCGACGAGCTTCGCGGACTTGATTTTTTCGCGGTTATGCTCGCAAAGCCCGTACACCGCCATTTGAGACAGGTCGGGGCGAGGATGCGTAACGCCGTAGACGCGGTTGTACGTATCGACGTCGTCAAAGCGGTAGTCTGCCGACAGGTCGACGACGCGAACTCCGCCGTCGATGAGCTCGCCGACAATCTGCGCGCCCGCCGTCTGCGGCAGCGCGACGAAAACGACGTCCGCCTTTTTGATTGCGGGGGCGTCGGCGTCGACAAATACGAGGCTTTTATCAATGCCCGGGATGATTTCGCACACTTGTTTTCCGCTGTTGGCGCGGCTCGTGAGAGCTACGAGCTCGACCTGCGGATGGGAAAAAAGAAGGCGTGCGGTCTCTGCGCCGGCGTAGCCGTTAGCGCCTATCACCGCGGCTTTTATCTTGTTTTTCATAACCGATCCGAAAGTAAAATTTCCTATACATTATAATATATTCGCCCGCAAAACGCAACCCTTTTTAAAGAACATATTTTTATTGGGCAAATTATAAGTGTATAGTAAAAAGTAAAAATCGGCAATGCTTTGCGCATTTCCGATTTTTGGTGCCGGTGGTCGGAGTCGAACCGACACGGGTGATTAGCCCACCGGATTTTGAGTCCGGCGCGTCTGCCAATTCCACCACACCGGCGGATATCGAGATTATATCACAGGCATAAAAATATTGCAAGCGTTTTGTGTGCGATTTTACATTCTCCCAACCTCAACCGAACCATTTTTACGGGCAACTCGCAGTCTATACGCGCGAAGCGTCGCTCATAGTACTACCAAGTACAATTTCGCTCCGTTTCGCACGTCTATCCTTGCGATTTGCTCCGTAAAAACGCTACGCGCCCGAAGCGAGACTGTTTTTAGGCTATTGCAAGGCAAGCGAGCGAAATTGTAGCGGGTCTACTATGAGCGAGCTTAACGCCGCAAGAGTCAAAAACAGCCCGCTATCGGGTGTGTTCTATTGGGGTTGGGAGAATGTACATTTGCTTTTTTACAAAAATGCACACCAATGGCATTGATTGGGACTTTAAACGGCGTGTTTGATACGGCATTTGTTTGACTGCCGTGCCGAAATTTGGTATAATCATACATAACCGTTGCAAGGATATATAGTGTGTATATATTCTCACGGTGTACGAAAAACGGAGGACGGCACATGAAAGCGACTTTTCGGCGCGCAATGCTTGCGGTGTTCGGACTTATCATAGCTTTGAGCTTGTTCGCGCTTGCCGCGTGCGGCGGATCGGACGATCCCAAGACTGAATCGAAAAAAGCAAAACTCATCCTCGACGCGGGCAACGGCGGGACGATCGCGGTTACCGAATATGACGTAACAGTCGGGGCCTCGCTTTCCGCGTTTCTTGCAGACAAGACGCCGACGCCCGAAAGCGGTCTGGAGTTCGGCGGTTGGTTCGACGGCGGCGATAAGCTCGCGGACGGCGCAAAAATGCCCAAAGGCGGTCTGACGCTTACGGCAAAGTATCTCGCATCCTACACCGTCAACATCTACAAGCAAAACGTCGACGGCACGTACGGCGAGCCTGAGTCCGAAAAAGGAAAGTCCTGGTACGGCGAGAGCTTTACTTATGTTCCGACTGTCAAAGACTATGTGATTGACGAGGGTGCGCAAAACAGCATAACATCTTCCGCGCTCGGCAAGTCCGAGACGTTTACCGTGTACTTGGCGCGTGCGCCGCGCACGGTCACGTACTATCTCGACGGGCCGGACGGCGCGGCGGGCGAGCCCGAAGTTGTTACCGGCTTTTACGGCAAGGAAGTCGTCATTGCGGAGTGCGGCGTTCAAAATCGCGGCTACCGCTTTTCGGGCTGGGCAACCGTTCGCGGCGGCGAGCCCGTTTACGCAGTCGGCGACAGTATTACGCTCGACGGTGACGTCGCGCTGTACGCGACCTGGGAAAAGGGTTACGGCGACATTCACGGCGGCGCCGACTATATTTTCCTTCCCAAGAGCATGAGCGGCAAGGCGGTCCTTTGGCGCGAGGGGCTCGGCGAAAAGGTGGGCGTATATAACGAATCGACGCGCATATTCACATTTACTCCGATAGAGGGCAAGACGCTGTCGGGCAGGATTTCGGCGAGCGGCGGCACATTCGCATGGTACGACGAGGCGATGCACGTCACGTACAAGGGCGCCGAGGTACGCACAGGCGATCTCATCGAGGGCGTAACGCTCGAGCTCGACGGTTACGACGGCGCTGCATTCCCAATAGACGGCGTCCCCGAACACGGCGTCTTTACAACCGACAGGGAGACGGGTGAACTGCGCTACATTTCTCCGCATTCGGGCGGGGGCTTCTATTTCCGCGTCGACAAAATAAACGGCGTGGACGTGTTCTACATGAGAGAAGCGGTGTACGGCACCTATTACACGCCCGACGGCGACGGCTATTCGCTGCCCAAGCTTGAGCTCGACGGCTACGGCGTGGCGGTGCTCACCGACGAATACGGTTCGACGACCGGAACGTATAACATCCACAGCGCCGACGCGATTAACATAGTCTTTAACGGCAACTATTATTATTACGAGCTTTATCACGAGGACGCGTGGAACTCTGCGACGGGCGAATCGATTAGAATCGGCGTGTTCATAGAGCGAGACGGCAAATGGGGAAAATATACCGGCGCGGGCGGCGAAACGCTCGAGCTCGACGGCGTCGCCGGTGCAGCCTACACTAAAGCAAGCGGCGACATAGTCGGAGGTAAATACGTCAAAATCACCGAATACGACGACGAGCTGATGATGTATAAGTACACGCTGATTTCGTTCACCTCGGATGACGGAGTGGATATCGGCTTTGTGTTGTATTCCAAGGACAACAGCTTTACCGTTGTCGGCGGCGAGGCGGGCGAATACTACATCTCGTTTGCGGCGGGCGAATACAATACGTCCAAGCTTCGGCTCTACGGCGACGGCAAAGCCGAAGTGCTATTCCTTTTCGAAAGCTATTACGGCGATTATAACTACGAAGTCGGCATGATCGGAACCTACGAGCCCGCCGAAATAGACGGCGCATTTAGCTTTGCCATGACGTCGGTCGCGTACGGCAAAACTCTTACCGACGACGTCCTCGAGCAGTACGGCGAATTCGTTTTCGTCGTCGGCAAGGCGAAGGGCGTGCCGTACTTCTCGCAGTACTCCGAAGACGCAAAGCTGACCGTGACGGACGGCGGCAAAAAACTTGTTCTCGACGGCTTCGGAAGAGCGATTTACACCGACGGGAGCGGCGATCATCATTGCTTTGTGGAAATCGACCACACGCTATACCACCTCGTCGGCATAAATACGAACGAGAGCTTTAATATAGTGCTCAATTACAGCGGGGCGAGTGTTTCGGGCTTTACCGTAGTGGGCGACGACGCGGGCAGATACCTGCTTTACCAAAACGCCTATATCGGTCCCGACTACATCTTTATCGACGGCGACGGCAATGCCGTTCTCGGCGCATACACCGACGGCGAGCTCACCGAAACCGTCGGCACGTATACCGTCGACAAAAACGTATACACATTTACGGCGGACGGAGTTAAGTTTACATTCGTGCTTGACGAGCTCGTTTCGGGCGGTACCGTCTACTATATATACATCAAAGAGGACGCGGCGCTCAATCACATTTACAACGTCGAAGGCGGCGGAATTATCGTCACAGACGAGTACGGCGAGGCGACCTGGATTGACAGTACCGGCAAGGGCTATTTCGGAATGCTCGCCGAAGAAAACGGCCTGCTGCTCTTCCTCGAAAAGGTAAAGGGCAGAGTGGTCGCGATATACACGTTTGAGGTTATCGAACGCGGCAAGGAAGAGAGCACCGTAGTCAAGGTGGGCGCAGAGCGCGGCACGTACAGCCTTCTCGACGGCGATATCATTCGCGAGACGACGCTCGTTCTCGACGGTCACGGCGGCGCTAAGATTTACGACGAGGGCAAAAAGCTTGTAGCGAGCGGCACGTATAATGCGCTCGGCAACAACGAATATGAGTTTATTCCGAGTAGCGGCGGCGACGGCTTCAACTTTATCATCGCGCTCGTCAACACCAACGACGCTACTCAAATTGGCGTGTACGTAGTAGTCAACGACGAATGGAAGCTCACGCTGCTGTCGGCGACGGCGGGCGACTGGTCGGTCATGATTCTCGACGGCGGCCGCACGGCGTACTATATCAACGAGCGCGGCGTAATAAGCGCTCGCGCGTACGAGGTGCTCGACGAGACGGTCTATCGGCTCATGAATCCCTCAACCGGCAAATACGACTATTTCCGCCTCAACCGTGCGGCAAAGACGTTCACGGAAATAGTCGACGACTTCGTCTTAAGCGACGACGGAACGGTGCTTCTCGCGTACATCGGAAGCGCAACGGAAGTAGTCGTGCCCGATTCGGTCATAGAAATCGGCGGCTCGGCTTTCAATCTGACAAACGTCACCTCGGTCGACCTCAAAAACGTACGCATAATCGGCGAGAGCGCATTTGAATGGTGCTCGTATCTCGTCAGCGTAAACGCGCCCAACGTGCGCATAATAGAAAAGTACGGATTCTTCGGCAACATTTTCCTCGAAGAGATATCGCTCCCCATGATAGAAAAGGTGGGCGAGGCGGCGTTCCGCGAATGCGACGCGCTCAAAACCGTCGTGCTCGGCGACAAGCTCATTTCGATCGGTGCGCGCGCGTTTACAAGGCTTGCCTGGACGTCGTTCACGCTCGTGTTGGAGGGCGGTACGCTTCCCGACATAGCAAAGGACGAGGAAATATTCAACGCCAAGTACGCGCAGGTTCGCGTGCAAAGCGTCGAGACTGCCCTCGCATTCTACTCGTCGGAGGCGTGGTCTAAGTACTCCGCTTGCGTGTGCATTGCAGAAGCGGCGCCCGCTTCCTACTACACCGTCAAGCTCGACGGAGCGTTTGTTCTCGACGGCAGGGCGAAGGTGGACGGCACGGTGCTCGGCGTGTACGAAAAGAGCGCAAGCGGCGTGACGGTTTATCTTCTCGACGGCTCGCAAAAGACCGGAACGTTCGGTGCGGACGGCGCGCTTACTTACGAGGGCATTGTCTATATGCTCGAGGGTACGGAGGTAACATACCGCGACGAGGATACCGACACGACGCTCGTATTCGCGCTCGGGTACGGAACGGTTGAGGGCACGTACGGCGGCGCGGCAATAACGCTCACCATAGGCGATACGATTACATTTGAGTTAGAAGGCGTCAAGTACACGGTTACGCTCAAGGACGGCTTCATCTTCTCCGTGGCAACGCCGTTTGAGCCGTACTCCTGCACCTACAACGGAAAAACCGTGTCGGCGAGCAAGCTTGTTCTGCAATTTAACGACGCGGCGGGAACGGACGTAACCGTTTCTGACGGCACGACGATGCGCGTCGGCGGTCGCAGTGTGCGCTATCAGGCGGGTGGCACCGTAACGTATCAAAAGCCTGTCAAAGTCGGAGACGGCGTATATAGTCTCAATCTCACGACGACCATCAGAGTTAACGGCGCAAGCAACTTGAGCAACGTGATTTATCACATAACGATAACTCTCAACGACGAAGACAAAACATTCGAATATACGTCTTCAATCGAATACGAGATATCTACCGTCAAGGACGTGGACGGCACGTTGATAAATATGAACGGTACGTACGTCGTGTCGCTCGCAAGCGACGCGGTAACAGTTATTGCGGTTTCGCTCACGCTTGACGGACACGACGCGGTGGTCCTCGACAATCTAAGCGATTCCGTCACGACAAGCCATGATATTACGGTCGACGAAGTAACCTACACGGCGACAATCACGTCTGCGACGGGGCACGCACTCACAATCGCCAAAGCGGCGTAGACGGTTTATTCACGAATAATTTACCGCAAAGCAAAAATCGGCAGGCTCGAAACGGCTTGCCGATTTTCATTGTTGGTAAATTATTTTTCCGCGTCGTTTTGCTCGTTGTACTTGTAAAGTAGCTCTTGCGCCATCTGTAGGCGCATGAGCTCGGCGGCGCTCTCTTCCATGCCGAACATTCCCATCGACGAATTTACCGCGAGCAGTTCATACGCCATTTCGGAGTCGAGCCTGCGCGCATGATTGACGCGCTCGTCACGGTCGAGGTCTTTTGCTTCGCGCAGCGTCCTTTTGAAGTCGTGTTCTTCTTCCAATCTGTCGTCCATGCCGATAGTATGCGGCGCGGCGCGAAAATTATTCAGTCGGTGCCCTTGTCGTAGACGCTTAGCATGAGCCGCGCTTCTTCGGCGAGACGCTCTGCGAGAAAGGGCGGGGAAATGACTTTTATCGACGAGCCGTAGGAGAGAAGCTTTTTGTACAGCGCGTCGTTTAGCGGCACTTCGGCGGTGGCGTACAGTTTGGTGCCGCGTTCCCTCACGGCGTCGACGCCCAGCCAATCGACTATGCTGTCCGTAACGGTAGGGAACAGCTCGAACTCGAGGTCTGCGTACACCTCGTTGTAAAACTCGAGCCCAAGCTTTTCCACAAGCTTGCTCTCGGTGCACGTAAAGCTCTTGCTCGTGACGCGCATGTCGCTTATGCGCGTCAGCTTGAACAGCCGAAAATCCCCGCGCAGGCGGCACAGCGCGTATATGTACCAGGCGCCCGCCTTGAAAACGAGCGTGTACGGCTCGACGGAGCGGAACGAAACGTAACCTCGCGCGTCGGTGTACTTGATGTCGACGACACGCCGCTGCTCGATTGCCGCGGAAAACAGCTTTATCTTGGGGCGAACGACCGCAGCCTGTTCGTAGTCGCAGTCGATAAAAAGGTCGTCCTGCTTGACGGCGTAGCTGTCGCGCTCGCGCACTTTGTCCATGCTGTCAAGCTTTTCGATTATCGCGCGGTTGGCGCGATCCCCGTACTCATTTTCGGTGCGGTCGAGCGCATCCTTTATTCGTAGCGTTTCGGCCTCCGAAAAGAACGATTTGTCGAGCGTGTAGTCGTCGTAAAGCATGATGCCGCCGTGCCGCCCGGGCTCGCAAATTATCGGCACGCCCGAATCCTCGAGAGTGCGCAGATACCGCGATATCGTCCGCGGACTTAGCGAAAACCGCTCGGAAAGAGCGGCGCGCGACGTCTTGCGCTGAGACAACAGTATTGTCAGTATGGAAAATAAAACGTCCTGCTGCATTTCAAAACAATTATATGCCTCAATAGAGTATATGTCAAGACACAAACGGGACAATGCGGCGGCGTCGAGAGATTAGTAACGGCACAAAACTAATTTGGCGTAACAATAAACGAATTATATAAGTAAACACCCAACACCGAAGTTTTCTTGCTTACTTCTTTTTCAAAAGAAGTAAGATTATTTTTAAAAACACACTAAAATTGATTGTAATAAATTGCGGAGTATGTTAAAATACCAATATACCTATACTATCATTCGGAGAAGTAATGAGTAACGAAGAGAACGTGATAAACGACGAGGCAATGAAGCCGGAGGAAAACTCGGCCGAGCCCGTCGCAGATCAAGAGCCCGAGGCGCAAGCGGAAACGCCGGCGGAATCGGACGCCGCAGAAGCGGCGGAAGCGGAAAAGTCGGAAGCGGATACTGCCGACGGTTCTGCCGTCCAAGAAAAGTCGGACGAAGAGCCTGCACCGCAAAAAATCGAAAAGCCGGAAAAACCCAAAAAGGACAAGCCCGCAAAGCAAACGACAAAGCCCCGCCGCGCGGCGAGCGGCATGAGCAGGACGTTCAAGCTCGTGTATTATCCCGTCTTGGCGCTTGTCGCTTTGATCGTAATGATCTTCTCGATTGTCGACGGCGTTTGCGGCTACAGTCCCGAGGCGTACGGCGCGGGTTACGTTAAGTCCGTCAGGGCGCATATCAAGGAATTGAGCAGCGACGTCCGCTCGTCCATGACGAGTGCGGGCATAGATTCCGCGCGCGACTATATCGTGCAAGAGCTCACCAGGGGCAGCAGGTTCATACTCGCCGAAGAAGTCAAGGAAGGCGAGGAGGACGATGACGAGCTGGTCACGACGGTTACCGAGTGGGCGAGCAACAGCAACGCAAACTCCGCCGTCCCGACCGTAACGATCATGACCTCGCAGCCGTCCGTAACTCTCCAAAACGCCGCCGGCACCGACGGATACTACGTAGGCAAAGAGATTACAAACGTAATAGCCGCCATTCCTTCGACTCAGACGAGGAAGGCGCACGCCGATAAAGACTTTACCAAGCAGTCCGGCGCGGTTATTGTTACCGTTCGGTACGACACCCGTCCCGACACCTACGGCGCCGCCGACAACGCGTCGTTCGTCGCGGTTGCAATCGAAACGTTAAGGGATCTCGTCGAGAAAAACGCCAAGCTCGAAAACGACCTCGTCGTCGTATTCACCGAAGAGCTCGGCGCGGCGTACGGCGTGTACACATTCTTCGAATCGTTCAAGGGCCTTGACGAAGTCGCGTCGCGCGCCGTGGTCGGCATCAGTCTCGACGCATACGGCAACAGCGGCACGCTCGCTCTTACCGACGCGAGCGGGGCGGGGCTTGACTACATCAACGCATATACGAAGATTTCGGGCAGCATATTCAATTCGTCGGTAGTAAACACCTCCATACCCGACAACATCAAGTCCAATGCGGTAAAAGGTTTCGGTGACGTTCCCGCGATTCAGGTCGCCGTGCTCGGCGGGCTTGACGCGTACGGCTCGCTCGACGATACCGCAAAAAATATTCCCGATTCGATCATCAATCAGCAGTCTGCGTTTTTGAAAAACTACGTCGAAGCATTTGCCAAAGCGAGCAAAGACGTATCGGCGGAGGACGGAAACGAGAGCGTATTCTTCTCGTACTTCGATTGGGGCACGGTTGCATACAACTCGATTGCATCGTACGTCATAGGCGCATTGATTCTCATACTGCTCGGCGTAAACGTCGCGCTTCTCATCGTCAAAAAGACCTTCTCTATAAAGAAATTGCTCATAGCGTGCGGCGTTGAGCTCTTGGTTATTGCCGGAACGCTCGTCGCAATGTTCGCGGCGTATTTCCTCGTGACGCTCATGCTGACAGGCTTCGGCGTGCTTCCCATACACGCGATTACGCAGATACGTTACTTCAACGGCGGAATATTCTTCGCAGCAATGCTCATATCGCTCGCCTCGTCGTTCGGGCTTACCTCGCTGTTCAAAAAGCTGTTCAAGGTAACCTCGTCCGACACGGTGCGCGGCACGGCGTTCGTATTCGGCGTTGTCGGCATGATAATGAGCTTTGCGGCTCCCGCGTCGTCGTATCTTGTGTCTTGGCTCGGACTGCTGCTCTCGGCGGTGCTTCTCGTAACGATATGCCTCAACGGCAAGCTCAAGGACCGCTTCGGCTTCGGCTTTGACAGACTGTTCATATACGTCGTGCCGGTAATTCTGTGCATGCCGTTCATGCTGTCGGGAATGTCCATGCTGACCGAGCTGTTGCCGCTCTACATGCTTCCCGTGACGATGATGCTGTTTACCGGAATGCTCGGCGTTGCGGTGCCGTATCTCGACCGCTCTGCAGTCGTGTTCGACAAGCTCGCCAAAAAGCTGCCTAAGCGCACACAGCGCGTCGAGCGCACCGTCACCGAAAGGGTGGAGGACCGTGCCAAAAAGGGTAAATTCACCGAGCGCGAAGTTCGCCGCGTCGAAAAGGAAAAGGTCGCCGTCAACTACAAGAACTACTTCGGCGTAAGCGTAATAGCCGTCATCGGCGTTGTCGTAGCGTTGTTTTCGGGCGGGTTCGGCGCGACGTTCGGTCAGACAATAACCGACGTGCAGTCGTACAACGACGCGATATACAACGACTCGATCGTCTACGTGTGGGACGGCTCGTCGCATAAGCTCGTCGTCAAAGACCTCATGGCTTACAAGTACATTCGCTATGCGGTAAACGACCTCGAGTGGGACGCCGCCAACAATTATTACTACAAAAACGTAAACTACGGCGACAGGATTATTCTTTCGGCAGAGCCCGACATCGTGCACGGCGACGACAAGTACACCGTCCAATCCGCTTACGGCTCGCTGTCGTCCGTAATACTGACAATACCGTCGGCGCGTCAGATAACGTCTATCACCGTAGCGCCCAACACCTCGGACGCCGAGACCGACGGCATGAAGTACGAGTTCTACAACGAGGACGAGATCGTGTTGCGCCTGCCTTGCGGCTATGCCGACGGCAACTTCACGCTGACAATAGAAGGCTCGAGCCCTTCGACGATCGAATACGAGGAACACTACTCGTTCGTGTATGACGAAACGGGCGAGAACCCGCTCGGCGAAATCGACGAATGGAACGCTATAGTCCGCGAGTACAACGGTCAGGACGTCTTGCACGGTCTGCGCGGCGGAATAGTGCTCAAGCGCTCGCTGTAAAAGTAAACGACGAAAGGGCCCGATTGAATCGGGCCTTTTTTGATGCGCAAAAGGCAAAATCGGCGCGCGAAGCGTCGAAAAGCGCATTCCGAAAATTGCGCCCAAAAGTGCGCGACATAATTCTCGCCGCGGGCATAAAATGTCTTAGAGGGCTGTTTTAGCCCTAAAAAAGCGAGTTTTTTCAAATAATTGGCGTTTTGGGCGGTAAAAATATGCTTGAATAGTTTACAAAGCCCCAAAAAATGTGCTATAATTCTAGGCATAAAGCGATAAAACAGGGGTGAGTTAAATGGCAGCAGCACGCAAGCCTAAGAATACTTTAAGATTTTCACGGCCATCTTCTTGGTGGGGACACCGCTGGCGCGAAGGGTTGCCGCTCGGCAACGGCGTCATAGGCGCGTCCGTTTACGGCGGTGCGGCAAACGACAGCATAATGATCACGCACGGCGACCTCTGGTGGCAGGGCAAGGATTCGGGCGTGCAGGACGTGTCCGACAAGGTAAAGGAAGTGCGCGCCAAAATCGACGACGGAGACTTTCTCGGCGCCGAAAAAATCCTCTCGACGGAGCTCATAAAGAAGGGCTTCCGCCCGCAAATCGCTTATCCTCTGCCGCTTTGCGACTTCAATATAGAGATGAAACTCGACAAGTGCGCAAAGGACTACTGCCGCGAGCTCGATTTGGAGAGCGCGGCGGCCAGTGTGTCGTTTAAGGACGGCACGACGCGCTATGCGAGGAACGTGTTCGTCTCTCGCGCGCGCGATATCATTGTTTATGAGATAACCCGCACCGGTCAAAAGAACATCGAGGCGACGTTCTCTTTCGATATGCACGACAAGTTCAACGCACGCACCCCCGTCGCGGTCAGCGCCGTGCCCGAAAACGTCACCAAAAAGACCGAACAGCACATGCTGTACTATTCGGCGCGCAGCTCGTCGGGAGCAGATTTCGGCGCGGTCGCGCTTGTAAATTACTACGGCGGCAGGGAAGTTATCGTAGGCGATGCGATCAAGGTGTCGGGCGCCGAAAAGGTCATAGTCCTCATAAAGCCGTTTATCGAGACTCAGCGCGAAAAAGCGTGGAAGGACGGCAGGACGGCGCTCTCCGAGCTCAGCAAGCTCACTTACGACAAGCTGCTCAAAGAACACCATGCGCTCCACCAAAAGCTGTTCAACTCGGCGGAGGTGGATTTTGCGAGCGACGCTACAGACAGCTACGTCGACGACGCCGTGGCTCGCGCCGTGCAGACGGGCGACACCGACAAGGCGCTCATCGAAAAACTGTGGGCGTACGGCAGATACCTGATGATTACGGGCTCGCGTCCCGACGCGCGACCGTTTGCACCGTACGGCCTGTGGTGCGGCGATTATAAAGCGGTGGACGCCGCAATCTGCGCCGCGGGTGACCTCGAAGCGGTGTACGACATGACGCAGGCCGGCAACCTCAACGACTTTGCCGAGAGCGTGTTCAGGCTTTACGAATCGGTCATGCCCGCTCTCAAATACAACGCGACGCGCCTTTACGGCTGCCGCGGAATTTTCGTTCCGTACACGACCTCGCCGTCGACGGGATTCCCGGGCGACGTCAGCGAGGATATGATTCACTTCACCGGCGTTGCGGGGTGGCTCGGCAATCTGTTCTACGACTATGCGCTGTTCACCGACGATACGAAGTTCCTAAAGACGCGCGCACTGCCGTTCATGAAGGAAGCGGCGACATTCTATGAGGAATTCTTCAAGCTCGTAGACCTCAAGTATTATGAGTCGTCGCCGTCGTATTCGCCGTTTTCTACGCCCGGAAACCTCGTGGGCACGGGCGAGGAGCACGCCATTGCCAAAAACGCGACTATCGACTTCGCGATTGCGCGCAACCTTTTGAAAAACCTCATTGAGGGCAGTGCGACCGCTTCGATGTACAAGGCGGAGGTCATCAAGTGGGAGGATATGCTCAAAAAGATTCCTCCGTACAAAATCAATTCGGACGGCACGGTCAGCGAGTATATAGACGACCGTTGCACCGACAATCCCCAAGCGCCGTCGGTTGCGATGTTCTATCCGGTATATCCCGATTATAGGCTTCAAGACAACGTCGAGCTGATCAAGGCATTCGGCGCAACCGCACGCAAAAAGGGCACGACCGCGCGCGAAAACATGACCGCGTCCGACCTCGCTCGGTATGCCGACGTGTACGCCCGTCTCGGCGACGGCGACGGTGTGTACGAGCAGATCAACGCGCTCGTACGCGGTATGGCTATGGGCAACCTCGTATTCGCCTCCGACGACTGGCGCGGCATGGGCAGCGGCAAGCGTGAGCTGTGGGCCCAGCCCGTTCCGTACGTAAACGTAATCGTCGCGGGCGCGATACAAGAATCGATAGTACAGTCCACGCCGAGCACGATACACCTTCTTCCCGCGGTGTGTTCTGCGACGGAAAAGGGCTCGATTTCGGGCTTTCAAACGCGCACAGGCGTCGAAGTGGGAATGGAATGGGACGTCTCGAAGGGCTCGCTCGTCGCAAAATTAAAGGCGAAGCGCGCCGTCGTGATAGACGTTCAGCTTCCAAAAACGGCGAAAATGCCCAAAAAGATAGACGCGCAAAAGTTCGACGATACGCGCGGGCTCGTTATCGGATTGAAGCTCGCCGCCAACCGTCCCGTAACCTTGGACGTCAAATTCTGATAATTCAAACCAAAACGCCGAGCATAAAGCTCGGCGTTTTTTTGTGAAATAATTGTTTAACCTAAAATCTCTTTGACTAGATCGTCCATGTCGTACAGCCCCGCGGGCTTTCCCATGCAGAAGTCGGCGGCCTTGAACGCGCCCGCCGCAAACAGCCGCCGAGAGCGCGCCGAGTGAGAAACGGTGACGATTTCGTCCTCGCCGTAAAACCCGATTTCGTGTTCGCCGACGACGCCGCCGCCGCGAACGGAGGTTATGCCGAGTTCGCCGTGGTTGCGCTTGCCGTCGCGGCCGAATATCTGTTTATCCTTGGGCGCGAGCGCGTCGGCAAGGAGCAGGGCGGTGCCCGACGGGCTGTCCGCCTTTTGATTGTGATGCTTTTCCACTATCTCTATGTCGAAAGCGTCGCCGAGCACCGCTTTTGCGGCGACAGCGGCGGCCTTTGTCGCGGCTATTCCGAGGCTCATGTTTGCCGAGCGGAAAACAGGCACGGACTTGGAAAGCTCGGCTATTGCGGCGAGCTCGCCGTCCGAATATCCGGTTGTCGCGATTACCGCGGGAACGCCGCGAGCACAGCACAGCGCGACTACCTCGGGAAGCGTAGCGGGGCGGGAAAAGTCAATGACGACGTCGTAGTTTACGTTTACCTGTGCCGCATTCGTAAACACCGCCTTTCCGTCCGCCGCGGTGTCAAGCCCGCCCGAAATCTCGTATCCGCACGAGGCGGCGAGATCGACGAGCATTTTTCCCATTTTTCCGTTTATTCCTACTATGAACGCTTTTTTCATTTGATTAAACCAACCTTAATCATTTCGGATTTGAGTATTTCCGCGTGCTCGGGTTCGAGCTCGGTAAGCGGCAGGCGAGGGATACCTACGTCAATTCCTATATACTGCATAGCCTTTTTGACGGGGATAGGGTTGACCTCTATGAAAAGCGCGTGAATAAATTCGGATAGCTTGAATTGCAGTGCGCGCGCTTCTTCGTACTTGCCGCCGAGGGCGAGGGCGCACAGCGCGCTAATCTCTTTGGGCGCGGGGTTTGCCGCGACGGATATAGTACCTATGCTACCGAGCGAAATTGCCATAGTCGTTAATATATCGTCGCCGCAGTACAGATCGAGACCTACGTCGTCGCACACCTTTGCGACGTCATGAAATTGGTCGACGTCGCCGCTCGCTTCCTTGACGCCGACGACGCCTGCTTTTTTGAGCTCGACGAGCGTTTTGGGCGCGATGTTGACGCCGGTGCGCGCGGGAACGTTGTAGGCGAGAACGGGCACGCCCGCCGCCTTTACGACCGCTTTGTAGTGCTCTACGAGCCCTTTTTGCGTGCATTTGTTGTAGTACGGAGTCACGACGAGTACGCCGTCCGCGCCGTAGCTCTTTGCTGCCGCCGCTTTTTCGGCGGCGTGCGAGGTGCTGTTGCTTCCCGCGCCGACTATGACGGGCACTCTGCCTTTTGCGCGCGAGACGATAAATTCCGTCGCTTTTTTATACTCTTCCGGCGAGACGGTAGGGGGCTCTCCCGTGGTTCCGAACGGCAAAAGCGCGGATACTCCGCCGTCTATGAGATGCTCGATATAGCCTTCGAGAACGGCGTAGTCTATCTGTCCGTCCTTGCCGAACGGCGTGACCATCGCCGCGCCGCAACCTTTAAAAAGTGCCATGGTTTACCTCGCACGAATAATCTATGCAAGCGCAAGATTTTTCGTCATTGTTTTTTATTCTATGAGTAAAATTGCTTGCCGCTGCAATTCTATCCTCGTGAATTGAGAAGCTCCGCAATCTGCACGGTGTTGGAAGCGGCGCCCTTTCGGATGTTGTCGGCAACGACCCAAAGATTGAGCCCGCTGTCCACCGAAAAATCCTGCCTGACGCGCCCGACGTAGACCTCGTCCGTCCCTTCCGCGTCGAGCGGCATGGGGTAGGTGTTGTTTTTGACGTCGTCAACCACGACAAGCCCGGGCGCTTTACTCAGCACTTCGAGCGCCGAGCGGCGGGTGACGGGTTTATAAAACTCGACGTTTATGCTTTCGCTGTGACCGTACATGACGGGCACGCGCGCCGTCGTCGCCGTGATTTTGAGCGAGTCGTCGCCCAGAATCTTGCGCGTCTCGTTTACCATCTTCATTTCCTCGAAGGTGTACCCGTCGTCATCGAAAACGTCGATGTGCGGAATGATGTTGTACGCTATCGGGTGAGGGAATTTTTTGGGGGGCTTGCCCGCAATGCCGTCCTTAAGATCGTCAATGCCTTGCCGTCCCGCGCCCGACACCGCCTGATAAGTCGAGTACACTATGCGCTTTATCTTGAATGCGTCGTGAAGCGGCTTTAACGCGACGACTGCCTGAATGGTCGAGCAGTTGGGGTTTGCGATTATTCCGCGGTGGGTGAACGCCGAGTCGGGATTGACCTCGGGCACGACGAGCGGCACCGTTTTGTCCATGCGCCAATACTTGGAATTGTCGATTGCGACCGCGCCGTGCTTTGCAAAAACGGGCGCAAAGTCGCGCGAGACGTCGCTGCCCGCCGAAAACAGTGCGTACTTGACGTTTGCCTTTTTGACGTTCTCCTCGGTGAGCTCTTCGACGGCTATTTTTTCGCCGCGAAATTCCAGCGTTGTGCCCGCGCTACGCTTGGAAGCGAAGAGGTGAAGCTCGCTTACGGGGAACTTGCGCTCCTCGAGAACCTTTATCATCATGCGTCCTACGACGCCCGTCGCGCCGACGACGGCTACCTTTGCCTGCAAGATATCCTCCGAGTATTGTGTTACTCGAACATAATACCATTTTTATATGCAAAGGTCAAGCGCATGGAGCAGAGCAAAATAGCGTATATACCGATTGAAAACAGTTGAAAAAAAGAGCGGTTTGGTGTATAATGCAATTATGGACAGTGTATCGCTTTCGTATTTGACTGTGACGCGCAGAAAACTGCACGCCCTTGCCGAGCTTTCGGGCGAGGAGTACAAGACTTCCGCGTTTATAGTCGACGAGCTGAAAAGCTTCGGATATAAGCCCAAAACGATTGGTACGGGTGTGTACTGCGACGCGGGAAAGGGAAACGGCAGATTGGCGTTCCGCGCCGATTTCGACGCGCTTCCCATCAAGGAAAACGTCGCGGTTACCGGCTGCGACTTTGCCGCGGAGGGCGAGGTCATGCACGCTTGCGGGCACGACGGGCACACGGCAAACCTTCTCAATCTTGCGAGGATTTATTCGATAACTCCGCCGCCCGTGCCGCTCAGGTTTATTTTTCAATTCGGTGAAGAGGGCATAGGCGGAAGCGAGACGATGATTGACGGCGGCGTTCTCGACGGCGTGGACGAGATATACGCGCTGCACCTTTGCCCTGAGCTTGACATGGGCAAGGTCGGGTATTGCTACGGCGGGACGTTTGCCGGCTGCGTCGAATTCGACTTTGAAATTACGGGGCGTGCCGCGCACTGCGCTACCCCCGAAAAGGGCGCCGACGCGATAAGAGCGGCGCTTTATGTTGCGGACGCCGCGATAAAAATTGCGGAAGACAAGGGGCTTCTTATCAATCTCGGCAAAATCGAGGGCGGCGCGGCGCGAAATATAGTCGCGCAAAGCTGCAAGTGCTTTTATACGCTCAGGTTTTTCGACAGCGCAGCGTGCGAAGAAGTCATGCTCAACATCGAGCGCGCGCTTATTGCCGCCGACGAGCGTTACGGGACAAGCCACCGCATAATAACAAACGCCGTGTATCCGCCGCTCATAAACGACGCGCTGTCCGTCGACAAGGTGCGAAAGGTCATGGGTGACGCCGCAGTCGCCGTGCCGCCGCGGTACACCGCCGAAGATTTTTCCAACTATCTCTTGAAGGTTCCCGGCTGTATCGTGTGGTTGGGAACGGGAAAGGACGGAATGCGCTCGCCCCTTCACAGCGACACGTTCGCGTTTGACGAAAAAGCTTTGCTTCTCGGCACCGAGCTTTTCCAAAAGCTCGTCGATTTTAGGGCGGGGCGCAAGGCATAAGGAGAAGTTATGGCGAAAGACGCTACCGAAAAGAAAAAGAGAAAGAATATCGTTCAGCGCATGATGTTCGGCAACGAGAATAAGCCCGACCTCACGCCCGAACGCATGAAAATGACCAAGTGGGAGATGTTCAAGGAGCTGTTTTTCCACAGGTTCGGAACGATTGTAGCCCTCAACATGCTGACGGCGCTTTTTGCAATGCCGGCTGTGCTCGTCGTCATTCTGTTCTACCTCAACATATCCGTAAACAGCTCGTACGTGCCGTACTCGGCAAACCTCGGCATAGGCTATCCCGTCATTGTCGACGCTGCAAGCCGCGGCGCCATGATGACCTTTTCCTATCAGGTGATAGAATTCGCGGCGCTCGTGCCGTGCATAGCGATTTTTGCGCTTGGCGTCGCCGGCAACCTGTACGTCATTCGAAAGCTTATTTGGGCGCAGCCCTCGAGAACGGTGCGCGACTTTTTCCGCGGTATAGGAAAGTGCTGGCTGGGCGCGGTCTTTATGGGACTCGCTTTCGGGCTTACGCTGCTGTTTTTCGTGTTTTCGCTCGGCTACTTCGACACTTACTATATCAGCACGCCGCTGAAAGTCGTGTCGATATTGCTCTCCGTCATTCTCTTGATTGTCATGTCGCTGTTTACCGCGTTCTTCATGACGCAGAATGCGGCGTTTAAAATGCGCCCGATGGTGCTCATACGCAACTCGTTCCTGTTCGTTTTCGGAACGCACATCATGTCGATAATATTCGTCGGCATAGCGCTTCTTCCAATGTACCTCGCGTTCATTCCCGGGATAACGATGCTGCTGTTCATGCTGTACGCGTTTTTGGGCTTTTCGTTTACGACGCTCGTCATATCGCTGTACTGCCACTCCTGCTACGAGCGTTTCCTGTACGACAAGATAGACGCTTCGGATTCGGCGGCGGTTTACACCAAGCGGGTGAACGACGTAAACGACGTCGACGAAAAGCAGCAGGCCAAGCAGAAAAAGCAGCAGCCCTCGCCGTATAAAAATCCCAAAAAGCGCAAAAAGTCGATCGACGAGGGCACGTCTATTACGCCTCTTACGCCGATGTTCCGAAGGGAAGACCTCGAGCGCCTCGAAAAAGAGCACGAACAGGTCCTGACGGAGAGCGACGACAAAGGCGACGCCGAAAGCGTCGAAGCGCTTGACAAGCTTGCCGACAGCGTAAATTCAAATGCCGAGGCCATGGACTCAAACGTCGAGAGCGACAATCCCGCCGCCGCGAGCGTTGAGCTCGATGACGCGCCCGAAGAGCTCGGGGAAAACGATAAGTGATAACAAAGTTTGACAAGGGCGGCATTGCCGCGCATTTCAAAAAGAAGTTTTCGGAGTGTATTCGCGAGTTTGACTACGAAGGCGCTATCGACTATCTTTTAAAATACCGCGACGAAAAGCACAACGCCGATTTTCATTTGGCGTGCGGTATGCTGTACCTTCAAATGTGTCTCGACAGCGACGACAACGAGCTCGTCTGTCTTGCGTACCGCGAACTCATGATGTATATAAGCAGAAACCCCGACTGCACCAAGGCGTATCGCGATCTTCTCGCCGCGATTTTGCTTCGCCGCGACGGTGTGGCGTTTGTCGAGTGCTGTAAGTGGCTCAAAGCGCGCAATATCGATTTCGGCGAGGTCATAAGCGACCTTGCGGAGTGCGGCGCGCTGTTCATTTCGTCTGAGGACGGTCCGCCCGACTTCGATATGCTGTTCGATGGCGAGTACGGCGAGATAGAAAGCGGCGTCGGCGGAAACGGCGATTGTGATTTTTCGGACGACGACAAGCAAGACGATAAAAAACCGACATCGAAGATAATCGCGTTCGGCGGCAAGCCGACGGGCGACGACGCGCGGCGGGTAAACTCGGTGGTCGCCGAAAAGGATTGGCTGACAGGCGCATTTTCGGGCGAGGGCGACGACATTTTCGCGCTGGAAGAAACGCTCGTCGAGGGCGAGCGCGGCGCCGACAAGAGCGACGGCTACGAGTTCAACGATTTTATCAACGCATATCTTTACGGTGATGAGTACGACGACAACGACGCCGAAGTCGTACTCGACGCGGCGAACTCCGAAGGAAGCGAAAGCATTGTTCAAGTTACGCCTAATTTCGCGCACGACGAAATTCATGCCGCCGAAGCCGCTTACGATCGCGGCGATATGGATAGGGCGCTCGACATTCTCGCTAACATCAAAAAGTCGGACGAGCGCTATTATTTCGCGCTTACCATGCGCGCTCTTATCTGCATAGAGATCGAGCGGTTCGACGAGGCGGAAAAGCTCCTCGACGAGGCGGAGGGCATGAAACCGCACGGCGCGCTCGGCGGCGCGCTCTTGTGTCAGCTCTACCGCGCGGAGGGCAAGACCGAGCTCATCCCTGCGGTGCTCAAAAATATAGACGTCAAGGACTACGTCAACACTGCGCACCTATATAAGTCGTTCGACATGGCGCTAAACTACTGCGACGAAAAGACGGCGGCGGAGCTGTTGGAAAGCTATATCGACGAGTTCAATATTATGGAAATGCGGCTCATTCACGCGCAGATAATGTATAACCTCGGCGAGCGCGACTACGCGACGGACGAGATGTATAAGCTTTCCCGCATATTCTACGACGACATAAACGCCAAACTTCTCTACATGACGGCACGCTCGCGCGTCGAGAAGTTTATGGTCACCGCCGAAGCGCCGCAGAGCGTGCTTGCCGCGATAGTGGAAAACCTATTGAGCATTGTTTTGAGCGGCGAGCTCGACGACGAAGTGCTAAGTAACGAGATGTTTTTGTACGCGCTCGAATTCTTTTTGACGCTCGAATACCGCAACGACAAGCGGTTGCTCATCAAGATGTTCGACGCGGTGAGAGTGATTGCGAGCGACGACAGGCTTGAAGACCGCATGCGCGACTCGCTCGTTTCGCCGTACGTCGAGCCGATTGTAAAAGCGATTGTTCTGGGCGAGCTGCTCGCGATCGCACCTACCAAGCCGTTTTTGACGGAGCGCGCGTATTGCCCGATATCGTCCGACTGCGTAAAAACGCTCGACGGCGGGCTGTCCCCGGGGTACTATATCGCGTATGCGTTCGTTCTCATGCTTTGCGAAAAGCGCATTGACGACTTAGTTGAGCTTGCGCAAAAGACAGAGCTCGACGTCGATGGCGTCACAGAGGAATGCAAGGCGTACTATCTGATAACGTCCGCGTGCGGAAACGATCTGAAAGACGACAGGCTTCCGCTCGCGCTCGGCTACAAGACCAAGGCTGCCGCGACGCGCGAGCGCAAAAAGATAGAACAGGTATTACGCTGAAACAACAAGGAGAAAACAAAATGAAAAACTACGACGAGCTTTATTGCATAGACTTTGACAAGCTGTTTGAAAACTATGCTGACAAATATTACAGCGAGCACGAGAGCGAATACGCTTCGCCCGACGACTTTGCCCGCGACCTCGACGAAGTCTATCACAAGTGGGCGACGTCGCCGCAAAGCGCGATAGGCGGGCTGTCTCCGTCCGAGTTCTTTAACCGTCTGCCGAACGAGGACCTCGTCGCAATACTTAAGGGCTCGTGCGCGGGCGACCGCAATCCGTCGTCGCTTCTGTTCGATAGGCTTGCGACAGAGCCTGTGCTTTTGCCCGAGCTCGTCGAGCTCGCTAAGTCTTCCGCCGACGAAAAGCTTTTGACCGTTACGCTCAGCATTATAGCCGAGCTCGGCGGGGCGGCGGCGACTTTCTATATGGACATGTTAGAGCGCGACGACATAGATTCATGCGTCAAGGACATGTGCGTCGAAGCGCTGTGCGACGTTGCGGAAGAGGTCAAAAACGATCTCATAGCGCGAGCAAAGAAAGCGGACGACGTCGGCATGATAGAAATGTACGTCGAGCCGCTCACGTACTGTGCGGTGGGCGACGACGATATTTTGGAACTACTCAGAATGCTTTTAAAAACCGATCCCAACAGAGCGTACGTCGCGGCGCTAATGGGGCGTTACGGCGACGACCGCGCCGCCGAGGATTTGTATCCGCTCCTCGACGAATGCGACTATGCCGAGTTTATCGAGATACGGAACGCAATCGAAGAACTCGGCGGCACCGTCGACGACAAGTACAGAGATTTTTCGGAGGATCCGCTGTATAAAGCGATAAAAGGCGAGTAAACATTATATAATATATATATGTCAAAGCCCATAACCCTCGACGACGTTCGCGAAAACGCAGAGATCAAAAAGCTTATAGAAACGAGCAACGACTGCCTTAAACAGCTCGGTTACACCGAGCACGGCTTGCGCCACGTCGGGTACGTTTCCAAAACGACGGCAAACATCCTGACCGCGCTCGGCTACGACAAGCGCACCGTCGAGCTCGGCGCGATAGCCGGTTGGGTACACGACATAGGCAACGCGATAAACCGCAACAATCACGGTCTTACGGGCGCAGTGCTCGCTTACGACATTCTGATAAGAATGGGCATGGACGCGGGCGAGACGGCAAAGATAATCGCGGCGATCGGAAATCACGAGGAGGAAACGGGACTGCCTGTCAGCGAGCTTTCCGCCGCGCTCATACTCGCCGATAAGTCGGACGCGCACCGCTCGCGCGTGCGGCGGCAATTCGCCGACAGAAGCGATATTCACGACCGCGTCAACCTCGCTATAAAAAAGAACTACCTTGCAGTCGATAAGGCGAAAAAGGTTATAAGGCTCGTCATTATCATGGACGACTCGTCGGCGACCATGGAGTTTTTGCAGATATACCTGTCGCGCATGGTGCTTTCCGAAAAGGCGGCGGCGTACTTCGGGTATTGGTTCGAGCTCGTCATAAACGGCAATGTGATAAACCGCAGACGGCCCGCAACCGACGTAAAACGCAAGCCCGGCGAAACCGAGGTATCGGAAGATTAAATAAAAGCTAATGGCGTTCGCGAGATACCGCGGACGCTTTTTTGTTGTCGTTAAATAAACGCTCTCTACATATAATAGACCATGTTCAAGTCGTTTTTACGCGCCATGTCGGTATCAATGCTAATAGTCGGCACGATGATAGGCGCAGGATTCGCTTCGGGGCGCGAGGTCGTCAGCTTTTTCGGCGCGACGCCCAACATATACACCGCGCTCATTGCGGGCGTGCTCGTATTCGGGTGCTCGGCGCTGTTTTTGTTCGTCGGGCGGCGTGTGAAAAAGAGCGACATAGGCGAGGTGAACGGCGAGGTGTTCGGAAAGCTCCGACCGTTTGCCGATATTTTCATGTTGTTCAACTCGATGATCGTGCTAAGCGCCATGCTCGCGGGAACTGACAGCCTCGCGTCTGAGTTTATAGATATTCGGCCGCTCGGCTCGATTGTGCTCGGAATATGCTGTGCGGTGATTGCGGTAAAAGGCTTGTCAGGCGTAATCAAGGCGAACGCCGTGCTCGTGCCCCTCATGATAGTATTTCTTTTCGCGTGCAGTATAACGGCGATTGACTTTCCGTTTTCGCCGCAGGCGTCTGCGATACGCCCGTACTCGATAATCCTCTACGTTTCGATGAATATGATACTCGGCGGCGGCGTGTTGACTACGGTAAACAGGCTTTCGCCGCGCGAAATCCTGCTCGCGTCGGGAGTGGCGGCGGTAATAATAGCGGGGCTTTTGACATTTATCATGGGCGCACTTCAAAGCAGCGCCGCCGCTTATGCCGATATGCCCATGCTTCTAATAGCCCTCAAAAGCGGAAAGGTGATGTACTTTGTGTGCATTCCCATAATCGCCGCGTCCATATTTACGACAATGCTGACGGCGTTTAAATCGGTGTACGACTACGTGTACGGGTTTATAGGCAAAAAGATAATCTCCGCAGCGGCTGTGCTTGCGGTGGGGCTATCCGTCGGCGCACTCGGCTTTTCCAACGTCGTCGGAACGCTGTACCCCATAATCGGCGGGGTAGGACTGCTGTATCTCGCGTGCAACGTGTGGTTCCTGATACGAACGCGCGTCAAAAATAAAGTAAAGAAAAAAGCGCTCAAAATTAAGAAGATTAAAAGCGCAAGATAATCATGTAAAAATATGAAAGAGACAGTACCTAATTTTGAGCAATAGAAAACAACGGATAAATTGGTGCGAGTCCCTTTACTCGTTCTTTTTCAATTCGTCAAGCTCTGCTTGAAGTTTCTCTATCCGCGCTTGCTTGTCCGCTTCGGCTTTCTCGGATTTCGCGACCGCACGCTTAGCTTTTAGATTGTTTATATATTGCTTTACGACAGGAAAGTCTTTGATTGCTATGATTATCATGATGGCGAGGGCGGCGAGAGCGGCGAGTATAGAGAAAATGCCGCATATCATCAATGAACTAACGTCTTTGACATCATACTGAACTAAAAAAGGCGTTCCCTCAACAAGATGATAAACGTGATTCATGGTATCATTGTAAACAACAAAAAACTCAACAGCGCAGGCTATCGAAACTGCCAATATAAGCAGTAGTAATATTTCAACCACAACAGCTTTTTTCATAATGCTATGAGTTTAACAAAAAAATATTTAATTGTCAAGGATATATTTCTTATGGCCTAAATGTGCCCCGTGTGTGTGCGCTGTGATTTTCCGTTTGAGAATTTTCGAAAATTTGCTTGACAAATACGGTATGGGGGTATATAATGCGCTTATACCCCGTACGGGTATTGTGTTATAGGTGAATTATGGAAAACGAAGAAGAAAAATGCTGTTGTCATTGCAAGACGACGGAGCGGGGCGACGAGGAGCGCAAAAAGCTCATCAATAGGCTCAACCGCATAGAAGGGCAGATCAGAGGCATACGCGCCATGGTCGAACGCGACGCGTACTGTCCCGATATTTTGATGCAGTCGGCGGCAGTCAATGCGGCGGTCAACGCTTTCAACAAAGATTTGATTGCGGGGCATATTCACCACTGCGTTGTGCGCGACGTGCGAGAAGGAAACGAGGAAGTAATCGATGAGCTTGTAGCGACGCTGCAAAAGCTCATGAAGTGACGGAATCGGGGCACACTAAAACAATGGAACAGTATTTTGTAACGGGAATGACGTGCGCTGCGTGCAGTGCGCGGGTGGAAAAGGCGGTCTCAAAAGTTGAGGGCGTTTCTTCCGTTTCGGTCAGTCTTTTGACAAACTCAATGGGCGTCGAGGGGACGGCGTCGCCGGAGATGATTATTCAGGCGGTAAAAAACGCGGGCTACGGCGCGGAGCTGAAAGGTGAGAAAAAGGAGAGCGGTAGCAAAACCGTTACGGACGACGAGCTGAAGGACAGGGAGACGCCCAAGCTTTTCGCGCGCTTTATTGCGTCGCTTGTGTTCTTGCTTCCGCTCATGTATATAACGATGGGAAACATGATGTGGGGCTGGCCGCTCCCGTCGGCTTTGGAGAGAAACCACGTCGCCGTGGGGCTCGTTCAGCTCCTTTTGTGTGTCGCCGTCATGATCATCAATCAGCGGTTTTTCGTAAACGGCTTCAAGAGTCTGTGGAGGCGTTCGCCCAACATGGACGCGCTCGTGGCGTTAGGGGCGACCGCCGCGTTCGTATACAGCATAGTTGCGCTGTTTTTGATGACCGACGCCGTAAGCTCGGGCGAGCACATGGCGGCCATGGCGTACATGGACGAGTTTTACTTTGAGTCGGCGGCGACAATTCTCACGCTGATTACGCTCGGAAAGACGCTCGAAGCGCGATCGAAGGGTAAGACTACCGACGCGCTTAAAGGGCTGATGAAGCTCGCGCCCAAGACGGCGGTTGTCGTACGCGACGGGCAAGAGGCTACAGTCCCTATCGACGAGGTAAGAAAAGGCGATATTTACGTCGTTCGCCCGGGCGAAACCATACCCGTCGACGGCGTCGTCATAGAAGGCAACAGCGCGGTCGACGAGTCGACCTTGACTGGCGAAAGCGTCCCCGTCGACAAGGCGGCGGGAAGCGCCGTTTCGGCGGGCACGCTCAATCAGTCCGGCTTTATCCGCTGTGAGGCGACGCGCGTCGGCGAGGACACCACGCTCTCGCAGATTATCCAAATGGTGGAAGGCGCCGCCGCGACGAAGGCGCCGATTGCAAAGGTTGCCGACAAGGTTTCGGGCGTGTTCGTCCCCGCCGTAATCGGCGTTGCGCTATTGACCTTTGTCGTATGGCTGTTTGCGGGTAAGTTCGCCGTCGGCTATGCGCTCGCTCGCGCAATATCGGTGCTTGTCATAAGCTGTCCGTGCGCGCTCGGGCTTGCCACTCCCGTCGCCGTCATGGTGGGCAACGGCAGGGGCGCAAAGTGCGGCATTCTGTTCAAGACGGCGGCGTCTCTCGAAATGACGGGGCGGGCGCAGTACGTCGTGCTCGACAAGACGGGCACCATCACCCGCGGAACGCCGCAGGTAACCGACATCATCCCCGCGGACGGAACGACCGAAACCGAACTGCTTGCGCTTGCTTGCTCGCTCGAAGTAAGAAGCGAGCACCCGCTCGCAAAAGCGATTATAAAGCGTGCGGAGGAGCAAAACGCCGCCGCGAAAGACGTGTCCGATTTTCAGGCTCTGCCGGGCAACGGACTCACCGCAACGCTCGACGGAAGCGCGCTTTGCGGCGGCAACCTTGCGTATATATCGACGCAGGTTGAAGTAAGCGGCGATATTCGCAAAAGGTCGGAAGAACTCGCCGAGGAGGGCAAGACGCCGCTGTTCTTTGCGTACGGCGGCAAGCTCGTCGGCATAATAGCCGTCGCGGACGTAATTAAAGAGGACAGCCCGCAGGCGATTGCCGAGCTTCGCAATATGGGGCTGCACGTTGTCATGTTGACGGGCGACAACGAGCGCACCGCAAACGCAATCGCCGCCAAGGTGGGCGTCGACGAGGTCATTGCGGGCGTGCTCCCCGACGGCAAGGAAAGCGTCGTAAACGAGCTAAAAAAGAAGGGCAAGGTCATCATGGTGGGCGACGGAATAAACGACGCGCCCGCGCTTACGAGCGCCGATATAGGCATTGCGATCGGCGCGGGCACGGACGTAGCTATCGACGCCGCCGACGTCGTGCTAATGAAAAACACGCTCGTCGACGTTCCTGCGGCCATTCGTTTGAGCCGTGCGACTCTGCGTAACATTCACGAAAACCTGTTCTGGGCGTTCATATACAATACGCTTCTCATCCCGTTTGCCGCAGGCGTGTTCATTCCGCTTAGCGTCTTTACGCCCAATTTCGGCTGGGAACTCGATCCGATGTTCGGCGCGGCGGCTATGAGCATATCGAGCTTCTGCGTCGTCATGAACGCGCTGCGGCTCAACCTGTTCAATCCGTATAACAGCAAAAAAGACCGAAAGGTCAAGAATAAAATAGAAAAGGAGATAAAACCCATGCAAAAAACTCTCAAAATCGAAGGCATGATGTGCGGACATTGCGAGGCACACACCAAAAAGGCGCTCGAGGCCGTCGACGGCGTAAGCCTTGCCGAGGTCAGCCACACGAACGGCACGGCGGTCGTCACGCTCGAAAAGGAAGTTGCGGACGCCGCGCTCAAGGCGGCGGTCGAGGACGCAGGCTACACTGTAACCGCAATCGCGTAAGCACCGAAATAGAGGCGCAATCTCAATTTCTGCGCGGCGAAAGTGCCCTAGAGCAAACAAAGGCTTGCAGGGTTTTTAGTCGAGCCGCAATGATGAAAACAGCTTTGACGGGAGATTGATTATGAAAGTAGGCATTATCGATGTAGGCGGAGGATTTCGCGGCATATATGCGGCGGGGGTGCTTGATTATTGTCAAGATAACTCCATAGAGTTTGACCTTGCGCTCGCCATATCGGCGGGGAGCGCAAATTTGGCGTCGTTTATTGCGAGACAGCGCGGACGGAATTACACTTTTTACACGCAATACGCCTTTCGCAAGCAATACGCGAGCTTGCGCAATTTTATTCTCGGGAAAGGCTTTTTCGACATGGAATATATATTCGGCACCCTGTCGGGCAGTAACGGCGAAAATCCGCTTGACTATTCGGCGCTGCGCGACAATCCCGCCGAGTTCATCGTAATTGCCACCGACGCCGCGACGGGCGAAGCGGTGTATTTTGACAAAAGCGCGATTTCGCAGGATAACTACGCGGTATTCAAAGCTTCTTCGTCTATTCCGTTTGTCAATAAACCGTACGTTATAGACGGCAAGCCGTATTATGACGGTGCTCTCGGCGATCCCGTCCCCGTCGAAAAAGCGTTTGAGTTGGGTTGCGATTTGGTGATATTGATGTTGTCTAAACCTGCGGATAAGCCGCGCGAGCAGGGAAGCGATGCTAAGCTCGCAAAGCGGATTCGCAAAAAGTATCCCAAATCGGCGGAACAGTTATGCTTACGGGCTCAACATTATAACGAGGGCGTTGCAATCGCACGAGAATACGCAAAACAAGGCAAGCTGATTATTGTATCGCCTGACGATACTTGCGGTGTGGACACGCTACATAAGGACAGAGAGGCGCTTAAAAAGCTGTATGAAAAGGGTTATGCCGACGGCAGTAAGATAAAAGAATTTCTACAGCAAAAAGGGCGCTTAAGCACAACTTAACGCGCAGCCGTTTACGGCAAATATCTTTCCGTACAGTTTATAATGTGCGGTAAACACTTCAATTTGTGGGCTATTTCCACATACGGTAAAACTCTCGATTGCTCGAGAGTTTTTTGCGGTGCGTAAAATTTAAAATGCACTTAAAGCTTACTCGACGTGGAACTTGCGCTTTGTAAGCCGTTCGACGCCGGCGACTGCGAGATACATTATGGTCGCGAGCAGGCACAATATTACGGTGCTTGTCATGACGAGGTCCATTTTAAAGACCTGGCTGCCGTAGATAATCAGATAGCCTATGCCGGCGCTCGACACGAGGTATTCGCCCATGATAGTGCCCACCCAGGCGAGCCCCACGTTTATTTTGAGCATGTTGACAAGGGCGGGGACGTTGGCGGGAATGATGAGCTTTGTCAGTATCTGAAAGCGCGACGCGCCCATAGACTTCATCAGCAGGATTTTGCCTTCGTCGACGGACATGAAGCCGTTCAGTACGCTTATTATCGTGACGATCACGCAAATCAATATGGTCATCACGACTATCGCTTGCATGCCTGCGCCCACCCAGATTATTATGATAGGGCCGAGCGCGATTTTGGGCAGGGCGTTCAGGACGACGACGTACGGCTCGAGCACGCGGCGGAGCTTGTTGAACCGCCACAGCAGCACCGCGACGAGTATTCCTATCGCGCTCGCCGCAAAAAATCCTATCACGCACTCGAGAACGGTATAGCCTATGTGCGTCATGAGCTCGGCAGGCTCGATTTCGCCGAGAGTTTTTATTATGCGTGAGGGGCAGGACGTTATGAACGAGTCGATGAAGCCGACCTGCGCCGCGAGCTCCCACAGCCCGATGAGAGCGGCGAGCAGCCCGATTTGAAAAAGCACCGTCGTTATTTTGTCGTTACGCCGTTTGGCGAGATATGCGCGTCGCGGAGACTTGACCTCTCTCATGCGGCACGGCAGTTTGGAATATGCCTTATCCGACATATATGATACCTCCTTTTCTTTGGTGCGGTCTTTGTATTCGTCGTCGCTATGCCGCCGTTTGCAATGCAGTTGCGCCGTCCGCAGTCGCGCCGTCCGAGCTGTCATCTTTTTCGGATTTTTTTACCGCCTTTTTAACGGCGCGGACTATGCGGGCTCCGACCGAGAACAGGTACAGACCGGTGTCTTTTAAAAGCGTTTCGAACTCGATGAGCACCTGCTTTGCAGTAATTTCGTCTTTCATACGGTAACCTCCTTCCATACGCGGTCGAACCATTTCGAAAAGCGCGGATTTTCGCGTTTTTTGAGCGGCGTCGGCGCGTCGATGTCAATGTTGAAAATTGTCTTGACGGAGGACGGGCGCTTGGTCAGAACGATAATTCGATCCGCCATAGACACCGCCTCCGAGATGTCGTGGGTGACGAGCACTGCCGTCTTGCCCTCGTTTTTTATAATCGAATACACGTCGTCGCAAACAGTCATGCGCGTTTGAAAATCCACCGCCGAGAACGGCTCGTCGAGAAGCAATAGCTTAGGTCTGAACGCGAGCGTCCGAATGAGCGCCGCACGCTGCCGCATGCCGCCCGAAAGCTGACCGGGGTAGTGGGTGCGGAACTCGCCGAGCCCGTACTTTTCGAGCATTTCGATCGCGTATTTTTTGTTCTCGGGCGTCAGTTCTTTTCGTATCGACAGCCCCAAGAGCACGTTTGCTTCTATCGTGCGCCACTCGAACAGGTTGTCGCGCTGAAGCATGTATCCGACGTTGCCCGACTTTGGCGTAACCGGTTTCCCTTCGATTGTAACAGAGCCGCGGGTGGGCGAAAGCAGTCCCGCAATCATTGACAGAATGGTCGTCTTTCCGCAGCCGGACGGTCCGACGAGGGCGATGAATTCGCCCTCGTCAACCGTGACGTTCATATCTCGCACGGCTTCGGTTTCGTCCTGTTCGGTCTGGTAGATGAGATCGACGTGTTCGAGTGCGAGAAGAGACATGGTTCCTCCGATCACTCGCCGAGCTCTTTTAAAAGCTCGTTTGCGAGAGTGTTGTCGACCGCCTTAGAGTAGTCCGCGCGGCTTTTGAGAGTGCCCGCGTTTTCCATTATCTCTTGCAGATGGTTGAAAGCCGATTCGCTCATGACGGGCGTGTGCGACCAGGCGTCGATTGAGATATAGCTCTTTACCGCCGCGGCGATTGAAGCTTCGCTCGTGCCCGCGAACGACTTTTTGAGCGCCTTTGCTACTTCTTCGGGCGTGCTCGCTACCATGTAGTTGTAGCCGCGCATGACGGCGCGAAGGAACGCTTTTGCCGTGCTCTTGTTGTCCTTGAGCCACGATTTTTGCGCAGAGAACGCCGTGTACGGCACTTCGCCCGACGCTTCGCCGACGGACGCTACGATGTAGCCCTTGCCGAGCGCGACGTATTCGGACGCCGTCGGCTCGAACATCGTCGTATAGTCTATCGACTTGTCGGACTCGAAGGTGCCCACCATCGCGTCGAACGCGACAGAGGTGTCGAACAGCTTGCCGTTGTCCGTCGATACGCCGTGTTCGTTGAGCACCCATTGAAGCGTCATAGCGGGAACGCCGCCCGGGCGGCCTGCCAAGATGTGCTTTCCGGCAAGGTTAGCCCAGTCGAAGTCGGGCTCGGGATTGCGGCCTACGAGGAAGGAGCCGTCGCAACGCGTGAGCTGACCGAAGATGATGGGGTAGTCGCGCTGACCTTCGACGTGGCAGTAAAGAGCTACCTCAAAAAGAGACCTAAAAACACCACCGTATATTGCGGTGGTGTTACTTTACATTCCAAGATATTGATATTTGTTTGCCGTCTATTACAATATGCTTGATTAGCAGTTGTAGTAGGCGGCGTTTTTCTTTCTTTGTAGCGGCTGGATATTCGCGTTGTCGCTGTTTCAGATATTCAATCGATACTGTAGGCGATTTTGCAAGCTTTTGTTTTTCGTTATCGATAACAGCGAGGTTTTTTGAGATGCGTTTGTTGATATCGTCAAAGCGGAGCGTGTAGGTGTCTTTGTCAATCGCTTCCGCGAGGTATAGGTCTAGTATGCGTTCTTTCTGCTTTTTCAACTCGCTGTTTTCGAGCAGTAGCTTATCGATCGCGCCCGTGCTCGTCTGCGGCGTAACAAACTCGGTGAAATGCAGATTCATAACACGATCGCTGATATACTGCTCCAATTCCTCGGTGGGATATAACTCGTTATCGCACGCCATCGAGCCGTGCTCTGCGCTCGAATACTTGACGCGAGCCGTGCAGCCGTAAGAGGTATAGGTGTACTTTTCCACGCCGTTTTTTTTTGTGT
>JAFLVC010000008.1 GCA_022508505.1 Clostridiales bacterium | reverse complement strand
GTGATAGAATAATCAAGCCTTGGGGGTATAGCTCAGTTGGTAGAGCGCTTGAATGGCATTCAAGAGGTCAGCGGTTCGAACCCGCTTATCTCCACCAATAAATCCCGAAACGCTTAGCGCTTTCGGGATTTATCATATAGGGAGCGGACGGTGAACTTAAAGGACATCATCGAAATAGAAATAACAGATAACGGCATGAACGGCGAGGGCGTTGCGCGGTATGACGGCAAGGTGGTTTTCGTCCCGTTCACGCTTAAAGGCGAACGCGTGAAAGCTATGGTCGGCAAGGTCGGCAAGAACATGGTGCAGGCGAGCGTCATTAAAGTTCTGTTGCCGTCGACACACAGAGTAAAGCCGAGCTGTCCGCACTACTACAAGTGCGGAGGCTGCGATACCGAGCATTTGAGCGAGACTTTCAGGCGCGAAGCGCTTATCAATGAGTTAAAGAACAACTTCAAAAAAATAGCGGGCTTGGACATAACGCCGAGCGACTTCATATCGTGCGAAGGCTCCAAGCGCAACAAGCTTTCCATGCCGTTCGGATATGTCGACGGCAAAGTAGTCCTCGGAATGTACAAGCAAAACTCGCACGAGGTAATTCCCGTCGACTGTCTCATGGCGGGCGAGCGCACGCGGCAAGCCGTCGGCGCAGTCCTTACAGTGTGCAATGCCGAGAAGCTTTCGGTGTACGACGAGAGGTCGGGGAAAGGCTTACTCCGTCACCTCGTCGTAAGGGAAATTGCAAACTGCGAGCGCCTTTCCGTCACGGTCGTAGTAAACGGCGACGGCCTCGGAAAAACCGCGGAGGACAAGCTTTGCAAAGCGCTTGACGACAACGTCGACCTTTTCGTCTGCGAAAACAGAAAGAGAAACAACGTAATCATGGGCGACACCGTTCGGCTTATAAAGGGCGAGCCGCGCTTAAACATAAATGTTCTCGGCGTAAAAGCGGAGCTGTCGCCGCTGTCGTTTTTTCAGGTGAACGACGCCGTTCGCGACAAGCTGTACAGTTATGCGATTGATAATATACGCTCTAAGTCGCTAATCGATCTTTACAGCGGCATAGGCATAACGAGCAATCTCGCCGCGGCAAAGGTGAATAACGTCGTCGCCGTCGAGTGCGTTCCGCAGGCGACAGCCGACGCCGACAGAACGGCGGAGCTAAACGGAAATTCGCACAGGATTAAAAATGTATGCGGCGACGTCGAGACCGTTTTGCCGCGCATAGCGGGTGAGCTTATTGACGCCGACATTCTCGTCGATCCGCCGCGAAAGGGGTGCGGAGCCGCCGTTATGGCGACGATAGCGAGAGCGGCGACGGGACGGCTCATATATATATCGTGCAATCATGCGACGATGTGCCGTGACGTAAGGGTGTTTATAGACGAAGCGAAGGCGTGCGGCAAAGCGTATGAGGTTTGCGAGTGCAAGCTGTTCGACATGTTTCCGGGTACGCACCACGTCGAGACGGTGTGCATTTTGGAAAAGCATTGACGCGTTGAGAAATAATTTAATCGGAGTGTATATATTCGCGCATAAAATAAGGCTGTGTTTCAAATGATACAATTTGTATGAGAAACGATCGGAATGCGGCATTGATTGTAAAAGCGGTGGTGGCGGCGGTGATCGGCGCCCTTTTTATTTTCTTTGTGTGCGTGAGCTATGCGGGCGCATTCGAGCGTTTTTACGAAATGACGTTCATCTCCAATTTTTTGACGGGAGTGCTGCTATTCGTTGCGTCGGTCGTGATTATAACGACAGGCAGAGATTTGCCGCACTTTTTGTATCTCGACGGAACCGTGCTGCTGCTTACCGTGGTGTGCGTGTGTTCGGTGTTCGCGCCCGAGGAAACTTTCACGTCGTTCAGCATCGTGCTGCACCTCGTCGACCCGATTATAATGCTGATATTCTACTTCGTGTTTTGCAATGCGCGCGGTAGTACCGCTGTCGCGGTCCTTTCGGCATTGGCGCTTCCGACAGGGTATTACGGGTTCATGATAGCTTTCGGGCAGATCGAGCACAAGTGCATATACAGCTATTTCAACACCGTTGCGATGGCGCCGTGGAAGCTTATTTTGTTCGGGCTTGCCGCGACGGCGTTTATAGTGTTCACAGTGCTTGCGGTGATGTTTGTCAACAGGGGCGTGCGCTCTCTGCACTATAACAGGCGTGCGGCAAGGGCAGGTCAAGCACAACAAATATCCGAGATGTGATTTGTTTTAGTTGACTAAAAACGACAATCGGTATAAAATAAGAGCGTTCATATTCTTATAGATTTCGAGAGGAAGCAAAAGATGGACGTTTACGAGAAATCGCTCAAAAAGCACTACGAATGGGCGGGCAAGATGGAGACCAAGCTCCGCGCCCCTATAGACTCGCTCGACGACCTCGCGCTGTGCTACACGCCCGGCGTGTCGCGCGCCTGCACCGTCATTGCCGAGGATAAGTCCAAGGTGTACGAGCTTACCAACAGGCACAACACTGTCGCGGTCGTCACCGACGGCACCGCAGTCCTCGGGCTGGGCGACATCGGCCCCGAAGCGGCTATGCCCGTCATGGAAGGCAAGTGCGCGCTGTTTAAAAAGTTCGGCGATATCGACGCTACGCCGGTGTGCCTCAACACCAAGGACACCGACGAGATAGTCAGGACGGTCGCGGCTATTTCGACAAGCTACGGCGGCATAAACCTCGAAGATATTTCGGCGCCGCGCTGCTTTGAGATAGAACGCAGGCTCAAAGAGCTTTGCGACATTCCCATCTTCCACGACGACCAGCACGGCACGGCAATCGTCGCGGGAGCTGCGCTTCTCAATGCGCTCCGCGTCGTGGGGAAGGATATCAAAAACATCAGGATAGCAATAAACGGCGCGGGAAGCGCGGGCGTTGCAATTGCCAAGTTCTTTACAGAGCTCGGAGTGGGCGACATCGTGTGCGTGTGCCGCAAGGGCGTAATTGTACCCGGCGAGCACTACGACAATGCGGGGCACGCAGAGCTTGCCACGTTTACAAACAAGTCGAAGATTCGCGGCACGCTCGCCGACGCCATTCGCGGCGCGGATGTGTTCCTCGGCGTGTCGGTGCCCAACGTCGTCACCAAAGACATGATAAAGAGCATGGCGAATAAGCCCATTGTGTTCCCGCTCGCAAACCCTGTGCCCGAAATCACGCGCGAAGCGGCGCTCGAGGCGGGCGCGGCGGTCGTCGGCACGGGCGCGTCCAACCAGCCCAACCAGATAAACAACGTGTTGATATTCCCGGGAATTTTCCGCGGCGCGCTCGATTGCAGAGCGACGGACATCAACGGCCCGATGAAACGCGCGGCGGCGACTGCGCTAGCTTCGCTTGTGTCGGACAGTGAGCTCAACGCCGACTATATCATTCCCAACCCGCTTGACAAGCGCGTCGCAAAAGCGGTGTCCGAAGCGGTCGCAAAAGCCGCGATAGAGAGCGGAGTGGCGAGAATATAATAGAAATCAATCAAAGCGGCGCGTCATCTCGATACGCCGCTTTTTTATGCGAAAAACCGTCTTAAACATCGTACCGAATACGCCCCGTCAAATACTTGTATTTCGGCGGGGTTTGTGGTATACTTATAGTGGAGTAGGAGCACCGTGCGAAATTCGGCGCTCTTGCGACAGACTATTTTGGTGGAAGATATGGAAAACAAAACGTATATAACTACCGAAGACGTGCAGATAGAGCAGCCCGTAAAGACGTACAAGATGATTGCGTTCAGGGGTAAGGTGGTGTTCCCCGGTCAGGCGGTGCACTTCGATTTGGTGCGCGACAAATCGTATTCGGCGATAAGCGAAGCGGTCGAGTCGGGCGAGAGCGTTTTTCTCGTAGCGCAAAAGCGCGCGACCATGGTGAACCCCGCGCCGCAGGACATTTATAGGGTGGGCGTGCTCGCGAGCATAAAGCAGGTTCAGCGCCTTCCCGGCGACGCCATGCGCGTCGTGTTCACGGCGGGGCGTAGAATGCAGATAGATTCTTACGTGTCGCTCACGCCGTACTTTGAGGTTACGCTCAAGGAATACGAATACGAGCCCGACGATCCCGTGTACTTCGAGGCGGTAAAGCGCCGTCTCGACGAGCAGTTCAAAGAATACCGCCGCATAGATACCAAAATGCCGGGCGACGTTCTGAGCACGCTGTCGGTTGACGACGGCGAACGTTTTGTTTCGACGATTGCAAACTATATATTCTCGTCCGACACCGAAAAGCAGAACGTGCTTCAGCTGCGCACGCTTTCGGCGCAGTACGAGGAGGTTTTGCAGGTTTTGGCGCGCGAGACCGAAATACGCGCCATGGAAAAGCGCATTGCCGCAAAGGTTCGTCAAAACATCGACAAGAACCAAAAGGAATACTACCTCCGCGAGCAAATCCGCGCGCTTAAAGACGAGCTGGGCGAGGACGCCGACGAGATAGAGGAGCTTCGCGAAAAGCTTGTGTCGCTTAAAGCGGCCATGCCCGAGTATGCGTATACAAAGGTGGAAAAAGAGCTGTCGCGGTACGAAAAGATGAACCCTACGACGCCCGAGGCGACCGTTTCGCGCTCGTATATCGAGCTGGTGCTCGAAATGCCTTGGAACAAGTCGACGGTTGACGACATATCGCTCGACCGCGCGAGAAAGGTGCTCGCCGAAGACCACTACGGCCTCGAAAAGGTCAAAGAGCGCATACTCGAATACCTCGCGGTCTACAAGCTGACCAACAACCTCAAGTCGCCGGTGCTGTGCTTTGTCGGCCCTCCGGGCGTCGGAAAGACGTCTATCGTTCGATCGATAGCTCGCGCCGCAGGCAAAGAGCTTGTCACGATGTCGCTCGGCGGCGTTCGCGACGAGGCGGAAATACGCGGGCACAGGCGCACGTACGTCGCAGCGCTTCCCGGAAGGATCATAAACGGCGTAAAGCAGGCGGGCGTAAACAACCCAGTGTTCCTTCTCGACGAGATAGACAAGATGACGAGCGACATGCACGGCGATCCCGCAAGCGCACTCCTCGAGGTGCTCGATCCCAACCAGAACTACAACTTCAAAGACAACTATCTCGACATGCCGTTCGACCTCAGCAACGTCATGTTCGTGACGACGGCAAACTCGCTCGATCCGCTTCCGCCCGCGCTTTTGGACAGGCTGGAGGTGATTGAGCTTTCGGGTTACACCTACGACGAAAAGCTCCAGATAGCAAAGCGCTACCTCAAGCCCAAGGAAATGGAGGCGAACGGACTTAGCAATATTCGCGTCGACATGAGCGACGCCGTCCTCACGCACATCATTTCGGCATACACAAGAGAGAGCGGTGTTCGCAACCTCCAGCGCGAAATAGCGACCGTCATGAGAAAGATTGCGCTTCGCATCGTCGAACAGAAAGAGCCGCAGACGTCATACCGCGTGACAAAGAAAGAAATCGCCGAGTTCCTCGGCCCGCCCAAGTACAAAGACAGCGCGACGGTCGAAAAGGACGAGGTCGGCATGGCGACGGGACTTGCCTGGACGAGCGTCGGCGGCGTAACTTTGAGCATAGAAGCGGCGATAATATCGGGCGGCAAGGGCGAAATCAAATTGACCGGCAGCCTCGGCGACGTCATGAAGGAGTCCTGCCTTACCGCGCTTTCGCTCGTTCGTTCCCGCGCAGTCGAGTACGGAATAGATCCCGAAGCGTTCAACAAAAACGACATACACCTGCACTTCCCGGAGGGCGCGACGCCCAAAGACGGACCGAGCGCGGGCATAACAATAGCTACGGCGTTGATGTCGGCGTTCTCGGGGCGCAAGGTCGCTCACGACGTCACCATGACGGGCGAGCTGACGCTTCGCGGCAAGGTGCTCGCAATCGGCGGGCTCAAAGAAAAATCGCTCGCCGCATTCCGCGCAGGGTTTAAACGGCTCGTCATTCCGCGCGAAAACGAAAAGGACCTCGCGGACGTTCCCAAAGAGGTCAAAGACAAGCTCGAAATAATTACGGTCGACAACATCGACAAGGTATTCAACCTCGTTCTTTTATGAAAGTCAAGTCCGCAAGGTTTGTAAAAAGCTGCGCAGACAGAAGTGCAAAAGACACCGACGAGTTCGCGCCGCAGATAGCGGTCGCGGGCAGGAGTAATTGCGGAAAGTCGTCGCTTCTCAATATGCTCATGGGGGCTCGGCTGTGCAAGACGAGTTCGACGCCCGGGCGCACGCAGCTCATAAACGTCTTTGAAGTCGCGTGCGACACGCCGTTCTACTTTATCGATCTGCCGGGTTACGGCTACAGTGCGGCGCAAAAGTCCAAGGCCGACGAGTGGAGCGAGCGCACCGACGCCTATTTTCGGCGCGGCGAAAATATCGCGCAGGTGCTGTGCCTCATGGATATTCGGCGCGATCCTTCCGACCTCGACAAAACGCTGATAAACTATCTGCGCGACCTCAATCTGCCGTTTACCGTCGTTTTAACAAAGGCGGATAAGCTGAGCAGGGCGCAGGCGGGACTCGCTCGCGTCAACATTGCGGCTGCGCTCGGACTTGCGCGTGACAATCTGTTCGTCACGAGCGCGGCGAAAAACCAAGGCCGCGACGAATTGCTCGAAAGAATAGCGCAAATACTGTCGGCGTAACCGATATGTCAATGTAACCAATACGCATAGCCGTCACCTCGCAGTAAAAAATCACAATGACAGCACCCTCCGCATATATACTGTCGGAGGGTTTTTATATGGTAAAAAAGGCGGGGTGCGGCGGCAGCTTCGACGGCCTGTGCTGTCGCATGGTCATAGAAACCAAAAGGGTGTTCGACGGATGCAGGCTTTCGGACGAAAACGTCACGCTCACGCTGACGACCGACAGCCCGCTGCCGCAAGACTCGACGTTCGTGTCGGCGCGAGTTATCGGAAGCGAGCTCGTAAACTATGCGATAAACGAGAACTCCGGCAGGTGTAATGTTACCGGCGACATCGTAACGACGTTTGCCGTGACGTATGAGTACGGCGGAACTCTCTATTCCGTCGGCGCCACTCATACCGAGAGCATACAAACAAGGCTGCGCTTTCCGACTGCCGCGCTCGTGCCGTACGCTATTGAGGTGCAGACCGCGATGGTGATAGGCAGCGGCGCCGTCATAGGAACTAATGCAGTGTCGGTGAGCGGCTGCCTGCTAAGAATAATAAAGGTGACTGCGCCCGTAGATATTCTCGTGCCGACGTACGGCTACAGCGTGTATCCGCCGTGCGAGAGCTGTCGGTGCCCGGGAGTTTCCAATACCCAAATATTTCCGACGTTCGACGACGAATAGCCTGCCGCGGTTGACATCCAAAAGAGAAAATGCTAAAATGGAAGCATGAATGTCTATGCGATATCCGATTTGCATTTATCTATAAACAATCCCAAGCCGATGAATATTTTCGGCGAGGTGTGGGATAACTACCTCGGCGATATAGAAGACTCGCTCGCCGCGGTGGGCGATGACGATATCGTGTTGCTCGCCGGAGATCTCAGCTGGGCGATGACTCTTAACGAGGCGGTGCCAGACCTCGAATACATAGGAAAGTACCCCGGAAAAAAGGTCATAATCCGCGGCAATCACGATTATTGGTGGAACGGCATAAGCGCGGTGCGCGCGGCGCTACCGAGCGGCGTTTATGCCATTCAAAACGACTGCGTGAGAATAGGCGATATATTGATATGCGGAAGCAGGGGGTGGAGCGCCGACGACAAGACGGAGGACGGAAAGCGGCTGTTCGCTCGAGAGCTCATTCGAATACAGCTTTCTCTCGACAGCATGCAAAAGATGCGAAAGGAAGGCGACAAGGTGATATTCATGATTCACTATCCGCCGTTCACCGCGCAGTTCGAGGACAGCGCTGTTACAGAGCTGTTTGAAAAATACGGTGTAAACGCCGTCGTGTACGGACACCTCCACGGCAAGGCGTGCCGCGCCAAAACGTATATAGAAAAACACGGGATAGGTTACTACTTGACGTCGTGCGACAAAGTGTCGAACCGCGCGGTCAAGATAGATATATAATATAGAATATATTATATACGGTGCTTACGCCTCGACACTGCTTTGCGGCAGGTAAGTAAAATAGCGCACTGTCTAAAGGATAGTGCGTTTTTTGTTGCGTTGCTAAAAATTTTTCCAAAAAATTGAAAAAAATGGTTAAAAAGGGTTGATTGTGGTTAAAGAATGTGGTATACTTGTACAAGCTAAGCGTAAAAGTGCTTGGAAAAAGCGTTCAAAAGGGAGCGAGATGTTTTTAGGCGAGTATCATCACCAATTAGACGACAAGGGCCGTATAAGAATACCGCCCAAGTTTCGCGAGCAATTGGGCGAAGGCGCTATGATGATGGTCGGCTTTGAAAAGTGTCTTATGCTCTACACAAGCGAGGACTTTGAAAAGCGCGTCTACAACCGTTTGGCAGACACCGACTTTCTCAACCTCGGCGCGGCTGACATCAAGCGCGTGCTGTTCTCCAAAACGCAGCCTATCGAAGAGGACAAGCAGGGCAGGGTTACAGTCAATCCGATATTCCTTGCGGCGTGCGGCATAAAGAAGAATATCGTGACCATCGGCGCTTTGGATCACGCCGAAATCTGGGACGAGGACGCCTTCAAGGCGCACATGGAAGAAATAGACATCAAAACCGTTCTTGCCCCGTTCAACTCATGAGCTACCACGTTCCGGTGATGCGCGACGAAGTGCTTGAAGCTCTCCGCATTACACCCGGCAAGACGTATCTCGACGCGACGCTCGGCGGCGGCGGGCATTCGGGAGCAATTCTCGAGCTCGGCGGGCGAGTGGCGGCGATAGACCGCGACGACGACGCGATAAACTACTGCAAGGCCCATCTTTCGGGCGACATTACGTACCTTAAAGGCCAATACGAAGACGCCACCGCGCTTTTGCTCTCCGTCGGAATTTCCGATATAGCGGGAGCGGTGATGGACCTCGGCGTGTCGTCGCATCAGCTCGACGACGCGGAACGCGGGTTCTCGTACATGAAGGACGGCGCGCTCGATATGAGAATGGACAGGAGTCAAGGGCTCACCGCTTACGACGTCGTCAACGGGTATTCGGAAGCGGATATAGCAAACATTCTCTACCGCTACGGCGAGGAAAGCTACTCGCGGCGCATAGCTTCGGCGATTGTAAGGGCGAGGCAGAAGGCGCCCGTCAAATCGACTGTCGAGCTTGCGAATATCATATCGTCGTCGGTGCCGTACCGAAAGGGCGGACACCCCGCAAAAAAGAGCTTTCAAGCGATACGCATAGAAGTCAACGGCGAGCTAAAAGGCGTTGAGAGCGCAATTAACGGCATTTTCGGTATGATAGAGCGCGGCGGGCGGCTCGCAGTGATAACTTTTCACTCGCTCGAGGACAGAATTGTAAAGACTGCGTTCGCCGAACTATCCACCGACTGTATATGTCCCAAAAGCTTTCCCGTCTGCGTGTGCGGACACAAGGCTTCGGGCAAAACGATAGGGCGCTACCGCCCGACGGAAGAAGAACAGACAATCAACCCCCGCGCCAAGAGCTCGACGTTACGAGTAATAGAAAAACTCTGAGGAAGGACACCATGATAACAACAAAACGACAGATGAATACGGCAAGCGACCGCTTCGGCGGGTACGCTTCCGATAGTGCTGCGCCGGAATACGGCCGCCCTTCCGATATTGTCATGAACAACAGCTCGACCGACAATAACATATTGCTTACCGAAAAGGAAACGGCGACCGACATCGGCGCGCCCGTCGCCGCTCCGGCACAGCCCAAGCGCGAGGACGCATTGTACTCGACGCGCGAGACGATGAAAACCACAGAGCTTCCCAAGCGTCCCGAAAAGGAAAAGCCTGCGCTCAGCCGCGAGGACATCATGCCGTCGCTCAAGACGCAGCGCGCCGCCGAAAACATGCCTGCGGAAGAGGTTACCAAGATTTCCGAATCGGCGGCAATCCCCATGCGCCGCGAGCGCAGCAAGCTCAGCCCGCGCACCAAGGTATTGCTGTTTGTGTACGTGGCGATTGCGCTCGTGCTTGCGATAGCGGTTATTGCGACGGGCGTATCTATATCCAACGCATCCGAACAGGTCGACACGCTCAAGATAAAGATTTCGCGGCAGACGAGAGAGCTCGGCGAATCGACCGCTCAGCTCGCGGAAGCGACCAATCCCGACGACATTAGGGCGAAAGCGGCAGAGCTCGGCATGGTGGAAGCGGGCGAGACGGCGGGCGACGTGACGTTTGTCGAGCGCACGGACTATCCGACGGCGCGACCGCACACCAACGGCTTTGACAAGTTCATGGACTGGCTGTCCAAAATATTCAATTAGTAAGTTAACTCCCCACTTATATATAGAAAGAACGAGGATTCGCGTCCTCGTTTTTTCATGCCGAAAACCGCGCGGATAATAGTGCGCCGCGAAAAATAAAACTCTTCGATTAAATATTATTCGGAAAGTACAAGCATATAATAGCCGCGAGGTGATTATGAAAGCGAGCGCGTCTACCATGCGAAAGCGCATACTTTTTGCATTTATAGCTTTTTTGTGCGTATTTGCCGCACTGTTCGGCAGATTGTTCTACATACAGATAATCGACGGCGAGGGGCTTCGAGCAAAGGCGGCGGAGCAGTGGTATCGCGACCTGCCGCTAAAAGCGACGCGCGGAAAAATTCTCGATCGAAACGGCGAAGTGCTTGCGGACAGCAAGGACGTTTTTACGCTGTACGCCAGGCCAAATGCCGTAAAGGATAAGAGCGCCGCGGCGACCGAGATTTCGGAGGCGCTTTCGCTTAGCTACGACGGCGTTTTGGAAAAGCTGTCCTCCGCAGTCGGCGAGGTGACGGTCATGCGCAAGATAGAAGCCGACGCGGCGTATGCGCTTCGAAAAAAGAACATTGCGGGGCTTTATTACACGCTCGACACGCAAAGAAACTATCCGTTCGGTGCTAATCTATCGCAAATCCTCGGCTTTACCAATATCGACAACGTCGGTCAGTCCGGATTGGAGAGCTATTACGACAAGTATTTGACGGGCGTCGACGGCTTTGCGTACACCTCAACCGACATAGCGGGGCGCGAGATAGAGGGCGGTACGACCAAGTATGTGCCCGGCATTCCCGGTTGCGACATAACGCTTTCGATAGACGCGAATATTCAGAGCTTTGCCGAAAGCGCGGTGACGGCGGCGGCGACCGAGTTCAATTCCAAGAGCGCGTCGATGATTGTGATGGACGCGACGACGGGCGGCATTCTCGCCATGGCGAAGAACCCCGCGTTCGACCTCAACGATCCGCCGCGAAACGACCTCGACCTTCTCAATGAGCTGTCGCGAAACACGATGATAGTCGATATGTACGAGCCGGGCTCCACGTTCAAGATTTTCACGACGGCGGCGGCTGTCGAAGCGGGTGTGGTGGGCGACGGCGACACCTTCTTTTGTGCGGGCTCGCGCACAGTCGACGGACAGCGGATACGGTGCTGGCGGTCGAAGGGGCACGGAAGTCAGCACCTTGCCGACGGTGTCAAAAACTCGTGCAACTGCGTGTTCATGGACCTCGCGTCGCGGCTGGGAACAAACAGGTTTTACGACGCATTGGATAAATTCGGTCTGGGCAAAAAGACGGGCGTCGACTTTTCGGGCGAGAGCGGCGGTATGCTCATGAAAAGAAGCAGCGTAAAGCCCGTCGACCTCGCACGTATCGGGTTCGGTCAGGCTGTTGCCGTGACGCCGTTGCAGCTCATAACGGGCGTGTGCTCTGTTGTAAACGGCGGCACGCTGTACAAGCCGTACCTCGTATCTTCGGTCGATTCATACGACGGAGTAAATCTCGCGACGCGCCTGCCCGAGCCCGTCGGAAAGACGGTCAGCGAGGCGACGTCCAAAAAGATGCGCGAGTACCTCGTAGGCGTTGTCGCAAACGGCGGCGGGAGCAAGGCGGGCGTCGCCGGCTACGCGATAGGCGGCAAAACGGGCACGGCGCAAAAGTACGCGAACGGCGCGATAGCTCAGGGCAAGTACATATCGTCGTTCATCGGCTTTGCGCCGGCGGATAACCCCAAGTACGTCGTACTCATGATAGTCGACGAGCCGCAGGGTTATATGTACTACGGCAGTCTTGTCGCAGCACCGTACGCGGGCGGCGTGTTTCAAAAGATATTCGACTACGTGGGGCTCGCTCCCACCGCCGCGCCCGAGACCGAGTATACCTTCATGCCCGACGTCGTCGGCATGAGCGTTGAGGAGGCGACGGCGCTCCTTGAAAAAATGGGGCTGTCCGTCGAAACGGTTGACGACGGCACCGTCATATCCCAAACGCCCGTGCCGTCGACGCGCATAGCGGTAAACGACACTGTTCTTATTCGTGGTAACTTTCCGATTGTCGAATAATATAATAGTTTGCAAAAGCGCACCGCAGGACCGATTTGCGGTTTAAAATATACGCATAATAAAAAAGAGAGGTAATGACAATGCGCCTTAGCGAGCTTGGGTTTAACGTCGCAGACGTCGACGACATAGAAGTAGAGGGGCTTGCGTGCGACAGCTCCAAAGTAAAAGAGGGGTATCTGTTCTTTTGCCTTGTCGGGCGCGAAAACGACGGACATACTTTTGCCGCCGACGCGATCTCGCGCGGCGCGGCAGCGATTGTCGTAGAGCGTCGGCTCGCTCTCGACTGCGTGCAAATAGAAGTCGACGACACGCGAGTGGCGCTCTCAAAGTCCGCCGCGGCGTTTTTCGGGCACCCTTGCAAAAAGCTGAAGCTCATCGGCGTCACCGGAACGAACGGAAAGACGACGACGACGTACATCGTAAAGAGCATAGTGGAAGCGGCGGGGCATTCGTGCGGGCTCATCGGCACAAACGCTGTAGAGTATGCGGGGAACAAAATCCCGTCGACGCTTACGACGCCCGATCCGATCGACCTTCACAGAATTTTCGCCGACATGACGGCGGCGGGCGTCGAATACGTCGTAATGGAGGTGTCTGCGCACGCATTGGCGCTCAAAAAGGTTGAGGGGATAATCTTCGAGGTCGCGGCGTTCACCAATCTGTCGCGCGACCACCTCGACTATTTCGGCGACATGGACACGTACGCGAGCGCGAAAAAACAGTTCTTTACGCAGGAGCACGCGCGAACCGCAGTCATCAACGCCGACGACTCGCTCGGCGCGGAAATAGCCCGCGACGCTACGCTTCATACGATAACCTACGGCGTGGACAATCCCTGCGACGTTTTCGGCATCGATCTCAACATGAGCGCGTACGGACTTAGCTATGTCATAAACGTGTTCGACCGCGTGGACAGCGTCAAGTTCAACCTGACGGGACGGTTCAATATGTATAACACCTTGTGCGCGGCGGCGATTGCCGAGGCGTTGGAGCTTCCGTTTTCGGCGATAATACAGGGAATACGCGACGTCAAAAAGATCGACGGACGCTTCAACATAATCAACACCGCCAAGTGCAGCGTCATAATCGATTTCGCGCACACCGACGACGGAATAGCTAACATTCTGCGCGCTATACGCGAGTTCGCTCCGGCGAAGATAATCACCGTGTTCGGCTGCGGCGGCAATCGCGACACGACCAAGCGCGCCGTCATGGGCAAGATAGTCGCCACCATGAGCGACTACTGCTTCGTCACGAGTGACAATCCTAGGTTTGAACCGCCGCTCGAAATAATAAAGCAGATAGAGAGCGGCATAAAGGAAATAGGAAAGACAAACTACACGCCTATAGTCGACAGAAAGGAGGCGATACGTGCAGCTCTTGCCATGGCGGAAAAGGACGATATCGTGCTCATCGCGGGCAAGGGTGCGGAGCAGTACAACGACGTCATGGGCAGAAAACAGCCGTACAACGACGAGCGTTTCGTCATGGAGATAGCGGGGGAGAACGGATTTTGATAGCCGTACTGTGCGGATTTTTGACGGCGTTTGCGGTGGCGATGCTGCTGCTCCCGATAAACATAAAGCTGGTGAAGCGCTTGAAAGCGGGTCAGCCCATTCTTTCGTACGTGGACAACCATAAGAAAAAGGCGGGCACGCCCACTATGGGCGGCATATCGATAGTGCTTGCACTGTTTACCGCGCTTTTCTATACCGCGCACGAAAACAGAATAGCGTATATAATAGTTATCGTGACGCTCGGGTACGCGCTCATCGGTTTTATAGACGATTTTATCAAGGTGCGGTTCAAGGACAACAAGGGGCTGTCGGCGGCGCAAAAGCTGATATTTCAAGCCCTGCTTGCCGTAATCGTTTCGGTGTATGCCTACTACGACCCAAATATCGGCGGGACCGTGTATGCGCCGTTCACGCCCAAAACGCTCGAGCTCGGACGGCTCGCGCCGCTTTACTACATCTTTATATTTGCGGCGTTTACAAACTCGGTAAACCTGACCGACGGGCTTGACGGGCTCGCCGCGTCTGTGACGGCTACGAACACACTGTTTTGCTGTGCGATCATGGGGATAGCCATGTTTGCGGGCGTGCTCGTCGGTAGCTTCGTTTCGGATATGATAATATTGTGCGCGGCGCTCTGCGGGTGCCTTTGCGCCTTCCTCTGCTACAACACGCATCCCGCAAGGATTTTTATGGGCGACACGGGGTCTATGGCGCTCGGCGGTTTTTTGGCGTGCGTCGCCATATTCAACAGAATGTCGCTCAGCATGTTGTTGATAGGCATTATGTACATCGCATCAAGCCTGTCGGTAATCATACAGGTAATATCGTTCAAGACGACGGGCAAAAGAGTGTTCTTGATGGCGCCGCTTCACCACCACTTCGAAAGGAAGGGTGTGTTCGAGGGCAAGATTGCGGTGATATACACACTCGTCACCTTCGTATGCGGAATAGTGACCGTCGCGCTCATGCTGACGCTGTACTAAATAGCAATAGCGCGGGAACAAAAAACACGCCGACAAATCGCGGTCTATTCGTCCGCGGTTTTTCATATTATAATGTCATGAAGATTTTTAACGGCGAGAATTTTTTTGTGTACGGCGGCGGCGTTTCGGGTAAGTCCGCCGCGCGCGCCATAAAAAAGCGGGGCGGGAAGGCGTATATGCGCAGCGACGGTGCGGACGGGTTTACCGCGCCGCCCGAAAAAACATACCGCGCCGCAATAATAAGCCCGGGCATACGGCACGACCACGCCGTTTACGACTACTGCAAAAGTCGCGGAATTGCGACTATGGGCGAGGTCGAGCTCGGATTTCGCCTCGCAAAGTGCAAGACGGTGGGCGTCACGGGCACCAACGGCAAGACGACTACGACGCGGCTGATTGCCGCCATGATAGGCGGAACGGCGTGCGGCAATATCGGCTATCCGATGACGACGGCGATAGAAGTAGAGCGCAAGGCGCTCGCCGTCGAGCTTTCGAGCTTTCAGCTAAAGGACGCCCGCATTTCGCCCGACGTCGCCGTCATAACGAATATCGCGACCGACCACATCGATTGGCACGGCAGCGCGGAGGACTACTACAAATGTAAGTGCAATATCGCGTCCGAGATGAGCGGCACGCTCGTTCTCGGCGAGGACATAACGATAGGCGCCCTCGACAGCCTAAGCACCTCGGCGAAGATATTGCGGTGCTCGACGACCGGCGCGGTGGACGGCGCGTACATAGAGGACGACTATTTCAAGTTTATGGGCGAGCGCGTGTGTCCGGTGGCGTATCTGCGCCTGCCGGGGCGGCACAACCTTAAAAACGCGCTGTGCGCAATCGCCGCCGCAAAGAGCATGGGCGTTCAAAACGTCGATATTTTAAAGGCCATGTCGGCCGCCGTGCCCGATTCGCACAGGATAGAGCCGGTGGGCAGCGCGTGCGGAAAGAAGTGGATAGACGACTCAAAAGCGACAAACGTATCGGCGTGCCTCGCCGCAATAGACAGCATAAGCGGAAAAATCTGCCTCATTGTCGGCGGGCGGGACAAGGACCTCGACTTCGACGAGCTGTTCTCGGCGCTTCCCGAGAGCGTTACCGAAATAATAGCGATGGGCGAGAGCGCGGAGAGCATACGAAAGAGCGCCGATAAACTGCACTTCGAGCGACCGCTCTATCTCGTGCGTTGCCTTTCCGACGCCGTGCAAAAGGCGGCGGAATGCAGCGCCGACACCGTGCTGCTTTCGCCGTGCTGCGCGTCGTTCGACGAGTTCAAAAGCTACGCCGAGCGCGGCGAAAGGTTCAAATCGGAAGTCATTGCGCTGAGGGGCAAAAGATGAAAAAAAATCTCGGACAAGTCGAGCTGAACAGATATAACAAGTCGGACGTGCCGCTCATTCTCGTCACGCTCGCGCTTGTCGCGTTCGGCGTACTCATGGTGTATTCGGCGGGCTCGTACAGCGGCGAGCGAATTTACGGCACGAAATATTACTATGTGTACAAGCAGCTACTCGGCGCGGGGTTGGGCGCGGCGGCGATGTTTTTGCTGTCGCGCACAGACTACCGCATACTAAAAAAGCTTAGGTTCGTCATTCTCGCAGTATCAATCGTGCTCCTCGCAATAGTGTTTATACCGGGCGTCGGCATAGAAAACTACGGCGCGCGGCGGTGGATAAACCTGCCGTTTTTCACCATTCAAGCGAGCGAGATAGCCAAGTTCGGCTTTATCGTGTTTGCGGCGGCGTATATCGGAACGCGCGAGGACAGGATTACGAGCTTTAAAGGGATTTTGCCCGTCGTCGGCGTGGGCGGCGTAATATGCTTTTTGATAATCCTCGAGCCGAACATGTCGGTTACGGTGTGCATGGCGGTATTGATGATTGCAATGCTCTTTCTCGGCGGCGCGAAAATAAAGCACCTGTTGATGATAATAATTCCGCTCGTGATAGCGGCGGTAGTGCTAATCCTCGTCGAACCGTACCGCTTTAAAAGGCTGATGGCGTTTATCGATCCGTGGGAAAGCCCGCTCGAGGAAGGGTACCAGCTCATTCAGTCGTACTACGGCCTCGGCGCGGGCGGATTTTTCGGCGTGGGGCTTTTCAACTCCCGCCAAAAATACCTGTTTTTACCATTTTCGGAGAGCGACTTCATATTCAGCGTGATAGGCGAGGAGTTCGGGCTTTTCGGGTGCCTTTTGGTGATGGCGGCGTATATATTCATGATACGGCGGGCGCTCAAAATCTCGCTTGCGGCGAGCGACAGGTTCGGCTCGCTCTTGGCGTCCGGTATTGCGGCGATAATAGCGATACAGGTGACGGTCAATATTGCGGTCGTCACGGGAAGTATTCCGCCGACGGGGCTGCCGCTTCCGTTCATAAGCAGCGGAAGCTCGGGACTTATCGTGTTCATGTCGGGGATAGGCGTGCTCAACTCGATAAAGCGCAGAAGCCACGCAAGCACGGCAATAATGTTCGAAAAGCCGAGAAAAATAAAAGTCAAAAAGAACAAGTCGGTCAAAAGCAAGCGCCGGAACACAGCAGCGTAGAGCAATTTACTACGACACGAACCTATTCGGGTGTAACAATAAATGAACGGCACGGTAAATACACGACAGTAAAAAAGTTGCAAATTTAAGAGAAACGCTGTATAATATCGGTGTGAAATACTTGAAACTGACGTTTTCATACCTAAAGCGGAATCTGTGGCTTCCGATAGTCGCGATGGTAATACCGAGTATCGTCGCGTGCTTTTTGTCCACGCCGTATTGGGAAGTAGCGTTTGTGTCGGTGTTTGACAATCCGAAAGGACCGATAAGCGAGACGTTCCGCATACTGTTCGGCGATTCGTGGCAGTACTTTTGGCCGGTCATAGTCATAAGCATATTTCAAGTCGTGGGCGCGACGCTCACAATGGCCGCCGTGGACAAACATTTCAGAACGGGCAAGCTGTCGCTCCGCATGCCCATGCGCCTTGTCAACAATGCGATTTTCCCGATGACGGTGGGAGTAGCCGTCATGTGTGTCATTTCCATACTGTGGCGGTTTGCGCTGTTCGGACTCGTGTCGCTCGTGCAGGTGCTGGCGGGCTCGTTCAATCTCATGCCGCAGGTGACGATAGCGATTGTCGCAGTTGTCGCGGCGGTGCTCTTCTTTTTCCACGTGCTCGTGATAACGCCCATGCTGTTTTGGGCGCCGATAATGTCGATATACGGCTACCGCTTCCGCGACGCGGCGGCTACGTCGTTTAAAATGCTTTCGGGCAAAAGGGTTTTTCGCGGCATGGTGTGGCCTCTCATCGTGTGCGCCGCGATACAGATAGGAATGGGATTCTTGGACCTTCACTACGCAGTGTCGTGCGTGGTGGACTTTGTGATATTCCTTGCGACAAACGTGTTTGTAACTGTGTACGCGATTGTCACGTTTTACGAAATAAGCGGGCTCGACCGCCGCGACGTCAAGCCGTACGAAAACATTCCGCTCCCGCCGCTTACCGAAAAGCGCACAAAACAGCCCGAAAAGGCGAGAAGCGGCGACGAAAAGACCAAAAAACGCGAGGCGGAGCAACCGTCCGGCGGGGAGGAAAACGATGTCGTTTAAAAACGCCTTCAAAAACCTCATCTCGCATTTCAGCACGGTGTGGGTGCTTCTATTATATATAGTGATTTTCGCGGCGCTGATTGTTGGCGTCAGCCTGCCGTTCCTGTTGCCGATAACGCGTGCGCTCGGAAATGCGGGCGTTTTCGCCTACGTAAAGGACGGATTTTCGGCGCTGTTTAACGGCGGAAACTTCAAGGGGTTGTGGGACGGACTGTATGCCTCGTACAACGCCGTAATCGCGACTTTCCAAAACGACGGGCGCATAGCGGCGCTTGCGACGGTGTTTTTTGTCGTAATAGTGGTCGTCGCGTTCAGGTTTTTCCTCGGACTGTACGAAATACCGATGACGACGGTGCTCGACGGTCGGCTTTCGTGCAACGCAAACTACGGCTTCGGCGGCAAGTTCTTCTCCACGCTGTGGCTGTCTGTGAGATATTCGTTTGCAAAAATGCTGTTCACCGTCATATACGACTCGATAGTGTCGCTCATAATCTACGGCGTAATCAGCGCTATGGGTATGAGTATTGCGGTCATATTCATAATAATACCGATAATATTGGTGATGTGGTCGTTCAGGTTTTCGCTCGTCGCCGGCTGGGCGCCCTGCGTTGTGAACGGTGAGTGCGGTGTAGCAAGGGGCTTTTTCCGCTCGGCAAAGCTGTTCTTTAAAAACTTTGCGACGTTTTATTCGACGTACTTCGTGTCGCTCATACTCATCTTTGCTATCGGCGTGTTCATAACGCTGTTCACGCTTGGGATCGGGCTCGTGATAGTGTTGCCGATTGCTGCGACGTATATCAGCTATCTCAACATCACCGAGTACTACAACAAGCGCGGAAGAAGATACTACGTCGACGGGTGCGTGTTCACTCCGCCCACCGACAACGTCGTGCCCGAAATTATAGATACGATAATAGACGACGACGATTAATAAAATACACAGCACACAAAAAAGACGCCTAAGCGTCTTTTTTTGGTGCCCAAATTGCGTGGAAGTTAAATTTTGCGAACTCTTATCACGTTGTCGCTTTTTGCCATCTTGTCGACGAGGTCGGGCGTTACGTCATCCGAGCTGTCGATAATGGTGTATGCGTATTCGCCGCGCGACTGTGAGACGAGGTTTTCTATGTTGATGCCCGCTTGCGAGAGAACGTCGGTCAGCGAGTTGAGAACGTACTTGACGTTGCGGTGAATGACCGTGATGCGGCACTTGCCGGCGCGCGGCGCAGAGCAGGAGGGAAAGTTGACCGAGTTCGATATATTGCCGTTATCGACAAAGTCGACTATCTGCCGCGCCGCCATGACCGCGCAGTTGTCCTCAGCCTCTTCGGTGGACGCGCCGAGGTGGGGAAGAACGGTTATGCCCTTGACGCCGATAAGCTCGGGCGCGGCGAAGTCCGTTATGTACGCGCCTATCTTGCCCGACTTGACGGCGTCGATAACCGCATTGTTGTCGCACAGTTCGCCGCGCGACAGGTTGATTATCTTCACGCCGTCCTTCATCTTGGAAATTGTTTCGGCGTTTACGACGTGCTTGGTGCCGTCGGTTAGCGGAACGTGAAGCGTTATGTAGTCGGACTTAGAAAAGAGCTCAGAAAGATTGTCGATCTTGGTTATGTTGTGGTTGAGCTTCCACGCCGAGTCGATTGAAATAAACGGATCGTAGCCGAGGACGTTCATTCCGAGGCGCACCGCGTTGTTGCCTACCTGCACGCCTATTGCGCCGAGCCCGACGACTCCCAGAGTTTTTCCCATAATCTCGCTGCCTGCAAAATTCTTTTTGCCCTTTTCGACCTGCCCGGCAACGTCGTCGCTCGAAAGCGTCTTTACCCACTCGATGCCGTCTATTATGCCGCGCGAGGCGAGGAGAAGTGCGCAAATGGCGAGTTCTTTAACCGCATTGGCGTTAGCGCCCGGCGTGTTGAACACTACGACGCCGCGCTCGGCATACTCGCCGACGGGAATGTTGTTGACGCCCGCGCCTGCGCGAGCTACGGCGAGCACGCTTTTTGGAAGGTCGTAGCCGTGCATTGAAAACGAGCGGAGCAGCACAGCGACGGGGCTTTGCGATTTTTCGACCAGCTTGTAGTCGCTTCCGAGCGCTTGGTCGGCGAGGTGAGATATTGCGTTGAGTTTGATAATCTCTTTCATGATCAGGCGTTTTCCTTTTTGAATTTTTCCATAAACGCTATGAGCGCGTCGATACCTTCTTCGGGCATGGCGTTGTATATGGAAGCGCGCATGCCGCCGACGAGGCGGTGTCCTTTAAGCGAAACGAGCCCGCACTCGGCAGCCTGCTTTACAAACCTCTCGTCGAGCTCCTTGTCGGGCGTGACGAAGGGTACGTTCATCAGCGAGCGGTACTTCTTTTCCACCGAATTGACGTAGAACCCAGACGAATCGATGTATTCGTACAGCATTTTCGCCTTGCGCTCGTTGACCTTTTGCATTTGGGAAATTCCGCCGCGCTCTTTTAGATAGCGCAGAACTTCCATTACGACGTACGTCGCAAAGCAGGGCGGAGTGTTGTACAGGCTCTTGTTCTTGACCTGATTGTCGTAGCGCAGCATGACGGGGCACTTGTCGTCGGGCGAGTTCGTCAGCTCGTGCTTGACTATTACGAGCGTGACGCCGGCAGGCCCGATGTTCTTTTGCGCGCCGGCATAGATGAGCGCAAAATCCTTGACGTTTACGGTTTGGCTCAGAATCATGGACGACATGTCGCAAACGAGGGGAATGTCGCCGGTGTCGGGCGGGCAAGAGTACCGCGTTCCGAATATCGTGTTGTTGTAGCAGATGTGGACGAAATCGGCGTCCTTGCGGAACGATCGCTTATTGAGTTCGGGAATGTAGGTGAAATTCCTGTCCGCACTGCTCGCCGCGACGGCGGCGTCGACGAAGCGGCTGCCTTCCTCAAAAGCTTTTTGCGAAAAATTGCCGGTGACGACGTAGTCCGCCTTGCGTTTTTTGGTGCCGAGGTTGAGCGGAACGGCGGAAAATTGATTTGTCGCGCCGCCCTGCACGAAAAGAACGTCGTAGTCGTCGGGAATTTCCATCAGCTCACGGATAAGCGCTTCCGCCTCGGCGTTTATCGCCTCGTACGGTTTGGAGCGATGGCTCATCTCCATTACGGACATGCCCGTGCCGTTGTAGTCGGTTATTCCGCGCTTAACGCGTTCAAGCACTTCGAGCGGCAGCATGCTCGGCCCCGCCGAAAAGTTGTAAACTCTCATGATTAGACCTCCCGATAATATATAAAGGATAGCACATATTAAGAATAACACACGGGCGTGGAAGCCGTCAAGCAAAAGAGCAAACGGCATTCGGCTCTCATTGCCGCGAAAAACCGCCCATTTCCCTTAAAAAAACGTTTTTACCGAAAAAACCTCTTTTTTTTTCGCGCTAAGGCAGTCAAATTGTGAATAAAATGTGAATTAAAGCTAAAAAAATAACGTTTTTTTGGAGCGTATATATTGACAATGCCGATTATTTGTATTATAATGTTTGGGTGCATAGTGTCGAATAGTATACATATTCGACATTCTACCAACCGATTTCGGTTAATTCCGGGTCAAAATAAATAAGGATTACGGTCCAGATGAAAGCTATCAGAACAAAAAACAGAATAAAAGCGGTCGCCGTATCTTTTGCGATATGCTTAGCATTGATTTTCAGCACGATATTCACTTTCGGGTATGACGGAAAGGCGATATCGGCGGCGGCGCGTGCGGCGGGCGACGGCGAAAACGGCATAAGATTTGTGCAGGTTGCGGCAGGCGAGGACTTCGCAATAGGTTTGACGTACGACGGCAGGCTGTTCGGATGGAGCCTTGTTAACAACACGACGCGCAACGAAAACGCGAATTCCCTGGGCAGATACTATACCTCCACGCCCACGCAGATACCGGTGAAGTTCAGAATGGGTCCGAGCGGCAGCACGAGAAACGATTGGTCTGCCAACGCGCAGGCGTATCATGCGGAAAGACCGAGTGACAGAATAGTATCCATAGCCACCACTTCGACCACCGCGGCGTTCATTACGGCAAGCGGATACATATATACTTGGGGTCTCGATTCCGTTAAGGACTTGAACGAAGGATATAAGCAAATCGGTATCAACCCGCTCACCAACTACCGCTATCTGCTTTTGCGTCCGTATGAGGACGCCGACGCGAGAGACGCGAGGTGGTACGAGCCTTACATTATAAATTACAACTACTACGGCAGTACCGACAGGTACGGTCTTTACAATGCCTATCCGCAGGGCACGACTTTCTCCGAAATGACTCTTGCGGGCGGCGAGAACAACTATATATTAGTATATAGGGACAACAACGCAAGCGCATATTACAGCTATGTTTGGGGTTCGCTCTTGTATGCGCCCCTACAGCGCGACGCATCCGGTTACACCGCCAAATACAGCATGGAAAACGATTTCGGCGGCACCGGCTTCAACATCGACGACAACAGCGAAAACTTCCGCCGTCTGTTTAAGACTCAGTACGTCGTCAGCAGCGCGGGCATTCCCGGCGTCGGCATCAATACCTCTGCGGGCGGCACCGTTACCGCAGTTGCGGGCGGCTACACCGTCGGCATGAACGCATCCAACCTTCCCGAGGGCGGCGCTGCGTCCGGCACGGCGGGCTCGTACAACACCACGAGAATAACATCGCTCTCTTTGAAGGGCAAAAACTTCATCACCACGTCCGACATGGATTGGGACAGCGATAGCAATACTCTCACGCCCGTAGCTACCGTCAAGACCAATGCGGTTAATTACGGTCAGATAGGCGAGGAAACAATCGGATTGACCGACGGTCTGTCCAATATGCAGTTCCAGGGCAACACGATTGAGGACGGCATTATCGGCGCGTACTATTCGATAGGTTCGTTGACCGACAACGGCATACAGGGCACGCGCGTTATAGAGATGAAGTGGGCGGACTTGTACTATGCAAGACAGGCTTCCGCCGCATCGGGCGAGACTAACATTATATATAGCGTCGATCAGCAGGCCGTCAACACGAGCGGCATTGTTGACGCGTACGGCGCCGCCCTCGACGGCACGCAGGACAAGGTCGTCGCGTCCATAATCAGAAACGCCGTTTCGCTCGGCAACGACATAGGCTACGGAATTTCTTCGACCAACGGCACCCTGTACGCTTGGGGTGACAACGCTTACGGTCAGAGCGGCAAAGGCACGAGCGCCGCATACTATCAGTATCCGACGCCGACGCTTGAAGGCAAGGGTCCGTTCATGTCAGTTGCGGCAGGCAGACAGCTTTCTCCGGGTGCAGACCGCAAGGCGTTCAACTACGCCGGCACCTTGGGTTCGGAGTCCGATAACAAGTATTCGTTCAACGACGACGTAAAAAACGACACGAAGTACATTTCGGGCGCGCTCACCAAGGACGGCAAGCTCTACGTTTGGAGCGACAGCCAGACCGATCCCAAGGAAATAGTGTTCGGTCTTTCCAACGACAATGCGACCGACAACAAGCAAAACGTCAACAGCAACAACAGGTTTGCCGCGGTGTATTCGGGCTACGGCAGAAACCTCTTTGCAATAACCAAGCTCGGCAGAGTAGTCCGCATCACTTGCGACGGTGAGGCTGGCGCCGACGACGGCAAATTCTATCAAGAGATTTACGACAGCTTCAACGAGACTTCGAAAGAAGGCACCGTTACCGCGATGACCAACTGGTCGGTGGAATCATACGCCATTGCGGATACCGCCAAAAAGAGCACGATAAAGTTCACGATTCCCACGGCCGATCAGCCTACGAAGCAAAACCGCAATCCGTCGATCGGCGCAATCACACTGTACGTCGACGATGCGCTTGCCACCAAGACATCGGTTTCGCTCAACGGCGTGTTCGCGCATCAAGAGGGCGATGCCGAAAGCCCGCAAATGGCGCCCATGACGTACGGCGGCAAGGCGCGCGAGTCGTTGGTTTCGACAAACGCGGTGGGCGACGTGTACCGCATACTCGATCCCGACAAGGATGCCGGCATAGAATACATGACTTGGACGACGAGCGCCAATGACGCGGCTCCCGCAGGCACTCCTTCCAACAAGCAGCTTTCAAAAGAGGAATTGACGCCTAAGTTCTCCTTCAAGGCGAAGGGCTCGAACACCTTCGAAATAATGGACGAGGATCAGTGGAAGCAGCTGTTCGGCTACAAGTTTGTTACTGACAATAAGTTCGGCGTCGGCATAGAAATAACCCCCATACGCTCCACGCAGAGCGGCACTGTCAACATGAGCTTCTATGTCGCACGTTACGACAACAGCGAAGGCGACGCGCTTTACTACGACCATTTGGAGTGCAACGTCGAATTCAGTGTCGACAACTCCACCGTCGTCCGAATGTACGAGGCTTTTGATTCTACAAACAGCAACAAGAGCGCCATTCCGCTTCTCGACCCGAGCAACGACGCCAACAAGTATTACTCATTGGCAGTTCAAAACGCTTCGGCTGGCTTTACCGAGCTCGCCAAGTTCATTGCCGGCGGAAGCAGCGACGAACTTGTCAACAAGATTGTCAAGTATATCACGACGAGCAAGAACGAGGACTTGAGTGGCACGTCACTCACTTGGGACCCCGGGTTCCCCGACAAAGCGAAGATAGAGAAGGGCAACCTCAAATACTATCTCGGCGAAAATGTCGAAAATCTGTGGTACTCCGGCTCGTATAAGTATCTGTTTGAGGACCGCGACCTCGACGTGATAAGGCTTACCAACATCATTTCGTCCAACAACAGCAACACCGCAATTGCATACGGCGCAAAGACGGTTACGGTAAGGCTCACCGGTCTTGCCGAGCTTAAGATACCGTACGACGACGGCATTGTCACTCGCATCAATAAGAACTTTGCCAACACTTACGGACTCATGAATATCAACGTAACGCCCGGAACGGAGGACGACTCCGAGTACGTCGATGGGCTTGAGTTCGCTTACGATATCCTGCTCTTTACCGCAAACGGCACTACCGGCGCGATTGAGTACGGAGACAATCCCACCGTCGATTCGTTCAACACGATCAAAGGCGGCACGAGCTATCTGACGTATTCGCTCGCGTATGAGGAATACGTTGTCGCCAATCAGAACTTCACGACAAAGGTTACGGGCGCTACCGATGCCGACAAGGTGAGGAGCGCGCAAAACTGGGTGGAAGCCGCATCGGTATTCTCTCAGCCCAGCGTGCGCTTGAACAGCAGATACACCTCCGACGACGGCACAAACAGCATAATTTACGGCGCGACGAAAGCTACTGCCGAAAAGTACGGACTCAAACCGTACAACCACCTCGAAGTTTTATACGACAGAGAGTATACGGTCGGCGGAGATAACGTCGTTATAAACCTCAGCGAGTTTATTCAAGCTTCCGGCACTTACGTCACGTTCTCGCATGAGAACAGCAACATCAACTTCAAGGCGTTTAACGATCAGTTTGTCGATTCGTTGACGGGCGAGAACTACGTCACGCTGGATCAAAACAGGATTACTGTTAAGTTCATCAGCGCGCATCCAATTCGGTTTACCGTTACCATTCAGCGCTTCTTCGGTCGCGACGGTGTGAGCTATTTCACAAACGGCGATGAGAAGGTCACCATAACGTTCGCGTTTGTCAACGTCAAGCAGGTTCCGTTTACCGAGCCCGCAACGTCGTCTCAGGAACAGCGCACCTACGATTTGTCGCGCGAGATGAACTTCTACATATTCGGTCGCAACGAAGCGCCGATAGAGGAGAGAGTCAATGTCGTAGACAGCCTTTCGCTCGTTTCGCTTGCAAATCAGTACCGCAACAAAATGACGCTGGACGATCTTACGTCGAGCAACTACGACGTCGTTACTCCCACCAAGCTCAGCAATTCCGTATTGAGGCTCACCCCCAAAGAATCGGGCAAGGCTATAGTTCAGTTTACTCTTTCGGCGTTCAGTCAGAGCATACCGATTACGCTTACGTTTAACGTGTCGGGCGAGACGACAATCAAGGATCAAGACCAAGAAGGCAACGAGATTGACTACGTAGTCAACCTTGACAATGCCTCGCGCGTGTATATGAGCACGCTCACGACCGGACTTCGCAACGCAGTCGGCAATTTCATTGACGTCGACAGCTTTACGCCCATTTTCGACGACAAGCGGACTATCACCGAAGGCACCAAATCGTACGAAAAGTACGAAGCGGTCGAGTTCGCGCGCGTCGACGGAATAGAGATGGATTCGTACAAACCCGCCTATGTTTCGAGGATCGGCTTCTACGATACCAATACCAGCAAGACGTATTTGCGTTTAGACATCGATTCGGACGCTACGGCGGAGCAGTTGGATATCGAATACTACGTGTCGGTCAAATTCGTCGCAAAGAGCGGCAACTACTCTTCGTACGAGGCGGCTACGGGCGACACCATACTTAGAGCTGTGTTCAGGCTCAAAGCCAACAAAAAGGTCGCTTTCGTGAGCGGATCGATGCTCGAAATCAAAGTAGACGTCGATAAACCCTATAAAGGAAAAGAGTTCAACAAGAACGAAGATTGGTACATGACCGGTTCTAACACCGAAGCAAAGGTGTATGTGCCACTCCAATACCTCTGCGAAGCGGCAAACATCCTCGATTACGACAATTACGAGATATTCCTTGTAACGACTCCCGAGGGCTCTGCAAAGTACATCAACCCGGTAGGCGGCACCGAGGCTACTCGCGACGTGGTCGAGATTACGCCGTTGAAGAATACGGTAGCGCCCATTACGCTCAACGTTTCAATAATGAACCCGACCGTCGGTCAATCCGGTAACCTCGTTGTCGCATTCAGCGTGTCGGTTACGGGCATATCGGAAGTGCTTTCCAAAGAAGAGTACATCCAGATTTGGCTCGTCGCGTTCTTCGCTTCGTTCGGCGTGCTGCTGGTCATATTCCTCATAAGACTGCTGGTGTATTGGCGCCGCCGCGCCAAGCAGCGCGCACTTGTCAAGCGCAATCAAGAGCTTATCAAGATGCGCGACAGGGCGCATAACAAGGCGACGAGCGCAACGCGCGAGCAGGCGCTCAAGACCAAGCTCAAACTGCAAGATTCCAAGTACGCCAAAGTGTTTAACGAGATGAAGAAGGAACAGAACGGCGGTATTGGCGTTGCCGCAGTGTCAACTATGGGCGCAACGGTAAGTGACGACTTCGGCACCGGCGCAGGCGCCGACGACAAGAAGAAAAAGAAGAAGGGCGGAAAGGGCGGTAAGAAGTCCATGGCCGAGCTCAAAGCCGAGCTCGCCGCAAAGAAAGCCGCGTTTGCCCAAGCACAGAACGGCGGCGGCCCCGCTCCGGTCGATCCTGCGGTATTTACAGGCGCGGCCAATCCGTTCAACGATATGCCCGGCGGACCTTTCGGTGTGCCCGGACAGAGCTTCAGCGTACCCGGTCAAGGCGGTTTCGGAGCGCCCGGTCCCGACTTCGGAGCGCCCCCGCAAGGCGGTTTCGGAGCGCCCGGTCCCGACTTCGGAGCACCCCCGCAAGGCGGATTCGGTGCGCCCGGTCCCGATTTCGGTGCACTCGGCCCCGACTTCGGCGGCGGCTTTGCGCCTCCTCCTGTCGACGCCAACACGATAGTGTTTGATGCGCCCGACATGAACGGACAGGGTTAAGGAGGGCAGACATCATGCAAAAGTCAATGAAGATACGCAAGTTTATACCTGTTATTCTCGCGCTCGCCGCACTCATTTCGGTTGCTATCGTGATGAACGTTATCAATGCTTTTGTAGCGTTTGCCGCAGACAACAAGGGTGAGGGCAACAACGCCGGCGACATCAACGGAACCCCCGACGTAGAGCTCGTCATGGACGTCAACGGCAGGGACGCAAGCGACAACTCGCTCAACCGCACCCACGGCGATGAAAACTACGACTCAATCGAAGACAGAAACGATTTTATAAAGAATAATTCGCAGCATCTTAAAGTTCGCTACATCAATGCGCGAGCTGTTATCGGTGCGTATGACAATCTTCACAAAACGAGCAAGTCGACATCCGGTCAGTCATACTATTTCGATGCTAGCACTATTTATTACGACTGCACGGAAATCGACGTCAAGGTCGACGAAGGCGATCCGAGCCACCTTGTCGTCACGGCGCTCGCTAAGACGCGCGCCGAAAAGGGCGTTCGTTTTTCGGTCGTTTTGCACAACAGCTACGAATTCGAAAGTGCAACGGATTCCGTTCCCGTGTACTTCAAAGTGATCGTCGAGGACACGTTTGCGCAACGCAACGACAAAGGCGGCGTTCCGTTTGAAAACGGCGACAACTTCAAATTTATCCGCGTCGGCGCTATGGCTACCGCCAACGTCGATGTTGATAATCCGCCCGAATACCTCGTTACAATAAATAACTACAGCGATTGGCAGTTCAAGCTTTCCGACTACCTCGTGGGAAGAGTTTTGTACACCCGCGATATGAAAACGATGAACTACACCAAGCCGGTTAGAATGGCGTACAATGCCGATGACGGCTCGGTCATTGCCGGATCACCGCTTTGGCAGGTTTATTCGGCGGACAACCTCGTAGTCAGGAATTTGCAGATTGAGGGCACCTCTATCGAGCTGTTCACCGACACGGCCAAGAACAACCCGACAAGCAGCAGACTGCATTCGCCGTCCATTTCGACAACTCTCAGCCTTTCGAGCGAGATTGTATCCAAATATGTTCAGGACCGTAAGAGCTTCGACGGCAGTTACAACGTCGACAAGTTCTGGGCAGAAACGCACAACATTCAAATAGAGCTCGGCACCGTCGAGGATCCGTCGAGGACGACGGCTTCGATACTCATACCTGTCAAGTTCCGCGCCGACAAGCCGCAGAAGAAGGCGATACCTTCGTCCTATCTCAACCTGACCGTTACGTCGGGCAACGTCTGCGATTACAACGGCGGCGGCAGCAACGTAACGTATAAGAACAAAGATGGCGACCCCATCGACCGCAAGACTGTTGCGGCTGAGGGCTACGGCTCTATCATCATTCGTCCTTCAGACCTCGTCGATTACAGCTTCCCTTCGGAAATGGACGGAAGAAGAGTAAGCATGACGTTTGACGCCGGAAACACCACCGTCGGATCGGAGAGCAGCGACTACATTCTCGAGCTTTACGACACCGAGCCGGACATGAATTTGTATCCTTCGGCGTACAAGGTAGTAGGACTCAAAAACAACCAATATGCCATAACCTTCAGCATCAGATATTATGTCGAGGGTCAGGGCTATCTCACGATGTCCGTTCTCGTTTCGGTTATCGGCGACGGCGCATATTCTGTCGTCATACCTTCGATAGAGGGCAAGAGCGCCGTATCGTACAATATCAGAACGTCCAACCTGTTCAAACAGCTCCGTGACGCAAACTACATCATGACCGACGTCAAGTCCAACAACAAGGATCAGCTTGACGCCACGCTCAGAAACAACAAACTGACGCTTAAACCCAACGTCAAAAAGATAAAGGGCACGACGCAGGTGTCTATCGAAATGACGTTTACCAATACAAGCGGTCAGACGCTCATTCTCACTTCCAACGACATAAATATCGACGTAGAAGCGGGCAGTATTTGGAGCAACTTCGAAGAATGGGAGGTTTGGCTCATAATCGCCGCCATGATAATCGGCGCGATAGGCATTGTCCTGTTGATTGTGTGGCTGTTTATACGCGCCATTTCCAAGCGCAGACAGGACGAGGCCGCTACGCAGGCGCCCGTTTCGTCGTACATCGTCAAGCTCAATTCGACGATAGCGGCGACGCAGGCACAGCAGCGCCTTGCAACTCAACCGGCGGCGCCGTCGGCTGAAGGCGGGCAAATGCTACTCGGTGCAGGCGGTGCGGCCGCACCGGCGCCGTCCGACGCATTGCAGCTCGCGGCAGGATCTTCTTCGTCGTCTACTTCTGCGGACTCCTCGTCGGCGGCTTCTACGGAAAGCTCTGCGAGCGAGCCCACGGCAACCTCCGCGCCTAAGGATTCGGGTGAGAATTACGACGAGCTCATCGCAAAATATATTAGCGACGAAGAGCTTCTCGAGCGCATCTTCACCGAGAAGTACGAGCCGAAGGGCATGGTTCGCCGCACGTTCTTCAAGTCCAAGGATTTGCAGGCGCGCGAGCTCGAAAAAGAGAAGAAGCGCATAATAGAGCGCTACAAGTCGCCCATGCCTATGGACGAGGCTGTCATGAGCGAGACGAGCGCGAGCAAGAAGCCCGCCGCTTCCGAGTCTGCCGAAGCGCAGGAAGAGGTGGTCGAAGAGGCGCCGAAGGAAGCGTTCACGCTCGACTTCGATCCGTACGCGCCGCTCTACGTCGAGCCTGCAGTGGACGACGAGTTCTCGGCGGAAAAGATCGAGCTCGACGTTTCGCCCGAGGAGACCGCTCTCAACAATGCAGAGCACCGCAATACTATATTGGAAAAAGAACTTGCCGAGCTCCGCATTCGTATCGAAAAGATTCAGAAAGAGGTCGACAAGAACAAGAGCGCGGAAGACGCTCTGCGCGAAAAGATTGCGAAAGCGGAAAAGGACGACGAAGACTTCGCCAAACAGATCGAGGATCTCGAATTCAAGCTTGCTTCCGCCAAGCAGAAAGAAAAGGACAAGATTACGCGCGATATCAGCACGGCAGAGACCAAGAAGTCGCGCAACCTCGACAACCTCGCAAAACTGCGCGCCGAGCTCGAGATTATGGTCGGCGGCGGTGCACAGCTCGGGGAGTTCATGAGCTATCTCAGCAGCACGCAAGAGCAAAAGCTTACCGAGCAGACGAGTGCAGTCGCGGAATATGAAAAGGCGAAAGCCAACTTCGAGGCGTATCAAGATCGCTTGGCTAAGGTCAAGGCGCGTCAGGAACTCGATGCCAAGCTTGAAGAACTCAGGCCTATGCTCGAAGCTGTCAACAACACCGACTACGAGATGCGCAGCATCGACAGCGCCAACGAACTGCTCGAAAAGGAGCGTGCATCGCTCAAAGAAGAGCTTGCCGACGCCAAGTCGCGCATTCTCGGCGCCAAGGATTTTGCTCTTATCAGCGAGCTCAATACCCGCATTGCGGAAATCAATACCCGCCTTTCGGAGATCGACCGCGAGACGACCAAGTCCGCAAAACGTCGTTCCGAGCTCAATCTTGACTTTACGGCACAGCGCCGCAGGGCAAACGAGTTCTGCACGAAGAACGAAGTTCCGCTCGAGGAAGTTATTTCGAACGAAGACCTCGTTATCGGCAGGATCGAGCTCGAAGCTTTGAAGGCAAAGCGCGAAAAGGATCGCGAGCTTGCGGAAGCCGCCGTCGCTGCGGCTCAGGCAGAGCTCGACGATATCACAGCTTCTGCGGGCGATATGACGATGATAGCCATGGAAATCGCTTCCGATATGCAGCAGCTCGAAGAAGAGCTCGAAGCGGCTCAGAACGAGCTCAACGAAATCAACGCGCAGATGGAAGCCGCGTCCGAGGACGAAAAGCTTATTCTCATGGTCGATCAGGGCGATAAGGCCGACAAGGTCGAGGAAATCAAGCAGAAGATAGAGGAGCTGAACGTCGAGGGCACCAAGCGCAAGATCGAAGCGCAGGCCCAGTACGACGAACGCGTCGGCGAGGCGAGCGCCAAGCTCGAGGAAGTCAACGCCGAGTTCATGGCCGCTTCCGCCAAGTACGACGTGCTTGCCGACACCGATCCGCTCGACCTCATCACTTCGGGCAGCGGCGTAATCAGCCAAGACCAGAAGAAGATAGAGGCGGAAAACCTCAAGAAGCATCTCGAAAAGGCCAAGAACGAGGCCGAGCAAGCCCGTCTTGCCGCCGAACAGGCTAAGAACGACGCCGAACAGGCCAAGATCGACGCCGCACGTGCGTCCGATGAGGCGAGAGCGGAAGCAGAACGCACTGCACAGGAAGCTATTGAAAAGGCCGAAGCCGCCAAACGCGAAGCCGAAGAAAAGGCTCGCGCCGACGTAGAAGCCGCAGAGGCCGCAAGGCGCGAGGCCGAGGAAGCTAAAGAGGCCGCAAGACGCGAAGCCGAAGAAGCTGCTGAAGCCGCCAAACGTGAGGCCGAGGAAGCTGCTGAAGCCGCAAAGCGCGAGGCCGAAGAAGCCGCTGAAGCCGCAAGACGCGAAGCAGAAGAAGCCGCTGAAGCTGCTAAGCGCGAGGCCGAGGAAGCCGCTGAAGCTGCTAAGCGCGAGGCCGAAGAAGCCGCGGAACGCGCTCGTCGCGAGGCGCAGGAAGCTGCTGAGGCAGAGGCCGAAGAAGCAAAGCGCAAGGCTCAGGAAGAGATTGAGGAAATGCGACGTAAGGCCGAGGAGGAGGCTGAAGCCAAGCGCCTCGAAGAAGAGAAGGCAAAGCAGGAAGAGGAAGAGCGCCTCAAGTCCGAGAACGAGCGCAAGGAAGCGATTGCCGCAAAGGTCGCGGCTCGCAAGGAAAAGATTGTCGTCATACGCGAGCGTATGAAGGACATCAAGGGCGACGAGGACGCGAAGAACCTGCGCGAACAGCTCTACACTATGCAGTTGACATTCGACGAGGACGAAAAAGGCTCTGTCGAGCTCATGGACTTCTACAACAAGACCATGGACGACATTCAGCACGCCGGCGAGGTTGCTACGCTCAAGGCAGAAAACGCCAAGAAGCCGCAGCGCGTCGTCAGAAAGGTCACCGAGCGCGTCAACCGTGTGCCTCGGAAAAAGGCGAGGCCGGGCGCAAGACCCGGAGCGAGACCGGGCGCAAGGCCGGGCGCACGTCCCGGCGCAAGGCCGGGTGCAAGACCTGGCGCAAGGCCGGCAAACGGCGCGGCACGCCGTCCCGGAGCGAGACCGGGCGCACGTCCCGGCGCACGCCCGCCGCGCAGATAATACGGCTAAATCGACACGATTCGGCAAATGCTAAAAGTGCAGCAATGCACAACCGCGGCTCTGCCGCAGACTACAGGTATAAATCCGTTTACGGATAATACGGCGGTACGCCGCATAAAACCCCACTAAAAAATGCGAGGAACATTTATGGAAAACCAGGAAAAGACAACCTTTTCTCTCGATGACGAAGAAATAATCGAAGAAGAAGTTATCGACCGCGACGAAGAGTACGACGACGAGGACGATGACTACGACGATTACGACGACGAGGAATACGATGACGAAGAGGACTACGACGACGAAGAGGACTACGGTGACGAAGAGGACGGTTACAACGACGATTACTACGACGACCGTCTGAACAAAGTTCTCGACGAAATCGCAGAACTCAAGCGTGGTATGCAGGCCCCGTCGACTGTCGTTCAGTCTCAGCAGCCTTACGCGCCTCCTCCTCCTATGATACCTCAGTACATTTATCAACCGATGCCTTCCGTTCCCTCGGCGGGCAGCGAGGTTGTCATGTACAACGAGATATCTCGGTTACGCGACGAGATCGCCAAGAACAACAGCAGCCTCGAGATGCAGAAGGAACTTACCCGCATCAAAGAGGACATGGCGCGCGATCAAAAGTTTGCGGAATCGCAACATAACGCTGAGATAAGGCGTTTGCAGGATCGTATAGACGATCTACTAAAAAACGCGTCAAGCCCTCAAAGTGAGCAGGAACAACTTCAAGAATCTGCTAACTCTGAGGGCGATAACCAATCTCTCGACGTTGATAAGCTTCTCTCTATAAACGAGGCGGTTTTGCGCGCAATGCGCGATACCGACGCTCACATTATAAGCGAGATCGCCGCGCTTAAAAAGCAGGTTGAGGAACGTCCGTCCATGGACGAGATTAACCGTGCGCTTTCGTCTGTCAAAAAGGCCGTTCACAACGCCGATTTGAGCGGAATTAACGACGAAGCCGTAGCAAAGCTTGCGAGCGACATTGCATCGCTTAAAGAAGTGCTCGCTGCCGGCGGCGCGTCTGCCGCGCCCGCCGCGTCATCTCCGGTAGTTGTCGAGGGCGGTGGCAGCGATATTTCCGCGAGCGAGCTGTTACGTCAGCTCTATGAAATTAGGAGCCTTCTCGGTTCTTCTTCTGCCGCGGTTGTAAATCGCACAAGGACGCTTTGCGAGCTTGTCAACGAGTTCAAGAAGCTCAATTACGACGTTCACTCGCAGATAGGATATAAAGAAAAACTTGCGGCGGTTACGGCGTATTCGAAGAAGCTTTCCGAATGCACCGAGCCGGACGCAGTCGATTTGATTCAAGCGACCAACGCGCTTATAGAAGAACTCGCTTCGGCGCCCGTTACCCGTCAGGGGTTTGCGGACATCGTAGCGTATTGCCAAGAAGCCGGCGATTCGTCGATTACTACCGCAATGCGCGACAGCGCCGAGCGTTTCTTCAATATTGCAGAAAAGCTAAGCGGCGTGAATATCGACGAGATAGTTGACTATGTTTCCAATCTCATTGCCGAGCTCAACGTCATTCAAAACAAAAAGAATGAAAAGCTCAACAGCAAAAAGCTTGTCGAAATAACGGATGCTCTTATCGGCGAAAAACGCGACGAGGACGAAATAAGGTCAAAGATAGCCAAGCTTGCCGAGCTCAAGGTGTGCGATATTTTGTCGCTCCCGCTGATTGAGCTTCCCAAGACGTACAAGGCGACGCACTCTATCGACGATGAGAACATATTCTCAAAGCTTGCCGAGCTCAAGGCCGCTATCCTTGATAGGCCCGCGGCCGTAGAGAACACCGAAAGCGTCGAGAAAGAGAAAGCCGCCGAGCCTGCAGGCGAGTTCGTTGCCGACGCGCCCGTTAATGTGGGCGACGAAAGCGATCTTGCCGTCATTCTCGAAGCGATTGACGAGCTTGCCGCCAAGCTTACCGAAAACACCGGCACAGAAGGCCTTGCCGAAGCGATCGGCGAGATCAGAGCAAACTACGTCGATATAGCCGAAAAGCTCATTAATATTTCCGAAAAACTCGCGGAACAGCCCGCGCCCGCACCCGCGGCAGAGCCTGCGGAGCCCGTAGCGGAAGCTGTGTCCGAGGCCGAGGAACAGGCGCCCGCCGGTATGACCGACGAGGAAATCGAGCGGACGCTCGAGGACCTTGCATACATTCGCAACAAGCTCGACGAGCACGAGTTGATTATCAATCAAATAAACGACTTGCGTGCCGACGTTCTCGGAATGGCGGGAACAGTGGACAACGGCGAGCAGTCGGTGTTCTTGGGCGAGCGCTTCGAAGCACTCACGCACGAAATTTCCGCACAGTGCGACAAGCTGTACGAGGATCTTTCAAACGCGCTCATCGAGACCGAGACTAACATCATAACACGTCTCGGCGAGTCGCCCGCGGTTACCGCGACCATAACGGAAGCAAAAGAAGGCATACTCGCCGATACGCAGGCTATACTTGCCGACACACAGGCAATACTCGCGGAAACGCAGGCCGCGCATGATTCCGTCGCTCGGCTCGGCGAACTTCTCGAAAATTCTCCTGCCGTTCAGGCGGTTGCCGAAGCGAAGGACAGCATACTTGTCGAAACGCAGGCGTTGCAGGATTCCATTGCAAAGATAAGCGAGGTTGTCGACAACGCCCCTGTAATCGACGCAGTGCTCGACGCAAAAGAGAGCACGCTTGCCGACACACAGGCAATACTCGCGGAAACGCAGGCCGCGCACGATTCCGTCGCTCGGCTTAGCGAGCTTCTCGAAAACTTGCCGTTAGGCGAGGCAGTAGAGCAGCTCAGAAACGACGTACTCTCTCTTACGGAACAGACTTCGCTCAACTCCGAAGCTGCGATGATAGACAGGCAGAAGCTGCTTGACGACATCGCTTACATTCGCGAACAGACCGAAGCCGCAATGTTCGAAAAGGAAGAGGTGCCGCTTGATGAGGAAGGCGACAAGTCCGCCGACGAGCTCGACAAGCTGTACAGTTATCTCGACGACATCTCGTCGCACATCGAGCTGTTGACAGCCGTTTCGGACGACGTCGGCGCCACCAAGGACAACGTTGCGGTCATTATCGACACGTTGATGCCGCTTTCCGAAAAGCTCAACGACATCGTAGAGCGCATGAACGCCGCCGAAGCGCAGGCCGCCGCGGAAGAAGAGCTTGCCGAGGCGCAAGAGGCGCAACCCAATCCCTTGGAAGAGGACGTTGCGGCGCTCAAGGAAGACGTTGTTCTCGTGCGCGACAATACGGCGCTCCTTCTCGACATGCTCAATGCGCTTTCGCAGTCGCAAGAGGATATACAGCATATCCGTCAAAAGATTGACGAGCGCCATGTCGACATCGACGACGCCGAAGGCGGTAGCGTCGGCTCCGTCGAAGTAGGCGAGCTTGACGCCGTAAACGACAAACTCAACAGTATTATCGAAACACTTTCTATCGGTTCGCTCGATGCGCTTGCCGCAGACATTGCCGACATCAAGGCGCGACTCGACGGCAACGGCGAAGAGATTGCGGAAAGCGGCGCGGCGGAAGGCCCCGACAGCTTGCAAACCATTCTCGACGAGCTTGCCGAGATAAAAGAAAAGATTTATTCCGAGCCCGAGTACGACACGGTCGAGGAAATCCTTTCGCTCCGCGACGACGTCAAGGCGGCAAGGATTGTCGATCAGAACGACGTTTCGGGCGAGCTCGAGGCGATTAAGAACGAGCTTGCTTCGATTTCGTCCGGTTCCGTTCTCGACGAGATTCGCGCACTGCGCGACGACATCGTAGCTATTGCGGGCGGTGCTGTAGGCGAAGGAAATTCGACGCCCACCGACGGCGAGCTTAACCTTGTTCTCAGCGAGATTGTGTCGCTGCGTGACGAAGTGTTCGCGTTCAAGGACGAGGTGCTCGGCGCCACGGGAGCCGAGCAGCAACCCACCGAAGAGCAGTTTGAAGCGCAAGAGGCAGAGGACGCCGCGCTTGCTACAAGCATTCTCGACGAGATCGGCGAGCTCCGTTCGGCACAGCTTGCGCTCACCGACAGCATCGAGGAGCTCAAGGACGCAATCAGCCGCAGAACGACCATTGCGCCCGATCCCGAGGCAGACGGCGAGGAAGCGGTCGTTGCGCAAGCATCCAACGAACTCAACGTCGTTCTCGACGAGATTATCAACCTCAAATCCGACATCGACGGCATCAACGAGCGCATTCCTTCGGAAAGCATCGATCTTCTCAACAGACAGATCGAAGAGATTCATTCGCGGCTTGACAGCATGGCCGTGGCGCAGGCTCCCGTCGATCTTACCGCTATCGCAGACAGAATAGAGGAAATCGGCGCGGCGGTCGACAGCCTCAGGCTTGAAAAAGAAAATTCCGAGCCCACCGAGGCTTACGGAACCGAGGAGCAAGCAGTAGAAGGCGGCGAAGCAACCGTTGCGCTCGCAGAAAGCCTTGAAAACCTCCGCGTTGATATAGAGGACGTCAAGGCGGCGATTGCCACCATGGCGGCACCCGCGGTAGGCGACGAAATAGCCGAACTGCGCGCCGAGATAGATAATCTCCGTGCAGAAAACGAAGCGTTGAGACAAGCTCAAAGCGACGCGGTTGCGACCGAGCTTGCCGAACTCAAAAACGCCATACACGACATGGCGCTGTCCGCACCGACGCAAACGGCTGACGGCGATACGTCGTACGCGGCGCTTATCGACGAGATTAAAGACCTTAAGGAGCAGGTAATGGCGCAGGCTCAACCCGCCGTTATGCCGCTCGAGGAAACGCTCGGCGAAATCCGCGACGAGATTGCACAGCTCCGTTCGCTCACGACGGTCGAGGCTCAAGCTCCCGAAGTCGGCGGACTCGCGGAAGCGCTCGGCGAAATCCGCGACGAGATCGCACAGCTCCGTTCGCTCAGCGCGGTCGAAGCTCAGGCTACGGAATCGGCGCCGCTCGGGGATTCTCTCGACGAGATTCGCGACGAGATCGCACAGCTCCGTTCGCTCACAACCGTCGCCGCAGAGCGCGGAGAGAGCGTAGAGCTTGCCGCACTTCGCGACGAGCTTGCCGAACTCAAGGGCACCGTCACGTCGTTCGGAAACATGTTTGGTCTTGCCGAGGACGTCACGTCCATCAAGGCGACGGTTCGCACTCTCAAGGACGAGCCCGATCTCGGCGTTATGAGCGAGATACTCGCACTGCGCGACGAGTTCCAATCGCTGCGTGAGCAGATTGAGGACGTCAAGCGCATTGCCGCGCAGACCGATAAACAGGCTGACGAGCACATATTGAGCGAGGTTCAGTCGCTCAGAGACCAGCTGTTCGCAATCAGTATGGCAAACGTCAACGACGCGGCCTCCGGCGAATCCAATTACGAGAGCTACAACAACATCATTCTCGACGAGATAGCGTCCATTCGCGATCAGATAGACGCGACAGGCTCGTCCGACGACATCAAAGCGGTCACCGACGAGATAGCGCAGCTCAAAGCCTCGATATCCAAGCGCGAAGAGTTGTTCGACAAGCTCGCAGGCAAAGTGGCCAAGCTCGACAGCGACGCTACTCACAACAAGATTCTCGAGGAGCTCGCTTCGCTCCGCGCGGAGCTTGCAAATCAGCGCGAAGCCGACCTTACGACGCTCAACTTTATGTCGGAAATGGCTCAGCTGTTGGAGCGTCAGAACAGCTTCATCGCCCAGAACGCGACGGGCTCGAAGCTGTCCGACGAGATAGAAAGCCTCAAAGCCGAAATGGCGGCGTCCGATGCAGTAGCGCAAGAAGTCGCTAAACTCCGCGAGACCATGCTTCAATCCGGGAATGCGGCTGACAATGAGACAATACTCGCCGAGCTCGCCGAGCTCCGTGAAGAGCTTGGCAGAGGAAAGCCGAGCGGTGACAACGAGCGCGTTATCCTTCAAGAAATAGCGCGGATGCGCGATGAGATTACGGCGCTTGCGGCACGCGAAGGCGCAAGACCGAGCGCGGATAAGGGCGTTCAAAGCGCCGACGAGCTTGCAGACTCGCTGTCTGTATTGAAAGAACAGCTCAACGAGATAGCCGGCATTATCGAGCCCGAGCAAAAGCCCAAGGCTACGCGCAAAAAGGCAGCACCCAAGGCGGGCGGTGCAAAACGCGGACCGAAACCGGGTGCAAAAAAGAGCGCGACAGGCGCAAAGCGCGGCAGAAAACCGGGACAAAAGAGCAAGCCTAAGGCTTCCGACGCAGTAGTCACTCCCACGGAAGAGATATCCGTTCAGGCTGCGCCGATAGATGACTTCGACGCAAAGGTCAATGAGGAGATAGCAAGCCTCGGCGGCGAGGGCATGTCGCTCAACATCAACGCCGTGCCTACGACTACCGAAGCTATGGACGTTGCCGACAAGCTCGCGCAGCAGGTAGCCAACAAGCTCGTCATTGAGCAGTTGGTCGAACAACTCGGCGACGACGGCATGACCGAGGAAGAGGTCGACGAGATACTCCGCGAGCTTCCCATCGAGCTTACGACGGTAGCGCTCAACGACCAGTCCGACAGAGTGAGAAAGCTCGCCAACCAGCTCGTTCTCAACAAGCTCAGAGGCCGTCTCAACAGACCTGACGACGAAGAATAATGTAAAGATATAATGACAAAAAGGATCCGACAGGGTCCTTTTTTGTGCTTAAGGGGACGTTATGATCGACGTGAACAAACCGATTACCGTCAACGGAAAAGAATATACCGTTTTGAAACTGTTGGGAAAAGGCAAGGGCGGTTACTCATATCTCGCGCAGGACGGTGAAAACAAGGTGGTCGTCAAGCAAATTCATCACGAGCCGTGCGAGTATTATTCGTTCGGCAACAAGATCGAAGCCGAACTGCACGACTACAAAAGGCTGAATGCTATCGGGATTACCATGCCCGCAATGTTGGACGTCGACGTCGCCGCAGAGCGTATAGTAAAGGAATATATCGACGGGGCAACGGTTTTTGAAATGGTTAATGGCGATTGCCTTCCTCCGTCGTGCATAGAGCAAGTGAAAAAGATGTGTGCACTTCTGTATGCCGCAAGCACGAATATAGATTATTTTCCGACCAATTTCGTGTTGCAGGACGGCGTTTTGTATTACATAGACTACGAGTGCAATGATTATACGGAAGAATGGAACTTCGAAAATTGGGGGATTAAGTATTGGAGCAAGACGCCGGAGTTTATAAAATACGTTGAGCAATCGACAAGCAAATAGTTATAATATAGCAGTAGTAAACACACGCCACCCAAAAACATATACTAACAGAGAAGGTGGCGTATGCAACAAAAATTTATCATAGACGGCGGAAAGCCGCTTATAGGTGAGATCGAAGTACAGACAGCGAAAAACGCAACACTTCCGATCATAGCAGCGAGTATACTGACCGATGAGCCGGTGAGAATCGAAAAATGCCCGCACTTAAAAGACATTGATGCGATGCTCGACATCATGCGCCATCTCGGTGCGAGCGTCGAGTTCGACGGCGACAATTTGACGATTTGCTGCCGCGACGTCTTGCTAAACGTCATAAATTCCGATCTGACGGGCAAACTGCGCTCATCTATATTTATACTCGGCTCAATCCTTTCGCGTTGCAGGCAGGCGTACATAAGCCATCCGGGCGGGTGCGAGATAGGGTTGAGACCGATAGACTTACATATTTCGGGATTGAAAGCGCTGTCTGTCAAGATAGCCGACGACCGCGGAGTAATTTGCTGCGACGGCTCTGAAATGCGTGCAGGCGTGGTCAACCTCGACTTCGCTTCCGTCGGCGCGACCGAAAATCTGATGATGGCGGGCGCGCTCCTCGACGGTGAGACCGTTATCGTGAACGCCGCGCGCGAGCCCGAAATAGTCGACCTCGCTCAGTTCATCAACGCCATGGGGGGACGGGTGTCCGGCGCGGGCGGCTCGGTCGTCCGCGTGACGGGTGTAAAAAAGCTTCACGGCTGTACGTACAGACCGATGCCGGACAGGATTTGCGCAGGGACGTATCTTGCGGCGGTCGCGGCGACGGGCGGAAGCATTACGGTCAACGGAATAATCCCCGAGCACGTGTTCGGCATGACAGAGCGGCTGAAGCAAACGGGTGCGAGAATAAGCGTACATAAAAACTCGGTGCGGCTCACCGCGAGCGAGCGCCCGCGCCCCATACATAAGCTCGAAACAAACGTCTATCCCGCATTTCCCACCGATATGCAGCCTCAGCTTTGCGCAGTGCTCGCGAGGGCGAGGGGAAGCTCGGTCATTGTCGAAAACCTCTTTGAAAACAGATTCGGATATACGACCGAGCTTGCAAAAATGGGCGCGACGATTACTGTCAAGGACAGGGTAGCGGTCATTCACGGCGTGGAAAAGCTGAGCGGCGCGGCGCTCAACGCGTCCGATCTTCGCGGCGGTGCGGCGCTCGTAATCGGCGCGCTGTGCGCGGAAGGGCGGTCGACGGTGTACGGCGTGGAGCACATCGACCGCGGATACGAGTATCTTGAGCAAACGTTAGCCGGCATAGGCGCAAGCATCAAGCGGGTCGATATATAAATATGCGCCGCAAAACAAAAAGGCGTGTACAACAATTTTCCGCGTCTAATTATTGACAACCATTTGCGCATTTGTTATAATAAATATATGCGTAACAAGAAACTGATAGCGTTGTTATCGATAGTCGTTTCGCTCGTGCTCGTCATCATCGTGTGCGGCGCGACTTTTCTTGTGCGCGACATTCAGGCATACAGCTACTACGTCGATTCGCCGGCGGCGTTTGACAAAAAAGTCATAGCGGCGTCCGGCATAGAGAAGAACAGCTCCATGTTCTTTTTGGACGAGACGGAAGTCAAGAAGAGAGTGGAGGATAAGTGCGCGGACGTCGTAATCGTCGAACGGCATGAAGAGGGCGACGAGATTATAACCGAAGAAAACCACTACGGCGCGGAAGTCATAAACGTCGAGCGAAAGTTTCCGGACAAGGTGTCGATAAACTACATAGTCTACCGCGAGCTATTTCAGTACAGGTCGGCGAGCGGAGATTATTACAGGTGCTTTGCTTCCGGCAAGGTTTCACGCAAGGTGACGGCGGAAGACTTTGCCACTTCCGATTTTATCACCGTTCGCACTAAGCAGACGACGGCGGACAAGCCCAAGAGCTATTTTCAAAAGTCCAAGGGCTTCGACCGCATGGCGATGAAGACTTTTATAGACTACATGCACACCGTCAACGTCAAAGACAAGCAAATGCCGCAGCGCATAGCGAGCATAGACCTCACGCGCAACGACGGAATGTATCAGTACATGTACATCAAGACCAAAGACGGGTGCGCTATAGAGATTATTGCCCAAGAACAATACTTTCTCGACAAGCTGGACGAGCTGCTTCACTACGGTTGGAGTCTGTTTGTCGATCCCTCTCCGGATTCCGACATCAATCCGTCGAGCGGAAAAATTACTGTATTTTTGAAAGATGAAAACGGCTCGAAAAAACCGAGCCACGAACCCTTCCACTCGAACTACACCGACGAAGATTACGAGCGTGATTATTTGGGCGCATAGGGAAACCCGATAAATTTGTATTTTTTCGGCTACTGCTTGACAAAGCGAATATGTGATTGTATAATTACTTCGGACGAATAGAGGTGAAATTGAACAAGAGCTTTGCAATTATAGATTTCGGCACGAGCAAGATAACCGTCATGGTCGGTAGCCGCGGAATAAACGATACTGTCAACATCGACGGTATCGGCATTTGCGATTATGCCGGATTTGTGGGCGGCGAGTGGCTTGACGTCGAGGATTTGGGCGGCGCTGTCGCGCAGGCGGTTTCGACGGCGGAGAGCAGCGCGCACCGCAAGATAGAAAAGCTTTACGTCGGCGTTCCCGGCGACTTTTTGAGCTGTGAGGTCAACGACGTCGTCATTTCGCTCGGCAAGAAGAGGCGGATTACCGAAAACGACGTTTCCGACCTTCATGCCCGCGGCAATTTCTATAGCGACGACAAAGAAAACACGGTCATCAATATTCAGCCTATATACTACACTCTCGACGACGACCGCAAGCTGATCGTTCCCGTCGGCATGACTTCGACGAGGCTCGGCGGGAGCATTTCTTATATTCTTGCGAGCAACGAGTTTATTCGCCTGATAAACTCGGCGGCGGCTTTTGCGGGCGTGCCCGAAACGGAATACGTAGCGGCGCCGCTTGCCGAAACGATGTTGCTTTTCGACGACTACAAGCGCGACAACTGCACCATTCTTGCCGACGTCGGTGCGCTCGGCACCACGCTCACCGTGGGACGGGGCGACGGGCTCTGCCGCGTATATTACTTCCCGTGGGGCGGCGAGTGTATAACCGCGGCGCTTTCCGACGGGCTCGGAATATCGCAGGAGGACGCCGAGCGGCTTAAACGCAAGGTCAATCTGTCGCTCAATCCGGCGTTTGAACCCGACCCGCTGGACTTCGGCGTCATGCAGACCGAATACGCCGTCGAAACAAAGGCGGCGCGCATAACGTATCCCGTGGCAATGACCAACAGCATTGTGGAAAGCGAGATTGACAGGTTTGCTCGGTACGTCGAAAAGACGCTCAGGATTTGCGATTACGATTATCCGGAATTCACGCCGCTGTCGATAACGGGCGGCGGACTCGTCCACATTCGCGGCGCGATACAGCGCGTATCCAAGCTTTTGGAGCGCGAAGTGGAAGAAGTCGCGCCTACGCAGCCGCTTTTTAACCGTCCGCAACACTCGTCGGCGCTCGGCCTGCTCGACATGGTTTTGCGTAGCGAAATGCAGTATGACGGTTTGCTTGGCAGGATCAGACGCTGGTTTGCCCGCCGCTGAAAATTATTAAAAGGAGCTCGAAATGACAATAGAAGACGCGCGCATGAGCGATGTGCTCGGCGCTAATTCCAATCAGGCTTCGCCGGTCAAAGTAATGATAATCGGCGTCGGCGGCGGCGGTAGCAACGCCGTAGACAACATGATCTCCGCGGGAGTTCGTGTCGACACATTTATGGCAATCAACACGGACCGTCAGGCGCTTAGGCTGTCCAAGGCCAAAACGCGCATTCAGATAGGCTCCAAGATAACAAAAGGTCAGGGCGCGGGCTCCGACTTCGAGATAGGGAGACGTGCCGCCGAAGAGAGCAAAGAAATAATCGAGGAGCTCATCAAGGACCACGACCTCATATTCATCACAGCAGGCATGGGCGGCGGCACCGGCACGGGCGCCGCACCTGTGATCGCGCAGATAGCGCACGACCTCGAAAAGCTGACTCTTGCGTTTGTTACGACGCCGTTCAAGTTTGAGGGCACCAAGCGCATGCGCAACGCCGAGGTCGGCATAATGAACCTCAGAAAGCACGTTGATTCGCTCATCATAATCCCCAACGAGCAGCTTGCCGCAATCGCAAAGGACATGACGACACAGGACGCGTTTAAGTACGCAGACGACGTGTTGCGTCAGGGCGTTCAGGCGATAACCGACCTCATCATGTGCCCCGGCAAGATAAACGTCGACTTCGCCGACATTCGCACCGTTCTCAAAAACGGCGGCGACTCGTTTATGGGCATTGGCAGAGCGAGCGGGGAAAAGCGCGCCGTAGAGGCCGTTACGCGCGCCGTAAACAACGCAATACTCAACGTGTCGATAGAGGGCGCGACGCAGGTCATAGTCAACGTAGAGGGCAAGGACGCGAGAATGGAAGAGGTCAACCGCGCAGTCGATCTCGTCCGCGATATCTGCTCGCCCGACGCCAATATAATCTTCGGCATAGGCATTGTTCCCGCGCTTGAGGACGAGATACAGGTCACGGTCATTGCGACAGGCTTCAACAAGGCGGCGGCCGCCGCGGCAAACGCTGCAAGGACAGGCGCACCCGTTCAGCGGCCCGAACCCGAACCCGAGCCCGCTCCTCAGCGTCAGCCTATTCAGCCGCAACCGCAGCAGCACATTCAGCAGTCTTTCTTGAATCAACAACAGCCGGCACAGCAACAACAGCCGACTCAGCGCCGCGGCGGTTACGTCAGCCTCGACGACGACATCGAAAGCAGCTGGCTAAAGCGTCTTAACAATAAATAAGTACATAAAAACGCTCTCGGACAAAAACTTCCGAGAGCGTTTTTGTTTGTATGTACATTAATTAAAGGTTTCGGGGGCGGGGTACTTGCCCGTGAGCTCGGTTATGACGCCGATGTCGTACGCTGGGATCAGAACTTCCCATTCCTCGTCGTTATGGGTGAAGCGCACGGAATAGTGCGGTTTAATGAAATATGCGCCGTAGTTGTTTGTCTTGACGAATTTTTTATACTTCGGATCTTTTATCGGCTCGTCCTTGTTCCATTGCGGCACCATCACCGATTTTTTTACCAAAACTACCTCTGTAATGGACGAGATGGGTATGCCGTACACGCTGCAAGCGTCGGAAAAGCACAGGTTTTCTTCTTCTTTGAACACCCAAAATGAAAAGTTAAAATAATTATAGAACATGTTTCCGCGCTTTTCCTTGCCGTTTTTAATTTTGAAGGGGCGGCAGATGACGTCTACGTCGGCGCTGTTTTCGGGCACGTTCAAGTTTTCCCTTATTTTGTCGGTAAGCTCGTTTGCTTCATTTAAGAACTCGGCGACCTCGGGGCTTTTCGCAACCTTTTTGAAGTGCACTCTTTTGTAAATCGCCATTGCAAGCCACACAACGAGCGACACGCCGCCTATATAAATAAATGCCGCGCCGTTCTTGTAGGCGACGTCGAATCCGACTTCCGAGCAACCGTTTAAAAACCCGAGCAGGCATATTGTGCCGACAAACAGCAATATGTATTCGATAATCGAAAACCAAAGCGGAACTCCGCTCTTTTTGTCATAGGCGACAAGAGTGTCGGCGGATGCATCGACCTTTTGCGCAAGCTCCGAGTCGGGCTTACGGAGAATAAACTCTTGTCCCGTGTATTCTTTCGTAGTTACGTCTATAGCGAATAAACTTTTCATAGCTACTCCTTCACGCCGTCATCGCTTTCCGCCTCGAGTTCTTTGCGAAGACCTACGGGCACCTTTCGCGGCCCGCGCACCGAAACAACGCCGTGTTTTTTGAGCCTGTCAAGCCCGAATTGCGCAGTGTCGTAGGTGTAGAGCCGCTTAAGCTTCATCACCTTGTTCATGCTGACGTTTTCGTCGGTGTAGTCGTACGGAATGTCGACCTCGACTGCGACGCACTTGTAGCGTATGCAAGAGTAGGGCGCGGCGACGTAAAGATACACCGTGTCGCCCGGTATGATGGTATTGCTCTGCTTCCATAAAATGACGTCGTTTTCTTCAAAAGCCTTTTTAATGTCGTAGTATTTTGGGTTGGCGGGGACGAGAATGCTCGTCGGCCGCTGCCTTGTCGGCGCTTTGGTTTTGCCTTTTGCTATAGTGTAGCTTTTGTCCAAAAGCTCGAAAACTGCCGATTTGTCGACCGAGCCGTCGAGCAGTACTGTAATCCAGTTTTTTCGGTTCATGTGGTAGGCCGGAAGAAAACCGCCTTTTCCGAGCAACTCCTCCATGTCGGCGGGCGAACACTTTACGTCCAAAACGTCGACGTATTCGTCGCCGTCCAGACCGAGCTTGCTTCTTTGAATGTTCATTATAATCGCGTACCACTTTTTGTTGTCGGCGCGGCGAAAAACCGAATACAGCGGAAAGTTCGTCCAAAGATGCTCGGGCGAAGAGCCGTAATTTCTCCCTGCGTATTCGTAAATGTCGTCGCGCAGTGCGCCGCAATTCATGCCGTTTTCCATAGCCGAGCCTCGTCTTAAGAATATATGTATTATAGTCGTTTTGCGCGCCGTTGTCAATATCGGTGCGGGGCATAGTGATAGGAGGCGGGCGAAAGCGCAAAAACCGCAACCGACAAAATCGGAGCAAAAGCTTCAAAATAGGTTTTGCGTTTCGACAGAAAGGGAAGGACAATGACAAGCGAAAAGTGCTACAATCGCGGCATGTATATCGAGTTTGTTATTGCGGACAACTTTTTGCTTACATACCTCGCGGGCGCTACGGCGGTCGGGCTTTGCCACAAGCGCGTCGACGTCTTTCGTCTGCTGACAGCTTCTGCCGTCGGCACGGTCGTCGCGGTGTTCTATCCGTTTATGCGGCTGAACACGGCGGCGATGTTCGCCGTCAAAATCTCGCTGTGGCTCGTGCTGTGCTTTATCATGTTTTTCAAGACCAAGCGCCCGATAACGAGCAGTTTATTGTTTTTGGGCAGCACGTTCGCTTACGGCGGGGCGTGCTACGCTTTGGGGCTTGTCATATATTCGGACGCTGCAAAGGCGGCAGCGTTTTCGCGGCGGTATCCGCTGTTTTTGGTGCTGAGCGCGGGCGCGGCGGTATTTTTGTGCTCGCGGTACATAATAAGGCGGCTTCAAGCGGCGAGGGCGCACGCGCCGTACGAGCTTACCGCCGACGTCGAGGTGCTTGGAGCACGCCTGCGCTTCGACGCCTTTCTCGACACGGGAAACAGCGTTTTCGACGACGTCACGGGGCTTCCCGTAATAATAACCGACTGCGAGAGGTTCGGCAAAAAGCTGGACGGACAAGCGGCATTCGAGTTTTTGAAAAACGTGGATAATTTCAGGAAGATGAAGGTTAAAACGCCGGCGGGCGAGACTGACGCGCGCATGATCGGCCCCGCGCACGTTACGGTCTATTCGGCGGACGAGCCGCATAAAATAGATGCAATGGTGGGACTTGTCGGCAAGTTTTCGAGCTCGCACGAGCTGCTGATGGGCCCGGCGGTCGTAGCGGAGGGCGTATGAAGATTGTCAAGTGGCTTGCAAAACTGAAAAAGGCGCTAAAAGCCGTCCTCGCCGAGGGCGGAGCGGAGCTCGCTTACATAACAACGGGCGACGGCCTGCCGCATCCGCTCGGCGCGCAGGAGGAAATGGAAGCGCTCGCAAAGCTAAAAACCGATCCCAAGGTCAAGACTGTGCTGATTGAGCACAACCTTCGGCTGGTCGTTTATATTGCGCGCAAGTTTGACAATACGGGCGTGGACGTGGAGGACCTCATTTCGATAGGCACCGTGGGGTTGATTAAGGCGGTCAATTCGTTCGATCCAGAAAAGAACATTAAGCTCGCGACGTACGCATCGCGCTGTATAGAAAACGAGATACTCATGCACCTAAGGCGCGTGGTGCGACTCAGGGCAGAAGTCTCGCTTGACGAGCCGCTCAACGTCGATTACGAGGGCAACGAGCTCGTCATGGCAGACATTCTCGGTACCGATCCCGACGCGATGGGCAAAGAGCTCGAAAACGAGGCCGAGCAGCGCCTGCTCGCCGAAGCGCTCGACAGACTTCCCGGCAGGGAGCGGGTGATAATGCAGATGCGTTTCGGACTCGGCGGCGCCAACGAGAAAACGCAAAAAGAGGTCGCAGACATCTTAGGCATATCGCAATCGTACATATCGCGGCTGGAAAAGAAAATTATTTTCAGGCTGAAAAAGGATATAAGCAAAGCGCTTCAAGCATAGTTAAATCCCCTACGAGAGTGGGGGATTTTTACAGCGTGCGGCAAAGAAAAACGGTCGATATTTAAAAGTTTGCAAAATTTTTCGGGTTTTTTATCTTGTATCATTGATTATAAAAATTATCTGTGCTATAATTGTACCGTATACGCGTATTCTGTGCGTTTATATCAGACTATAAGTGTTTTTCGAGAGCCCAAATGATTAACAAGAGTTTTTTCAAAAGCAGAAAATTCATATACGGAGCAGTAATTGCCGTAAGCGTGATTGTCGTAACGCTTGTGGCTACTTTATATGCGGTGTTTGCTTCGCAGCTCATTTATGACGAAAGCGTCGAGCACCTTACAGAAATATATTCGCAATCAAATTCGGGCTTCTATCAAAAGCTCCGGAGCAACCGCAACCTTTTAAAGAGCTGGACGCGGTACATAGACGATATCGTAACCGACATGAACAGCGACGACGCTGAAACCAAAGCCGCCGCCGAAAAAGAGTTCAACAGCTTCATGCTCGAACAGCTTTCGAGATTCGACTTTGTCAAATTCTATTTTGTCGGCGCCGAGACTACTAACGAAAGTTATTCGGATTACAAAAATATAGTTCAAGTAAAGAGCGTAGAAAGCGAATCCGTATCCAATGAAAAAGGCGAGACGGTAGACAGTATAGTTGTCAGCCAATACCCCATCAATGTTCGCACAAGGCGCAGTGTCAACGCGTTGCTCGAAATCGACCGTTGCGGCGTCGCGAGCTTCAGGGACGAAACAGGCAGGACCGACACAACGCCGGACTTTTTGATGCTCGCCATACCCACAGCCGAAAATACGTTTCAAGGCTTTCGCTACCGTGCAATAGGCGTTCGCTTCGAGCTGGGTACGGTAAGTAATCTTTTGTCCGCTCAGACGTTCGGAACGAACGGTATATGCTATGTAATTCTTCCCGATGGGCAGGTGCTTGCGCACTCGGGCGACAACAGCTACGTAAAGACCGACTATCTCGCGTTCTTAAAGTCCGACCAGTGCGAGGTAACAAGCACATCCGTAGATAAAATAGAAAAGGCCTGGAAAAATCAAAAGTCCGGCACGTTCACGCTTGAGACTCGCGGCACCGAGTATTACGTTACATATATGCCGGTAGATCCTCGAGTAAATACCGATCCCGATAATGCTTGGGACTGGATGCTCCTCGGCATTGCCCCCACAGACGTGGTTAACGCGAGCATGAGCTGGTTCCGCACGGTTACCCTTATCGTCATGGCGGTTATATTCGTGGTAATCGGTGCGGTCGTCGCGGCGCTCATCATCATCAACAGCCGCCGTAAGGTTGCTCAGTCCGAAGCGTCGGTCAAGTCGCGTGACAGCCTGTTGGATTTGCTGTCGCTCAACACCACCGACATGTTTATAATGTTCTCGCCGGAAACGCTTGAAGCCGAGTACGTCAGCGCCAACGTCGAGCAGGTTTTGGGCATTCCGCAGGCGGCTATGCGCAAGAATATTCGCTCGCTCCTTCCCACTGCTGCGGACGGATTTAACCCGTTGCCTTTGGAAGAGCTTTTGAATAAACCGAGCGGCTATACTTGGGATGAGGAAGTGCGCCTCAAAAACATACTTACGGACGCAATGTACTGGTTCAGGCTGTCGCTGTATCACTCGTCGGTGCGCGGTCAGGATAGGTACGTATTGATGCTTGCCGACCGTACCGAGGACAAGAAATTGCGCGAGCAGCTCGAAGAGGCGCTCAACATTGCAGAAAACGCAAATGCGGCAAAGAGCAACTTCCTGTCCAATATGTCGCACGATATAAGAACGCCTATGAACGCGATTATCGGCTATGCAACTTTGCTTGGCAAGGACGCGGACAACGGCGACCGTGTGCGCGACTACGTGCGCAAAATCACTTATTCCGGTCAGCATTTGCTCAGCCTAATCAACGACATTCTCGACATGAGTAAGATCGAAAGCGGAAAAACGTCGCTCGCTATTGCGGAGTTCCGTCTGCCCGAGTTCGTCGAAGAGCTGTATTCCATGGTCGTGTCGCAGGCCAACGCCAAAAAGCAGACGTTTGACGTACACACAAAAGGAACGCTCCCCGAGTTTGTCATGGGCGACAAGCTGAGGCTCAATCAGATTATGCTAAACATTCTGTCCAATGCGGTCAAGTACACGCAGCCGGGCGGCGCTATAAAGATGAACGTGGAGCTCCTCAAACAAAAGGTCAGCAATCACGCGCATTTAAGGTTCACCGTCGAGGACAACGGCATAGGCATGAGCCCCGAATACTTAAAGACCATATTCGAGCCGTTCAGCCGCGAGACGACCGACAAGACAAAGGGTATCCAAGGCACAGGTCTCGGTATGGCTATTACTAAGAATATCGTCGACCTCATGGGCGGAACCATTTCGGTAGAGAGCGAGCCGGGCAAGGGCAGTAAGTTCACGGTTGAGCTCGAGCTTGCAATAGCAACGACTATCCCCGAGGACGAAAACTTCTGGTCGCGCCACAACGTGACGCGCGTGCTCGTCATCGACGACGAAGAAGACGTCTGCATGGAAATCAAAGAGCTCATGTCCGATACCGGCGTAGAGATCGATTACAGGCTCAACGGCAAGGACGGCGTCAAGGCCGTGGAAGATTCCGTCAAGAACGGCGAGGAATACAATATAGTCATTGTTGACTGGAAGATGCCGGGAATGGACGGCGTTGAAACGGCGCGGCGTATACGCGAAAAGGTAGGTCGCGAGCTTCCTATCATGGTGCTCACGTCGTTCAGCTTCGAAGACATCGAAAATGACGCAAAGGACGCAGGCATAGACCTCTTCCTTTCCAAGCCGTTCTTCGTGTCCAACTTCCGCCGCGCTATCACTCAGATAAGGGCGGACGGCACGGAAGCGGAGGTGGAGCCCGAAAATGAGGATATCTCGATAGAAGGGTTGAGCGTGCTCGCCGCCGAGGATAACGAGATAAACGTCGAAATACTTTTGGAACTTTTGGAGATAGAGGGCGTCAAGTGCGACGTCGCGTTCAACGGGCAAGAGGCGCTCGAAAAGTTCGAGGCTTCCGAGCCCGACAAATACGACGTCATATTCATGGACGTGCAAATGCCCGTCATGGACGGTCATGCCGCAGCGCGCGCCATTCGCGCTTGCTCGCACAAGCGTGCAAAGACCATTCCGATTATAGCAATGACCGCAAACGCGTTTGACGACGACGTTAAAGCGGCTTTGGAATCGGGCATGAATGCGCACCTCGCCAAGCCGATTGATATGACAAAGCTCAAACAACTCGTAGCCAAACACGTACTTAAAAAGGATTGACAAAAATGGAACAGAATCAGAAAAAATCCATACTCATAGTAGACGACTCCGAGCTTAACCGCGCTCTGCTTTCCGATATGTTATATGATGACTTTAACATCATCGAGGCGGAAAACGGCGTGCAAGCGGTGGCTATCTTGCAGGAGCATGAGCTTGAAATCTCGCTCATGCTGCTCGATATAGTAATGCCCGAAATGGACGGCTTCGACGTCTTGGCGATGATGAACAACAAGGGGTGGATAAACACCATTCCCGTCATCATGATATCTGCAGAAACGGGCTCGGCGTACATAGACAGGGCGTACGACCTCGGCGCCGTCGACTACATCAGCCGTCCGTTTGACGAGCGTACCGTCAAGCACCGCGTCATGAGCAACTTCATGCTCGCCTTGAAACAGCGCGAAATGTCCGACCTATTGGTGGAGCAGATTTATCAACGCGAGCGCGACAACAAGATCATGATTGAGATTTTGTCGCACATAGTCGAGTTTCGAAACGGTGAGAGCGGTTTGCACGTTTTGCACGTCAGCACGTTTACCGAAATGGTTCTGAAGCACTTGGTGCTCATTACAGACAAATACAAGCTGTCGCAGGCGGACATTAAGACGATAGTCAATGCCTCCGCACTGCATGATGTAGGCAAAATGTCGGTTCCCGACAGCATACTTAACAAGCCGGGCAGGTTCACTCCCGAAGAGTTCGAGATAATGAAGCGCCACACGGTAGAGGGCGAGAAGATGCTCGCCGCCATACCGTCGCGCCGCAACGAAACGATAGTCAAAGTCAGCGCGGAAATCTGCCGCTGGCATCACGAGCGTTACGACGGCAGGGGATATCCCGACGGGCTCAAAGGCGACGATATACCGATTTCTGCGCAGGTCGTCGCACTTGCCGACGTTTACGACGCGCTTACGAGCAAGCGTTGCTATAAGGAGGGATATCCGCACGAGAAGGCTATTGATATGATAATGAACGGCGAGTGCGGCGCGTTTAACCCTTTGATTTTGCAGTGCTTAATGGATTTGCAGGCCGAACTCAAAGAGGCGTTGCACAGCGCTTCGCCGACCGAGACGTTGGATAGCGGGGCTCGCGACAACGTGGAGCACATGCTTAAAGCGTCGGGCTCGGACGTGTCCAACAGAACGATACGCCTACTCGAGCACGAGCGTATGAAGTTCAGGTTCTTCGCGAGCCTTTCGCGCGAGGTAATGTTCGAATATGTGACGTCGCCCGAGATGATAGTGCTCACCGATTTCAGCGCCGAATATCTGGAGCTTCCCGAAAAAATCCCCAATCCCGCCGAGAGCGAGTTCGGCACGCGCGTGTTCGACAAGGCCGATTTTGAAAACCTGTTGTCGCGCATAAAGTCCACCACGCCCGAAAACCCCATCGTCGAGGGCAAGTACCTGTTGACCATTCACGGCGAGCAGAAGTGGAACAAGGTTACCGTGCAGGCGCTGTGGAGCGACGATGCCGAGCAGCCCGTATTGGAAGGCGCACTCGGAAAGTGCTTGGACATAACCGAGGAGACCGAAGAAATTCAGCAGCTCGAAGTGCTTGCGGACAAGGACCAGATTACAAACCTACTCAATGCCAGAGCCGCAAAGCGCACGATAAGCAATATTTTGTCGTCGCCGAGCGAAAACGAGTATGCACTTGTGTTCTTCGACCTCGACAACCTCAAAAGGGCAAACGACGACTACGGTCATCTTTTCGGCAACAAGCTCATAAAGACTGTTGCCGACCGCATGATAGCCAACACCCGTACCGCAGATATTTGTTCGAGGTTCGGCGGCGACGAGTTCGTAATATTCATGCGCTACAAGGACGAGCACCAGATAGAGCGTATTTTCCGCGCTATCACGAATGAAAAGCTTGACGGCTTTACGGTCAGCGTCAGCATGGGTGTGGCGCTTTCGAGCGAGTGCGACGGCGATTACGATGCGCTCCTTCGCATGGCGGACCAGGCGGCGTATGCGGTCAAGAAATCGACTAAAAACGCGTACAAATTCTACAACGCTTTGACTGAAGCGGAAAAGAAGCTTACGCAATAATATAAAGTATTTTCGGAGGACATGATGACAGTTCAGGAAAGCTATGAAAAAATGGGCGGCGACTACAACGACGCTATGAGCAGACTTCGCGCGGACGATCGCATAAAGAGGTTTTTGATAAGGGTAGCAGAGGACGCCAGCTTTAAAAATCTTTGCGACAACTTGGCTGCGCACAATATGGAAGAGGCGTTCCGCGCCGCACATACTTTGAAGGGCGTCAGCTCCAACCTGTCGCTTACAAGGCTTTGCAAGTCCGCGACCGCTATTACCGAGGCGCTCCGTGGCAGAACGGAGTACGGTTCGGACCTCGAGCCCCTGCTCGAAAAGGTAAAAGAGGACCACGCGCTCACAATTGAGTGCATAAAAAGTATAGAATAGCACCGAAAAACGGTTTACTTTTTGCGGAACGTGTGGTATAATACATAAGATGTCCATGTCTGTAACAGCAGATATCGGATAGTACAATGAGGTAAAGGTTATGTCAAAGAAAAGCGATTTGGAAAAAAAGATTCGCGACAGCGAAGCGGAACTTGATATGCTGGAGCAGAAGCGCTTGCGTTCGCTGTCCGGCTTTATCGAGGCGCTTGTTACTCACGAAACCCCCAATCCGGAGGACGTGGAGTACTTCCGTACCTTCTCGGCTCTCATCGACATCGAGCGCGAGAATTTGAGAGAGCTCAGGGACGCGCTGGAAATCCTCAACACGAAATAATTAAAAGTTCAGAAATAGGGCACGGGTTACGGCTCGTGGTCTATTTTGCATGTAAGAATTTTTTAAAAAATGCGCCCGTACCGCTGTCTTTCGATAGGCGGCATAACAGCCAAAAGATTCAAAAAAATGTCCTCACCGACGTGGGGATTTTTTGTTATGTCTCGGAAATATCGTCCATTCGAATGATATATTGACAACGCGATTATCGTTTGATATAATTACTGTGCAAATGTTTTGGGGTGAATATGCAGCAAGACGGCACAAAGACTTTAAAATTCAAAAATGGGTTATATTTGGAGATTGCCGGCGCAAGCATATTGACCGCATGGCTTATTGTTTTTTTCGCGATAGTTTGTCTTTTGGCTTATATATTCGATGCAACAACAAATTACATAATCGTTTTGATTGTTTTCTCGTCTGTGATTGCGGGGTTGTGGATAATAATAGCGCTCATTATTCTGTTTAGCGGAACGGTAGTCGTTACTGATTGCGAAATTAAAATGGTTCGGTTTAAAAAGGTTAAGTGGTGCATGCAAAAGGCGGATATCGAAGAATGCCGATATAACAAGTTTCAGTGGAATACCATATTGCTTCCTATCTATATAGAAAATGAGTTTTTGCTGCAATTTAAACTGAACGGAAAAGGCGTTTCCAAAAAAAACTGTTCGCTGTCTTTAAAACAAGTAAAGAGAATACAAGAGGAATTGTGTTATCCGCTCAAAATAATGTGAGTTGAGGCTCGGTTGGCTAATGAAAATCATCCCACCGACAACGGCAATAACGTATAAGCGTTATAAAAAGCAGTTCGTTTCAATCTCAAAACGAACTGCTTTTGTCTTTGCAAAGGTGCTAATGCTCGCCATACGTCAATTGCGTCATACCACTTTGTTGTGAATGGTTTTGATGGCGGTCTTTTCGAGGCGTGAGACCTGCGCTTGCGAGATGCCTATTTCTTTGCTTACTTCCATCTGCGTTTTGCCCTCGTAAAAACGCATCATGAGGATTTTACGTTCGCGCTCGCCGAGAGCGGAAACCGCGTCGTCGATGTCGATGCGAGATAAAGCGTTCTCGTCGGCGCCGCTTTCAATCTGGTCCATGACGAGCACAGTGTCGTCGCCGTCGTGGTAAATGGGCTCAAACAGCGATATCGGATCGGATATGCCGTCGAGCGCGTACACCACGTCCGAAAGGGGAAGGTTGAGCGCCGCGGCGATGTCCTCCAAGGTCGCCGAGTCGCCCGTTTCGTATTCTATCTTTTGTCGTGCCTGAAGCGCGTGGTACGCCGTGTCGCGCACAGACCGAGACACGCGAAGTGGCGAGCAGTCGCGAAGAAAGCGGCGAATTTCACCGATTATCATGGGCACGGCGTAGGTAGAAAAGCGCAGGTTGTACGAAACGTTAAAGTTTTCCATCGCCTTGATGAGCCCGATACAGCCTACTTGAAATATGTCGTCGGCGCTCTGTTTTTTCTGCGCGAAGCGTTGCGTGACGGACAGAACAAGCCGAAGATTTGCCATGATAAACTGTTCGCGCGCGACCTCGTCGCCGTTTTGCGCCTTTACTATCAAATCCATCATCTCTTCGTGTTTCAGCTTTGGCAGCGTGGACGTGTCAAGTCCGCAGATTTCCACTCTATTGTTCATAATGCCTCTTTTGTAGCCGGTTGGCTTTTAATGAGTTTGGCTATTATCGGTGCGATGTATTCGCGGTTTGTGCGCGTTTAACACAACGCACGGCAAAATGAATGTCGAAAGCATATTGAATGCGGATTTTAAAAGTTTTTGTAACACTTCGCGCCGACTGTTCATATATAGGGGTTATGGAAGCGGACATTACTTTTTGTGAGCTTCGTCGCCGCGAGGTGATAAACGGCAGCGACGGAAGAAGGCTGGGGCACATCACCGATATAATATTCGGTATAGAAAGCGGCAAGGTGAGCGGCGTCGTTTTGCCTTACGGCAGGCGCGGCGTTTTCGGAAAGGCGCAGGACCTGTTCGTGCCGTGGTCGTGCGTGCAAAAAATAGGCGAGGACGTTATTCTCGTCGAAATTATCGACCTTGCGACGGGCGCGCCCAAATGCGTTCCCTCGCAGGAACAAAAGTGCTTGCCGGAACCGCCGCCGCAACCCAAAAAACGCAAGGAGCAAGACTGCGACGGCAAATGCGAAAAGTGCATGTTGTTCGACTGCGCGAAGCGCTGGGAAGTTGCGACTTAAACGAATATTATAAAACGATAGACAAAATGCTTTGCTTGTGATATAATATACGCAGTAACGATTGCGTTGCAATCGTGGCGCTGACGCGCCTCGCGTAATTCACGCGACTGCGACATTGAATCACGGCGCAAAAATGCCATTGCAAGCAAGCATATTTTGCTTGTGATATACTGTAAAAAGTATATCGCTATAATTCATAGATACGAGAGGACAAGCATATCATGAAATGTATTTATTGCGGAAATGCGGAAAGCAAGGTAGTGGACTCGCGCTCGACGGACGACGGCAACAGCATACGCCGCCGCCGCGAGTGCTTGCAGTGCGGCAAGCGTTTCACGACGTATGAGGTCATCGAGTCGACGCCCATACTCGTCGTAAAGACGGATGGAACGCGCCAGCCATTCGATCCGCTCAAGATTAAGAACGGCGTCATCAAGGCTTGCGAAAAGCGCCCTGTCGCAATTCGCGACATCGACGCCCTGTGCGCTTCGGTGGAAAAACAGATATACAACTCGCTCGAACAGGAGGTAACTTCGCAAGCGATAGGCGAAATGGTCATGGAGCGGCTCAAAGGCCTTGACCAGGTCGCGTACATAAGGTTCGCTTCCGTTTACCGACAGTTCCGCGACGTGACGACGTTTATCGAGTTTATCAACGAGTTTAAATAAGCCGCAACGGTCTTTACGCCGTATAGCGGCGTAAAGGCGGTGTGATGGCTTCAATCTTCGACAGCGAAAACAACAGCGGCGTAATAAAATCGGTTGGCTGCGACGGCGACACTCACCGCCGTTTGGTTGACATGGGGCTTCTCGGCGCGACCTATCGCATAAAAGCGAAAAAGAGGGGCTCTGCGCTCATCGACTTCGGCGATTTTTCGGCCGTCACGCGCGACGAGCTTTCCCGAAGCATAGAGGTCGAGCAGTGAGGCTTGCGCTGTGCGGAAATCCCAACGTAGGGAAAACTACGCTGTTCAACCGCCTGACGCGTTCGTCTGCCCCCGTCGGAAATTGGCACGGTGTTACGGTGGACGTATGCGAAAAGCGCATAACCGGAACGAGCGACACCTTGGTCGACCTTCCGGGCTGCTATTCGCTCACTGCGCGCTCAAAGGAAGAGGAGATTACGCGCGACGGAATTTTATTCGGTGATTACGACGTGGTGTTGTTCGTCGCCGAGGTCAACAACCTTCGCCGCAACCTGTATCTTTTGACGCAGGTGCTCGAAGCGGGCAAAAAGGTAGTCCTAATAGTCAACATGCTCGACGAGGCAAAAGGCAAGGTCGACCTTGCGCTTCTCGAAAGGCGGCTCGGCGTGCCCGTCGTCGGCACTTCGGAAAGAATGGAAAACCCGCGGCGCGCCGTGCTCGAAGCAGCGGCAAAAGCGGACTCGCCATCGCCGCCGTACACGCGCGACGTCGCGCAAACATACGCGAATGAAGCGCGGCAAAAGCATATAACGCCCGCGTTTGCCGCACTAAAGCTTGTCGAGCGCGACGAATACATGGCGGAGCTACTCGGCGTAAAAAACAAGTGTACATGCGATACCTGCGCCGATTGCGAGCGGGACATGCCCGCACGAATGAGGTATCACTATATCGACGGCGTTTTGAACGGCGTCATTGAAAGGCGGCGGCACAATTCGGTTACCGACAAAATCGACAAGATAGTATTGGGAAAGGCCGCGCTTCCCATATTCTTTTTGATAATGACGGCGGTGTTCGTCATAACGTTCGAGGCGGGACGCCCGCTTTCCGAACTTCTTACACGGCTCATTTCGCTCGCGGCGCAGCCTGTCAAAAACGCCGATATGCCGAAGTGGCTTTGCGGCTTTATCGGAGACGGCATAATAGGCGGAGTGGGGTCTATTCTCGCTTTCTTGCCGCAGGTGACGCTTCTCTTTCTGTTGACGACGCTTCTGCAAGACAGCGGGTATATGAGCAGAGTCGCATTCGTGTCGGACGGGTTTTTCAAAAGGTTCGGCTTGAGCGGCAGGGCGGCGTTCTCGCTCATACTCGGGCTGGGGTGCTCGGCAACTGCGGTGCTGTCCACCCGCGGTATTGCGGAAAAAAAAGCGCGCAAGCGCGCGGCGTTCGTCACGCCGTTCGTGCCGTGTAGCGCTCGGCTAAGCGTGTTCACCGCGATCACTGCATACTTCAATCTTTCGGCGCTTCTAGTAGCCGCTATGTACGTTATCGGGTTTTTGGCGGCGCTTGTCGTGCTCAAAATAATGCGGATAGCAGCCCGCAACGACGGCGAGGAGCCGCTCTTGATGGAAATGCCGCCGTATCGTTTTCCGCCCGTTAAAAGGACGTTTAAGGCTGTTTTGAAGAGCGTCGCTGCGTTTATAGTCCGCGTAGGATCGGTCGTGCTCGGCGTAAGCGCAATAATGTGGCTACTATCCAACTTCTCGGTGCGGTACGGATTTACGGGCGGTTGCGACGGCAGCCTGATGAGCACGTTTGCGGGGCTTATCGCGCCCGTATTCAAGCCGCTCGGCTTCGGCGATTGGCGCGCCGTAACCGCACTTTTGTCCGGCGTTGCCGCAAAAGAAACGCTCGTGTCCGTCATAGCTTCGCTCGGCGGCATGGGCGAGGTGTTCGGAAGCCATGCGGCGGCGGTGTCGTTTTTGATATTTTCCTGTCTGTACGTGCCGTGCGTTGCGACGCTCGCGTCGCTATCTAAAGAGATTGGTTTTAAAGGCACGCTGCTGTCGGTAACGGTGCATACGGCGGTCGCATACTTAGCAGCGTTTGCGTATTACGGGACGTGGTCGCTCGCGCAAGTAAATGCGCCGCTCGCAATAATAATATGGGCGTGCGTCGGCGGCGCGGCGACAGTTGGTTTTGCGGTTATCGGCGTGCGCCGCGCAGTCAAAGCGTCAAGGGCGAGGACAAGAACAATCAGAAGATAATAACCATTAAAAGAGAAAACGAACATGGGCAAAAAAACGGAATTTGTTTTGGATAATGATATGAGCGCAGTTCAGGCGGTGCTGAAAGCGGCGCCAGGGTTGTCTCGAGCTAAGGCTGACGTCCTGATAAAGAGCGGCGAGGTCAAAGCGGACGGCGTGCGACTGCGAAAAAACGCGGAGCTCAAAGCGGGAACGACCATAAGGGTTTTTCTTCCCGACGCGCTGTATTCAGAGCCTACGCCCGCCGTGGTGTACGAGGACGAAAACGTAGTTATATTCGATAAGCCCAAGCGCGTGGAGTTCGACGCCATTCCGACTCTTTTCGGAAAAGAGCTCATCGCAGTACACAGGCTCGACACCAATACGTCGGGGCTCATCGTCTTTGCAAAGTCGGAAGCGGCCGCCTTCGAATTAAAAAAAGCGTTCAAGGAGCGAAACGCAGTCAAGGTTTACGAGGCCGTCGTAAGTCCGCCGCCAAAGAATGAGCGCGATACGCTCACCGCGTACACGGCGGTCAGCGGCGGCATAGCGGCGGTGTCTGCAACCGAAAAGGCGGGATACAAGACGATGGTAACCGAGTACGAGACGGTTGAGCGCGTCGGCAACTTCGCGCTTCTTCGCGTTTATCCGTACACGGGACGGACGCACCAAATTCGCGCCCATCTCGCGTTTATAGGAAGTCCGATAGTGGGCGATCCCAAGTACGGGGAGAGCGTAAAAGTTGCGGAAGCGGACGGCAGTCAAATGCTCGCCGCAGTCAAGCTGACGTTTGAAGGGCTAGGCGGAACGCTCAAGTATTTGAACGGCAAGGGTTTTGAAACAGTAAGCGGTTTTGCCGCAGAATTTATGACAAAATTTTCGAAATATACTTGACACGGCGACATATACATAGTATAATGAAACTACAAAAATTAAAAGGAGTAAAAATCATGGCAAAAAGCGATTACTTCGGTCTTTCGTACCTCGTCAGTGTTATCCTCGCGATTATCCCTGTGACGTCGTGGATTTGCGGTATCATCACTCGTTTGTCCGACGGCCATATTGTTGCGGCTATTCTCCGCATCTTCCTCGGTTTCTGGATTGTTTGGCTGATCGACCTCGTCCTGATGATTACGCAGAAGCACATCATGAAAATTTTGACCATATAATAGGAACAACACGCAAAGCCGCTCGCAAAGAGCGGTTTTTGCTTTGCGTAAATTTTACAAAGAAGTAACAATATTGTATTGACAAAATTTTTCGATTGCTGTAAAATATAAGGTGATGGATAGGAAGGACATAAAAGCGGAAGCGCGCAGTAAGCTCGCTCTCAATATGCATCAGGCCGTCGTACTTTACTTGGTAGAATATGCGGTGTTTTCGATTTTGCTCGTCATGATAGCTCTGTCAATCGTCAGCATAGGCGCGATAGACAACCTTATCGTGTCGATAATTTTCATAGCTTACGGCAGCATTCTCGTCATCTTGGCTTTTATCGGTATGGGCGTATTAAACCACGCCATGATCGATTTTTACATCGCGTCGTATAAGTGCATACCGTATAACGTCAGAAGGCTGGGCGACACGCTCGCAAGGAACGGACTGACAAAAATATTCAAGCTCAACGCAAAGCGCGTGCTCTTGGGCTTTTTGCTTTTGCTGTGCTTGATAGTTCCCGGTGTAATCTATCTGATGCGCACGACAATGGCGGGCAAGCTCCTCGTCGCAAACCCCAAAATGACGGCGTCGTCGGCGCTGTCAGCGTCGAGCAAGGTTATGAGCGGCAAGGTCGGATCATATTTCGGCTTGATGATGTCAATGATCGGGTGGTGGATACTCGGATTATTGACGTTCGGGCTCGGCTATATTTTCATCTTGCCGTATATAAACATGTGTAAAACGGTATATTATAAACGCAATCTTCAGGGCGATAAAACCGAGTATCGTCCCATTGTTCAGCCGGTCAGTACGTTCGGTCAGCAAATGCCTCCACAGATGGAACAGCAAATACCTCCGCAAATGGCACAACAAGTGCCTCCGCAGATGGCGCAACAATATATGCAACAGCAGCAGGGCGGTCAGCCGCCATATCAACAGTTTGCGGGTGGGACTCCCGATTCTGCGGGACAGGCGAGTGTGCAGGGCGCGGCATCGGTGCCGCCAATCGAAGCGCTCGGCGAGGATGACATTTCCGATCTTCAAGCCGCAATGCGCGATTTCGGCGGCGGGCAAAGCGCACCCGAGGTTTCGGAGGTGCCCATCGCGCCGATGTCAAAGGCGAAGACCCCCGGCAAAAGCGACAAGACGAGTGCGAGCGTACGCACAATAGAAGACAGCGATTTGGTCGAGACGGTCAAGCAGCTCACGCCCGAGGAAATAGCGGAGTCCGACGTCATGGGCAAGAAGATAGACAAGATGTTCTCCGGTTCGGGAGGAGCGGAATCGGCGCCCAAGCGCGATTATTTTTCGGACATGCAAAGGCAGAGCGCTCCAAACGATTTTATGACGCGAGAGAGCGACTCGTTCGCCGCGGACGATTTTCAGTCGGAAGTGCCGATTGACGGACCCGCAGTGACGGCGATTCCTTCCGATTCCGAGGCGAGCGGCGAGTCTGTTATGAGCGACGACGAATTCGCGCAGTTTATCAAAGACTTCGATATGCCGAAGTCCGAAGGCGCCGAGTTTAAGCCGCTCACGCGCACGCAAAGGCCGGAAGAAAAACAGCAGCCGCAGCAACCGCAACAGCCGCAACAGCAGGCAAGACCCACGGGAATTGCGCGCGACAGGTCGCGCATTACGCCCACGGGCGAGAGCCGTTTGGAACGCATAAGAAGAGAGCGCGAGGAACGTCGCACAAGAGATAATAAGTAGGTAGGATATTTTGAAAAACAAACGCACATATTCGCTCACCGCAAAGGAACGCAAGCAGAAGCGGTTGGCGGAACAATCCAAATTGAATCCGATCAAGACGGAAGAAGAACCGCTCACAAGGCTTTCCGAAGAGCAAGCCATGGTTTTGTCGCAGCGTCGGTCGAAGCGTACCGCTTTTATAATCGGCGCCGTCGTCGCGATAGCTATTATCATGCTTATAATAGCGCTCATAGTGCCCGTCTTTATGTACATCGACAACCCGTACCGCAATTACAAAAACGTAATCGCGCGTTTTGAGCTGTCCAACGAAATGGTGCTCGAATACATCATAGAAGAGAATGAGTACGATATCGCAGCTTCTAATTTCATTTTCCTCGCCAAAAACGGTTATTTCAACAATACCGTTCTGTTCGACGCAGGCGATGCCGACCGGGATACGGACGGATGGGTTAGGTTCGGCGGCTATGAAAAGCAGCCCACGGTGTGGGAAGGCGGCTCAAGTATATACAATAACACTCAGCACCACGCGCAGAACAAATCGTATTGCGAAAAGTTCAAAGCCATTCCCAACAAGTGGTTCCCCGACAACGTGTGCAACAAGTTCGGCTACGACCTCAACGCCGATAAAAACGGCATCAACACCACAAGGCTCGAAGATGTAGGCGTTCTTGCGTACCTGTACAACGACACGAGCACTGAGTTTCAGATGTCGTACAAGGAGCAGCCGTCCAACTACGTCAGCGTGGTGAATAACTCCGCCGACGGCATGAGCTATACAATAAGAGAGCTCAAACCGACTATGGTAGGCTATGCGCTCAACAATAAGACGATTGAAAACCTCAAGAAAATAGCGGCGACGGCGCAGCCGACAGAAAAGTCGTCGACGACGTCGGGCGTCATTTGGTGCCCGCCCGATCCCGCGATATATATACGCTCTGTCAAAGTGTACAACCTCGACGAAAAGAAGTGGGAAAACTTCAATTTCATCAAGTATATGACAGACCCCAAAAAGGACGGCTCCACTCGGTATAGGGGCTGGACAGGTAAAATATAAGCGCCACTTCGTGGCTAAGATAAGAAATAAGAGATAAGAGGGGCAGTCCCTCAGTCTGCCGCAAGCGGCAGCCGGGTCTTACACAGGGGAGCCGAATAAAGAGGAAGTGCGGGATAGAAATGCCCGCGCTTTTTTTGCGGCTTCGCCCGGATCCCTCGGCTGTTTCGGTATGATGGCAGTAGATGCGTGTCTTTTACTTTTAAGCGGCAGGTACGTTAATAACGTACCTGCACGTTATCAACCGACGGAATGAGGAGATGTCTACATCTTCACTATTCACTATTACTTCAATTAGGCCTCCTTAACAAGGGGATCTGTCAGCGAAGTCGGCTGAGTAGATAGCATGCTCCCCTTAATAAGGGGAGCTGTCGCATTTATGCGACTGAGGGGATGTGAAGATCCCTTGTATTCAGAGGGTTATCTTAAATATAATCAATCACATCCTCATCGTATAAAAAACGCGTTTATGTCGATAATTACCGTATGATTATCGGACTTGTGGTTTTAGGCTGTGTTGTTGTGCTGTTGTTTTTCGGCATAACTCAGCGTGTTTTAAACAGCTTCGGCGTGGCGTATTGGCTGGCGTTTATCGTTATCGGCGCGCTCATAGCGAGCGCATTTGTTCCGTCGTTTGCCATATACGGCGTCTCCGTGAGCGTTTCCGGCTTTATCGTGCCGTCGGCGGTTGCCGTTCTGTTTTTCGCCATATCGGGGAGAGCGCGCGAGGCGGGGCATTCCGCGGTGACAGCATCCGCCGTGCTCGCGGTGTACGTCGCGGTAGAGCTGCTGTTGGCGCCGGTGGTGAACGCTACCGTAATAGCCGTTGTGGCAGGCATTTCATGCGGCGCGATTGCGTACGTCGTGGGAAAGACGGAGCTCGTCTCGGTGGCAGGCGTATTTACGGGCGTAGTGACAGGCGATGTCGTGGCGGCGGTTGTGGAGCACTTTTCGTACGGATCGGCAATGCGGCTGGGATCTTACGGTTCGTTCGACGCGATAGTGCTCGGCGCGGTGTTTTCGGTCATACTGTTCGAGGCTGTCGCAGCAGTAAAAAGGCGGCTCAATGCAAAGCGCTCCGTCATGGCGGAAACAGCCGAGGAGTTCGATCCGGACGAATATAAAAAATACTTCGACGAGTGAGATAAAAATTATTATAGACGATTATTATAATCAGATTCTTCGCTTCGCTCAGAATGACACAAGAAAGGCGCTGCTGTTTTGATTATATTTTACGAATGGCACTGCTTATACAATGTCATTCTGAGCGAGCGCAGCGCAGTCGAAGACTCTTTTTATCACGCAATTCGTCGAGTGAAATATCATATCACCACGGCAGAAAACATACGACGAAAATCCAAGCTGTGCTTGGTTGACAACTTACATAATCTGTGATATATTTACAGTCATGAAACCGACCGTAGCCATCGTCGGACGCCCCAACGTGGGGAAGTCGACGCTGATGAACAGAATAAGCGGAAGGCGCGTCGCTATTGTGGACGACATGCCGGGCGTCACGCGCGACCGGCTTTATGCCGATTGCGAGTGGTGCGGAAAAGCTTTCACGCTCATCGACACCGGCGGTATGGACGACGGCGCGGACGACCTTTCAAAATCGGTAAAAAGACAGGCGCTCGACGCGGTTGAGTGCAGTGACAGCGTCGTGTTCGTGGTTGACGCCAAACAAGGCGTCATGCCGTACGACCGCGAGATTGCGGAAATACTCAGGCGCAGCGGAAAGCCGACGGTGCTCGCCGTAAACAAGGCGGACGCGGCGCCGCCCGAGATTGTGTACGAGTTCTACTCGCTCGGTCTCGGCGATCCGATAGCGGTGTCGGGCGCGCACGGCAAGGGCGTGGGCGACATGCTCGACGCTGCGTGCGCGAGCTTTGCTATTGAGGAGCAGGCGGAGGACGAACCGCTCAAGATAGCGGTGGTAGGAAAGCCCAACGTCGGCAAATCCTCTATTGTAAACCGCCTGTGCGGGTACGAGCGCAGCATTGTTTCGGACGTTGCTGGCACGACGCGCGACGCCATCGACACGCGGATAACCGTGGGCGGCACCGACTACACGCTCATCGACACGGCGGGGATAAGGCGAAAGCGCGATATAGAGGACGGCTCGATAGAAAGGTACTCTGTGCTTCGCGCGATTGCGGCGATCAAGCGCGCCGACGTCGTATTGATAGTGCTCGACGCGACGCGCGAAATAACCGAACAGGACGAAAAGATAGCGGGGCTCGTCCACGAATCGGGCAAGCCCTCGGTAATCGTCATGAACAAGTGGGATGCCGTCGAAAAGGACGGGTTCACGCATGACGAAAAGACGCTCGACCTAAAAGAGCGGTTTGCGTTCATGAGCTATTTCACGAGTATATCGGTGTCCGCCGCGAGCGGAAAACGGCTGGACAAGCTGACCGTCGCCGCCGAAAAGGCGTGGCTCAACGCCTCGCGCAGAATCCCGACGGGGCTTCTCAACGAGCTCGTCGGTCAAGCGATTGCGGCGACCGAACCGCCGTCGCACAAGGGGCGGCGGCTCAAGATATACTACGCGTCTCAGCCCGAGGTGTGCCCGCCGATGTTCGTATTCAAGGTGAACGACGCAAAGCTCGTGCACTTTTCGTATGAGCGCTACCTCGAAAACTGCCTTCGCCGCGCGATTGACTTTTCGGGAACGCCGATAAGGCTTAAGTTTATAGGCAAGGAAAACGATTGAAAAAACGCGGGTTAAAGCCCGTCTGTTAGGAGAAAAAACGCAAATGACCATTTCTTTGGGAATGCAAATACTCGCCGGTTCGCTCGTCGCAATAGGTGCATACTTTATCGGCAACATAAGCAACGCGATAATGCTGAGCAAAATCAAGGGCAAGGATATACGCCAGTGCGGCAGCGGCAACCCCGGCACTATGAATATGATTCGCACCTACGGTAAGCTGATGGGGCTTCTTACGCTCATTCTCGACGTTGTGAAGGGAATTATCCCAAGCCTTCTCGGCTGGCTTTTTATGGGCAATCACGAGTTCCTGCGCCTCGGTGCGGACCATGTCGGACTGTACATAGGCGGAATATGCGCCGTGTTAGGGCATATCTATCCGGTGTGGCTTAAATTCAAGGGCGGGAAAGGCGTCGCGACCATACTCGGCGTGTGCTTGACCGCACAGCCTATTTGGACGGCAATCTTTTTCTTCATCGGACTTTTGTTCCTGCTGTTTACCAAGATCGGATCGCTCACGTCGTTTTTCATGATGTGTCCGGCTCTCACGGTGGAAGGAATATACGCCTCGACGTCGGCGCTCGGCTGGGTAAGCGCACTGCTCGTGTTTTTCCTGTTCGCGCTCACGCTCTTTGCCCACCGCGCAAACCTTTTCAAGCTGTTCTCCGGCCATGAAGGTCGCGTGGTGCTTAGGCACAGCAAGACAGAAAAGCAAAACCCCGACAGGTCGCTCGCGTATCAAAGCTTTGTAATAGCAGAGTAAAAGTAAAACCTTACGCAAGAGGAAATATCGGCACGAATTGAGGATGTGGGCGTGTTTTTCTTGTTCGGCGTATTATATTAAACAGTTAATAGTTAACGGTTATGGCCTTGCGAATAAACGCAAGGCTTTTTTGTGTGCAAATTTATGCGTTTCGTCATTTTACGCGCATGCGGTGCATAAGTTAAATCGTATTCGATGTTGTTCGAATAATCGGTTATGCTCGAACATATAATCAAATAGCAACCGAGTCGGACGGGAGGTATTATGGAAGAATACGACGTTTATAAGGATATCGCCGAAAGGACGGGCGGCGATATATACATCGGTGTTGTGGGTCCCGTGCGCTCGGGCAAATCGACGTTTATCACCAACTTCATGAACACGTTCGTTTTGCCGTCATCTACAGGCTACGAGCTGGAACGCATGCGCGACGAACTTCCGCAGAGCGCCGAGGGCAAGACGGTCATGACGACGCAGCCCAAGTTCGTGCCGAGCGAGGCGGCAAAGATTAAGCTCAACGACTCCGCCGAAATATCCGTGCGGCTCGTCGACTGCGTCGGGTACATGGTGGACGGCGCGAACGGTCATCTCGAGGACGGCGAGGCGCGCATGGTAAAAACGCCGTGGCACGACGATCCCATACCGTTCGAGCGCGCCGCGGAAATAGGCACGAAAAAGGTGATCACCGAGCACTCCACGATAGGCGTCGTAATGACGAGCGACGGCTCGATAAAGACGGAGCTGAGGCGCGAAGCGTACGTAGAGGCCGAGGAACGCACCGTAAACGAGTTAAAGAGTCTCGGCAAGCCGTTTGTCGTGGTCTTGAACTCCGCAGTTCCTACGTCAAAAGAAACGCAGAAATTGGCGGCGGCGCTCACCGAAAAGTACCAAAATACAGTAGTCGCTATGAACTGTGCGGCGCTCAATAAAGCCGACGTCGTCAAACTGTTCGAGAGCGTGCTCTACGAGTTCCCGCTTCGCGACGTGTACTTCGAAACGGCAAATTGGATTCGTGCGCTCGGAAACGACAGCGCCATAATAAAAGACCTCGTCGAGCGGTCGGTAGGCGCGTGCGCCGATATGTGCAAAATGCGTGACTGCGAAAAGCAGCAGACCTGCGAAGACAGCGAGTACTTCGAGAGCATCGCGCTCAAATGCGTCGAGCTCGACAAGGGCAGAGCGGTGTACACCGTCAAGGAAAAGGAAGGATTGTTCTATCGCGCGCTCCAAGAAGAATGCGGAATAGAGATAAAAGACGAGTTCGACCTTATGTCGTCGCTCGGCGACCTCGTAAAGGCGAAAAAGCAGTTCGATAAATTGAGCAAGGCGCTTGTCGAGGTCGCGGAGACCGGCTACGGCGTGGTTACGCCGACAATGGACGAGATGACGCTTCAGGAGCCGCAGATATTCAAGCAGGGCTCGAGGTTCGGCGTCAAGCTCAAGGCCTCCGCACCCAGCCTTCACATCATGCGCGTCGATATAGAGACCGAGGTGTGCCCTGTCGTCGGCACCGAGCAGCAGAGCGAGGATCTCGTCAACTATCTGCTCAGCGAGTTCGAGCAAAACCCCAAGGGAATATGGCAGACCAATATGTTCGGCAAGTCGCTCGACAGCCTTGTAAACGAGGGGTTGAACAACAAGCTCGCCGCCATGCCCGCCGAAACGCAAAAGAAGATGCGAAAGACCTTGTCGCGCATAATCAACGAGGGCAGAGGCGGAATCATCTGCATACTTTTATAGCGCAAGCGGAGCACATTGGATATCAACGCAAAAAAACCCGAATTCGCTTCGGGTTTTTCTGTGTGTTTTTGATACGATTTCCGAGTTTCCGTACCAGGTAATTCGTTGACAAAAAAAATTAGTAGTGTTAAAATAGAAGGTAATCAAAATACGGAAAGAATGCAGTTTAAATGATTAAAAAGTTAGCAAATAGTGTAAGGGAATACAAGGCGGCGGCAATACTTTCACCTATATTCGTATCGCTCGAAGTGGTGTGTGAGTGTTTTATACCGTTCGTCATTGCATTGCTTTTGAAGGCGATAAAGGGCGAGGCAGGCGTCATTGCGGGAATGCCCGGCGTTTTGACGTACGGCGGTATACTTATCGGTATTTCGATAGTTTCGCTCGCGTGCGGCGCGCTTTCGGGCGCTTTCAGCGCAAAAGCGTCGTCCGGATATGCAAAAAATCTGAGAATGGACTTGTATTACAAAATACAGGATTTTTCGTTTGAAAACATCGACAAGTTTTCGACGCCGTCGCTCGTCACGCGCATGACTACGGACGTCAACAACGTGCAGTTTGCGTTCATGATGATAATAAGAGTAGCTGTGCGTGCGCCGCTCATGATGATTTTTTCGCTCGTCATGGCGTTTTATATGGGCGGCTATCTCGGTTGGGTATTCGTCGGCGTAATACCGCCGCTGTCGCTCGTATTGCTCCTCATAATGAAAAAGGCGATGCCTGTGTTTAGGCGGGTGTTCAAAAAGTACGACGCGCTCAACGAATCCATACAGGAAAACGTCAGGGGAATGCGCGTCGTCAAGTCGTTCGTGCGCGAGGAGTACGAAAAGCAAAAGTTCGATCGCGCCGCAACCGACGTTCAGATTGACTTCACCAAGGCGGAGAGAATACTCGCTTGGAGCAATCCGGTAATGCAGTTTTTCTTCTACGCAGTGCTGTCTACCGTGCTCTTCCTCGGATCATATCTGATATTGACGTTGGGCGGCGCTACGTACAGCGTGGAAACCGTTTCTCAGCTCATCGTGTACGGCATGCAGATATTGATGTCGCTAATGATGCTTTCGATGGTGCTCGTAATGATCGTCATGTCGATAGAGAGCGCCAAGCGCATTTGCGAGGTTCTTGACGAGGAGAGCACGCTAAAGAGCCCCGAAAACGCAATATTCGAGGTCGCCGACGGCTCCGTCGATTTCGACGGCGTCAGCTTTAAGTATTCGGTGACGGCGGAGCGCAACGCCTTGGAGGGCATAGACCTTCACATCAAGTCGGGCGAAACGATAGGCATTATCGGCGGCACCGGCTCGAGCAAGACTTCGCTCGTCAATCTCATATCGAGGCTGTACGACGCGACGGAAGGCGCCGTCAAAGTGGGCGGACGCGACGTAAAAGAGTACGACCTTACGGCGCTTCGCAACCAGGTTGCAGTCGTGCTTCAAAAAAACGAGCTTTTCTCGGGCACGATAAAGGAAAATTTGCGTTGGGGCAATCCCGACGCGACCGACGAGCAGCTCGTCGAAGCGTGCAAAATCGCGGCGGCGGACGATTTTGTGTCGTCGTTCCCCGACGGCTACGACACCTACATCGAGCAGGGCGGTACAAACGTTTCGGGCGGACAGAAGCAGCGGCTTTGCATAGCTCGCGCTCTTTTGAAAAACCCCAAGATTCTCATTCTCGACGATTCGACGAGCGCGGTCGACACTCGCACCGACAAGATGATTCGCGACGGGCTCAAAAAGTATGCGCCGGACACGACCAAAATCATCATCGCACAGCGAACGAGCTCGGTCGAGGACGCCGACCGCATAATCGTCATGGACGGCGGAAGAATAAACGCCGTAGGTACGCACAGCGAGCTTCTCGGCAAAAACGACATATACACCGAAGTTTATACCACGCAGAACAGAGGAGGTAAGAGCGACAATGAATAAGCCTCCTCGCGTAAAACAAAAGGGTGTTCTCGGACGCACCATAAAACTGATGTTCGCGTACTATCCGCATATGATGGTGGTAGCGCTGCTTTGCATACTGTTCAATGCGGTGGTAAGCTCTTTGCCGTCCATTTTCATGGAACGAGTTTTTACTGTCGTCGAAATAGCGGCAAAGGGCGGCGGCTGGGCCAAGTACGGCAGCGATATAACGATGTATATGCTCATCTTGATAGGGCTGTATGTCTTGTCGCTCATCTCGGGTGCGGTCAACAAGCAGATGCTCGCGATAATGACGCAGGGCTTCTTGAAGAAGATGCGCGGACATATGTTCGACGGAATGCAAAATCTTCCGATCAAGTATTTCGACACGAACAACAACGGCGACATAATGAGCTACTACACCAACGACATCGACGCGCTGAGGCAGATGATTTCGGAGTCGATACCGCAGCTCTTGACGTCGGGAATAATGGTGCTCACGCTGTTTATAATAATGCTGTGGTACAGCATTTGGCTTACGCTCATCGTCCTTGTCGGCGTCGTCACAATAGTGCTTGTAACCAAAAAGATAGGCGGCGGCGCGGCCAAGTATTTCATTTCGCAGCAGCGCGCAGTCGGTAAGCTCGAGGGCTTTGTCGAGGAAATGATGAACGGACAAAAGGTCGTCAAGGTCTTTTGCCACGAGGAACAGGCAAAGCGCGACTTCGATAAGGTCAACGACTATCTGTGCGGCGAGTCGACGAAGGCGCACCGATACGCCAATATGCTCATGCCCATACTCGGCAATATCGGGCACGTCCTGTACGTGCTTGTCGCGATAATCGGCGGCGTGTTTATGATAAACAAGGTGGGCAACGTGTCGCTCGGCATCGCTTTCGGCGTCAATGCCGCTGCTGTAAACGTCCCACTCGTCGTCGCGTTCCTTCAGACTACGCGGCAGTTCACCAACAACGTCAACCAGGTTTCCAACCAAGTAAACTCCGTCGTAATGGGCGTCGCCGGCGCAAAACGCCTGTTCGATTTGATTGACCAAAAGCCCGAGGTCGACGACGGCTACGTCACGCTCGTAAACGCGAGGGAAGAAAACGGCGAGATCGTCGAGTGTGAGGAGCATACCGGTATGTGGGCGTGGAAGCACCCGCACCAAGCGGACGGCACGGTTACCTACACCAAGCTCGAAGGCGATATCGTCATGCAGGAGGTCGACTTCGAGTACGAGGAGGGTAAGCCTGTTTTGCACGACGTCTCGGTCTTTGCAAAGCCGGGGCAGAAGGTCGCCTTTGTCGGAGCTACGGGCGCAGGCAAGACGACTATAACAAACCTCATAAACAGGTTTTACGACATAGCCGACGGTAAGATTCGCTACGACGGAATAAACATAAACAAGATAAAGAAGGCGGACTTACGCCGCTCGCTCGGCATCGTTTTGCAGGACACCAACCTGTTTACGGGAACCGTCATGGACAATATCCGCTACGGCAAGCTCGACGCGACCGACGAGGAATGTATCGCTGCGGCAAAGCTCGCAGGCGCCGACGACTTTATAACACGGCTTCCCGACGGCTATAACACCATGCTGACGGGGAACGGCGCAAACCTCTCGCAGGGCCAGCGCCAGCTCGTTTCGATAGCGCGCGCCGCGGTTGCCGATCCGCCCGTCATGATACTCGACGAGGCGACGAGTTCTATAGACACGCGCACAGAAGCGATTGTCTCGCGCGGCATGGACGCGCTCATGCAGGGCAGAACGGTATTCGTAATAGCGCACAGGCTGTCCACCGTAAAGAATTCGGACGTAATAATCGTGCTCGACCACGGCAGGATAATAGAGCGCGGCAGCCACGAAAAGCTCATCGAAGAGCGCGGGCAGTACTATCAGCTGTACACAGGCGCATTCGAAATGGAATAGACAAAGAAATCGGCGCAAAACAAAAGCGTCGATTTTTTATGCGGCGTTTTAACGCTTGCTATTTCTATCGCGTTGTGCTAAAATACTCGTGCGTGCGAGCGTGGCGAAATTGGCAGACGCGCCGGACTTAGGATCCGGTGGGTAACCGTGCAGGTTCAAGTCCTGTCGCTCGCACCAAGTCTTAATAGCTTGAACTTCTTTATCATAAAAAGATGTTTGGGCTATTTTTATTTAACAAAAGTCTTATTTTTATAAAAAGACATTAGTTCAGATGCATTTTTTACATTAAATAATTATTTATATTTTCTTTTTTTAATAGTCAAAAGTATAGTGTACAATAAATTATTTAATTTTATTAAAATTTTCTCTACTAATTACATTAAAATAGTTGACATTAGTATTTTTATGTGGTACAATTAGTTTAAATCAATAGGAGGTTTATTAAATGGAATACAGTCAAGTAATGTTGGAAATGCTGGAACGCATTAAAGTGCTGGAAAACAAAGTGCAAGTGTTGGAAGAAAAAATCAACAATGCACCAGCACCGCTATCACAAGCTACTGTACAACTCGACAAAGTCAGTGCCAAATACAGAGGCTTGGCAGAATACTTGTTATCGTCAAATGAAACAAGAGTCACCCTTACATACTCGCAAATAGAAGAAATATTGGGGTTTACATTGCCTGATACGGCGCGAAAATTTAAGCAATCTTATTGGGCAAATACTGAAACGCATTCTTACGCGTCAAGTTGGATGGCGGTAGGCTATAAAACTCGTGTAGATGTAGAGCGTGATACAGTAACTTTTATTAAAAATATATTTTAATGAGGTGTCATTATGAAAATTAGCTATTTGGATTTTACAAAATCTATCATTGACCGCTTCGAGAGCGAAGGTGGCAAATCTCAACTTACCATGATAAACGGTGGCACTATGAATCTTTGGTTATCTGACAGTAAAAATGGGATTATTAACTCTCGATACTCATCACTTAATTGTGAGTTCAAGATTTTATATGCGATTTACGAAAAGGCAATTTCGCTCGGTGGTGAAATGTATCTTGGGGCTAATGCGGCACACAACGGTCAAAGAATTGGTAGTGATGGTTTCCCTGTTGATACAATAGACGCTTTTATCTCTATTGAGTTTTACGGTAAGAATGTTGGAGACAAAACGCTTCGTCGTTCTACATACTTTGCGGCTATATTAGATTGGACAGGGCTTGTAACAAATCATAGGGGCGGTTACATTACTGTAAATGAAATATATAAATAAGGATTGATTTATCAATTTAATGTAGCTCACTACACTTTGCAAGCAAAGTTTCGTTCGCAATACATAGTTTCGTCCACACAAGAAGTTCAACCATGTTTTCGGACGGTGCACCAAACGAAAAAGGAGCTCGAGGCTCCTTTTTCGTTTGGTGCGAATGAAGCGCCGCTATTGCGGCATGAAAAATGAAGTCGGCTTCGCCTAATGAAGTCGCTCGCAAGCTCGCTAATGTCTTTCGGCGCTTCGCTTCATTTTTCGTGCTGCTCCGCGCTCTGCGCGACTTCGTGCTTCTCCGGCATGCCGACTTCATTATTGTATTCTATCGACAGCAATTGACATAACCATTCGAAAAGCATGTTTCGGTACATATAGTTATTGAAAATTATCGAAAAGTGTGCTATAGTATAAATAAATTTTCGGAGAGCATAATGGAATACAACAAAGAAGATTTTAGAATCGAAGGCACGACGCTCGTAAGGTATAATGGTAAAAGCGGTGAAGTAGTTATTCCGGACGGCGTTAAGAAGATTGATAAATTGGCATTCTTCCATTGCAGTTCACTTACAAGCATAACTATACCTAACAGCGTAACGAAGATCGGAGAGTGCGCATTCCAATGCTGCAGTTCACTTACAAGCATAACGATACCGAACAGCGTAACGGAGATTGGGGGTTGGGTATTCAATGGATGTAGTTCACTTACAAGCATAACAATACCGAACAGCGTAACGGTGATTAAGTTGAGTGCATTCTATGGTTGCAGTTCTCTTGCAAGTATAGCGATACCGAACAGCGTAACGAAGATTGGTTGGAATGCATTCGAAGGTTGCCGTTCTCTTACAAGCGTAACTATACCAAGCAACGTGACGGAGATTGAGGATTGGACGTTCAAAGATTGCATTTCTCTTACAAGCGTAACTATACCAAACAGCGTAACTAAGATTGGGGAGTGGGCATTTTGCGGTTGCATTTCTCTTACAAGCGTAACTATACCAAACAGCGTAACGGTGATTGAGGAGGGTTCATTCGCCGGTTGCGGTTCGCTCACGGATATATATTTTGATGGCACGTCAAAGCAGTGGAATTCCGTTAAGAAGGAGGGTGGTTGGGATACAGATGTCGGCGCCTACACCGTTCACTTTGCCGATTGAAAAAAGACAAATAGAACGTAGTAATCCTTTTCGGGTACTGAACATAAGCGGCATATAAGGGCGCACTCGCGCCCTTTTTGTTTGTTTGCGTTTCAGTCGGCAGGGGTTTTTGCAATATATTAAAATTCTGATATAAGTGTAAAAATGATACAAATTATATTGTATTGCGTTTAAATGTGTGCTAAAATTATAGTGTTTACGGAGGAGTTCAAACGATGTTAATAGCTTTTACGGTTACGGCGGGACTATTAGCCGTTTTGTACTTGCTTATTAATATTTTCCACAAAACATATAAAAAGCCGGACTGTGAATTTTCGACCGAGCCGACGAGGTTTTTGCTTGTTATATCGCACTTGATGTTTGCAATCGGGTTTTTGACGGTTGCGTTGGAAATATATCTGCTCTTTGTTTGGGATGACAAAGCGGCGCTGTGGACAATTTACGGCATATTGTTGGCCGTTGCTATCATCGGTCTTATCGGTCTTTACGAGCAGTACTTTACTTACGCGGCGATTAAGGATGACAGCGTGTATATACGCAAGTTTTTCAAGTTCAAGATAATTAAGGTCGGCGATATCCGCCGCATAGTCAACGACGGGCGACATTCTATCGGTTTTTTCGGTAAGCACAACAAATGCCTGTTTCATGTCGATTCGTTTACGCCGGGCGTCAACGAATTGATCGGACGCATCAACGTGCGCAAGTCAGACATATTTGGCGACGAATCCGAAGAGGATGAAGCTTTCAGCGAAGAAAAAGCCATTTTGACGAGAATAGGACACGAATACAGAGAAAGCTACAAGCAAAGAAGAAAAAGCCAGATAATCGGCTTTTCGACGGTCGGTGCGGCGATTTTGGCGGCTGTCGTCTTGTTGATGCTATTGTTACGCGCCAATGTGCTCGCGACTGTTTTGATCAGTGTAATGCTTGTCTTTGCCATTGCGCTCAATTTATTGGTCACACTCGCAGGATTGAAAAAAGAGCTGAACTGGGACGACTTCGCTCTCGGCGAAAAATACAAATTCACCGACAAAAGGGTAAAGGGCGCAAGCAAGAATAAATTCATAGCGACGCTCGTTCTTTGCATTACCTTGATGCTGCTGGGCGCTGTATTTATGCTCGGGCTAATCGGAATTTCCGCCGAAAGAAAAAACTTCGACGAGCTCACGCCGATAACGGGACAGCTCGAGTATTGTCGCGAACAATACGGCAAGTACGCTTATGTCGCAATCGGGTTTTATAATATTCCGACGGAATATCGACTGTCCTCTACATATTTAGACGAATTTGATTATTCGTTTTTAAAAGAGGTTAAAGTGGGTGATACGATCACCATTTACATTGATAGCTCCGCCGATAGTGAGTTTTCGCTCAGCGGCGTCAAGAAGAAGAAGTGGAATAATTTCTACTATTTGGCGACGGAGGAGAAGGAATATTTTTCGTACGAGGACTATATAAAAAGCGAAGAATACTACGAATATGTCTGCTATGTAATTGTCGGTTTAGGAGCCGCGCTGTTGGCGGGGTCAACGGCTGCGATTATAATAACCTTCATTGTCTACAAAAAGCGGGCGAAGAGAGAGGACGTAGAAATATAAATAACTTCCGATAGTGCGCCGTATCGCTTGATATTTATACGAAAAAACTGTAAAATATAGCTATGAAAGAAATTGTGCTTGCGAGCGGAAATGCGGGCAAGATTGCCGAATTCCGCGAAATGTTAAAGGGTTACACGGTGCTTACGCCCAAAGAGCTCGGAATTGAGTTTGACGTCGAGGAGACGGGCGAGACGTTTTACGATAACGCGCTAATCAAAGCTCGCGCGCTTTTCGAGCTGTGCGGAAAGCCGACCGTAGCCGACGACAGCGGTCTGTGCGTGGACGCTTTGGGCGGCGCGCCAGGGGTGTTTTCGGCGCGGTACAGCGGCGCGGGCGACGACGCTAACAATAAAAAGCTGCTTGCGGCGCTCGACGGAAAACAGGACAGGCGTGCGCACTTCACATGCTGCATCGTGCATTTCGACGGCAAAAATATCATAGAAGCGGTCGGAAATACGTACGGCAAGATAGCTTTCGAAAAGGCGGGCGACGGCGGCTTCGGCTACGATCCGCTGTTCATAAGCGACGATCTCGGCAAGACGTTCGGGCAGGCGAGCGAAGAGGAAAAGAACGCGGTCAGCCACCGCGCAAGAGCTCTCGCAGAGCTAAGAAGAAAGCTGAATATAGCATAAGCTTTTGACTGTCTATGCTCGTCCGGCTGTCGCGCTTGCGGCGCGGGGCTTGGGCGCAATTAACAATTTGTATACGGCAATTTGCTTGACAACGCAATGTATAAGTGATAAAATATTCGAGCAAAACAGCAAAGCGTTGTCTGCGGTCCATTAGCTCAGTTGGCAGAGCACTTGACTTTTAATCAAGTTGTCCCGCGTTCGAATCGCGGATGGATCACCAAAAATCGGTAAGCACCACGTGTTTGCCGATTTTTACTTTTTCGTTATTCACTCTTCATTTTACGAAAATGCACGTAAAAAGTAGACATGCAATACGGTTCAATATATAATATTAGCGAGGAGATAACACTATGAACATTTTAGATAAAGCGATAATATTCGCGACAAACGCGCACAGCGGGGCTGTCAGAAAGGGCGGAAAAATACCGTACATAGTTCATCCCATGGAGGCGGCCGTCATTGCGGCAAGTATGACCGACGACGTAGAGGTAATCGCGGCGGCGGTGCTGCATGACGTAGTAGAGGACACCGAGGTTACCGCAGAGCAGCTCGAGCGTGAGTTCGGCAAAAAAATAACAGCGCTCGTTTGCGCCGACAGCGAGGACAAGCGCGAGGACAGACCTGCGGCGGAGACTTGGGAGATAAGAAAGCGCGAAACTCTTGAATATATCCCGAAGGCCGACAGGGATGAGCAGATAATTATTCTTGCCGACAAGCTTGCAAACATTCGGTCCGTCTATAACGACTATACGAAGATCGGCGACGAGATTTGGAATAGGTTTAACGTAAAGGACAAGAGCAAGCACGAGTGGTATTACGGCGGCATTGCGGAAAAGCTCGACAAGGTAAGGGATACAAACGCATATAAGGAATACGTCGAACTGCTTTACAAGGTGTTCGGTCGAAAATAAACACACCGCCGCGCTTGCCGTCGGATATTATTCCGTCAAACAGTGTACTGATTTCGGTACATATCGCACTTTACATTTTTCTGCGTGTGTGCTAAAAATATAATGAATCTGTATACGCGAGGATAAAATGCAACTTGGTTGGATCGATTTTTCAAAAAACGAACGGGATAAAGTTCTCGGTGTTCTCGAGTCCTTGACCGAATCGGGAACGCTGGACGAGCTCGGCATAGCGCCCATACGCGACGGGTTTGCGGATTTATTCTTTCCGGGGACGTCGACTCTTCACCGGCACGCTAAATATTTTCTCATCGTTCCGTATGCCTGTATGGATTTGGAGCGGAGCGAATTGCCAAATCCCAATGTCGCATATAAAAGGCTTTACGAAATCGAACGCGCCTCGGCGGCAATATTACACAAGGCAAACCCGCAGGAATTAGGCATAATCGGCGTCGACTACATAAACAGGCGGGAATGGGTAAAGCGTCCGCCGTCCACGCTGTATTGGGCGGGGCTGCGGCGTTACGGCATATTCAAAGGTGCGCATTCGCTTTCCGAATATTTAAAAGCTATGTGCGCTTTGAAGTCGGATAAGGACACGCTCAAAAAGCTCGGCAGCAGGAACGATACCGAGGACTGCGACGATAAGGATGCCGGAGCGATGCAAACCGTCCGCTTTTTTCCGGATTTGCGTACTTATCAGCCTAATTGGAAAGAAAAACTCACCGTGCGGCTGACGAAAAAAGAGGCCGAGTACCTAAAAGATAAAATAAAACGCGCCGCCCCCGACAGTCTGCTCGTGCATCTGCTCAACTCAAAAAAAGACGACATACTAAAGTGCGATTCTTTTGAGGCGTTGTCTGAGCTTGTCGATGACAAAAAGCTCAAGGCCGATTGCGACATGGCGATTGCTTTCAGCAATTTCTTATACGTTCTGCGCGTGGTCTACAACATCGTAATTTCACAGGGCGAAAACGAAAGCGCAAACAAAATTATAAGCGAGCTTCAACATGATTTAAAGCGTTATGCCGACATCGATATAGACGCGATATTTTTGCGCTTGGATATTTTTAATAGGGGGCTGAAAAGCTTTTTGGACGAGTCAAAACGCGAGATGGCGGCAGGCAATATCGACGCATTGAAAACCATTGTCGCAAAAAGAGAGCGCAGCATTAAGCAGGGTCGAGCAAAGACGCTTAATCCGCTCCCAGAATACGCCGACAAATGGATTGGAGGGAAACAGCTCGACTATCGGTTTACGCAAGCCAAGCAGCTGATTAAGGACATTTTCGACGGGGAGGCGAGCGATGTTTGAGCCTCAGAACGACAGAGTCGATTACGGCAAGATATTGACGCCGCCCGAGGGGTATGAATTGGACTTTGCGGTCGGCACGACGTATTCGCTCGATTTCGACGCCTTTATCGCCGCGTGCATGAGCTTGGGACTGAGCGAAGATACCGACAGCACGCTTTTGAACAATCCCGTTTTCATGCTTCACGTGTTGCATGAAACGAGCGGTAAAATTGCGTTGTTTTGCGAGAGCGGGCAAATTCACGCTCCCGCAAAGGTCATTCCGCTGTACGCCTTGCTCGAAAACTCCGTGCATCAAGTGTCGGTCAAGCTCGACAAAAGCAGATACGCCTCATTCCATCCCAAGTTTTGGCTGATTTCATACAAGAACAAAACGGGCGAAAAGAAGTATCGACTGATAGTCCTCAGCCGCAACCTGACGTTTGACAGGAGTTGGGACGTCGTAATTGCACTTGACGGCGACAATGTGAGCGAGCGCGCCGAAAAGAATAGGCCGCTCAAGGATTTTTTGGCGTTTTTGCAAAATTATATTCCGACTACGCCGGAGGGAAATAGCAAGAACAAAAGAATACAAGAGCTCATTTCCGAGCTCGATTACGTCGGGTTCAAAACGGATGACGGCGCGTTTGAGGATTTCGACTTCATTCCGATCGGAGTGGACGGCTATTCCATAAGAAATTATCCGCTGTTCGGCAAAGAGCAGTATTACGAATTGCTCGTAATGTCGCCGTTTTTGAGCAAAACTACGGTAAAAGAACTAAACGACAGGTGGAAAAAGACGACGGTTAAGCCCGCATTGTTTACGCGCCGGCAGTCGCTGAATGAAGTACAAGGCAGCGACAACTTTGAGGTGTATTGCATGCGATCGGAAGTCGTCGACGGTGAGGATATGTTCGGCGAGGTCGACGCGGCACAGCAGGACATACACGCAAAGCTGTACATGCTGCGCCAAAACTCGGCGGCGAATGCAGAGCTATATTTGGGCTCGATGAACGCGTCGCACAATGCGATGTACGGAAACGTCGAGTTTTTGGTGCGGCTCATTTGCAAAAGCGCCGATTTAACCCTCGGTAAGCTGAAAAATCAATTGTTTTGCGGTGACGAGCACGGGAAGTGTAATCCGTTTGAAAAGGTCGATGTCAATACCGTCGTGACTGAATCCGACGGCGAAAACCTCGATATCGTGATTAAAATGCTGTGCAGAAGCGGAGCAAGCGCTCGTGTGGAGCAAATCGGCGAAAAATACAACATTGTTCTCGACGTGCCGTTCGAGCATTCGGCTTACCCGATAACGGTGTGTCCGCTGTTTGCAAAGTGTCCGCAAACGCTGAAAGGGACGATGATATTCGAAAATCTTGCATTAAACGAGCTTTCGAGATTTTACAGAGTTACGGTTACGGGCAAAGAAAAGCCGCTCGAACGCATAATCGTAATACCAACCGACAACATGCCTGAAAACAGGGACGAAGCTGTCATCTCGAGCATCATCCCCGACACGAAAAGCTTTTATGCCTATCTGGCGTTCGTGCTCGGCGATAACCCCGTGCTCGACGCAATCGAAGCACTGCGCATTTTGGGAAGCGGCGGTAGCGACGGACGGACGGCGGGTGCGACGTATTCCGCCGCACTGTATGAAAGAATGTTAAAGACCGCCGCAACCGATCCGGACAAGCTGAACAGCGTCGACTATATCGTAAGGGCTGTTTCAAAGGACGGCATTGTTCCGGATATATTTTTAAAGCTGTACGAGACGTTTCAAAAGGCGGTAAGAAAATAATGGGTAGCGTCAAAGAAAAGCTGGACGACATAGAAAAGCGAATAATGGACGGGCTGAAAGACTTTCAACGAGAGACAGTGGAAAGGATTGCGCTACTTTATAAAGACAAAGTAAACCGCGTGCTCGTATCCGACGAGGTCGGATTGGGCAAGACGCTTATCGCGCGCGGAACTATTGCCAAGTTCGCCAAAATCAGAAGGGAAGAGGGCGACAATCTCGTAAAGGTCGTCTATGTTTGTTCCAATGCAGCTATTGCCGAGCAAAATCTCAACAAGCTGAAGATCACAGACGAGCTCATGACGGAAGGCGTTTCATCCTCACGCCTTTCTATGCAGCACTTGAATATTTGCAAGCAGGAAAGCCGCGAGGACGTGCAAAACAGATACATACAGCTTATTCCGCTCACGCCCGACACGTCTTTCAGAATGACGAGCGGGACCGGTACGGTAAACGAGCGCGCTCTCATGCTTGCCGTGTTGAAGCATCTGCCGGAATTCGAAGATTTCGAAAGCGAGCTTGACAGTGTTATGATAGACGGCGTCAAGCGGTCCAATTGGGATTGGGTAAAATACGGACATAGAGACGGAAAGAAAAGGGCGGTTTGGTTTGGTTACGAGGGCGAAGTTAGAAAATGCGAAGATGCTTCTCACGGCGAGTACCTAACATTTATGAAAAACGGCTTGCGGCGCGAGCTCTCGCAAAAGCAAAATAGCGGCGCCACATATTTTGACGACATGTTTGCCGTGTTCGACAAGATCAAAACCGGACAAGATTATAAATGGGAAGCAAAAAGGATTATCGGACAGCTGCGGTTGATATTCGCCAAGCTGAGCTTAGAAAAGCTCGAGCCCGACCTCGTAATCATGGACGAGTTTCAGCGGTTTAAGTTTTTGATATCTTCCGATCCCGAAAGCGAAACAGGCATGCTCGCGAACAAGTTTTTCAGCGACGAAAATACGAGGATGCTGCTGCTTTCGGCGACGCCGTACAAAATGTACTCCACCCTCGACGAAATCGACGAGGAAAATGCCGACGAGCATTACGAAGAATTCCTCCGCGTATTGAAGTTTTTGAACATGACCGACGAGGCGGATAGAGAATTCAGAAGGATTTGGAGCGACTATTCGGTACAGCTAAAGGAATACGCTTCCGGAAATCAAGCGGTCCTGCAAATCAAAGCCGCCGCCGAGAATGCGCTCTATTCGCATATTTGCCGCACAGAGCGCATGGAAGCGGAGGGCGCCGCCGATATGGTGGACGATTCGACAGTTGAGATCCCTCTCGAGGTGGGGGCTGCCGATATCGATTCATATATCCAAATGAGCAAGCTCCTAGGCGGCATTGCCAAGTACGCCGTACCGAGCGACTACGTCAAATCCTGTCCGTATCTTTTGTCGTTTATGCGCGATTACAAGCTGAAGCGTGACGTGGAGTCATACTTTAAGACCCATCCGGATGAGGTAGGAAAGCTCAATCACCAAACGTTTTTTATCAAGCGCAAGGATTTAGCCGAGTATAAGGAAATCCCGTGCAATAACGCTCGGCTTCAGAGCGTCGCGGCGCGTGTGCTTTCCGACAATGCGGAGCTTTTATTGTGGGTGCCGCCTTCGAAATGCTACTATAGGCCGCTGCCGCCGTTTGACGCAGCGCAGAACTTTACAAAAACGCTCATATTCTCTTCGTGGGAGATGGTTCCGCGAATGTTGGCTTCGCTCCTTTCTTACGAGGTCGAGCGCAGGACGATTGCGCCGTTGGCAAAGAGAGAAGGAAAGGATATCCGCTATTTCACAAATGATACGAACGACGATTCGGAGGAGGGAAGCAAGCGGCATTACCCGCCGCCAAAGCTCAACTTTACGCTCAAAGAGGGCGAGCCGGCTGCGATGTCGTTGTTTTGCTTGATTTATCCCTCGAGGTTTTTGGCGAAATGTTACGAGCCGATTAAGTGCATGAATATGCCGACGGAAGAAATCACGCGGGAAGTCAAGAATAAGATTGCGGAGGCGCTTTCCGACTACGGCGATGCGGAAAGCGGTGCAGAGGACAAGAGCTGGTACTATGTCGCGCCGCTCTTGTTGGACGGATGCGGTTTTGCGTCGGACTACGCAAAAGCGATGATTGAAAGCATAGTCAACGACATAGAGGAGCAGGACAAAAAGAGCTATATCGAGTATTTTTACAAATTGGAAAGCGTTTGCGAAAAAATAAAAAGCGGATCAATCGTTTTGGGTAAACGTCCCGCCGACTTATTGAATGTGCTGGCGGACATGGCAATCGCTTCTCCTGCGGTCTGCGCATACCGCGCCTACAGCCGCCGCTTCGATCGCTTCGACATAACATATCCGACGCAAATAGCAAAAGCGTTTGCAAACCGCATGAAAACGCCCGAATCTACCGCAGTAATCGAGCTGTGCTTCGGCGTCAAAAACGATGACGCCTATTGGAAAAACGTGCTTGCATATTGCAAAGCGGGCAACTTCCAAGCAATGCTCGACGAGTATATACATCTGATAGCAAGCGGCGTAAGCGGGCGGGGCGAAAGGGCTTGCGAGGTCATTCAGAAGAATATTATCGGCTCGCTTTCCATTCGCACTACTAAGTATAATATCGATACGTTAGGCGATTTCACTGCGCGGATTAACGGGGAAAAGGACAAGAAGATTTCATTCCGGTCGCATTTTGCGGTGGCATTTACAAAGGGTGACGGCGGCGAAAAAGATTCCGACAGAAAAAAGGTGTTGCGCAATGCGTTCAATTCGCCGTTTAGGCCGTTTGTCCTCGCATCCACGTCGATAGGTCAGGAAGGCTTGGATTTCCACAATTATTGCCGTAGAATCGTGCATTGGAATTTGCCGTCCAACCCCATAGATTTGGAGCAGCGCGAAGGCAGGATTAACAGATACGAGTGCCTTGCTATCAGGCAGAATGTAGCAAAACGTTACGGCGATATTGAATTTGAAGACGATGTTTGGCACGAGATGTTCGAAAAAGCGAGGGAAACCGAATGTACGGTACAGACCTCTGAGCTCGTTCCGTATTGGGGACTTACCGAGCGACCCGACATGATTAAAATAGAGCGGATAGTTCCCATGTATCCCTTCAGTCGAGATGAGCTGTCTTATAATAGATTGATGAAAATTTTGAGTCTGTACCGCTTGACATTGGGGCAGGCCCGACAGGAGGAAGTCTTGGAATACATAATGGAAAACCGCACCGCCGCAGACTTGAAAGAGTGGTTTATCAATTTAAGTCCGTATTACAAGAGAAGAAATGATACTAACGAATAGGGTGGACCGCATCGGACTCAAAACAGGCGTTATTTTTTAGATGCACTTGACTATTATGTCGATTTTTGTTATAATGCAAAAAATATAGAGAATATTCCGTATAGTTTCGGTATTCTCGAAAAAGGGGCGAACAGTGGGACTTTTCTCGAATTTATTCGGCGTAAAACCGGCTAAGCAGCAACCTCCGCAGTTGCAGTCGATTTTGCCTGCGATGGCGGAGCAGGAATTATATAACGGTCTTTTGCCGATGATATCTGTAGATACAATAATCTTGAACACAGGAGAAGCGTGTCGGTTCGTCGATGTTGCGGCTATTGTCATCGAAAAAACACATTACAAAAGCAGTCGCGTCGGCGGTAGCTACCGCGTTTTTAAAGGTTTTACCGTCCACAGCGGAAACAGCACGAGCGTCCCGGTTACCGATATCGAATACACACAGGGCGTTTTGCATTTTACGGATAAACGCGTCATTTTCGTCGCACCGAAAAACGGATTCGAAAAGCAAATTAAAAACCTTTCGGCAGTTTCGCAATATGCCGACGGAATAGATTTGCAATTTGGTAGCAAGGCATTTTCATTGTTATTGCCCAACGCTGCCGCCGCAAAATGCGCATTGGATTTGATTGTACGATAGAATGCGAAAATCATGATCGGTGCGCAAATATAATAATTCCGACATTCAGGGCATTTTGGGGATGTTGGAATATTTAATGCGCATCTTACAGAATAGAAACTAATTTAATGTTTTTATTATATTCCAACGATATGTATACAAAAAGAAATTTAGTCTTCAATTTGATACAAAACGTATTTGTCGGGCTCGCCATTACAATTGCGGTCACACTTTTGTCCGGTGGCTTTACTTCCGCCGGGGATTTTTTCCTGTCTTTTCTTAAGGCGTATTTGGTCAATTATGTCGCATGCTTGATTATTCCCACACCGTTTTTAAGCGCGCAACTTATTAAGCTTTTCAAAATAAAGCAGGGTAGCGTCTGGGGACTGATAATCAACGTGTTCGTATGTTCTGTGCTGTATGTGACTTTTATTACAATCGTCATGTTCATTTGGCAGTTCGGATTTACGTCCATGGCAATGGCAATTTGGTGGTCGATGTATTGGATATTACTTATTGTAGGTTTTGTCGTCGGACTTCTTGCCGCTAACGTGTCTATGTGGATTACCGGTAAAATTTTGAGCTTTGGCAAAAAGATAACAGCCCAAAACAATCAATCGGACGAAAATGACGCAACGGAAGACGAGAGCAAGTAGAATACGCGTCGCTAGTGATTTAGAAATATTCGACTCCATCAACAACATCATTTTCCTTGGATTAAATACGATATATACTGATCATTTTAATCTACAACAAAAAACCGGCAAACTTTCTGTCCTGCCGATTTTTAAGTGTAGAAGGCTTCGAACTTTCGACATAACGGAGTCAGAGGAAGGGGGAGGATAGGAAAAATACTATACCTTGTATATAATAGGGGTTTCCTACACATTATATGGTATATTTTGACGAACCCTCAAATCCCCACGCCCCACAGCCTCCCCGATTACTTACTGATTGGGGAGTTTGTGTTTTAATGACGGACTTCCTGTCCTTTTACGAGTAAAAAATGATATATTTCTATATATTTTTTGTACAAAAATATTGGGGACTCCCCAAAAGAAATTATTAATCTGAGTGAGTTAAATAAGCTCACTTTAGTTGCTTAGTGTCTTTACAAATTGAACGAAAAATGATATACTTTTAATAGTTGAAAACTGCGGAGATACATAAGATATGAAACTTACACAAATAGATATATTAAAATATAAGTCAATTAAGCAATCTGTTTCTATTGTTTTCAATAAAGGAAAAATCATTGCATTGATTGGCAAAAATGGTAGCGGAAAAACTAATATATTAGAAGCAATAAAATATGCTTTGACAAAAAACTATTATTATGGTAATGAGAAAATAGAATGTAAAATACAGTATCATATAGAATTGACGGATGATGAAATCAATGATTATTTTTCATGTGTACAAGCTGATGAAAAGAGCAAAAGAATTATTGTTGATTTTGACAGCAACAATCCCGAAAAAAGATACCTTCACTCCTCAGCTATTTGGATTGAAGCAGAGGAATTCAAAACGAAATTGGAAAAAGTTTTATCTGATTTTAAGTGTGCAGCAAAGAGATATCTTAGTGCATTGAAAAAAATTGAATCTTATGACAGTTTCTTTGGAAGTTATTTGGATATAGAAGTGATAGAACAAGATCATGGAAGTGTTGTTCGTTTAATGCAAAGCGCTATAGATAATTATGAGAGAAATATTGTTCAGCAAACGAATGAAATAAAGAAATATCTATCTGAAATTTTTGATGGTGAAAAAATATCATTAAGCAGATATGAGAGAGCAACATTTGGCTATCGTATTTGGCATATACCTTTTTATAAAATACCTGAAAATGAACAAATAAAAATAAGTCCTATTGTTGCCAGTAGCTTGCAAATTAGTAAAAAGGATTTAGAAAAAGCGAATGCAAGATTAAATAAGAAACTGCAAGAAATTAATACAGCATTAGAACTTGAGTATAGAGGAATGGAAACATCCTTAGAAGAGTTTGATAAAATAAAAAAGGAGATATCGAAAATATTCGATAGTAAGAGCGATCAATTTTATGATGAGCAGGAGAGAATTAATAAGCAATTTGAATCAATTATGCAACAACTTAAAAATATTATATACTGCAATTGCTATTTTTTAGATAATGAAAATTCTTTGCTATTTTATAATTCGCGAAATCGTGAATATCGCAATGAGCAAATAAAAGAACAGTACCTCAATTCGCGTAATCCGATTATAGAGGCATTTGATATATTCATTCATGAAAGAGGAGTATTGGATAGCGATATTAGTTTTACACAAAAAGATAAGATATCGGAGCAGAAAATCAAAAAGATTGTCAATTTATTAAATAATGAATATTTACCGAATATTATACCTAAGTTCGATTGTGATGAAATTATTAAGTTTTCAGTTAATTATGATTCAAATGGGATATTGAATATGTATGTACATGAAAAGAACGGGGATATTGTTTCATTTAATAATACGAGCTTAGGGCGTCGGTGGTATCTTACATATCAATTCGTAAGAGCATTATTAAAGCAAGGCGATATGTTATTTATTGACGAACCTGCTGCCTTTTTACACCCTCAAGCACAAGTTGAATTTAGAAACGAATTAAAAGAGTTATCAAAGAAAGGAGTTTATTTGTTCTATTCCACCCACAGTCCCTACATGATTCCCGAAGATTGGGGACAAGTGTATAATGTTACAATGACTGAAAGTGGTACACAAATACATAAGTTTGATTCTGGTGATGATTTGTGTGCAGTTATAAGAGAAGAATTAGGAGTAACTAACGCAGCTAATATATTATTTAATTTAGAAAAAACGATACTGCTAGTTGAGGGTGTTTCGGATATGGCGTGCGTTGAAAAGTTTGCTGAAGTGCTAAATTATGATATAAGTGCATATAAGATACTTCCGTGCAACGGTTCGCCTATATTTGATGTAACTTATCTATGTATTCAGCAGGGCATAAAATTTAAAGCATTGTTTGATTTAGATAATAAGAGTAAACCGGAGAATTGGTTGAATAGACAATATGGCTATAATGAATATTTAAAGATATTTGATACTAATGATAACTGTGTATTCACGCCGCCAATTAGAAGAGGAAAGAGCTTGGAAGACTGTTTCCATGAAAATGATAATGTTAGATATTTCTTTGATTTTATTTGGGAGGATAAAAGGGGTGTAGAACATGTTGAAAGAAAAATAGATAAAGAAAAAATAGAAAGTGCAGTAGAATTTGAAGCAGAAACAAAAAAGAATTTTGAACAGTTGTTCATTAAGTTAGGTATCCCTAAGCTTGACGAAGAAAACAATTAGTGTTATAATAAATGCACATTCATAAGTTGCCGATTCATCATTCTATCGGAGGTGACATTATGAATGAAGTCAAGAAACTGAATAAGAAGCTGGTTGCCAAAAACATTAGGCGTATGATTTCCGAGTCGGGTTACACGATAGAGTCTATCGCAGCAGATTTGGAAATATCTGATAGGCTGATATATTATTGGCTTAACGGCAAGCGCACGCCAGCGCTTGAAAACGTCTATGGATTGGCGCAATTGTTCAATGTTTCGATGGAAAGCATTCTCGCTTGAGAGTGCTTTTTCATTTTGAACTGATGTTCATTACTTGACTTTATATGATGTGTTATATTGTACTTGAATTAAGGAGGATGATTTATGTCAAAACACAATTTATCTGTATTATGGAATCAGGTATTCCCAAATCAAAACGAAGTCTATGACTATGCCGGAAGAAGAATGGTGCGTTCGGCTATTGGCAATCCAAATAGTAGTTGTTGTCCTACAATAGATCATATTCGACCGTTATCGCTCGGCGGAAAAGATTGTTTGGATAATATCGTTATTTGCAATCGTATAACCAATCAAGAAAAGGCGGACTCGTTTCCTAACTGGTCGGCGAATGGTAGACGTTTTCAAGCAAAGCGAGTTCGCGGAACATCGGACGAGTATGATATCTATCAGTTGGATTAAGAGGGCAGATCTATGAGCAAGGGCCGCGGAGTATCTGGTTATACGCACACTCAAAGGCAATTGGATGATTACGCTAACCAACATAATCCCAACAATCCAGCGTATTGGGCTAATTTAGATAATCATGCAAATCAATGTAACCCAAACAATGATGAGTACTGGCACAGCAGAAATAATGAAGATAATGACGAAGATTAATACAGGACATCAAAAATGGAGTAGCCGTTCTCAGTATGAGGACGGTTTTCCTTATATGACAGTAACAATCTTATTTACCAAATCACGATTATGTAAATCACGATTTGGAAAAGTGTAGTTTAACATCATTGATTTTATAGGAAAAGTGTATTTTTTAAATGGTAAAATCATAGGAAAAGTGTATTTCACTATATAGATTGGCTAAGTAGTATCCTTTTTT
>JAFLVC010000007.1 GCA_022508505.1 Clostridiales bacterium | reverse complement strand
GTAGCCGTCCTTGTCGCCGCTGTACGTCTTATAGAGCGGCTCGTAATGCGTGCCGACGAGCGCCCTGCCTTTAAAAGTCTTGACAATCGTATAGCTTTCGAAATGCTTGCCGATAAGCTCTTTTGCGAGAACGTATCTTCCACGCTTTTCGCCGTGAGCCTGTATCAATGCGTAATCGTACTTGGGATTGACGCAAAGAGCAACGTTTGACGGAAGCGTCCAGGGTGTCGTCGTCCAGGCGAGAAAGCAAGCCCCACCCTCGAAGTCCGACTTGAAAGCGACGACTGCCGACTTTTCGGTTACGTCCTTATAGCCCTGCGCGACCTCGTGGCTGCTGAGCGCCGTGCCGCAGCGCGGGCAGTACGGAACAATCTTGTGGCCCTTGTATATCAGTCCGCGGTCGAATATGCTCTTGAGCGACCACCACACCGACTCGATGTACTTGTCGTCGTAGGTGACGTACGGGTTGTCCATGTCCGCCCAATACCCTACGCGGTCGGACATGCGCTCCCATTCCGACTTATACTTCCAAACGCTCTTTTTGCAGTTTTCTATAAACGGCTCGACGCCGTACTTTTCGATGTCCTGCTTGCCGTCGATATTGAGCGACTTCTCGACCTCGAGCTCGACGGGCAGACCGTGAGTATCCCAGCCGGCCTTGCGCCTGACGTGCTTGCCCTTCATCGTGTGGAAGCGCGGAATGATGTCCTTCATCGTGCGCGTCAAAACGTGCCCGACGTGCGGTTTTCCGTTTGCCGTCGGCGGGCCGTCGTAGAACGAGAACTCTTTTCCGCCCTCGCGCGCGGCAATGCTCTTATTGAATACGTCGTTTTCTTTCCAAAACTCGCCGACGCGTTTTTCCATGCCGACGGGATCGTATCCTGGTACCTTCTTATACATTCCGCTCAAATTCTCCTAACAAAAAAGCAATTTGGATATGCAAGAACATCCCTGCATACCCGACACGAGTAACTATAAAAAGATTATAGCATACTCCGTCCTTGCGGTCAATCGTTTTCCGACGATTTGTCTTACACGGCGCAAATCAACTATTGACAAATCACCGCTTTAAGTGTATAATTTAACCGTATGCGCCAAGACACCAGAGACCCTCGCACAATATGTCTTAACTGCTTTTCTACGCTCGACCACCGAACGCTCATTTGTCCTGCGTGCCATATGCGCGCCGACGACACCGGAACGCACGAGCAGGCATTGCCGCCGAGATACCTACTTGCGGGAAGATACCTCATGGGCGCACCGCTCGGGCGCGGTGGTTTCGGCATAACGTACAAGGCGTACGACATGCTGACGAGCACCGTCGTAGCGATCAAAGAGTTTTTCCCGAAGGGCTTTGCGCGGCGCATTCCGCACTCGTGCGCCGTCGACTTATCCGATCCAAACACCGCAAAGACGTTCAACTATTGGCTTTCCGCATTCACTCAGGAAGCGAAGGTGCTGACATCAATCAAACACATGGACGGCATAGTCGGTATTTACAATTATTTTCTGACCAACAACACGGCATATATCGTCTTGGAATTCTTGACGGGCATGAGTCTGCACCGCTTTATAAACGGCCGCGGCGGAAAGCTGCACCTGCAAGAAACGCTAAACATCATGCGCCCCGTGCTCGAAACGCTGTTACTTCTCCACCAGCACGGCGTGATACACAAGGACATTTCGCCCGAAAACATTCAGATTGTCAATAACCGCACGATTAAGCTAATCGACTTCGGCGCGGCGTCGATATACAACCAAAACGTCTCAAAGCCGTTTTTCGTGCTAAAAAAGGGCTACTCCCCGCTCGAGCTGTACTCGCAAAGCGGCGTGCAGGGACCTTGGACGGACATCTATCAAATCGGCGCGACGATATACAAGTGCCTCGTCGGCAGCCCGCCGCCCGAAGCGACCGAACGGTACAAGCACGACAAGCTCGTGCCGCCGTCGGCGCTCGGCGTAACAATTCAGCCCGTACGCGAAAAATCTCTTTTAAAAGCGCTCGCCGTCAATTACAAGGACAGATACTCGAACATAGGCGCTTTCCAACAGATGTTCTACGGCGAGTTTATGCCCAACTCTCAAATGCGCCCCGTGGCGAACAGGCCCGACTGAAAATATTACGGACACACAAAAGGCTCGACTTTCTGCCGAGCCTTTTTGCGTAGGGAGGAAAAATAGATTATTATACTTCTTCGGGGAATTGAATGTCCTCGGGTGTTACGGCGCCTTCTTTGCAGTACGGCTCGAAATCGTCGGCCTTGCTGCCGTCTTGATAGGTATAGTCTCTTATTTCCGATGTCGTAATATAACCCTCTACGTTTATCGACTGATAGCCTTCAAAGACGAGGATCGCAAAGCCCTTGACGCCCAGGTCGAAATCGGCGGAAACCGATATATCGACCATATCGCGGAAAGCCGCCGCGTTTTGGTAGTTGGCGGCGATTATGGTCGCCTTTCCGGACACGAACGACAGCGAGCACTTTTGTATTGCCCACATGGCTTTGACGTACAGATTGCCGCCTTCTATGTTGATATTAGTGTTATATATGGCGCCTGCGTCGGCACTGCTCATCACCGTTACGGTTGCGCCTTCGTATATATTCATAGTCAGAACGACGCTTTCGCCTTCCCAACCGTTTGTGACGGTATTTGACCATTGCGACCTTACGTAAACATTTCCCGACAAAGCGTCGATATTTACGCCCGCCAAGGCGTTTTGTCCGACGTCGACAGCAACAAAGCCGCCGTCGACGGTGAGCTTGCTGTTATTGCCGAATATGCCGTTAGTGAAGTTCTTTATGACGAGCGAGCCGCCGTTGCCTACATAGATTTCCTTTCCGGCCTCGAGGTTTATTCCCGAGCCGCCCATGTCGCCGAGGCGAATGATTGTGAGCGAGCCGTTCTCGATGCGAGTGTTGTTTTTGAGCAGCGGACCGTCGCCCGTGGAGTTGATTACAACATTCGCCTCAATGGAATACGAGTGTTCCCATCCGGGCGTCGAAAGACTTGACAGCGTGAGCGTGCCGTTTCCTCTTATGTATCCGCTGCTTCCGAAGCTTATTGAGTTAGCCGAAATATCGCCGTTGACTAAGAGTAACGTCGGCGTGCCGTCCGTAACAATCGAATCGATGCTGTCGAACTTCGAAAGGTCGACGATAAACAGACCGCCGTCCGCAACCGCATCAAACGCAACGCCCTTATCCATGAGCTCGGGGATATAGTATATGCCGTATGCGCCGTATTCGACGCCGTTTATCGTAACCTTTCTGTCGGCGTATGCGTCGTTGGGGAAGCCGGGGAAAAGAAGCTCGCCGTTTGACTCGCCGCACATCGAGCAGCCCCTGTAGAACCAGCCGCCGCGCGTCGCTTCCTCAACAGGTACGAATACCGACACGCTGTAATCGTGATCGAGCGCCGCCGTCTCGTCGCTGTCGTACGAATAGCCGCACTCGCACTCGTGCGTCGTCTTTCCGCCTTCCTTGCAGGTCGGCTCTATTACGGTGTCGGTGTAATCGTGCGGATTTTCGTTGCGCTGTTCTTCACACTCCGAGCATTCCTCGTAATGATTGTGTTCGTCGTGTCCTGCCGTCCAAACGCCCTCGACGCGACCGCGCGTTTCGTCGCACTCGGAGCACTTTTCGTAGTGGCCTGTTTCGTCGTGCGCAACCTGCCACACGTTTTCGGTGCGGTTTTGAGTTTCTTGGCACACAGAACATTCTTCGTAATGGTCGGTCTCGTCGTGCGTGGCATCCCACTCGTGCCCCGTCGCCTTGTCTATGTAGTCCGCCTCGAGCTCTTCTTCGGTAATCTCAAACTCTTCCGTGCAGGACGCGTCGCTGTAATACTTTCCGCCCTTTTCCCAGTAGGTTTGCTTTACGCCGTCCTCGGTGCAGGTCTTGTCCTTTACGCCGTGCTCGACAACCTTGCTCGTCGCCGGCGCAGTTTCCTTTTCGGTCTCGTAGTCGCAACCCGAGCACTCCTTGTGCCGCTCGCCGTCAATCTCGTCGGTAGGCTGCTTGTCGTACACCCAATCGCCGAGAGTGTGTCCGGTCTTATCGCCCTTGCCGTCGGCGTCGAGATATGCATGAGGCTGTACGCCGTCGAATTCGTTGCCGCAAAGGTGCCAATGACCTTGACCGTCGAAAGTCATATCGCCTACCGTGTGAGGCTTCTTTGCGATTACAAGCTGCTCGAGCGTCGTCGCCTTTTCGCCGCCCTTGTCCTCGTAGTAGTTGCCTTTGCCGTCCGTCCAATATTCCCTATGTCCTTCGCTTACGCAAGTGGAATCCTGTTCGAGCTCATGAGTAAGCTCGGGCTTTTGCTCGCCCTCCCACTTGACGGGGATGTCGTTTTCCGAATATTCGCAGTCGGGGTTTACGCAGTCCTTGTGTCCGACGCCGTCATGTTCCTCTGTGGCTGGATCGTCGATTTTAAGCTCGCCGAGCGTGTGGTCTTCCTTGTCGCTCTTGCCGTCGGCATCCTTGTAATCGTGCTCGCCCTCTTTGGTGTACGCGCAAAGGTGCCAATGTCCGTCGTCGTCGTGCGTCATTTTGCCGACGGTGTGCGGAATCTTCCCGATAATGAGCTCGTCGTACGAAACCTCGGTCTTTCCGTCCTTATCGCCGTAATACTTGTCGCCCTTTTTCCAGTGTTCCTTGACGCCCTCGCTAAGGCACGTAGCGTCGACCTTGGCGATATGCGTAAGCTTTTCATCTCCGCCCGTTTCGCCGTCGTCACAAGATACGAACGCAAAAGCGGAAATGCTCATTACAAGCGCCATAACCGCGATAAGCAATCGTCTTTTCATCTCTACCCCCTCTAATGCTTGCAGCCGAATAGACTGCGACACTTTACGTTTACTAAATTTTAACATATATACTTTCGCATGTAAATACGAGCCTGCCGTTTTGATATTTAAATAGTCTTACTATCTTTCGAAACGCCATAAACGCGCAAAAACTTCCAAAAACGCGCAAATGAAAAGCCCTCCCGATCGGGAGAGCTCTTTGCGTTGTTTTTGATTGATTAAGCCGTCGTGACCTTGAAGCACACGTAGATATTGCCGTTGTTGAAAGCGTCGCCAGCATAAATGCTGTATTTATAGCCCGTGCCGTTCTTTGTGAACTGAATATCCATGCCATTGAAGCCGGAGATGTTGACCACGTCGTTGCTCGCGCCGCGCACGAAAAGATGAGTTATATACGTGTCGCCCACGTCGAACGCGCAGTCGGTTATGTCCTGCGTGATTGTGAAAGTGCCCTCGCCGAACTCTATTTTCGCAGGCGTATCCATGGTTACCCTGTTCCAATAGTTGAGCCGCTCCATGTCGATAGAAGGCGCCCAACCGTTTTTCGAGCCCTCGTACGAGCCCTCAATCACGTAGTACAGCCTACCGCCGTTTTGCTCGAGCCTGACATCCTTCATCGCATATTCGACGGACTCCGACTCGACGCGCATGCAGATATAGAAGTTGAGGTTGTCGGGCGCGAAAATCTGCGTGGAGTAAATCTTGTAGGTGTACGTTACGCCGTTCTTTTCGAATTCGACGTCCATGTCCTCGAAGCCCGCGATATTCGCAACGTCGCCGCTGTGTCCCTTGACGGTGAGGTGCGTTATATACGGACGGTCCCTATCGGTGTCGAAGTCGAAGTCGGTTATATCCTGCGTAACGGTGAATGTGCCCTCGCCGAACTCGACGGTCGCGTCCGTCGGCATGCCGAAGGTTTCCCAATAGTCGTACGTCCTTTGCATGTCGAGCGCGGGCGACCAGCCTTCTTTCGAACCCTCGAACGAACCCTCAATCACGTAGTACAGCCTATCGCCCTTCTTTTCGAGCCGGACAGCCTTCATAGTGTAATCAATCGCCTCTGTGTCGTAGAGAATGGTTACGAGCTGTTTGGCGTCGTACAGTCCTTCCTGTTTGAGCGTGTACTTGCCGGTGCCGAATTCAATCTCGGTCGTCTTGACAGGAATCGGCAGGTCGTGGAGCTCTTTGTCCGCAGCGGGATCTTCCTCGTCGATATAGCCGGGAACGAGCATGCGCGTAAACAGTACCTTGCCGACGTGTATGCGGTTGTCGCCGTCGGGAATGACGGCGAATGCGGTGAACGTGTCGCCCACAATCTCAACCGTAGTGTCGAGAGCTATCGTGTTGTTCCAATCGTCCTTTTCGCGGAGCTGAATGACAATCCCGTCGAGCGTGAGTCCCGACACCTCGCCCGTTACGACGAGCCCGAGCTTGGCGTCGTCGCCCTCGCCGCGCACCGCAATCGTAACAGACTGCGCGGTCAATGACTTGGGAACGAGCAGTCCCTCGTTAGCCGCGGCGCGGAGCACCACGAACTTGGAGTCGTTGTCGTTGAAGTACTTTTCGGACTTGAGCCTGTAATACACGCCGCCGAATTCAGTGACGGTGTTCGCTTCGGTCTTGATGTCCACCACGTCGTAAGGCACGCCGTTGATTATGACGTGCAGCATGTAGCCGACGTCTTTAACCTCGGTCATCTGCTCGACGTTGCCGAGCTCTGCCGAAATCGTGAACTTGCCGTCGGAGCTCGTGTAGTCGGACTTGACGCGCATGTCCCTAATGTAGTCGTCGGAAGCGAGCTTTTGCAGGTCGAACCCGAACTCGGGCGACGAATAGCCCTCAAGCGAGCCCTCGACTTTAACATACAGCTTGTCGCCCTCTTTTTCGAGCGTCGCGAGCTCAAGCGCGGGAGCTTTGCGAACAGCTATTTGATACTTGCGCTCGACGCCGCAGTACGAGACTGTTACCTCCTTCATGCCGGGCTCAATCATGTCGGGCGCGGTAACGGTGTAGCCGCCGGCACCGCCCGCCGCAATCTCCTCCGTCCCTGCGATATCGAAAAAGCTCGCCTTGACGATAAGCCCCTCTGCCGAGAACGCCTCGCCCGCCTCGAACGACGTTTTGACGCCGGACGTGTCAATCGACAGGTCGCTGAGCTCGCGCACAGTAATCGTGTACTCGGCAGAAAACTCGCCGTATTTGACGGTTACGGTCTTTTGCCCGCGCGTCGTCATGTCGGGCACGGTCACCATATCCATAGTGACGAGCGCAAGCTTTTCCGTCCCGTCGTCGAGAATCTTAACGAGCGCAAGTCCGGCTATGTCGAACGCGCGCCCGCCGAGCTCATAAGTGAGCACTGCGTTTGTCGTATCGACCGAAATGCCGACGACCACCTCGGCCTTGGGCTTTTCGACATCTTCGACTTTCTTTATCTCTGTCGCGTCCTTGCCGCAAGCGACGAGAAGCAGAACAGCCGTAAGAACCGTCGCAAAAAGGATAAAAAACTTAAGCTTTTTCAGTACCATAATCATCACTCTATATTGTGTATTTTTTGAGGAAGAATGTGGGGAGCCCGCCTGATGCGCGTTCACCCGCTTCGTTATTTACAACAGCCGTAATGCCCTGACTTCCGTTTAGCCCTACCGTGCACGCGTGCTCTATTGTGATACCTGCCTTGTCGGGCACGGTTATTGCGCTGTCGAGCCGTATTCCCGCAACATGGAAGTTGCTGTAAACGCCGAGACCGCGCCCCGTGAAGATTTCGACGCCGTCGTCGACGTAAAGCGACGAATATCCGTTTCTGCCGTCGTCCTTCCACACCGACTGAACGGGCACGTCGTAGGCAATCTCACTTTGATAGAAAAAGAGCTTGCCGTTGTTGCCGTACCAGGCGACGTTATGCTTTTTGTAGTGCTCCGCCATGAGCGCGTACGCCTTTACGTTGTCACCGTAAATCTCCGCGCCGGTATTGCCGTTGTTTACAGACCAGCCGATGTATTTATTTCGGTCGCTGCCGTGATCGGCGCGCCATATCCAAAGGTTGTCGAGCACGCTGTCATCCGAGTACACCTTGAGGGAACACTCGGCATACGTCTTTTCTTCCAAAAATCCGCCGACGCGGAAGTAGCAGTCGAACAAGCGCGCGTCGCGGCTATTTCTTCTCGGAACGCCAATCGATGCGAGCGTGTCCGAGTTTTCCATTCCCGCATCGAACAGTATGCCCGACACCGATATATTCGACGCGTCGGTAACAAGGCAGGCGTTGCCGTTGAGCGGCATGAGCGAAGTGAGCCCCATGCCCATCAAGAGCTTGCCGTCGTCGTTTATCTCGATCGCCTCGTCGAGGTAATATATGCCGGGCGTAAGAATGACGGCTGTGTGCGTTTTGAAGGCGTCGGTTATGCTCTCTGCGGTGTCGATATCTGCCTTGGCAAAATATATATCCGACTGATTGACGTACTTTTCAATGCGCGTGGAAAGATTTGCGGGCGACCAAGAAAACCCGACCGCGTTTTGACGCACCGCGGGAACCGCAATGCGGTAGCCGTTCGTTCCGTCAAACGTCAAAAACGGTTTTTCGCGCATTGTCGTGGTGTCCTCAACCGTGTACTTGACGGTCGGATACTCGCCGCTCGGCGCGCCGTCGATACCGGCAAAGCACATGTTCCACACATTGCCTTCCCACCTGTTCCACTTGTCGTTGCGCGACAGCCATTGCTGCTGCGAGCCCGAGCTGACCGTGCCCGTAACGTAGCAGTCCGCCAAAAAGCCGCCGCTCGCATAGCCCGCGCCGTCGCTCAAATTGAGGTTGCCGTTGACCTTGACGGCGCGCAGCGACGACGACTGCGAGGTCGCCCACGTCGTGTTGGTCTCGACGGTAAAGTTTTCGGCGCCGCGCCAAAAGTTGCACAGCGCGTTACCTATGTCGGTACGGTTGCCGCACCACAGCTTGTTGACCGAAACGTCGTTAGGCGTCGCGCCCAGCCCCGAAAAAGTCATGTAATATCCGACGTTTAATTCTATCTTGCTATCGTACTTGCCCGGCTTTAAGAGGAACGCCGTGCGCCCCTCCGAAAACTCGCCGGTGTTGTATTCGGCGTGCCGCATGTCGTACACCGTTTTAATCTCCGCGGCGACTTTGTCCGCATTGTCGTTCGGAGAAAACACGTACACGTTGTCTCCGAACAGCGCGAGCTCCTCGCTGACCTCGTATTCCTCTGCAATCTCGCCGTCGCCGTCCTTTTCGCAAACCTTATAGTAGCCGAACCGAGTGTTGTCGGCGTATGTGCCGTCCGTCACATCGCTCTCGACAAGAGAGTACTCGCCGTAGCGCGTCGCGGCGCGGTAAACATCGTACGCCTTGCCGTCCCCGTCCCAAGTGAGCGTCGTGCCGCTTGAGCTCGCCGTCACGCCGACAAAGTCGGTACCGAGCGTGGGCGGAGGGGGCGCGGGCGGCTTTTTATCGGGCGGCACGTCTCCGTCGCCGCACGCGGAAAGCGCGGCCGTGCAGCCGACAATCCCCGCGCATATAATAAATGATTTTTTAATCTTCACTTATATTCTCCTAAAGCGGTCGCAACGTTTAATAGGTTGAGTACAGCGCAATAAAATCGAACAGGTCCTGATAGAACACGTCGTCGGTGAGCGACTTGGTTTCGCGCTCGACGGACACGACGCGTGAAGCCACGTACTTGTCGTACTTATACCCCTCTACGGTCGACATTATGGCATAGTCGACGACATAATCGTTTTGGCTGTGTATAGCCATTCCGTACGTGCCGCCGCCCGTTACTTGGAATGAAACCACGGTGAGCGTCCCGCCCGTGGGGTTTGAAAGCAACACGCTATACACGCCGTTGTCGCTCGGCGCGCTCTCGTACACGCCGGTAATGCTGACGGTGAGCCGCGCTATCTGTCCGCCCCAAGCCTGAGGGTTTGTCATGAGTATAGTATAGTCGTACTTGTAAGTAAAGTTGCGGTTTAGCTTGAGCCGTTGATCCATGGCGTACGCAATTGGGGCGCCCTCGTTGCCGTTATTTACGGGAAACACCGTCGCGTGCAAATAATGCCGCCCCGTATTTTGCGTGTTGGAAGTGAGCACGAGATCGCCCTGACGCGAGCCGAGCGTTTCCTGATAAGTAAACGTGCCGTAGATCTCGCTCTCTTTTTTCTTCTTTCCGTCATTGCCGCTATCTCCCGCGCAAGCGACAAGCGAAAGCGCGGCGACAAAAGCGACGAACACAGATAATAACTTAATCAATCTTTTCATTGTCATCTCCTACATGTTGAGCACTGCGACGTGCCAAGGATCGGGCCCGACCGCGAACGTACAGCCGTTGCAGCTGACCTCGATACCCTCTCTGTACGCGTCATCCCAGCCGATATATCTGTCGCTGAAATTTTTGCCCGCGTTGAGGCTTGCCGAATCGAAATAGCTGTCCCAGCCGATTGCGTAGTACTTGAAGTTGAAGTAGTAGGTCATGCCGCTCGCGTCGGTAAACACATACACGCCTTCCGCAAGGTCGCTGCCGTCGCCGCCGAGGCCCGTCGTCTTAGTGACGTACAGCGTCAGCTTTTCGTCGCCGTCCGCGCGGTTTGCGAACTCGAGTATGCGGCGCTCGGAATTGAGCATGAGCACCCTGCTCCCTATGTTTACGCACGTATACGAAACGTTGAGCGTGCCAACCGAAAAGGATAGAGTGTACCTTTCGGGATAGTTTTCGTCCTGCGCGGTGGTTTTGGTGTACATGCCCTGCGAAAGGGTTATCACGTTGGGCATATCGGGGTTTTCGACGTTAAACTCTTGAGGATGAGCGTTAAGGTCGAGCTTTATCACCTCGTTTTGGCAGACGAGCTCGCCCGCTGCGCCTAAGTACAGGTTGTCGGGGTTGTCGAGTCCGACTATCTCGAAATGCCTTATCGCGTAGACCGTCACGTCGAAATAGCCGTAGTAGTATTGACTGCCGTTGGTGCGGCTTACCGTCGCGCGCTTTACGCCCGCGCTCGACATGTCGACCGTGACGTCGCAGTCGCTGTAATTCTTGCTTCCGATCTTGAGCGCCAAGCCGTCTAATGAAAATTCCTCGCCCACGAGATACTCGCGCCGCGCGCCTTCCGACGCAATTACCTCGCACTCCGTCCTGTTGAGCTTCTGCTCGCCCTCGTCAATCGACGCCCATGTTATGAAAAACGATATCAATATGACCGAAACGAGCACAATCATGGCGTAGATGAAATACTTTAAAGAAAACTCTTTCTTATTCTCCATCTTTCACCTCTTCCGCACCGCCGTCGGTAGCAATCGTGTCGGCGACCGTCGCGTCGCCGTTTTCAGCTGTCTCGCCCGCCTCGTCGCCGTCGGCCGACTGCTCGTCAACCCTTATGAATTGAGTGTCAATCTGCCCGGTCTCCTCGTCGACGTTTACAGCCAAAGTAAACAGAGCGTCATTGGTCTTGCGTTTTTTCTCTTTCTTCTTCTCTGACACCGTCGGCGAAAAGAAAGCCGAGACGATGAGCGACAGCACGGATAGAACGTAAAGCACCGCGCCGGCAATTCCCCTCGGCACGCCGATAGAGTACGCTTCCATGTTGCCCATATTGACAGTGAAGTACACGCCTATAGGCGACAGGCAGGGCGTTATAAATTTGAAAAGCGCAAGCGTGAGCGACATGACGCCCAGCCAATAGAACACGTCCGTTATCTTGGCGCCGTTGCCCGATATCACAGAAGTCAGCATCAGACAGCCGAGACACCAAAACGCAATTACCATTGACGCAATCACCCACTTGTCGGAAGCGTAAGTGAGCGCGTCGTAGGTCAGCGAGTACATTACAAACGCCGCTATCGCAAGCACGGTGCTCGCGACGAGAAGATAAAACCCGACGCTCGGCTTTTTAAACTTAATGTCAATCATGCCGCACCTCGCTTTCTCCGCCGTCTGTTTTTTCACCGTCGGCGCCCATGGGGATATCGGGCGGCGCGTCGTCGCTTGGCGGCGAATCGCCGAAAGTATCGTCGTATTCACCGGACGAGCCGTCCGCTTCCGCCGCGTCCGCTTGCGTTTCTCCCGATTGAGAGAACGGGTCGACGTCGGACGCACTTCCGTTGTTCGGCACGGCGCTTCCGTCTGCTACCGCGCCCACTATTGCGACGACAGCGCAAGTCACCGCTACAGCCCCCGCGACTATCGACAGCCCGAACAGCACCCAATAGGTCGCCGAAATGGCGGTCTGCCACCCGTAGCGAACCTCCTTGACGACGGTGGTCGAGTCATAGCCGTTGAGCACGCTGCTGTTTGCTATCGCATACATGTAGTAATGCATATTGTCGTAAAGAGCCTGACACATCTTGGGATCGCTCTTTACCTTTGTCTTGTTTTTGTAATCGGGCCAGAAGCTGTTCAACAGGTTGTCGGCGTTGGATGTCGCCATAAAGGTAACGTTGTTTATGACGGAGTCCTGCGGATTGAAGAACTGCCCGTCGACGACCATGTCGGTAGAGCTGAGACCCTTGTATCCCCACTCGCCGCGCAGAATGTTTTTCATTATGCCGGTGTGCGCGTTTATGCCGCACACGCCCACGCGCGAGAAAGAGGTCATCATGCCGAGCGCGCCGATCTCGTTGCCGAGCGCATTGGTGTACCGCGCGTCCTCGCCTAGGCACTGGAACGCCCTGAGCTCGAGCTCTCGCGCCGACTGCTCTTCCATGAACTGGCAAAGCCCCTCGCGGAAGGATTCTTGCGTGTTGAACGCGAAGTGCTTTGCGGCAAGGATCGCACCCTTTTCGAGCCCGCCCTCTATAAACGAGCGGCCGATGAGGTTTGTCAGCATGGGATCTTCGCTGTAGTACTCGTGGTTGCGCGAGTTGAAAGGGGTGCGGTGAAGGTTCATGCCGGGCGCCCACACCATACCGTTGCCGCTCCACAGCATTTCCTCGCCGTACGACTTGCCCTGCTCGTAGATGAGCTCCTTGTTAAACGTAGCTGCGGTAACAGGCTCGCACGGCATGTCGCACGAATAATAGTTGGCGTTGGGATCGGACGCACTGACCGAATACCTGCCCTGCGACTTGGTTGTCAGCGGACGGGTGACGTTTCCGTTGGGACCGTCTATCTGCCACACCTCCGGCGCATTGACCGAAAGGAACATGTTGCAGCTCGTGCCGCCGTACGGCGAAAGCGCCCACGCCTCGTCGAAGGTTATCTCCGAAACGAGGTAGTCCCACCGCTCGTCGTCGTATGCCGCAAGCTTCATCTCGGCTATGACGAGGTTAGCCATCGGCTCGCCGTTTTCGTCCTCTTCTTCCGAGTGGTCGACGCCGAACTGAACGTCCGATTGTCCGACGCTGAATTCGTAGACGCGGCTGTCGAGATACTTCTTCATGCCGGAAGTCGTCGCGAGACGGACGTACGGCTTGGGGAATGTCCCCGACCAGTTGCTGCGCGACAGATACGTCACGGTGTCGTTAACAAAATAGTTGTAGTCGATATCCGCCATTTGGTTTTGAATGACGGTGCCGTTTTCGCTCCTGCCGAATAGCGACGAATCGACGCCTTCGATGTCGGGCTGCCACACAACGGCGCCTGCGGCATTGAGAGAACTTCCCTTCTCGACGTACAAATCGTCCTCGGTATAGCCCTGCAGACAGAGCGCATTGTTGAGCGCCTCGTGCGCGCCGTTGCCTATCGCAAAGTAGTAGTCGCCATTTTCGAGAATGTAGCCACCCTTGACGCCGTCGTGCTCGACCGTCTTGTCGTAGCTTGCAAAGTACTTCATATCGCAAGAAACGGTAACCGTCTTTTCGGCTCCCGGCTCGAGCTCGATCTTTTCAAACCCCACGAGCTGAATAGCCGCCTTTTCGACGCCGTGCGCTATGTCGTAGTCGGTGTACGGTGTTTGAACGTAAAGCTGAACGACGTCCTTAGCCTTGTAATTGCCGTCGTTTTTGACCTTGACGTCAATGGACACAGTCTTTTCGTCCATGTCGGCAACGAGCGAGCCTTCGACTATTTCCTGCTTGAAGGTCGTGTAAGTAAGCCCGTAGCCGAACGAATATGCGACCTCGTTTTCGTAGCTCCAGCCACCCGTCGACTCTCGGCCCGCGCCGACCGCCGAGCGCGCGTTGCCCTTGTTCGCCACGCTGTCGGCGTAGCGCGTTTCGTAATAGTAATAACCTGTGTAAAGTCCCTCGGCAAGCACGACGTAGTGTCCGTTGAACGCCGCGGTATAGCCCGAGCCCGAGGCCCAAGTAAAGCTACCGCTGCCGTCCTGCGCGTTTACGCCGAAGTTCTGCGCCGCGGGAGACGCGGAAGCGTCAACGGCGTAGGTGTCCGAAAGGTGTCCGGACGGGCTGACCGCGCCGCTTATTATTCGCGCGACGCCGTTCATGCCGTATTCTCCGGGAAGTCCTATCCACAGAATGGCGTCCACTCTGTCGTCGTTTTTGAGCTCGTCGATTTCCATGGCGACGGCGCTGTTCAAAAGCACTATGACCTTGTCTGAAATTTGATCTGCGACGGTGATGAGGTTTCTCTCGTCGTCCGAAAGCCCAAGCGCCGACTTAGAGCCGTCGTTCTTTTCTATGCCGGGCTGACCGGGCATGTATTCGCGCCCCTCGCCGCTCGACCGACCGATCATGACGAACGCTGCGTCCTTATACGTATTGGTGTCGCCGCAGTCCGACTTGGATATGCCGGGCTCGTTTATGGAAAAAGGCCCGCCCGAACTGCCGTTTGCCTCGCTGCCCTTTACGAGCGACGGGAAGTTTTTGCCCGAGTAATATCTTTTTAGCGCGGGATTTATCGTTATGCCCTCGGAAGCGAGCGCGCGCTCCAAGGTTATGGGAAGCTTGAGCTTGTTTTCGGTCAGCGTCGTCACCGTCTGCTCTATCGTCTTACTGCCGACGATACCCGCATACACCGAAAGCGTGCTGTCGCGCAGCTTTCCGCTGCTGTCGTAGGTGTACGCACGCGAGCCGAGAACCGTCACGTTCTTCTCCGAAGAAGTAAGAGGAAGCGCTCCGTTGTTCTTTAAAAGCACGCTTCCTTCCTCGCTTATTTGCTCGGCAATCCGCTTTCTGTCCGTCAAAAACTCTTTCGTGTTGTTGTAGTCGGATGTATACGCATAAGCGTCGGCGTTGAGCACGACGGTAGTCTTTACTCCGAGCACGTCGTTTATCATCGCCTTGTAGTCGGGTATTTCCGAAATCATCTCCAAGCCGATGAGCACCGCGCAAAAGAACGCGGCGACGGCGGCAAGTCCACGATACAGCTTATATCTCTTTCCGCTGAATAACTTCATCACATCTCCTATATTTATTATTTACATGCCGCGCGAAAATCCGCAACGAGCATTTTCCTATGATGACATGATAACATACACGGCGCAAAAAGTCAATATCGGTCAATCGTTTGCACATTTGGTAGAAAATCTGCCACCGCACGCTCATAACACGGTCAAAATATGTCATTTATTTTCATATCCCGAAAATTACGCGGCAAGGCTTTTCGGAAAAACGCTTGCTTTTTTGTTCTTTATGCTGTATAATGACTTTACTGCGCTAAACGGAGAGGTAGCGGCGCTCTGTAACCTGCAATCCGCTATAGCAGGGTTGACCACCGCCCCCGGCTTGCGTATGGGAGGTCTGTTACCGTTAGGTGGCGTTGATGTTAAGGTCTTGTGCAACGTCTGCTTGTGAACCGTGTCAGGGCTTGACCGCAGCAGCACTAAGCAAGATGTGGCGTGTGCCACAAGGGAGCTTTAACGGAGTTAACCGACGGGAGAACGCTTCGGTGCGTATTGTCAAAGGCGGCGCGCAGTTTTCAAAAGCCTACGAGCAAACGCTCGTAGGCTTTTGAACTTCTTAACTATTCTATATTACCTCAACCAGGCTCCCCTTATTAAGGGGAGCTGTCGCCGTCAGGCGACTGAGGGGATGTGAAAAACAGTTCCTTCACTGCGCGCCATGCGGCGCTCCGCTCAGGATGACACAGTAGTTGCAACCCTCATTAATCACAAGTGTCGTAAAGAAATGCGCACTTCTTCTATGTCATCCCGAGCCCCGCGAAGGATCTAAAAAGCGCGGGCTTTCTCTCCCGCGCTTCTTCTTTATTCGGCTCCCATGTGTAAGACCTGTCGGCGAAGCCGACTGAGGGACTGTCCTCAATTCTTATTTCTTATTTCTTATCTATTCATTTAGCCGCGAAACGGCGATTTCGACGCTCAAAACGTCTTCGCCTTAAACTTAGTAGCGCAGTGCACCATTCCGACCTCGGTGCGGCGGTAGTACTCCAAGCGGTCGGAATACTCGTAGACGAACATGTTGTTGTCGTCGCGAAGCATAAACACCATCGGGCGCTCGCTTTCCACTGCGGGCTGTATGGGCGTCGCTCCGAACGCGCTGCCGGAAGACGGCGCTCCGAACGGACTGCTCTGCGCGGGTGCGCTGTAAGGCATGCTCTGGGACGGCGTACCGAACGTGCTGTTCTGCGTCGGCACGCTCGCTCCGGGGTTCCCGAACACTCTCGCCCGCCCGTCTACCGAATCGCGCCTACCGAAGACGTAGCTTTGCTCTGCAAGGTCGGGCGCCGCCTGCTGAACGGGGCTTTGAAACATGGACTGCTGCACGGGCCCTGCGGCGGGCTCTGTGGGATATGTGTATTTCTCGTCGTATTTCGTGAGGTTGAGGTCCTCGCGCGACGTCGGGTTTCCGTCGAAATTCCTCTGCCTGAATCCACTCATGTTTTTCTCCTCTTTGATGTAGGACTTTTGTAAAGAAAGCGATGTTATTTGATTACGTCGGTGCCGACGAACTCGCGCAAGACCTCGGGCACCGTAACCGAGCCGTCCTTGTTTTGGTACTGCTCGACGATTGCGGGCAGTATTCTCGACGTCGCAAGTCCCGAGCCGTTTAGCGTGTGAACATAGTTTATCTTGCCCGCGCCGTCGCGGTAGCGCGTCATATTGCGGCGCGCCTGATAGTCGTTGGCGTTTGACACCGAACTGACCTCTTTGTAAATGCCCATGGACGGAATCCACACCTCGATATCGTAGGTGCGCGCCATGGACGCCGAGCAGTCGCCCGCCGCGAGCTTGCTTAGCCTGTAATGAAGGCCCAAGCCTTCGACGAGCGCACAGGCCTTGCCGACAAGCTCATCAAACGCAGCCTTGGAGTTTTCGGGCGTCGTCACCTGCACCATCTCGACCTTGTCGAACTGGTGGCCGCGAATCATGCCGCGCTCCTCCGCGCGGTAGCTGCCCGCCTCCTTGCGGTAGCACGGCGTGTACGCAAACAGCTTTTTGGGAAGTTCCTTTTCGTCGAGAATCTCGCCGCGGTAAAGGTTGACGAGCGCGGTCTCCGCCGTCGGCAGCATGAACCGCTTTGCCGCCGCATCGTCTGCCGTATCTACGCGGTAGACGTCGTCCTCAAACTTGGGAAACTGCCCCGCTCCCAGCCCACACTCGTAATTTAACATGTGCGGCGGAAGAATAAAGGTGTAGCCGCCCTTTATGTGCGTCTTGATAAAGTAATTGAGAAGCGCCCACTCGATGACCGCGCCGCGGCCGGTGTACAGCCACGAACCGTTGCCGGCGATCTTTACGCCGCGCTCGTAGTCGATGAGCTTGAGGCTCTCGCAAAGGTCGACGTGGTTTTTAATGGGAAAGTCGAACTCAGGCTTTTTGCCGTAAACCTTGACGACGGCGTTGTTCTCCTTGCCGCCCGCGACGACGTCGTCGTCGGGAAGGTTGGGAAGGCACAAAAGGCTGTGCCTGAGCTCCGCCTCAATCGCCTTGAGCTTTTCGTCGCTCGCGGATATTTCGTCGCCGATCTCGCGCATTCTCGCAAAAACGGGCTGAACGTCCTGCCCGCTCTTTTTCATGCGCGGAATGTCGGCGCTGACCTTGTTCTTTTCGGCCTTGAGCGCTTCGGTTTTTCCGATAATCTCGCGGCGAGCGGCGTCAAGCTCGAGTATGCCGTCGAGCTCCGCCTTGTAGCCGCGCTTTTCGAGCGCCGCCTCGACGCCCGCCTTGTCGTTTCGTATAATGTTGATGTCTATCATCGTGCCTTTCCTCTGCCCGAATTTCTACGACTATATTATAAACCAATGCGCAAGGAAAAGCAACACTATTAAGATATTTTTTCGCGGTTTTGATTTGCGGCGTTCCGACCTTTGAACAGCGCGCCGATCTTGACCGCGCCGCAAAAAAACATTCCCGCTGCATAGACGACGAAAAACGCCCCCGCCGCAAGCGCAGTCTTAAAAAACTGTGATATTGCGACGGCGTTCATCACGAACGTAACGCCGTAAAAAGCAACCGCTCCCGCTGCCGAAAACGCCGTCGGCATTACGAACGCCTTCACTGCGCTAACTCCTACGGGCGCCGCCTTGCACGCCGCTCGTGCGGTAAGTAGCGCAGCCACGGCATAGCACGCGGCAGTCGCCGCCGCACCGCCCTCTATGCCGACGGTCATGACGAGTAGCGGCGTCAATGCAACTTTGACGGCGCCGCCGATTGCGAGGTTTACTACAGGTCTATGCGCCTTCCCTCGCACCTGAAGCACTGTCGCAAACACCTGATAAATCCCGGCGTAAAGCACCGACACCGCCTGCACGCGAAGTAGTCTTGACGCGACCGATAGCTGCTCTTCTGTAAGTCCGCGCCGATAGAGCGCACCGCAAATGCTTTCGGGAAAAAGCAAAAACGCCGTCGCGACGGGTATGACGAACATCATTACGAACTCTGCGACGAGCCTCGTCATTCGCCCGCCGTCGCCGCCCCGCTCTGTTTCTGCCGTGAGCGCGGGCAAGAATGCGACGGTAACCGACGCGAGTATGACCGTCGGCATATTTATAAGCGTTCCGACGGGGCCGACGAATAGCCCGAAAAGCTCGGTCGCCTCGAGCCGCCCCGCGCCGCTTCGCATCAACAGGTTGATTATCAGCGCGGAGTCGATGAGCTGCGTAAGCGGCAGTATGAGCGAGCCGAGAGTTATGGGAAAAGCGACGGCGGCAATCTCCTTTCCGAGCGTTTTGTCGGTGACGAAAAAGCCGTCGCTCGCAATCTCGAACAGCGGGCGCACCGACGCTTTTCTCACCGCAACCGCGCTCTCTCGCCTACTCTTTTTTGTCAAAGCGTACCTGACGAAAAGGTACAGCAGCGATACGACCTCGCCGACCGTTATGCCCAAAAGGGCCCCCGCCACTGCGTACCTCACGCCGAACGCCAGAAAAACGCGGGAAAGGTACAGGCTGAGAAAAAGCTTTGCACTCTGCTCTATGAGTTGACTGACTCCGCTCGGCAGCATTTTGTTTTTGCCCTGAAAGTATCCGCGGAAAACGCTTGTAAGCCCCGCGAACACGAGCGAGGGCGCGAGCGCTAAGTAGCACAGCGCCGCCTCCGGATTGCCCTGTATTCTCGATATGCCGTCGCGCAAAAGAATAACCGCCGCCGTCGATATTACCGAAATGACGGCAACGGGCACGGCAGCAACCCTTACGGTCCGCACCGCCGTCACTTCGTCGCCGCGCGCCGTGTATTTTGCGACGACGCGCGACACCGCGCTCGAAATGCCGCCGCCGCAAAACGCGAGAAGAACGGTATATACGGGAAATACCATCTGGTACAGTCCCATGCCTTCCGCGCCGATTGTGTTTGTAAGCGGGACGCGGTACATCGCGCCCATCACCTTTGCTATTATGCCTATCGCGGCGAGTAGTGCCGCAGACCGCCCCAACGTCGTTTTCACACGAGATAGTATGCGCCGATAATTCGACAAAAAATCGACAAAGGTATTGACGGAAAAGCTCTTTTGGATTATAATATATACTATAAGGAGGTAAATGTGACATGTTTTGCAAAAAGTGCGGAAGCCACCTTCCGGAAGACGCAAGATTTTGCCAAAACTGCGGCGCGGCAGTAGACGACGTGCCGCCGGAACAAAGCCAAAGTCAACCGTACGTGCAACAAAATCAAGCACCGACGTCCCAAACGGAAAACGGCATAGCGATTGTGGGATTTGTTTTCTCTTTCATCATCGCAATCGTCGGGCTTATATGCTCTATCGTCGGCTACAACAATTCTAAAAAGGGCGCACCTTACGGTGGGCTTGCCATGGCCGGAATAGTAATCAGCATCGTATCCATGGTACTTGCGCTGATTATAATTATCGTCGTCTCGACAACATATCATCCGCCCCTCTACTACTATTATTATTGATACATATAGGTACGCGACTATGTTTTGCAAATACTGTGGAAATCAAATACACGACGACGCCAAGTTTTGCTCTGGTTGCGGCGCGACGATAGACGAGAGGGCGCAAGTTCAATCTCGGTATCAAGCGCCACCGCAAAATCAAATGCAAAATCAAACGGTGTACAGCGTTCCCACGACAAATGAAAACGCAATCGCAATCGTCGGGTTTGTGCTCGCCTTTTTTGTTCCGCTTGCGGGGCTTATTTGCTCTATAATCGGATACAACAACTCAAAAAAGGGCGGAAAGTACGGGAGCTTGGCGCTTGCCGGTATTGTGATCGGCGCGGTGTTTTTGGTGATAGAAGTCATTTTGTTAGTATTCATTACCATGTACATATCGAGATATTACAATCCATTTTATTATCTGTTCTATTATTAAAGCAAACAAAAAAACGGACTAAACAGTCCGTTTTTTTTGTTGTGTCGTTTTGTAATCGATTAGTCTGCCGTGATAGCGCCGGTCGGGCACTCGCCCTCGCACGCGCCGCAATCGATGCAAGTGTCCGCGTTGACAACGTACTTGCCGTCGCCCTCGCTTATCGCGTCTACCGGGCAAGAGCCGGCGCACGCGCCGCAAGAAATGCATTCATCGGAAATCTTGTGTGCCATGATATACCTCCGTTTTGTATTGCAATGATTATACCATTCATGCCGTGAAAAGTCAATACACAAATGCGGTTAAATGCGGTTAGGTATTGCGAACTTTTTACGCCGCATTACGCGTTTTCGCTGTTTGCGGTAGGAGCCTTCTTTTTCTTGTCGAAACGCTTGCCGTTCTTTTTGTTGCCGTTTCTGTTAGCTTGTTTGTTGCCGCCGTCGCCGCTATTAGGCGCGCCGCCTTCATTTCCGCCGTTTCCGTTGTTGTTATTGTTGCGGTGTTTTTTGTTATTGCCGTTCTTTTTTCTGCCGCCGTTATTGTCTGCGTTGTTGCCGTTATTAGCATTATTGGCGTTATTATTATTGTTACTATTGTTTTTGTTACCGCCGTTTTTGTTGCCGCCGCCTTGCTTTTTGCCGTTCTTATTGCCGCCCCCGCCGTTTTGCTGATCGGGTTTTTCTTCTTCGACGCGGCGCTCGTAGCCGAGCTCGGACATCAAAAACTCGGCAAACTCGAAGTTTTCGTCGTCTCCAATCCGCACCCGCACTTTTTCGGTGAGAGGCGTTACGCTGACAACGCTCCCCTTTCTGCCGTCGGGCGTCGTGACGATTGTGCCGTGCTTGGGTGCGCGCTTAAGTACGTCCTCGTACGTCTTGTTCTCGTACCCGAGACAGCACAACAGTCTTCCGCACATTCCGTTTATCTTGTTTGGAGTGAGCGCGAGGCTCTGGTTCTTTGCCATCTTTATCGAAACGTGAACGCAGTCGGACTCAAACCCGCCGCAGCAGCACGGCATTCCGCACGTGCCGAGCGCGCCGATCAGCTTGCACTCGTCGCGTGCGCTTATCTGCCTTAGGTCTATCCGCATGTGGAATGCCGACGCCAAATCTCTTACGAGCTCGCGAAAGTCTACGCGCTGCTCTGCGGTAAAGTACAGCACGAGCTTTGAGTGGTCGACGGTGTACTCGCAGTCGACGACCTTCATGTCAAGCCCGCGGTCGGCGACCTTTTGCTTGGCGATGGCGAGAATTTCACGCTTTTTGTCGCCGTCGATGGCGACTGCCGTCACTTCATCGTCGGTGGCTATCCGAATAACCTCCTTTAATGGCGCTACGATCTCGCTCTCGTCCACGTCCTTGGGCGGCATGACAACCGTCGCAATCTCCTGACCGCGCTGTGTTTCCACAATGACCGGCACGCCCTTTTTGTACTGCTCGTCCTCGCCTACGGGCGCGAACCAATACGTCTTGGGCGACGTTCTGAATCTCAATCCCACTACCTTTGGCACAGTGCTTTTTCCTCCATGATTTTAAGTACCGCTCTATCCATGACCGCCTGCGGCATGCAGTTGGACTGCAAGCGCCGCGCGGCGTCTCTTACGAACTCGGCCGATCTTGCGGCGGCGTACGGCGTAAAGCCTATGCCGCAACTGCCGACGTCAGTCTTGTCGAAAACGGTGTCCGCGCCGACGGACATTCTCGCAATGTCGCCGAGAAGATACTCCATAATGCCGAGCACGACAAGCGCATGCTCGCGCGTAAACTTGTCGTAAACTGCCGCGACCGACGCAAAAACCTTGCTTCCCGTCGAGCACTTTAAAATCTTAACCGCGTCGGCATACGCTACGCCGAAATCCGGATCGCGCAAGATTCGCTCCGCCATTCCCATATTGCCGCGGCTCGCCCGTGCGGCGAGCGCTATGTCGCCTTTATCATTGTCGGGGTGCACCGCGCTAAGCCTGTCGTAAACAGTCCTCACGCTAAACGGCGGGAGCTCTACCTTCGTACAGCGCGACTCGACCGTGGGCAGCAGCGCGCCGCCCGCGCACAGAATAAAGCAAACGCTTTTGGGCGGCTCTTCCAAGCTTTTCAAAAGCTTGTTCTGACAGATTTCGCTCATGCTCTCGGCGTTTTCTATTATATACGCGCGACGCTTGAGCTCAAACGGCGTGAGGTACAGCGAATCGAGAATGTCGCGCACGTCGTCCACGTTGACGGGCGCAGTCTTTGCCGTGTCCGCCTTTTTGCTTTTCTTACCCTTTGCGCTATTTATTCTTTCGATGCTTTCCGAGCCTTCTGACTTAGGATAGACCATAATGTCGGCATGCCCGTCGAGCGCACGATTTTCACTTATGCCGAGAAGCTTTGCCGCAAGAAAGCGCGCAAAAATGCTCAGCCCGTCAGCATCCTCGCCGATAAGCAAAAACGCGCTCTGCGGCGAGTTCTCGTCAAACGGCGAAAGTATATCGAGCGACCGATATAGGTCGGCATGCGCTTTTACAAACTCGATCATAGTATGCGCAGTACTTCCCGCAAAATTTTCTCGGCGGTCTCTTGCTTGGTGCCGCTCGCGTCGATAGCGGTGAGCTCGCCGCGGCCGCACATGTCCTTAAACCCGCCGTAAACGCGCTCGAAAAACGCGAGGTCCTCGCGCTCTAATCTATCCGCCTTGTCCGCGCCGCCCTTGCGCTTAAACCCGTCGACGGGATTGACGTCCAAAAACAGCGCAAGGTCTACGGTAAGCGGCGAAATGGTGCTTTCGTTCACCCGCCGCACGAAATCGATGTCAAGTCCGCGCCCGTAGCCCTGATACGCGAGCGTCGAATAGGTAAACCTGTCGCACACGACAATCTTTCCATCGTCGAGCGCGGGAAATACCACCTTGTTCAAGTGGTCGCGCCGCGCCGCCGAGTACATGTAAAGCTCGGCGGTAGCGTCGGGCGAATGGTTGGGATCGAGAATAAGTGCGCGAAGAGCTTCGGCAAGCGCAGTGCCGCCCGGCTCGCGGGTGGCGACGACGTCGTAGCCGCGCTCGACGAGAGCTTCCGTCAAGAGCTTGCTCTGTCTGCTCTTTCCGGCGCCCTCGCAGCCCTCCAACACTATGAACTTACCCTTTCCCATATTTCTCTCCTATATACATGCGCGAAGCGCCGCATAAAGCCTTTGTACGTTTTCCGCACTGTCCGCCGCGGTGAACAAGAATACTATATACTTGTCCGTCACGAGCTCGGAATAAACGCCTTTCCCGACGAGCGTCGCATTGAGCTCTTTGGGCGACACGCCCGCCCTTTCGCAGTCGAGAACGAGTCGCGTAAAATCGTCGTTTTTCAAAAACGGGAATCGCCCCCGAAGCTCTCCTATCGGGCCGTACAGCGCGGCGTACGCCTTTTCGTCGGACCTTGCGGCAATGACGGCGTCCTCTATCGAAGCGTAAAGCGGGTATGACGGGCTGGTCGTGCCCATAATCTTTACCGCTTCGAAAAGCTTGTCGCTTTTTCTCTCGCTTAGATTATCCAAAAGTATCGCGCCCTGCGTGAAAGCCTTTAGCGTCTTGTGTGCCGACACGTTGCAGATGTCGCACTTATCGGCAAACGCTTTGGGTAGCAGCGGCGAAAATCCGAAGTGTGCACCGTGCGCACCGTCTACTATAAACAGCAGGCCCTTGCGCTTGCAGTAGTCGGCAATGCCGTCAACGTCCGCTACAAAGCCGTAGTACGTCGGCGACGTCACGACTACGCATCCGATGTCGGGAGTGAGTGCGCCGTCGATGTCTTTGACCGTTATAGGCCGCACGTCGCCTCGCCGCCCTACCGTTTTGACAGTCTTGCCGGACAGCTTAAAGCCGTCGAAAACAGAGCGGTGAGAATTGACGTCCGCAATGCCGTTTGCCGCCGCAAAGTACACCGCCGCCTTTACGCCCTGCGAGCTCCCGCAAGCGAGAAGGCGCGCGTGCTTTGCGTTATATGCCGCGGCTATGTCGCGCTCCGCCGCCTCTATTTGCGCGTCCGGGAAAACGCCGTCAAGCTCGGTTATGTCGATGTCGCAAAGCTTTCCCTTATGCCCGGGCGTGTGCAGGCGAAGGTTGTCGCCCGCCGCATACTCTGTCAAAAACTCGTGTAAGTGTCCCTTTTTCACTTTTTGGCTCTGGGCTTCATCGTCGGGAACAGAATGACGTCGCGAATGGACGCGCTGTCGGTGAGAAGCATAATCATGCGGTCGATACCGATTCCGAGTCCGCCCGTCGGCGGCATGCCGTACTCGAGCGCCTCGACAAAATCGTCGTCGGCGGCTTGCGCCTCCTCGTCGCCGCGCTTTGCCATTTTGCGCTGAGTTTCAAACCGTCCCGCTTGATCAATCGGATCGTTTAGCTCGGAGTACGCGTTGCCGCCCTCCCAGCCGTTTACGAAAAACTCGAACCGATATGTCAGTCCGTCGTCCGAACGCTTTGCAAGCGGCGACACCTCGATTGGATAGCCTGTTACAAACGTCGGCTGAATGAGCGTGCTCTCGACGAGCTTGTCGAACGCCACGTACATGCACTCGGCGGCGTTCTTTTCGCCTTCAAACTCGACGCCTAATTTATTTAATGCTTGCCTCGCCGCGTTGTCCGACAATTCCATAAAGTCGACGCCCGTCGTTTCCTTTACTATATCGCGCATAGTGACGCGCCGCCACGGCGTGGATATGTCTATCTCGCGCCCCTGATACGTTATCTTATCGCCCAGCCCGATCGCCTTAGCCGCCGCAGAATAGATGTCCTCGACGCGCTTCATCATGTCGGTATAGTCGCCGTACGCTTGGTACAGCTCCATCATGGTGAACTCGGGGTTGTGCTTTATGTCCATGCCCTCGTTGCGGAAGCACCGACCGATTTCGTACACGCGTTCCATGCCGCCGACGATAAGCCGTTTAAGATACAGCTCGGGCGCAATGCGCATGTACATATCGAGGTCGAGCGTGTTGTGGTGGGTTATGAACGGCCGCGCCGCCGCCCCGCCCGCAACGGTGTTGAGTATGGGCGTTTCCACCTCGATAAAGCCCTCGCCGTCGAGGTAGCTGCGGATTGCCGAAATAATCTTGCCGCGCTTGACGAACGTGTCCTTGACGGGCGTATTGACGATCAAGTCGAGATAGCGCTTGCGGTAGCGCAAATCGTTGTCCTTGAGTCCGTGCCACTTTTCGGGCAGCGGAAGGAGCGACTTTGCGAGCAGCGTAAGCTTTTCGACGGCAACCGAAACCTCGCCGGTATGCGTGATAAACACCTTGCCGACCGCGCCTATCATGTCGCCTATATCTATCTGCTTTTTGAAAACCGCGTATTCGTCCTCGCCGACGTTGTCGCGCTTGACGTAGAGCTGGATTTGACCGGAACGGTCGAGCATGTGCGCAAAGCTCGCCTTGCCCATAATGCGGCGGCTCATAAGCCTGCCGGCGACGGCGACGGTCTCGCCCTCTTTGGGCGAAGCCGTGATATCTGCGGCATGCGCGGTTACGTCAAAGCTCGTAATCTTGAACGGATCTGAGCCTGCGGCGCAAAGTTCTTCGAGCTTGCCGAGGCGCACGGCGCGAAGCGCGTCGACGTCCACTTCCGCTTCGACGTTTTCGTTATTGTTTTGGGGATTGTTATCCATTTGAGTTATCCTTAAAAAGCCCTTACTTTTTAATAGCCTTCTTGTCGACGTTGATGTCGAGAATTTTGAAAAGCAGATCGCCGACCATGACGACGTCACCCTCTTCCTTGTCGAGGAGCGCCGCGCCGACGCGCGATTCGTTGCTTATCCTGCCGTTGAGCGCGTCCGCCTCGTGACTGCCTACAATGGTGTAGCTCTTGATGCCGGTGCACTTGGAAGCGTCGACCTTGCCCCTGCCCTTGACCTTGAGCGACAGCTCCGCCTCGGCAAAGCCCTTGTCGATGAGATCTTCCTTTTTGTAGCGCTTGCCGGAGAGAAGCTCGGAGCCGGCGATCGCATAATCGTCTGCGGTGAGATCGCCGAGAATGGGACGGTTCTGCTTGTTGGCACGCATATCGTTGACAGACATGCGCGTCAAAAATCCGGCTATAATGTCGGTGCGCGTGAGTCCGCACTTTTCAACCTCGTCGAGCCCGTCGGCGATATCCGCCTCTATGACTTTGACCGTGCAGCCGATGGAAACGACTTCGTCGTTGATTGACTTCTCGTCGAGAATCTTGGCGTAAGCAAGCTTTTCCTTGATAGCGTCGATCTCATTTTGAAGCTTGGCCTGCTCGTCGCGCGCAATGTCGTACTCGGCGTTTTCCGAGAGGTCGCCCTGCGCGCGCGCTTTGGCTATTTCTTCGACGACGGCGGGCATTTCCACCATTTTGATGTGTTCGAGGCGTTCTTCAAGCTCGCGTTTGCCTGCCGCGGTCATGATATACTCTTTGGGCATGATATACTCCTTTTGATGGCTTTTTTACCGATATATTATAAAACAAGATAGCGCAATAGTCAAGCGGTTGGCGCCGCTTCGCAGCTAAGATAAGCGATAAGATTGAATAGATAACAACGAATAGTTTCGGTCGAATTTTTAAAATAGATTCTTCGACTTCGCGCCGTTGGCGCTTCGCTCAGAATGACACTAAACGAGCAAACCTATTCTGCGTCATACGAAGCTTCTGAACAAAGCGAAGAATCTATAAATAACGCCTTTCGTCGGGTGTAAACTCAAATACACACGGCAGTAAACACACGACAAAATATCCAATCTGTGATTGGTCGGGCGTAACGCAAAACGAATGACGACAGTCCACACACGACAATCGTCAAACATTTGGTTTGCATATTTCGACAAAATGCGGCATAGATTATAAAACCGATTTTATTAGGAGAAACAGAGGGGTTATGAAAGACGACACGTTCGACCGCGCGATAGCGCTCGGTCAGTACATAGCGCAAAACGCCGCGACTGTAAGAGAAGCGGCAAAACAGTTCGGCATGGGCAAATCCACGGTTCACAAGGACGTCACGGAACGGCTAAAACTCGCCGATCCGACGCTGTACGACAGAGTGCGGCTCGTGCTCGACTACAACCTGTCCGTCCGCCACCTTCGCGGCGGCGAGGCGACCAAGCTAAAGTGCGCGCAAAAACGCACGGAGGAGTAAAGCGCAAGATTTTTATCGAAACGATTATAATACTCGGCTTTTACGACAAAAACGCCACGCAAAAAGCCCACGCGTTACAGCGTGGGCTTGTCGTTTCAAAACTTTTAGTCGTACAGCTTGGAAACGGGGAGGTCTGCAAAGATCGCGGCAATCGCTTCCGCAAATATCGGCGCGACCGAAACGGTAATAAACTTATCGATCTGCTTTTCGGGCGGGAGCTCGATCGTGTCGAGAATGAACAGCTTTTTGATGACCGAGTTCTGCAAACGCTCGATAGCGGGACCGCTCATTACGGGGTGCGTGCAGCATGCGTAGACGTCCGTCGCGCCGCCCACTTCCATAAGCGCCTTTGCGCCCTGCGTGATAGTTCCCGCGGTGTCTATCATGTCGTCGACGATGAGGCAGCGCTTGCCCTTGACGTCGCCGACGATGTTCATAACTTCCATGACGTTGGCCTTGGGCCGACGCTTATCGACGATAGCGAGCGTCTTGTTCAGCTTTTGCGCCATCTGCCTCGCCCTGCCGACAGAGCCGACGTCGGGCGAAACAACGACGAGGTCGTCGCCCGCTTCCTTGATAAACTCCTGGTCGGCAATCGCTTTTGCGAGGATGGGCACGCCCAAAAGGTGGTCTACGGGGATATCGAAAAAGCCCTGCAGCTGAGCGCAGTGGAAGTCCATTGTAAGCACTCTGTCCGCGCCCGCCTTGCAAATGAGGTCGGCGACGAGCTTGGCCGTAATGGGATCGCGCGCACGCGCCTTTCTGTCCTGACGCGCGTAGCCGAAGTACGGCATGACCGCCGTAATACGCCCCGCGGAAGCGCGCTTAAGCGCGTCAATCATGACGAGGAGCTCCATGAGGTTGTCGTTTGCGGGCGTCGATGTCGACTGTATGACGAACACGTCGCAACCGCGAACGGACTCGCCTATCGACACCGAAATCTCGCCGTCGCTGAACTTGCCGACGTCGCAAGCGGCGAGCCGCATTTTGAGCCTGTCGGAAATGGCACCCGCGAGGTTTTTGCACGAGTTACCGCAAAAAAGCTTTATCTTGTTGCCGTGAGCTATCATTGGTGATATCCTCCGTTTTGATTATCCTTTAGTTGTTATTCGATCAGTCTTGACCGTCTATCGGCGGAGCGTAGACGTTGCCCGACCAATTATTAATAACGCTCTGACGCGCCCGCGCGATTGCGAGCGCCTGTTTGGGCACGCCCTTCGTAATCGTCGAGCCTGCGGCGATGAACGCGCGGTCTGCTATTGCGACGGGCGCTACTATGTTGGCGTTGGAGCCGATGAACACGCGGTTGCCTACGACCGAGCGGTACTTGTTGCGGCCGTCATAGTTGGCAAAAACGACGCCGCACCCGACGTTGCAGTCGTTGCCGAGCTGAGCGTCGCCTATGTACGTCAAATGGCTGACCTTGGTGCCGTCGCCGATAATGCAGTTTTTGAGCTCGACGAAATCGCCGATACGGCAAGCCGCGCCGACGACCGAATCGGGGCGCAAATACGCAAACGGTCCGACGTGCGTATCCATGCCCACCGAGCTCATGTACAGTCTGGAGCTGTCTATTTGCGCTCTCTCGCCTATTATGCTGTTTTCGATATAATTGCCGGGCAAGATGTGAGCGCCCTCTTTGATGACAGTCTTACCCTTGATAAAGTTGTACGGCTCGATTGTTACGTCTCGCGCAATGACCGCGTCGCAGTCTATGTACGTATTGTTAAAATCGGCAATCCTAACGCCGTTGCTCGCGTGATAGCGAAGAATGCGCTTTTTCAAAACGTCGGTTACGCCCGATAGCGACTCGGCGTCCGTGACCGTCTTAAACTCGCCGTCGGTCGGTTCCTCGCTCTGCAAAAACAATGCGTCGGTATCGAATAGGTAATCGGTCTTGAATACGAACCCGCGCGGAAGACGCAACGCATTGATGTTGTCGTCGCGCAGCTTTTTGACCGCGGCGGCAAGCGTTTTCGCCGTGACGAGCGGCGTGTCGCAATAGAGCACGACGGTAACGGGCTTGTTCCTGTCGGCGGCTGCGCGAAGCTTTTCCGCAGCGTTTACCGCGCGCGCGAAATCGACGCACTTGAACGGTACGTCGAATGCGCCGCCCACCCAATCGGAGAGTGTCCTGCCGAGCACGGAAATGTCTCCGAGCTCGCCCAGCGCCTTGCTCTTAACGCGCAATACGATACCGTTAATCTCGAAATCTATCATACGCATATTATAACGCTTTTGCCGCTTTTCGTCAACTCTAATTGCCAACGATTTTTATTTTTAACCGTCGCGTGTTTGCTACCGTTGTTCGTTTGTTGTTGCACCGACGAGTTGCGTAGCGTTGAAAATAAATAAACGTCATTCTATTGTGAATGACGGTGATAGAGCGTTTTATGCGGCCCCCTGTGTAAGACCTGTCAGCGAAGCCGACTGAGAGACTGTCAACTAACAGATTCTTCTACTTCGCGCCGTTGGCGCTCCGCTCAGAATGACATAAAAAGAGCGTGCTCTATTCTGAAAGAGCGCAGTCAATATCCAGATGTCATTCTGAGCGTTAGCGAAGAATCTGAAAAGCGCGAGCATTATAATCTCGCGCTTCGATAATTCTTATCTCTTATCTATTATCTTAGCCACGCAGTGGCGCTTACAGCTCCGCGATGTACTCGTCGTAGGTCACAGGTCTGTCGTACGCCTTGACGCCGTTCTCGATAGAGATAATGCGGTTGGCGACGGACGACATAATTTCCTCGTCGGCGGTGATGAAGATTATGGGCGCTTTAAAGTTGATCATGCCCTTATTGAGCGACGTAATGCTTTCGAGGTCGAGGTGGTTGGTCGGCTCGTCGAACATCAAGAAGTTTGGCGAAAGTAACATCATTCGCGCGAGCATGCACCTCGCCTTTTCGCCGCCCGAAAGCACGTTTGCGGGCTTTAACGCCTCGTCGCCCGAAAACAGCAACCGCCCGAGCCACGAACGCAAATACTCCTGCTCGTGGTTTTCAGACCATTGGTCAATCCACTTGACGAGCGACAGCGCACAGCCGTCGAAAAACTTGTCGTAGTTTTGCGGCATGTACGCAGGGCGAATGTTCTGCCCCCAAATAACTCTGCCGGAATCGGGCTTGGAGTCGCCGAAAATGCAGTCGAAAAGCTCGGCAACCGCGCGGCTGTTGTCCGTCAAAAACCCGATCTTGTCGTCGCGCCCGACCGTGAACGAAACGTTTTGGAAAAACCCTTCCTTTGTAAGCTTTTCGACGCGCAGAATGTCGTTGCCGGGATCGCGTTCGAACTTGTAGTCGATGTAGGGGTACTTGCGTGAGCTCGGCTTGATGTCCTGAATTTCTATCTTGTCCAGCTCGCGCTTGCGGCTTGTCGCCTGCTTGGACTTACTCGCGTTTGCCGAGAACCGCGCAATAAACTCCTTGAGCTCCTTGATACGCGCTTCCGCCTTTTTGTTGGCCTCGCGCTGCTGGCGGAGAATGAGCTGCGACGACTCGTACCAAAAGTCGTAGTTGCCTACAAAAAGGTTAATCGCGTGATAGTCGACGTCGCAGATGTGCGTGCACACCTGATTTAGAAAATGCCTGTTGTGCGACACGACGATGACCGTCGCCTGCTCTAAGGCCTTGAGGTATTCCTGCAGCCACCTGACCGTCTTGATGTCGAGGTTGTTTGTAGGCTCGTCGAGGAGCAAGATGTCGGGCTTTCCGAAAAGGCATTGCGCCATGAGGATTTTAACCTTTATCTTGGGCTCGATCTCGCTCATCGGCGTGTCGAACAAATCCTGACTTACGCCGATGTTGTTCAAAAGGCTTTCGGCGTCGATCTCGCACTCGTAGCCGCCGAGCTCGCCGTACCGCGTTTCGAGCTCTGCGGCGAGGTTGCCGTCCTCCTCGGTAAAGTCGGTCTTGGCGTAAAGCACCTCGCGCTTTTGGCGAAGGTCCTCGAGCTCCTTGTGTCCGCAAATTACCGCCTCGCGCACGGTGTAAGCGTCGTATGCGTTTTGGTTCTGCTCTAGAACGGACATGCGCTCGCCCTTGCCTATCGTGATGTCGCCCTTGCTCGGCTCTATCTTGCCTGACAAAAGCTTTAAAAATGTGGATTTGCCCGCGCCGTTCGCGCCGATAATGCCGTAGCAGTTGCCTTCCGAAAACTTGAGATTTACGTTTTCGAAAAGCACGCGCGTTCCGAACTGTAACTTTACATTAGATACGTTTATCATGTTTACCTCGATAATATTATAACATTCAAATGCGCCAAAAGCAAGCTTTTGCCCTGCGACACGCCGCAGGCGTTTTCAAAAAGAAAACGCGCATTTGTGTTGAAATGCCGCGCGAATTTACCATTGCAAGCAAGCAAATTCACTTGCATTATAACTTAACAACGCGAATTTGTAAACTGTTTTGCGGCTGTCGCCTCTGTGAATAAAAAGGGAAGCGGAAGAGAAAATAGCTCGCGCTTACAGATTCCTCGACAAGCTCGGAATGACATAATGAGTGCTGTACTCGTGTGTCATTCTGAGCGGAGCGTTAGCGGAGTCGAAGAATCTGTTTCCGGGCACAAAAAAGGCTCCTCCCTTTCGTTAGGGGGGAGCTGTCGCATTTATGCGACTGAGGGGATGTGAAGACAGATTCTTCGCTAACGCTTAGAATAACCTTCGGTTGCTTCGTAGGACACAGTAGAGACATATCTACGCTGAATAGTCGTTTCGTAAAGAAGTACACGGTTTTATTATGTCATTCTGAGCGAGCGCCGACGGCGCGAAGTCGAAGAATCTGTTTCGTCGCGCACTTTGTCGGGTGTGTCCTCAAATACCGACGGCAGCACACACACGACAAAAATCAGGCTGCGCCTGTTCAGGCACAAAAAAGCTCCGTTCTTTCGAACAGAGCTCTTTTTGTTTAACGATATGATTGATTCAGTTATTCTTATGCGTTGGGATTAGTCGTCGAGAAAGTGTAGTCGAGCCTGCCTCTTCCCGAAACGCTGGGATCCAAGGTGAACGTATACCAGCCTGTTACACCGACACCGATGTTGGTAGACGACGTCCATTCAAGCTGATACTTGCCGGCTTCTGTCGCTGTACCTTTGGTACCAATCTTTCCGTCTGCTACACCACCCTCACCGATTTCGCCATTATATCCAGAGCCTGCAATGACAACTTTGAATTCGCCGCCTTTGGTCAGTTGGATGGTCAACGTGTATTTTCCGGTATCGGCATGGTACTCAAATCCATAAATTCCGAGGTCGGCATCCTTAGCCTTTGTTGACCAGCCGGTCATGGATCCGATGATATACCACCTGTCAATTTCAACAACGCCGCCGCTCAAATCTTCGTCCATCTTAACATTTACAGCAGCTTTTGCACCTGACAAATCGAGCTTAATGGTGTATTTTCCATGAGTACTTACCGAAAAGTTGTTGCTGCCGGACACATCACCCGACATCGTCACATTCCCAGCGTTGAACGCTTTCTGCCACCAGTTACCGGTGGTGTCGCCGACGAGAGCGATTTGGAACTCGGCATTTCTCGAAAGCTCGATGCTTCCGGTCGAATAAACACCTGCCGTTTCGGTAGGCATGAAGTAGATTGCTGTCGCTACGTCGAAAGTGCCGACTTTATTCCAACTGGCATCCTCGCCGCCGATGAGATAGTAAGCGTCTTCTACTGTTACTTCGCACTTTGCCGTCTTTGTGCCGCTCGTAGCCGTGATAGTCGCCGTGCCGGGTTTAAGAGCCTTTAAGGCGCCGCCTGTTACTGTTACAACCGCAGTGGCATTGGAAGTCCAAGTAACATCGCCGTGGCTGCTGGTTACGGTAAGCGTTTCGGTGCGTTTTCCGATAGAAAGCGTGAGCTCGGTCGCACTGATCGTCAACGCCTCGGAATAGTGCGCGTAGATAGTGCCGTTTGCCTCGAACACGGTGTCGGTCGTGACAGCGTCGCCGCCCTCGGCCTGCGTGTACCAGCCGTCGAAGTCATAGCCTTCCGGAGGCGTGGGTTCGGGCAATTCTTCGAGCTTACCGTCCTCACCCGTCGTCAACGTGCCTTCGCCTTCAAGCGTACCTTCGCCTGCATTGAGCGTAATGGTGTACGTTCCGGGTTCGGGCTGTTCCACTTCGTCGTCTTCCCAAACGGCGTAGATAGTCGAATTGCTCTCGAACACGGTCTCGAGCGTTACAGCCTCGCCGTCTTCCGCCGCGGTGGCCCAGCCTGCGAACTTTTGGCCCTCGGGCGCGGTGGCGGGGGCGTCGGGAAGCGCGGTCAGCTTGCCGTTCTTGTCGGTCGTGACGGATTGGGCCTGCTCATCGGAGAACGAGCCGCCGTTGGCGTCGAGAGTTATCGTGTAGCCTTCCTCGGGATCGGGCTTAACTTCGCCGTTTTCCGTCCAGTGCGCGTAGATGGTGCCGTTAGCCGTAAATACATACTGCAACGTGATTTCCGCGCCGCCCTCGGCCTGCGTGTACCAACCGTCAAAGGTGTAGTTTTCGCGCGAAGGATCGGCGGGCATTGCCGTAAGCTTGCCGTCGGTGCCCGTCGTCACCGTGTTGGAGCCGTTGCCGCCGAGAACGCCGCCGTTTGCGTCAAGCGTAATCGTGTACGTCGTGCCTGCGGGCGGGCCTTCGGGCTCTTCCTCTTCCCACTTTGCGTACACGGTCGTGTCCTTTGCGAACGTGCTCGAAAAGGTGTACGTCGTGCCGGTGCCGTCGGCATTGGCAACCCAGCCCTCAAAGGTGTAGTCCTCGCGAACGGGATCCTTGGGGAACTCGGTTGCAGAGAGCTTGCCGTTCTTATCGGTCTTGAGCTTGAGGTCCGCCGTGGTGCCGTCCGTCCACGCACCGTTGTTTACCTTGAAGGTGACGGTGTATTGCTTGTCGCCCTTGTCGGGGGTCGGGGTTTCGGGCGTCTTTTCGTCACCGCACGCCGCAAGGCCCAACGCGGACATCGAGAGTACCGCAGCCATTGCGGATGCAAGTAGCACTTTTCTTGTTTTCTTCATATTTCCTCCCATTTAGAAATAATGTTATTGACTTTTTTGTATCGGGAACTTTTTGATTGGATTTGCCACACAGCAGAAAATGACGAGCTTACGCCGACTGCTCGCACCGTCCGAACTCATATTGTTCCCTATTCAAATGTTGTCATAATAATTATAGCACTTATTTACGGTTTGTCAATACCCAAATTAAAAATTTTTTAACCATTTATCGGACTTTTGTGCCAGACTAAACAAAAAGCGCCGACGTACAGCCGACGCTTCCTATACTTATTGATTTTTACGCATGGGATTTTTGCCTAAGCGCTCGAAGTCGATTAGCCACAAGGGCATTCGCTTTATTTTGCGTCCCTGAACGGAATGTGCTTAGCTTCGCAATAGCGCGCCGCATTGGAGTGCTTGTGGCATATTACCGTCACGTCGTCGCAGCCGCTCAAAAGTCCCCAGCCAAATTCCATTACGGAATCGGGTATATAGATGTACTTAAGCGACGAACAGCCGCGGAAAGCGGAATCGTCTATGCGCACGACCGAGTCGGGAATGACGATTTCGTCTATTTCGGCACAGGAATAGAACGCGCCCTCGCCGATGTTTTGCACGCTGTCGGGGATTACGATGTGCTTCAACAGCGAGTTGCAGAACGCCCAATCGGTTATCATCGTTACGGAATCGGGAATTACGTACGACTCGTCGCCTATCTTGGCGGGATAGCACACTATTATCGATTTGTTCTTGTTAAACAGTACGTTGTCGAGCGACTTGTACCATTTATTTTTGGGATCGACTTCGAGCTTTGCAAGCGACGTACAACCGCGGAAAACGCCCGAGCCTATTTTTTTGACGGACGCCGGAATCTTGATTGACTGCAAGCTCGAGCAGTCCTTGAAGCAGTTTTTGCCGATGATTGATACTTGATTGTTTAGCTTGACTTCGGCAAGGCTTGTGCAGCCGTTAAACACGAGGTCGTCGAGCTTGGTGACCTTGGCAGGAATGTCGATCGACTGCAAGTTGGCGCAGTCGGCGAATGCGCTTTCGCCCATTATCGTCAGCTCTTTGGGAAGCTTTATCGACGTCAACGCCTTGCAGCTGTTGAAAGCGCCGCCGTAAATCTCGGTGATGCCGTCGCACAGCGAAATGCTTTCGAGCGCCGCGCAGTTTTCAAACGCTCTTTCGCCGAGCTCCATTTCGGCACAATCTATAGTCAGCGACGTGGCGGAAATACAATCGCGGAAAACGCTCTCGCCTATCTTTCTCACATTCTTAGGAAGGTTTATTTCCTTGAGCGCGCCGCAGCCGCGGAACGCTTCGCGCCGCAGCACCTCTACCTCGCTGCCTAAATCGAGATCTTCGAGCTTGCTGCAGTTTTTAAACGCCTCGGTGCCTATTATTTTTATGCCGGAAGGTATGGAAATCGACGGGCTGCCGTCCTTGCAAGTGACGAGCACGTCTCCTTCCGTCTGCAGGCTGCGCATGGTCTCTATCGGCAAGCTCTGCAACAGCTTGGCCATGTATTTCCCCGTCGCCCTGCCGTATGATCCGTCTACATGCTGAAGGTTTTCGAGTATCATCTTCAGCGGCGCGGGAATAACTACGTCATCGCTCAGATAGACAGGATAGATACGCTTGTCGTACTTGAACGCCGTAATTATCTCCATTCCGCAGTACTTGGACTTAAGCGCCTCGTTGGACAGAAACAGCAAAAACGCGCTGCAGTTCTCTATGCGGCTTCTCAGCTCTTCGCGGAAATCCTCGCCGATCTCCATCGTGTCGTCGTACCAATAGCGAAACTTCTCGCGGTCGAGCACCTTCAATATCTCATAAACCTTTTTCGTGTCGCGGTGAGAATAGCTTATGAAAATGTAGGGCTCCGGCCCGTCATACGAGTTGAGCGAAATTTTTGTCCACTCTTTGTCGAATTCTTGGGTTTGTTCTTTTGTCGCTTCCATAGTTTTTCCTCTTTTATTTGGTTTTTAAAATATACTCACCGCCAACCACAATCCGCCTAATGCCGCAAAAAGCGTCGGGATCGCGACGGTAACACCTATTTTCAAAAAGTCGAAATAGCCGAACTTAGTGTCGTGCTTGCTTATGATCGACCCCCACATGATGCCCGCCAACGCACCTATCGGTGTGAAAAACGCGCCTATGTTAGAGCCTATGACGGTGGCGAATATCGCGGGGATTCCGGCTACTCCGTTCGACGTCTCGATAATCGAAGAGAACAACACGCTCATCGGTATATTGTTGATGAGGTTTGACGCCGCAAACGACGCAGTGCCGTACTTCAATATGGGCAGGCTCGAGCCCATCGCCTTCGCGATGATTTCCGTTACTCCGGCATCGGCAAGCACGACAATCATCACGAACATGGAAATAACAAACGGTATAAGCTGATACGGCGTACGTTTCAGACAGCCTATGAGCGCCGTCGGCTTCTGCTTGCGGACCAGCGCGATTACCACCGCGAATATGAACAGACTGCCTGCGGCGGAAAGCGCAACTATCCACATTTCTATACCGACGTACGAGCTTATCGCAAGCATGATCGTGCATACGGCAAGATGGGCAATACCCACCCACAGCAAAACCTTGTCCTCTATGACAACAGTTTCCGCCTCGCCCTGAATGGGCTCTTGAAGCTTTTTACGAAAGAGAAGGAACAGCGCGCCGAATGCGACCAAGCCTCCGAAAATCGTCGGGAATATGCTGTACTTGACGTATTCGAGAAACCCTATGCCGTTTGACGTCGCGAGATAAATATTCGTGGGATTGCCGATTATGAGCGCCATGCTCCATGTGTTGGCGGCGACGAATTCCGCGGCAAGATACGGAATCGGGTTTATCTTTGCGTTTTTCGCAAAGTAGCAAATGAACGGCGTGAACGAGAGGATTATTATGTCGTTCGACGTGAACACCGTCAATATCGAAACCGTTATGTACAGATACAGGAAAAGCCTTTTCTGCCCCGTTTGAGCGCGCCTTAACGCTACGTTAGCAAGAAAACGGAAAAACCCGAGCTCGTCCAAAAATATGGACAGTATCGTCATCGACAAAAACAGTACGAGAATCTTCAGCGGGTTTATGGCTGTGTCCGCAATGAGCGCTTTGCCCACCGTCGCTATTTCCGCGCCGCCGAAAATCAGCGCAAAAACGGCGCCGACAATCGTGATAAGCCAATATGTGTCGAGACTGATTTTTCCGATTTTAAGCTTGGGAAAAAACAATATGGAGCATATCATCAATACGCAAGTTATACAGCATATTATAACAGGCACCAACATACTTCCCTCTTTGCTCGAAAATTGCCGAAAATCCTACAAATAAAATTATATCACCGCGCAATTATTTTGTCAATAATAAAAGATTATATAGTATGACTCTTTTTCATTCCCCGCCCCGAACGATTATCCGCAAAGACCGTATATAAAAAGACCTCGATTTTTTCGAGGTCTTTCGATTTGTGTTATGGAAAGTGTTTTACGGTATCGGCGCGATTAACGTGCAGATACCTTTGACTACTGTGTTTTAGGTCCGATCACGGCTTGCGGACGATATATTTACTGTCCCGAAGAGCCTTTGGCGTCGGTAATCGTTCCGCCGAGGTTTTGCTCGTAATTGCAATTTTTGCAAGTTACGCGCTGCGAAACCCCGTCCCAGCACCCAATGGTGCCGCAGTTCCCGCACATGAATACCGAAGAATTGTCGCAATGGCGGCACTTGTACTGAGGAGACACATAGAAATTCCCGTGCATCTCCTTGTTTTGTGCGTCGTCACCGCTCCCGGACACCGAATAAGAGCCTACCGCAGTGTACGAATCGCCTTCGTGCAACCACTGTATTCCGAACGGCTTGCACTTCGTGTGGCAATAGCCCACCATAGTAACAATTTTACCCATTGACTTTCCTGCTTGTAAAAGTTAATGATTGCCCGGTCTCGCAAGACACTCGCGACGCTTACTCGCCCTTGAACGGGAGAAGCGCCATAATTCTTGCACGCTTGATCGCCGTCGTGACGTCGCGCTGATGCTCGGCGCAAAGTCCGGTAGCGCGGCGCGGCAAGATCTTGCCGTTTTCGGCGATATACTTTTTGAGCCTTTCGACGTCCTTGTAGTCGACGCGGTCGATGTGACCCTGGCAATACTCGCAAACGCGTTTTTTCGCGGGGCGCGGGCGACGGCGAATCTTGTCGTCGACGTCGGCGGTCTTATTCTTGTTATTCTTGTTCTTATCCATGATAAGTTGTCTCCTTTATTTTTTAGAACGGTAGGTCGTCGCTGTCGACGGGCTGCATGCCGGCAATGTCGTGCGGTTCTTCGGGCATATATCCCGACTGCTCGCGCGGGGCACCGGTATTGTTTTTGGGAGTGAGGAACTCGACTTCATCGGCGACTACGTCAAAGCTGGTGCGCTTGATGCCGTCCCTGTCCTCGTACTGTCTGCGCTGAACGGAACCCACGATACCGACCTTGCTGCCCTTAAAGATGTACTTCGCGCAACGTTCCGCAAGGCCGCGCCATGTGATGATGTCGAAGTAATCGGCAACGCGTTCGCCTGTGCTGCTCGTGAACGGGCGGTTGACAGCAATCGTGAAGCGCGTGAAGTTGGCGCCGCTCTGCGTGGTGTTGCTCTCGGGATCGCGCGTAAGATTGCCAATAAGCATTATCTTGTTCATCTTACACCCTCTCAACCATGAACCGCAAAACGTCGTCGCTTATGCGCATTTGACGCTCTATCTCTGCGGGGATTTCGGGCGGAGCGACAAACTTCATAAAGACGTAGTATCCGGTCTGATGCTTGCCCGATATCTTGGTCTGTATAGGATACGCGAGCTTTTTGGAGCCCTTCTCCTCTACCGTCGTCTCGCCGTAGCCTTCGACGAGCTTTTTGAACTTCTCTACAAGCGCGGTGCGCTCTTCCTGACCTATCTTGTCGGACAGGATGTAAAGGATTTCGTAGTTATTCATAAACCCTCCTTTCGGTCTTATGGCCCGCACTTTGTCGGCTGTGCGAGCAAGGAACACGGCATGAAAAAATTTACCGCGGACATTATTATATCATGACTATTTTGATTTGACAAGTGTTTTGCACTTCAAAAAAGAAAATCTCGGCACGCCTTTGCCGAGATTTTTTATTGTCGGTCGTAGTTTCGAAACGTATTACGCTGTAGCCGTGTAAAACGAAACGCAATTCGTCGTGTGTAACAATCAACCGTTAACAGCAGTCCACACACGAGGAAAAATCCAAGCTGTGCGTGGCTATGCCTGTTTGCGTTCCATTACGATTACTTTTGTGGATTCGGTGGCGTCGTTAAAGTCGTAGCGGTCGAGCTCGAGCTCTTCAACGTCCTCTTCTATGCACTCGTCGTCGAACATTCTGAGGAAGGGCTCGGCCTTGTCTATGTCGAGCTCGCAGTGTTTGACCTTGTAGTGCATGGGAATAACGATATCGGGCATTAGCCTGTCGACGTATTCCTTTGCCGCTTCCGCGTCTATGGTGTACGTTCCGCCGACGGGAATGAGCAGCACGTTGACGGGCAGCAGTCTTTCTACGAGCTCTGGCGAACACGGCTCGCCGATATCGCCCATATGGCAGACGTTCACGCCGTCCATGCGGAACTTGAATATGACGTTCTTACCGCGCGCCTTGCCCTCGCAGTCGTCGTGAAAGGACGGGACCGCGGCGATATGTATGCCGCCGTACTCGTACTTGCCCGGCTCGCTAAATAGCTGTTTGTGCTTGACGACGGAGGTATAGTTATGGTCGCCGTGCCCGTGCGACACCGTTACTACGTCCACTTCGGGCGGTTTATAGCCGTACCCTACCATCTTGGAATCGTACGGGTCGGTAAGCACCGACGTTCCCGTGCTTTCGGTGAGAACAAATGAAGAATGTCCGAGCCACTTGATTTTCATATCTACCTCTTTTAACGCAAAAACCGCGCGTTCACATTGACCGCGCGAAGTGTTTCCGCACCCGCTCCGACGAGCTTATAGCAAAGCTCGATCTTGACGCCGTCTGCGTTTACATCGACGACGCGCTTTAAGGGCGTGAGAGAAAAGTTTATGCCGCCGAACGGCGCCGCCACTTCCGTAGCCCCGCCGTCCGAAAAATCCATAGCGTATGACAACAGCCCCGTCGAAACGAGTCTGGTTTTGTTCGCCTCGTGCGTTATTTCGTACCTGCCCGAGGGCGTGCCGAACTCGAGAACGAACCCGCTGTCGAGCGCGGTGAAATATCCGTCGCAATCGACGGGCTCGCGTTCCGATTGTATGCTTACGGCAATCGGCACTTTACTTGGGGGATGATTGTCAGAACAGTCCATGTCAATATTCTACAATAAACAATTTATTATGTCAACAACAATTTGAAATATATTTGACGTTTGCGCTACTTTCGAAGCACCATTGCTTTTATGTCGTTTACCGCCGTCCGCATCTTTTGGTCGGTCGTGATTGCCGCGGCAATTTTGTCGCGCGCGTGCCCGATTGTCGTATGCTCTTTTCCGAAAAGCTCGCCTATCGACATGAGCGGCAGCGTCATGAGCTCTGTGATAAGGTATATCGCTATCTGGCGCGGCTCGACTATTTCCTTGTTTTTCTTTTTGCCGACAACTTCCGCCTTGCCGACGTTGAAGTACCGACAGGTGCAGTCGATTATCTCGTCGGCGGTTATCTCCTCTCGCGCCTGAACGCGGTAGTCGTTCAGCGCTTCGCGGCAGATTGCAAGGTCGACGCGGCGGTTTGACAGCTTGGCGAGGAATATTACCTTCGTCAAAACGCCTTCCATCTCGCGGATGTTTCCGGGCACGTGCTCGGCGATAAACTCAAGCGCATTGTCCGCAACGGTGAACTTGGCGTCGAGCGCTTTGCTTCGCAATATCGCTATGCGCGTTTCGAGGTCGGGCGGCTGAATGTCGACGACGAGGCTGGACGCGAACCGCGAGCGCACGCGGCTGTCGAGCTCGCGTATGTCCTGCGGCGGTCTGTCCGACGCGAACACCATTTGCTTGCCCGCGCTCTTCAGCGCCTCGAACGTGTGGAACATCTCGTCCTGCGACGACGGCTTTCCACCTATGAACTGCACGTCGTCTATCATCAAGAGGTCGACGCCGCGGTACTTGTCGCGGAACGCCTGATTGGCGCCCTTTGCCGCCGTGCGTATCGATTCGATGAACTCGTTATAGAAAGTATCCGACGACACGTACAACACCTTGAGGTTGGACGCCGACATTCTAACGGCGTTGCCTATCGCCTGCATGATATGCGTTTTGCCGAGACCCACGCCGCCGTAGATAAAGAGCGGGTTGTACACCGCGCCGGGGGCTTCCGCGACCGCCTGCGCCGCCGCATGTGCAAAACGGTTGCACTCGCCGACGACGAAGTTTTCAAAGTTGTACTTGGGGTTGAGCGTGTTCTTTTCGGCAATCGCGGGCTTTTCCTTTTCGCGCGTTGCGCCGGTCTTGACGGCGGCCGCCGCCTGTTCCTCCGCAGTGATTATCGAAATCTCCGTAGGTGCGCCGTCGATATTGCGCATCGCCTCCTTCATGAGCGGCATGTACCGCGTAATGACCTCGGTTTTGAGCGCAGCGGTCGGCGCGAGCAGAACGAGCTTGTCCTCGTCATCCGTATCGACGGGTGCAAGCGGGCGTATCCACACGTCAAACCCCAACGCGTGAATCTCTACTTCCAATATAGACAGCATCTCCTGCCAAACAATTCCGCTTTCTTTCATCTGAACACCTATTGTATAATTATACACCGCTTGCGATTAAAAATCAAGTTTTTTATCGTCGTGTATTTACTGCCGTTATTCATTTTATATCACACCCGACCAACCGCAGGTTGGATTTTTGTCGTGTATGGACTTCCGCAAGTATTGGATGTTACACCCAACGAGTTTTATATCGTTAAAACAGCACGACGCCGCTCTTTTGATATGACGATAATAAGAAGTCTTTTGTTACTCTCACTCCGCGAAGCGCAATCTCACTCGCCGTCGGTCGCTTTCATGGCGATTGACACTGCGTAAATCTCGCTCTTTGCGACGTGCCTGTCGGCGGCAACCTTTTTTATCGCGTCTTTCTGCGGCATGCCCTCGTCCAAATACTTTTTCAAATGCTCCTCGACGGACAGCGCGTTGAACTCGCTCTCGATGGGCGCCCCTTCGACGACGACGGCGAACTCACCCTTTTCGGTTATGTCGAGCTCATCACCCAACCTTCCGCGCACGACCGTTTCGTACATCTTGGTCATTTCCCTGCAAACGGCAACCCTTCTTGCGCCGAACGCCTTGTGCAAAAACTCCAAATCCTTTTTTATGTCGTGCACTGCGCTGTAAAAGACGAGCGTAGACGGCAGTTTTTTATACGGCTCGACAAATCGTTCCCTGTCGATGTTCTTTTCGGGCAGAAACCCGAGCACGGTAAAGGCGCGCGTGTCGAGACCCGAAAGCACGAGCGCGTCGATTGCCGCGCACGCGCCGCTTATGACGGTGAACTCAATGCCGTTTTCTATCGCCGCGTCGATGATGATGTGCCCGGGGTCTGAGATGGTGGGCATGCCGGCGTCCGACACGAGCGCGATGTTCTCGCCCGCTTTCAGCCTTTCGATAAGCCCGCCGAGCGCGGCGCGTTCGTTGAACTTGTGATACGCGACCGTCTTGGTCGGAATGCCGTACTTATTGAGTAGTACTGCGGTGTGGCGCGTATCCTCCGCGGCTATTAAATCGACGCTTTTGAGCACGTCCAAAGCGCGAAGCGTAATCTCGTCGAGATTGCCTATCGGCGTAGCGACTATATACAGCATCAAAACACCTCCGTATCTACTGTGAGCCCCGGCTTGCCGCCCTTGACGGCGCGCAGTAAAAACGTCTTGCCGTTGCGGTTGACTGTCAGCGCTTTGGGCGTCAGACCGTTGTCGCCCAGCGTGCGCATAACCTCGTCAAGCCGCGACGAAGTGTGAACGACATACAGCGCACCGCCGCTTTTGAGCAGCCATGCCGAAGCGCGCGCCACGTCGGAAAACTTCGCCGTCAGCTCGCTGTTTGCCGTCGGCGCAATTTTTCTCGCTCGGGAATCCGCTTTAAAGAATGGCGGATTGCACACAACCGCGTCGAATGCGCCGCGTGTAAATATGTGCACGTGTTCATCCTTCGAAAAATCGCGTATATCGGCGTTGAAAAACCTCGCCTTCAGCCCGTTTGCCGCGGCGGAGCGCGCGCTCATGCCGCAAAGCTCGCCGTCGAGCTCTGCGCCGATTACCTCCGCGCCCGTCGCAAGCTCTACGAGAATGCCGACCACGCCGCAGCCCGAGCAGAGGTCGAAAACCTTCATTCCACCCTTGATATATTTTGCGGAAAACTTGGAAAGCGCCACAGCGTCGCCGCCGAACCGATAGCCGGACTTCGGCTGAATTATGATATTTTTTTCGTCGAGAGGCTCGACGACTTCGTTTTCGTTTACTTCGGTCACGGCCTTGCCCTCAACGATACGGCGAGAGTGTTTACGGTGTTTTCGTCAACCCGCACGCCGTCCGAAATTTCCACCCCGACAATTAGCAAAACCTCGTTGCCGCGGCAGACGAGCGGAAGCCTGTCCCTCAGCCGCGACGGAATCTTTTTGTCTATGAGGTACTGCTTGAGCTTTTTGGTGCCGCCGCCGAACGGCTTGAACAGGTCGCCGTCCCGCCGAAACCTCAGCGTCGCGCCGCAAAGCTTATCGCCGTCGACGACGCCGCCCTTTATGCTTTTTGGGCTTTTCTTTGTGCGCTTGACGTCCACCGAAAGCCCGTCTATATAATTTGTACCGATAACGAGCTCAACCTCGCCGTCATACTTGTCTCGCGGAATGTATATTGCTACGCTGTTATCCTCTCGCGCCGCTTTAACGCCGTGCGCGAGCTCGGCGACAGCTCCCGTGCGCCCGTCCTTCAGTGCGACGACGCTTTCTATTTGCGCGCGCGTGACGTCGGTCAGCGTAAAGTCGACAAGCGCATATCTCACGTACCGCGCGGCGAGCGGCGAACTTAGCGCGGCGTCCGGTATTATCGTCGCCCCACCCTGCCGCGTTATATGCGCTTCGTCGAGAAGGTTGTCCAACACGTCGACGGCGGCGCCGCACTCTTTTGAAAACCCGTTGATAGCGCGCACCGCGCCCGCGTACCGCTTTTCAATCAGCGGCAGAACGTTCAGTCGTATAAAATTTCTGTCGGCATCGTCGTCAAGGTTAGTCTCGTCGACGACGTAATCGAGCCCGTTTTCCTTTACGTAATCGTCGAGCTCGTCGGGGTATACGTCGAGAAACGGCCGCACGATTGCATTCGAATCCATGCCGCGCAGTCCGTCCAATCCCGCGCCCCTGAATAAGTGCATAAGCACGCTTTCCGCGTTGTCGAGCGCGTGGTGCGCGGTAAGAATGCAGTCGACCTCGCCCGATTTTATCATGTCGTAAAATATGCCGTAGCGCACGTTTCGCGCCGCCTGCTCTATTCCAAGCCCGTTGTCGCGCGCGATTTTTTTGACGTCGGCGGCAACGCACACTATCTTCACACCCAAACGGTCGCACAGTGTTTTACAAAACTCCATGTCGCGGTCCGCCGTTTCGCGCAAGCCGTGGTGGACGTGGATTGCCGTGATATTCGCCTTGTCGACTACGCCGCAGCTTATTGCGGCATGCAATAGACACACCGAATCGCGCCCGCCGGAAAGCCCGACCGCGAGACGCTTGCCCTCATAACCGCATAACGCTTTTGACGTTTTTTCGAGCACGCTGTGCATGGAAAAGATTATATATCATTTGCCCGCCGTTGTCAAGCCGCCGCCGTCGCGGCACGAAAAACAAAGACTCTCGATTGTTCGAGAGTCTTTGTTGCGCATAAAAGAAAACATAACAGATATTGTAAAAACCGAATAAATAATCGCACTCGCACAGCTACAAGCTATGTGAATTACATCACCCTATCATATTCAATTTACTTTATATCTGACTGCTCAGTTGAAAGTTGCGTTGACATATCTTCATCCAAACTTCGTTTTTTTCGCCTTTGCAAAATTCCCCAAATTGTAAGAGCGACCGTGTAACATACAAATATACCTATTGCAAGCCCCATCAGTATCCATGCCGTATTTTGATTAAAATCTTCAGCTTCAGATACCAATATACTATGACCTTTTCCATCGATATAAATATCAACTTTCTTACCTATATAAGATTTTGCTTCTTCATAACTTCTTAAACGAAGACTACACTCTCCCCTATATATAACGCCGTTCTCATCGACATATTCATAGCCTAAATCATATGTTGTGGGTGTCCCCCCTTTGTGCATGTTTGGAAGAATTCCAATCCATTCCGCTTGCACTATAACTCCACTGCGAATAGCATCTGCTTTTCCATAATCGTCGAAATAATGCACTACACCTAAAACACATAAGAAAGCGCAAAAGACATATATAAAAATATTTAATAAAATAAATTTAACCTTACTCATTACAGCCTCAACGCGCTATATTGTTTTAACAATATTCAAGTGGTCTTCATAAAATAGGTGCAATAACCGCATATATGATAAAACTATAAAATTCCATAGTATACACCTAAATTACTGTTTATCGTACATTCATTATAGCATATCAAAAGAGAAAATGCAACCTAAGCTATAAATACTCAAGTTTATCTACACAAGATAGCACGGAAAAGGCGCGGCTTTTGCCACGCCTGATTTTGGTTTATATATTTCCTACGGAAAGTGTGCTTACGCGTCGCCGTTTTGTGTCTTTTGATTACAGAGCGACCAATTCGTCATCGTCGTCGGGGGTTGCGGTGTACTCGTCATCGGTTTTGGCGGTCATGCGCTCGACCGGATAGATGTTCCTGTACATCTTTACGCCCGTGCCGGCGGGAATGAGCTTGCCTATGATTACGTTCTCCTTAAGGCCGATGAGCGGGTCGATCTTGCTCTTTATCGCCGCTTCGGTGAGCACCCTCGCCGTTTCCTGGAAGGACGCCGCCGACAGGAAGCTGTCGGTTGCGAGCGCCGCCTTGGTTATGCCGAGCAACGTGTGGTCGGCAAGCGACGGTCTGCCGTAATTTGCAATCGCCTTGGTATTAGCCTCGTCGTACGTGGCGAGGTCGACAAGGTCGCCGGGGAGCAAATCGGTGTCGCCGCTGTACACGACGCGGACCTTTTTGAGCATCTGCCTGACGATAACCTCGATGTGCTTATCGTTGATGTCGACGCCCTGCGAGCGGTAGACCGACTGAACTTCCTTGACGATATACGCCTGAACGTCGTTCCTGCCCTTCGTCCTAAGAATGTCGCCGGGGTTGAGCGGACCTTCGGTGATCGCGTCGCCCGTCTTTATCATGGCGCCGTTCTGAACATACTGCTTGAAGCGCGCGCCGTGCGGAATGGAATAGGTGTCCTCCGTGCCGTCGTCGCGCTTGACTATAACGTCGCGCTTGTTGTCCTTTTCGACAATCTTGACCTTGCCGGCATGCTCGGCGATGAGCGCCACGCCCTTAGGCTTGCGCGCCTCGAAAAGCTCTTCTACGCGCGGCAGACCGCTCGTAATGTCGTCCGCAGCCGCAACGCCGCCCATGTGGAATGTACGGAGCGTGAGCTGCGTACCAGGCTCGCCTATACTCTGCGCGGCGATAATGCCGACCGCTTCGCCTATTCTGACGGGCGTCGCCGCCGCCATGTCTCTGCCGTAGCACTTGGCGCAAACGCCGTGCTTGCACTTGCAGGTGAGAACCGTTCTGATCCTTACGTGCGTGATGCCGCACTCGACGATGCGCTTTGCCATAGCTTCGGTTATCATCTCGTTTACGTCGACGATTACCTCTTTTGCGTTCTTGGGATTGACGACGCGCTCCGCGCTGTAACGCCCGACAAGTCTGTCCTCGAGCTTTTCGATGACCTGATTGCCGTCCATAATAGCGTAGGTGTCCATGCCCTTGGGCGCTTGACCCTCGCAGCAGTCCTCCTCGCGGACGATGACGTCCTGCGCGACGTCGACGAGACGGCGCGTGAGGTAACCGGAGTCCGCCGTTTTGAGAGCGGTGTCTGCAAGACCTTTACGGCCGCCGTGCGTTGAAATGAAGTACTCGAGAACGGTCATGCCCTCACGGAAGGAGGAGCGAATAGGCACGTCGAGCGTCTTGCCCTGCGGGTTACGCATGAGTCCGCGCATGCCCGAAAGCTGGCTTATCTGCTTCATGTTACCGCGCGCGCCCGACGTTGCCATCATGTTGATGGGGTTGAAGGAGTCGAGCGTATTGATAAGGCTGTTAGTGACCTTGTCGTTCGCCTTGTTCCAAATGTTGACGACCGCGTTGTAGCGCTCGTCCTCGGTGACGAAGCCGCGCTCGTACAGCTTCTCGATCTTGACGACCTCTTTTTCGGCGTCGTCGAGAATGTTGTACTTGTCCTCGGGAATGTGCATATCGAAAACCGAAGTCGTTATCGATCCGATTGTGGCGTAGCGGTAGCCGAGGTCCTTAATCGCGTCGAGGACTACGACGGTGACCGACGCGCCCTTCGATTTGAACGTCGTGTTGACAATGCTCTTAATTACATTCTTATCGACGCAGAAGTTGATTTCGGGCTCGAACATCTTTTCGTACGTGTCGCGCACGACGTAGCCGAGGTCCTGCGGAATGGGTTCGTTGAAGAGCAGTCTGCCGACGGTGGTCGACACCGTGTGGCGATAGTGCTTGCCGTCCGGCGAAACCGCGTTTGCGGGGATTGTTACGCCGCTGTTTTTGATGTCCTCGACGGTGCGCTCGATACGAACGTTTATTCTCGATTGAAGTTCGATGAGCTTGTTGAAGTACGCCATCTTTGCTTCGTCGGGATCGCAGAAGGTCATGCCCTCGCCCTTACTTCCCGGCTTATCCATGGTCAGGTAGTAGCTACCCATAACCATGTCCTGCGTCGGCGAGCACACAGGCGCGCCGTCGGACAGCTTCAAGATGTTGTTGGACGCGAGCATGAGAACGCGCGCTTCAACCTGCGCCTCTACGGACAGCGGTACGTGTATTGCCATCTGGTCTCCGTCGAAGTCGGCGTTGAATGCGCCGCACGCGAGCGGATGAAGCTTGATTGCCCTGCCGTCGACGAGCACCGGCTCGAACGCCTGAATACCGAGACGGTGAAGCGTAGGTGCGCGGTTCAAGAGCACGGGGTGGTCCTTTATGACCTTTTCGAGGACGTTCCAAACGTCGTCGTCCGCGCGCTCCGCAATGCGCTTTGCGGTCTTTGCGTTGTGCGTCTTGCCCTGAGCTACGAGCTCTTTGATGACGAACGGCTTGAACAGCTCGAGCGCCATTTCCTTAGGCACGCCGCACTGATAGAACTTCAGCTCGGGACCTACGACTATAACCGAACGGCCGGAGTAGTCGACGCGCTTGCCGAGGAGGTTTTGACGGAAACGGCCCTGCTTGCCGCGTAGCAAGCCCGAAAGGCTTTTGAGCTCGCGGTTGGACGCGCCCGAAATGGGCTTGCCGCGCCTGCCGTTGTCGATAAGGGAGTCTACCGCTTCTTGGAGCATACGCTTTTCGTTGCGTATGATGATGTCGGGAGCGCCGAGCTCCATCAACCTTCTCAAGCGGTTATTTCTGTTGATTACACGGCGGTAAAGATCGTTGAGGTCGCTCGTGGCAAACCTGCCGCCGTCCAGCGGTACCATCGGGCGAAGCTCGGGCGGCAATACGGGCAGAACGTCCATTACCATCCAGCTGGGCTCCGCGCCCGACTTAAGGAATGCGTCGAGAATGTCGAGCCTCTTTATTGCGCGAACCTTCTTTTGTCCCGTCGAGTTCTCGACGATTTCGCGCATCTTTTCGTACTCTTCCTTGACGTTGATGTCTTTAAGAAGCTGGCGTATCGCCTCTGCGCCCATTCCTACCTTGAACGCATTGCCGTACTGCTCACGGTACACGCGGAGCTTCTCGTCCGTTATGATTTCCTTATACGGAATGGGGGTAAGCCCGGGATCGAGAACGATGTAGTTTACGAAATAAACCACCTGCTCGAGCTGTTTCAATTGAAGGTCGAGAATGAGACCGATTCTGCTCGGCACGCCGCGGAAATACCATATATGCGTGACGGGCGCGGCGAGCTCGATATGCCCCATGCGCTCGCGGCGGACCTTTGAGGTCGTAACCTCGACTCCGCACTTGTCGCAAATGACTCCTTTATAGCGTATGCGCTTGTACTTGCCGCAGTAGCATTCCCAATCCTTGGTCGGTCCGAAAATGCGCTCGGAGAATAAGCCGTCCTTTTCGGGTTTTTGCGTGCGGTAATTGATTGTTTCGGGTTTTGTAACCTCGCCGTACGACCACTCGCGAATTTTATCGGGGCTGGCAAGGCTTATCTGCATCGAATCGAAATTGTTAAGTTCAAACATGGCTTATCTCCTTATTAGTCGTCGCTTCCGTCCGCATCGTCGTAGTCGGCGTTTTCAAACGGATCGTCGCCCGAAAGGTCGACTTCCTCCTCGAACAGGCGCCCTACTCCGTCATCATCGTCATCTCCGTCGAGATCGAGATCGACTTCGTCGTCGTCAAGTCCGCCGAGGATATCGCCCTCGAGGTCGTCTACACCGAACATGGCGCTCGCGTCGTAGTGCTTTTGCGTGGGCTCGGTGTCGTACAGGACGGGTTCGTCGTCCATCAGCTCTTTAATGCCGATCTCTTCCTTGTCCTCGGTGAGCACTTTGACGTCGAGAGCGAGAGCTTGAAGCTCCTTGATGAGGACCTTGAACGATTCGGGAACGCCCGGCTCGGAAATATCCAGCCCGCGAATGATACTGTCGTACGTCTTGCTTCTTCCCGTCACGTCGTCCGACTTGACCGTCATAATCTCTTGGAGCACGTTGGCGGCGCCGTAAGCGTACAGCGCCCACACCTCCATCTCACCGAAACGCTGACCGCCGTTCTGCGCCTTGCCGCCGAGCGGCTGCTGTGTGACGAGCGAGTACGGTCCGGTGGAACGCGCGTGCATCTTGTCGTCGACAAGGTGGATGAGCTTGAGCATGTACATATAGCCGACGGTCGCACGGTTTTCAAACGGCTCGCCCGTTCTGCCGTCGTACATCTGTATCTTGCCGTCGACCTCGCCGTCGGGCGAAACATAGCCGTTCTCGGCGAGCATTTTGTGAATATCGGACTCTATCGCGCCGTCGAATACCGGCGTGCTTACCTTCCACCCGAGCGCTTTTGCGACAAGTCCCAAGTGGACCTCGAGCACCTGACCGATGTTCATACGGCTGGGAACGCCGAGCGGGTTCAAAACGATTTGGAGCGGCGTGCCGTCAGCCATGAATGGCATATCCTCTTCGGGCAAAACGCGGGAAACGACGCCCTTGTTGCCGTGGCGGCCCGCCATCTTGTCGCCCACCGAAATCTTGCGCTTTTGCGCGATGTAGACGCGAACGAGCTTGTTGACGCCCGGCTTCATCTCGTCACGGTTTGCTCTCGTGAACACCTTGACGTCGACGACTATACCGCCCTCGCCGTGAGGGACCTTGAGCGAGGTGTCGCGCACCTCTCTCGCCTTGTCGCCGAATATGGCGCGGAGCAACCTCTCCTCGGGGGTGAGGTCGGTCTCGCCCTTAGGCGTAACCTTGCCGACGAGAATATCGCCCGAATCGACCTCTGCGCCGACGCGGATGATGCCGTCCTCGTCGAGATTTTTGAGCGCCTCGGGGCTGACGTTCGGAATATCTCTCGTGATTTCCTCGGCGCCGAGCTTGGTGTCGCGCGCTTCGGTTTCGTGCTTGTTGATATGAATAGATGTGAATACGTCGTCTTTAGCTATTCTCTCGCTGATGAGTATAGCGTCCTCGTAGTTGTAGCCTTCCCAGCTCATGAAGCCTACGAGTATGTTCTTGCCGAGCGCGAGCTCTGCGTTAGACGTCGAGTGACCGTCCGCAAGCACCTGACCTTTGTATATGCGGTCGCCTTTTGCGACAATGGGACGCTGATTGATGCAGGTGCCCTGGTTGGAGCCGACGAACTTTTTAAGCGTGTACATCTGACGGTCGCCGCCGTCCTCGTTGACGATTATGCGCTCTGCGTCGACGTAATCGACAGTACCCGACTCGCGCGCAATCACCATGACGCCCGAGTCGTAAGCGATCTTGTGCTCGACGCCGGTGCCGACGATAGGCGCTTCGGTCTTGAGGAGGGGCACTGCCTGACGCTGCATGTTGGATGCCATGAGCGCACGGTGCGAGTCGTCGTTTTCAAGGAAAGGAATGAGCGCCGTCGCAACCGAAACCATCTGACGCGGCGAAACGTCGACGTAGTCTATACGGTCGCTCGAAACCTCGCCGATGAGGTCGCGGTAACGCATCATGACGCGGCTCTTCAAGAAGTGGTTGTTCTCGTCGAGCGGCTCGCTCGCCTGAGCTATCATGTAGCGGTCCTCTTCGTCGGCGGGCAGATAGTCGACGGTGTCGGTGACGGTGTGCGTCGCCTTGTCCACGCGGCGATACGGCGCTTCGATATAGCCGTACTCGTTGATGCGCGCGTAGCTCGTAAGCGACGATATAAGACCGATGTTCTGACCTTCGGGCGTCTCGATCGGGCACATGCGCGAGTAGTGCGTGTAGTGAACGTCACGAACTTCGAATGTAACGTGCTCGCGGTTGAGACCGCCGGGACCGAGAGCGGAAAGCTTGCGCTTGTGCGTGAGCTCTGCTATCGGGTTTGTTTCGTCCATGAACTGCGAGAGCTGCGACGAGCCGAAGAATTCTTTTATCGCGCTCGACACAGGCCGCACGTTGATGAGCGTCTGCGGAGTGAGGTCTGAATCGGACTGCATCTGCATGCGCTCGCGCACGACGCGCTCGAGGCGCGACATGCCGATGCGGAATTGGTTTTGCAAAAGCTCGCCCACCGAGCGCACGCGACGGTTGCCGAGGTGGTCGATATTGTCGCAGCTGCCGAAGCCGCGGTGCAAGCCCATGATATAGTTGACCGTCGCAATCACGTCCTCGACGACGATGTGCTTGACGATGAGGTTGTCGATGTTGTTTGCGCAAAGGTCCGCAAGCTTCGCCCTGTCGCCGCCGGCTTCATTCATGAGCTCTTTGAGCACGGGATAGTAAACCATCTCGTTGATTCCGATGGACTTGGGATCGACGTCGATGTAGCCCGCGAGGTCGACGTGGTTGTTGGAGATTATGCTGAATTCCCTGCCTTCCTCGTCGAGAACCGCGACCTCGTTGATGCCCGCGTTCTGAATTTTGATTGCGAGTTCTTCGGTGAGAATGTCCGCCGAGGTGTGCGTCTCTTTGTTTTCCGCGCGCGCATACACGACGCCGTCCTCGTCGATGACGTCCTTTGCGACGCGGTAGCCGTCCACGCGGTAGCGCAGCGCGAGCTTCTTGTTGTACTTGTAACGACCGACGCGCGACAGGTCGTACTTGTGCCTGTCGAAGAACATGCCGTAAATGTACGTCTTGATGGAATCGATCGTCGGAGTCTCGCCGCTTCTCAGCTTGTGGTTAAGGTCGTAGAGAGCGCGCTCCTCGTCGATACCGTGCTTGTCCTCCTTGTCGGAGTACCGCGCGCACGTCACGTCGATCATCGGATCGTTGTGGAATATCTCGCGCATCTTTTCGTCCGTGCCGAAGCCGCCCTCGGTGACGGCGGAAAGACAGCTCAAAAGAACGGTGGCGAGTACCTTTTTCTGACGGTCTACACGCACCCACAAAACGCCCGAAGAATCCTCTTCGAACTCAAGCCACGCGCCGCGCGAAGGAATGTTCTGCGCGCTGTAATGCGCCTGACCGGTCTTGAAATCCTTTTTGTAATCGAAATAAACGCCGGGCGAACGGACGAGCTGACTGACTACGACGCGCTCCGCGCCGTTTATGATAAACGAGCCCGTCGGCGTCATACGCGGAAGATCGCCCATGTACACTTCGGAACGGACGGACGTGTCGGTCTCGCAGTTTCTCAGCCTGACTTTTACGTACAGCGGAACGGCAAAGGTCGCGTCGCGGTCCTTGCACTCCTTTTCGCTGTAATTGCGCTTTTGGCTGTTGTTATCGCGGTAGCCGAGCGAGTAGTCTTCGAAAAACAGCTCAACCTTGCCCGAGTAATCGGTTATCGGCGAAAAATCGCGCAGTACTTCTCTGATGCCGTTTTCGATAAAGTCGTTGTAAGACTTTTTCTGCACTTCGACCAAGTCCGGCATATCGATAACTTCGTGAATCTGAGCGAACGACATGCGCTCCGTATTGCCGAACTTAACCTTGGTAATCTTTCTGTCAGTCATACAAACTCCTCAAAAGGTTATTTTTTTCGTTGGGTGCTTTCGGCCTTGACCGAAAACTTGTTCGCGTGCAAACAAACACGCAAAAGCCGGAGCGGAAGAGCTTACCGCACCGAAGTAAAAACATGTGTCAAATAGTAGATTTGTTGAACAACCGGACTATTTCTCTTTTTAAAGATTACGCCTACACCCACAAGGGCATATTACGCATTATGTAATTTTATCACGATATGTCAACTATGTCAAATCTTTTAACGCAATAAAATAAAGATTTTTTTATAATTTTTCGTACGGCGGCAAAATATACGGTACAAGGTCGGACGACCACCTCTATCGGACGCTCCGATTTTGCAAAAACTCCTTCACCGTGTCGGCGTCGAGTATTGCCGTCATGACGGCAGAAGAGCGCGGCGGCAGTAAAAACCTATCGCCATTAAGCCGCGCGAGCGGCGCGGCCTTGTCGCCCGAAGCCTTTTCTCCGTTGACGTAGATATCGTACACTCCGTTCGGAAGCAGCACCTGACGTGCGCTCTCCCCCGCATTCAGCGCGACGAAGGCATACTCGTCGCTATGTTTGTCGCGCACGGCAAACACCGCCAAGCCGTCCGCGCCGTTTATCAAGTGTAGACACTCGGCGAGCTCCGCCCTATCCCCTATCCGAAACTGCGGAAAAGTCGTCTTGATCTTGATGAGCTCCGCGTAGAAATCTACCATGTCGGCGTTTTCATTCGCAAGAACATAATCGATTTGGTTGACCGAGTCGGGCGAACGGTAGGAGTTGTCGGCAAAACAGTAGTCGCTTGCGACGTACTTTTCGGGACGGTTGCCGTAGGCGTTTTGCGCTTGCGTAGGCTTACTGCGCAGCATCTCCTCGCCGGCGAGAATGAGACTTGCGCCCTGTCCGGTCATAATCGCCGTCGCGGCGAGGCGGTTCATAGCCTTCAGCGTCTTTCGGTCGGCGCGCACCGAGGCGTTGAGCTTGTCCCAAAGCGTCGAGTTGTCGTGAACTGCGACGTAGTTGACGTTTTGATTGGGGTTAAGCGCAAATGCGCACTTGTCCATGCCGAGCGTTTTGTACCTTTCGTCGGGCACAATATCCGTGCCGCCTGCGGCGCAGACAAATACCGCCGCCTCCGCGCTTTTCTTTCCCGAAACAAAGCCGTTGTCCATTATTTCGAAAACGCTTCCGCGCAAGCCGTCGCGCACAATGTCGTCGAAAAACGCGACCGACGGCATTTTATAAGCGTTCGCCTTGCAGGCGCGTTTTTCGGGCGGCAAGCCGTTCAAGCCTGCGTCCCAGCCCTCGCCGTAAACGACGATTGCGGGATTTATCTTTTTCAGCGCTTCGCAAATGCCGTTCATGGTGTCGACGTCGTGGAGCGCCATGAGGTCGAAGCGGAATCCGTCTATTTTGTACTCGCGCGCAAAGTGCGAAACAGAATCTATCATGAAGCGCCTGAACATGTGCCGCTCTGACGCCGTCTCGTTGCCGCAGCCCGAACCGTTCAAAAACGCGTCGCCGTCAGTGCGGAAATAGTAATTCGGCACGAGCGCCTGAAAGTTGGACGCCGCAGCGTCATAGACGTGGTTGTACACTACGTCCATTATGACGCGTATGCCGTTTTCGTGAAGCGCCGCTATCATCTGCTTTAGCTCGCGCACGCGCACCGCCCCGTCGTCGGGGTTTGTCGAGTACGAGCCTTCTGGCGCATTGTAGTTGAGCGGATCGTATCCCCAATTGTATTCGCCGTCTCTATCTCGCGTCGCAACCTTAAAGCTCTCGTCCACAGACGCAAAATCGTACAACGGCTGAAAGTGTACCGCCGACACGCCAAGTTTTTTTATGTGGTCGAGCGGAGTGCCCGCGCCGCTCTCGGTAAGCCCGAGGTATTTACCGCGATACGCCTCCGACAGCGCGGGACAAGCTATTGTGAGGTCGCGCAGGTGCGCCTCGTAAATGACAAAGCTCGAAAATGGCGCGGCGGGCGGAATGTGATGAGTCTCCCAGCCGTCGGGGTTTGTCGCATTCATGTCGAGCACCGTGCCGCGCAACCCGTTTCTTCCGACGCTCACCGCATACGGATCGACCACTTCTTTGACGCGCCCGTCGACATTCACCGAAAAGGTGTAATACTTGCCGTGGAAGTTCCCTGCCGCCACAGCTCTCCATACTCCGTTGTCGGAGCGAGTCATCTTGTATTCGGCGTGCGCATTGTCGGAAATATCCCCGCTGTCGTAAATGTTCAGAGCCACCGCCGACGCAAAAGGCGACCACACGGCAAACTCCGACTTTTCGCGCGAATACCTTACGCCGAGCTCGCCGTCGTAGTTGTATCTCTTGTTAAACTCGTCGGTGTCGTACAGCGTGTCCTTTCTTATGCGCACTTCGTCCGACCGATTTCCGTGCCCGTCAATAATTGCCGCAAAGTATTCCTTTTGCGCGTCGATCTCGCCTATCTCGACCGTGATGTCGCGCGGAAGCCGTGCGCACGAAACGACTGTCTCGCCGTCGGCGCTGCGGACGACTGCCGAACAGCCGCCGTCAAAGTCGTCCTCCGCAACAATCCTCACCCTGTCAAATGCCGTAAAGCACGCTTTTACAATCTTGTTCATCGCCACCTCAATCACCGGCATGATACCACAATACGCGGCAGTTGTCAATATGTGCTCCGAGCGGAATGCACGAAAAGCATAACGCCGCTTTGCGCTCACAAGTAAAAAGACTCGCCGCGAAAGCCGCAGCGAGTCTTGTGTTACTGTATATGATATTACCGCGTTATATTACTCGCTCTTCTTGCCTTTCTTTTTGAGGAAGAGAACGCAGAACACGACGCCGCAGACTGCGAGCACCGCTACGGGGATGGCGATACCGAGGGCAAGCGCAAGTCCGCTGCTCTCGCCGTCGTCCGCCGCCTTTGCCGAAACGGAGTACTTCCAGCCCGAAACGCTGCTCTCGGAAAGCTCTGCCGTCATGACGATTGCCGAGCGCGCTCCGATCGTGCAGGACGAGCCCTTAACCGTCGAGAGCGGGTTTGCCTTGTCGGCGGTCGCCTTGTCGCCTTTGACGTACACCTTGTAGTTGCCTTTCGGGACTTTGACCGTCTTTGCCTTTTCGGAGTTGTTGAAAATCACAACCGCATACTCGTTGCTCGCAGGGTCCTTAACCGCATACATCGAGATACCGTCCGCCGTATCGGTGTCGTTTATCGTGAGGCACTCCTTAAGCTTGGCGGTGGTGTCAATCTGGAACATCGGGAAAGTCTTTTTGATTCCGATAAGTCCTTTGTAGAACTCGACCATGTTGGCATTCTTGGTCGCGTTGGTCCAGTCGATCGCGTTGACCGAGTCGGGCGACTTGTATGAGTTGTCCGCAAAGTAGTAATCGGGATTGGTCTTGTACTTGGTCGCGCGGTTGTCGTAGATATTGCCCTGAGTCGTGGGCTTGCTGCGAAGAAGCTCCTCGCCCGCGAGGAAGAAGGTCGCGCCCTGGCTGGTAAGCACCGAAGTCGCGGCGAGCCTGTACATGCTCTTGAGTACGTCGTCGCTCGCTTCGACGGACGCGTTGAGCTTATCCCACAGCGACGAGTTGTCGTGGCAGGCGGTGTAGCTTATGCTCTGCGTCGGATTTACCGCAAAGTACGCCTTATCTGAGCCGAGCGTCTTATAGTACGCTTCGGAAAGCGCGTCCGTGCCGCCCGCCGCACCTACGTACGGAGCTGCGTCGAGAGCCTTGCCGGACACGTATCCGGTGTCGGTCGACGAGAACACGCTGCCCTTGAGCCCGTCGCGAATGATGTCGTTAAACGCGGCGATGTTGGGCATCTTCTTGATGTTTTTCTGAATAGCGGCATCTTCTTCGGGAAGTCCGCTCGTGCCGCCCGTCCAAGGCTCACCGTAGATCATCGTGTCCTCGTTGACCTTCGCGACTTCTTCGTAAAGCTTGTTCATCGTCGTGATGTCGTGAAGTCCCATGAGGTCGAAGCGGAAGCCGTCGATCTTGTATTCTTCCGTCCAATACTTGACCGAGTCGATCATGAAGCGCCTGAACATTGCGCGCTCGGAAGCGGTTTCGTTGCCGCAGCCCGAGCCGTTGTAGAACGAGCCGCTGTCGTTTACGCGGAAGTAGTAGCCGGGCATGAGCGCTTCGAAGTTGGAATTGCCCGCGCTCGATACGTGGTTGTAAACGACGTCCATAATGACCTGAATGCCTGCGTTATGAAGCGCCATAACCATCGCCTTCATCTCGTTGACGCGCGTCGCGCCGTTGGACGGATCGGACGAATACGAGCCCTCGGGCATGTTGTAGTTGAGCGGGTCGTAGCCCCAGTTGAACTGACCGTTACCTTCGTAGCCTTCGCTCTGATACGTGGCGTTGCCCGAATACTCGTCAACCGACGCAAAGTCGAACAGCGGCTGGAAGTGCACGGCGGTAACGCCGAGATCCGTGAGGTAATCGAGCGGCGTCGGCTTTTCGGGCGTGCCGCCCTCTGTCATGCCGAGGAACTTGCCGCGCTTTGCCGGGCTTACGTTGCTGCTCTCATGAATGGTGAGATCGCGCAGATGCGCCTCGTAGATTACGGCGTGCGAATACGACTTGAGCGTGGGATTGTTTTGATTTTCCCAGCCTGCGGGATTGGTCGCCGCGAGGTCGAGTATCATGCCGCGCTTGCCGTTCCTGCCGCCGCTTCTCGCGTACGGGTCGACAACCTCTTTGACCGTGCCGTTGACCGTCGCCGAGTACGTGTAGTACTTGCCGTTGAGCGGCTCGTTTACTGTCACCGTCCACTCGCCGTGATTGCCGCGAGTCATCTGGTGCTGCGTCGCGTTTGCGGCGGTGTCGCTGTCGTAGATGTTGAGCTTGACGTCGGATGCTACGGGCGTCCAAACGGTGAATTTGGACGAATTGGCGGAGTACGTAACGCCGAGGTCCTCGGTGTAGGTGTATTTATTGATAAAGTCGGCGGAGTCGTAAAGCTTGTGCTTCATAACAACCGCGGGTATGAGCGTCGCGTCCTCGCTCGTCTCGACGACGGTGTATTCCTCGCCGAAATCGACGCTGCCGGTAAACGGAATGACGCCCGAAAGCGTGCCGTTGTACTTGCCGACGTCGAAGCAGTTAAGCGAGCCGTGAGCAGTACCCGAGCCATCCTGTACCTCGAACCTGAAAGACGACTTTATGGGCGTGTTGGTCGAGAACTTGACCTCGGTTTTGCCGCTGTTGTCCTCAAACGTAGCGCTCATAACTCTGTCTGCGAGAGCTTCGTCCGCATCGTAGTATATGGTATCCGAGTCCTGAATGAAATAGAGAACTGTTATTCCGTTCGGATTGACCTTGTCGGCGGGGAGGAACATATCCGCGCTTTGCTTATGCCACCAAGTGCCGCCTTCCGAATGCCTGACTATCAGTCCGATAATATTGCCGTCGCTGTCGGGAACGGCGTTTTCAATCTCGATCAAGAGCCACATGCAATCCTTGCCGTTTATATTGATCTCGTTTGTAAAAATGCCGCTGGAACTGTTCGAATCTTCGGTGTAATTGCCGCCTGCGCCTGCGCCCCAAATCCACATATTCCAGCCGGTGTAATTGCCGTCCGCTCTGTAATACACGATACGAAGCTGGAACTTCGCCATCGGTTCAGCCGCTCTTGCGAGCGAGTTTTGCGCCGTCTTTTCGGGTTGCGTGGCTTCGACCTCCTGCGTCTCGGTGCGCTCTGCGCTTTCGGCATGCGAACGCATCGACACGAACGGAGCGGTCAAAAACGCGATTGCCGCTATCAGCAGAGCAACAACGCCGCAACGAAAAACATCGGCACGTCTTTTTGTTCCGGTCCTTTTCATCTTTTTGCCTCCCATTGCAAATGTAAATGAATTTTTATATCAATCGGCGCTTCGCCGTATTGACCGATAAAACGTCAAGCGCACGGCTTGACACCTTGCGGCTTTACGCCGCTTTTACTTTGAGCACGGCAACCGTGCCGCCCGACATGTTGAAAACGCCGTTTGCAAACGAAACGCTTCCGCCGTCCGCTTTCAATGTCGCAACAATCTCGTAGTCCGAAAACGCCGTCGCTTTGAACGACGCCTTCACGTCGCCGAGGTTGTGTACTATCAGCACTTCCCTGTCCTTCCATTTGAGCGTATACGCCGCAATGACGCCGTTTACTTTGTTTACGCCGTACAGCGACTCGTCGTCGCTAAGCGTGCTGCTTATGTCGGAAGCTACCACAAGCTCCCCGTCCTTGTTCAGCGCATACGCCGTCATAGCACCGCGCCCTATCTCGGGGAAACGGTTGCGCAGCTTAATCGCGTTGCGGTAATAAGTGAGAACGGAATTCGCGTCGTTTGTCTGAGACTTGACCGAGCCGAGCTTTTGCTTTTCGTCATAATTCGCGCTTGCGGGGTTCTTGACCGTGCGCTTATCGCCCCAGTTGAAAGCGAGCCGCTTGTTCTCATCCCTGCCGCTGCCTTTTGCGCCGATTTCCTCGCCGTAGTAGATGTACGGGCTGCCGGGCATTAGCAGGTACAAACCTGCGCCGCGCTTTATTTTGGACGGTTTAGAGCCGAAAATCTGCTCGCCGCTTCTGTTGTTGTCGTGGTTTGAAAGGAAGTTGCTTAAGATAGCGTTTTTGTCGGCTTCAATCGCGCCGACTTGCAATTCCTGCATTCTCTCGACAAATATCGCCGCTTTCTTGCCGTCGTTTACAGCTCCGCCGAAGCCGGACGTGTCGCTGTTTGCGACCGAGTAATTGAAGTTGGACATTCCCGTCCCGAAATATTGATTTATCGTATTGCTGTCCGACGTCCACACTTCGCCGACGTTGTAGCAATACGCGCCTATCTCGTCGCCGTCCTTGGCGAAAACCTCGGCACCCTTTTCGTGGCAATAGTCGTTGAACCAAGTCCAGAACTCGCCGTTTTTGTCGGAATACGACGCGACGTCAGAACGCCCGAACGCGCTGGGCACGGCGTCAAGCCTAAACGACCTTATGCCCTTCCCGAGCCAAAAATCGACTATCTTTTTTATTTCCTCTTGCACCTCTTTGTTGTCGAGCTTGAGGTCGGGCATGTCGGTGGAAAAGTTCGCAAAGTACCAATAGTCGGGCGCGCCGGGCACCTCGCGCCAAGCGCTCGCGTGTACGTCGTTTGGTCTCGTCTTGCTGAGCGCAAAATTGTATCGCGACATGGCGCGGCTCGATTCGGGTTCAAGACCTTTCTGCGCCTCTAACACCGCCTCTTTAAACCAAGGATGGTCGGACGACGTGTGATTGAGTACGAGGTCCATTTGCAGCCATATTCCGCGCTTGTTGCACTCGGCAACGAGGTATTCGAGGTCCTCCATCGTGCCGTATTCGTCGTCAATCGCGTAGTAGTCGGAAACGTCGTACTTGTGGTACGAAGGCGACGCGTTTATGGGCATCATCCAAATACCGTTTATGCCGAGGTCTGTCGTCGTGCTGTCGTCGCCGTCATTGAGATAGTCGAGGTTGTCCGCAAGCCCGCGAAGATCGCCTATGCCGTCGCCGTTGCCGTCGGCAAAGCTGCGCACGAAAACCTCGTAGTACGTTCTGCAATAATCCTGCGGAATGATGTACTCGTCGGTATTCTTGGGCGTCGCGTCGACGGACGAACCGCCGTCGTTCGAACAGCCCACCGCGCCGAGCGACATGGTCGCCGCGACAGCCGCAGCCGACGCTACGGCCAAAACCTTTTTCAATTTCATTTTGTCTCCCAAACGTTATCGTAAAACATGTAAAAATCCCGCGACCTCAGCCGCGGGTATTTTACTTAAGGTTGTCGTTAACCCTTCGCGGCGCCACCCGTGATACCCGCGACGTAGAACTTCTGCATGATGAGGTACAGTATCGTGATAGGTACCGCTATCAGCACGCCGCCCGCACAGAACCGTGCGAAGTGCGTCGACGGAAGCGTTTCGCCGCTTATCCACTTTCGTATGCCGACCGCTATTGTCAGATACGTGTCGTTCGAGCCCAGGAATGTCGCGGCAAGAATAAAGTCGCACCACGGACCGATGAACGAAGTCAATATCGTGTAAATGATTATCGGCTTACTAAGGGGAATTATCATCTGCCAGAAGATGCGGTTTTTGGTCGCACCGTCTATTCGCGCCGCCTCGTCTATAGCCATCGGCACGGTGTCGAAAAAGCCCTTGACGATGTAGTAGCCCGTGCCGGACGCAAGCGAGTACGCGAGAATCAAGCCGATGAGGTTTATGAACGGCATGTCGGATTCCATTCGTCCCGCCAAACCGAACGTCTTAAAGATGTAGTACAACGCTATGACCGACAGGAAGCCGGGGAACAGTCCGAGTATGAGCGCAATGTTCATCAGCTTCTTTCTCGCCTTGAAGCGAAGCCTTGACAGTGCGTACGACACCATGAGAACCATCAGCGTGGAAATTACGCACGAACCGAGCGCCACTATGAGCGTGTTGAGAAGCCATCTGCCGTACGGGAACTGCTCGTAGTCGCTGCCGGCGAACAAGTCCTTGAAGTTGTCGAGCGTGAATTCCCTGGGGAATATCGACGACGACGCGGCGTTGCCGTTTACGTCAAACGCGCGGAGCACCATCCAGACAAGCGGGAACAACCATATAACTACCATCACAAGTAGTACGATATAGATTATGGTATCGGAAATGATACGCTTAGAACGAAGTCCTATCATTGGAACGTATCCTCCTGCTTAATCGATTTGGAGCTGTTGAACACGATTAGCGCAAAGAAGCTGGTGATGAGGAATGTGAATATACCTATGACCGAGCCCATTGCAAACTGCTCGTTGGCGCTGTCGACCGTCAGCTTGTACAGCCAGGTGATGAGAAGGTCCGTATCGCCCGGCGAGTTGCCGACGTTGTTGGGACCGCCGCCCGTCAAGAAGAATATGACGTTGAAGTTGTTTATGTTGCCGGTGAACGTCGTAATGAGCGAAGGACCCATTACGAACATTATGTACGGGAATGTTATCGAAACAAACCTGCGCACGGGACCGGCGCCGTCTATCCTACTCGACTCGTAAAGCTCTTCCGGAATGTTCATCAATATGCCGTATGTGGAAAGCATCGTAAACGGCATGCCTCGCCACAGGTTGATGACGATGACGGACACCCTCGCCATGCCTGCCGAGAATGTGGACGTGCCGAACCAGTCGATACCGCCCTCCGTCGTAAACTTGATGTGGAACCAGTCGCTCAGTATTCGGTTGAACGCGCCGGTCGAACTCTTCATCGGGTTGTAGGAGAAGAACTTGCTCATCATCATGAGCGAGATAAAGTCGGGAACGGCTATGACGATGACAAAGCAAGTGCGCCAAAAGGTCTTGAGCTTGATGGACTTCTTGTTGATGATCATTGCGAGGAACATGCCGAAGAAGAAGTTGGTAAACGTCGCAAAGACCGCCCATACAAGCGTCCACCCGAGAACAGACCAAAGTTGTGTGCCGAAGCTTCGCCCGAACAGCTTGCCGAACGCCTCGAAGCCCGTCCAATCAAACAGCTGCGCCGGAGGGTTGTGCATCCAGTCGTAGTTGGTGAACGCGACGAGAATGTTTACCGTAAGCGGCAAAACCGTTATCAGCAATACGCCGAGTACGGGCAGCGCCAAGACGGTCACGTGGTAGCCGTCGTTTAAGGCGTAGTTGAGCTGCTGCTTGGGACCCGAAAGAGGCTTACCTGCCTCGACGAGCTTTTGAGTGTCATACGCTATCTTCGTATTCTTTATGTACATGTACGCAAAGAATATTATGAAGAATATCGTCATGACGCTGAAGATGAGTATTTCCATCGAGTTATGATAGTTGTCGATATATCCGAACCCGTCCGGATCTTCGGTCATCTCGATGGTGCCGAGCGAACCCATCAATGCGAGGTTGGGTCCGCCTATAAAAATCATGTACACTATAAACAGCGCTTCGAACAGGAAGAGCAATATGCCTTTAAGCACCTGCTTCTTCCCTCTCGTAAAGCACCCGAACCCGAATATCAAGTATGATATTTTGGTTCTGAAATCACCGTTTTTAAACCTTGTCCACAATCCTTGAAAGCACAGCCCTATCGCGCATATAAGGCGCCATATCGCATGAGGGATGTTCTTTATGACGTTCCAAATCATGGTGCCTACGTTTTTGATGTAATTCAAAACCGCAAGCCCAAACTTTTGATACCAAGGACGGTTGTATTTTTTCCAAGTAGGAACGGTGTTTACGGTCGTATCCTGAGCCATAAATTCACTCCCGAGTAGTGTGGTTAGCTATTTACCTATTAAACCGACTTGATCAACAAATCCGCCCAGTCCGAAATGGACTTCGATATGTCGGAGATGCCGATGTCGCCCGTCGAAATCTTGGACAACAGGTTGGCGGACCAAAACGCGTCCGGCTGGTCGTTTTGAGTGTATCCGAACTCCTTCTGAGCCTGGAATGCCTGCAAGACCATGTTGTTCTTGATCTCGTCCTCAGCGGCAAGCTCCTTGTTGGACGGACCTGCGTTCGTCGTCTGGAAACGCACCTTCTGTCCCTCGTAGCCGGTGAGATAGCTCGCGAGCGAGTGAGCGGCCTTTTGCTTATCTTTGGGCTTTTGCGCATTTACGCCGCAGAACTTGCCGCCTATCAGCGAGTACATGTTTTTCGTGACGTCCTTTCCGTTAAGCTGGTAGGTGAACTTAGGCAATACGGTAACGCCGATGACGTCCTCCGCTACGCGGCCGCCAAGCTCGACCGACGCTTTGATCTGCGGCCACACCCACGATCCGCCGACGCCGGCGATAATCTGTTTGTTGCCGAAGCCGTCGGGCAATTTGGTGTCGGCCTGATCGCTTACGATAAGCGTGGGGCTTGTGCCGTTGCCGTTCGTGTCGGGATTGAGATAATCGTAGCACGCCTTGAGTACCGCTTTGCCCTCGTCGCTGTTGACGTTGGTGTTGTACTTAGTATGGTCGGCGTTGTAGTCGAACGTTATGCCTGCCGCGAGGAACATCGAGCAGGAATAGTAGCCGTTGCTGTATTCCCAAATAAAGGGAAGCTTCTTGCTTTTCGCGGCGGCCTGCAAGGTGTCGAGCGACTCGATATCCTTTTCGCCGACCAAATCCTTGTCGTAGTACAGCATGTAGCCGTTGTCGTACGTCGCGGGATAGGCGTACGGATTTTTGCCCTCGCCGTTCTTCGCGTATTCTACGACGTCCTCATGGTCGCGACCCGCGACTTCTTCGGCATACGATTGAGGAAGCTGTGCGACAGCCTTCTTTTGAACGAGTTTATACAAATGGTCGGACGGGAAAAAGAAAATGTCGCCCTTGTTGGACATGTCGTTTCCGAGGTCTGTCTGGACGACGCTTTCCTCGTGCGCCGAGAACTTGATTGTCCAATCCTTGTACTCGGAGTGCGCCTTTTTCCAGTCTGCTGCTACCTGCTTGTAGCCTGCAATTGACTTGACCGGCGCCCAAACCGTAATGGTTGTGCTGTCGTCGCCGCCGCAAGCAGCGAGCCCGCCGCATACCGAAACAGCCGTCGCCGCGGCAAGCAAAATAGAAAGTGCCTTCTTCATAATTTCCTCCCAAAGATAGATTTTATTTAGCTGTATGAATTATATCACCGTGGATATATATTTGTCAATAGGTTTATACAATTATTTTGCTCGTTTTTTGTTCATATTGACTACAAACCACCCTTATTTTGTGTCAAAAAATGTCAAAATATGCGACGAAATCCGCTAAAAACCGCACAGTATAATGTCGGGGTTCTGTCGAGTGCGACGGGGTCGAAATGTGTTCAAATGCGGAGCAAAGCGCGGAGCCGCATAAAAAAAGCGCGAGCATTCTATCCCGCGCTTTCTTAATCTATTCTTCACTATTCACTGTAACTACGCCTCGATGCTTACACCGTCGGCGAATTGTTCCACACGTACACGAACAGCCGCTTTTGCGAGTCGGCAGGCTGAACCGAAATGTTGCCCTTGACGTACACGCCGCTCTCGTTGACGGAGAAGCCGTTGTCTTCGAGAAGCTCGACGAGCTTGGCGATCGACGAATCGATACTGTAGTTAATATCGAACGGCACCTCGAAGAACAGCGTGACCGACTCGACTGTAACGCGTTTATCGCCAACCCTGATGCTTCTGAAGTCGGTGATGCCGGAGTTGAACGTGTCGCCGAGCGCCGCGCCGAAGTACGGAAGTCTATCCGCTATGTCGTCGTCGAAAAGCTTTTTGAAATGGTTGAGCGCGTCGATGGGCTTGTCATCGTCCTCGGCAAGCGCTATCTCGATCTCGCCCCACCCCGTGGGCGTAGTGCGCGGCGAGCTCTTTATTTCGCCCAGCTTTTGCGCGACTTCGGCGGAAACGTTTGCCGAATCGAAGTCGCGATACTCTATCCTGATCTCGCCGTAGTACGAGCTGATGTAGTAGCTGAACGCTGCTGCCGAAATATACCCGTCGGCATTGACGGTGACAAACGGAACGAATGCCGTGGAGCGGAAGTTGGAATTGGCGAAGATGCCGTATATGTTCATCTCGTTGCCGAGACCGTTATACAACGTCGTAGCGACGCCCAGCATGGACGAATCTACGTAGTACGTCTTGGTCCCGTCGCCGTTGTCCTTGACGCTCGTGAATATCTCGGCGGCAAACGCGAACGACGGCTTTGCTGCGCCGAATTCGGTCTCGAACGCGCGCGCGGCGACGTACTTGCCTTCCTTAAGCTCAAACGAATTGTACAGTTCGTCGGCGCACTTGACAAACCCGAAGTCGAGGCCTGAGAATGTGCGCACGCCGTTGCCTATTTCGACGAGCAGGTTAGGAAAAGGCTCGAACTCGAACGGGCGCATATAGCACGTGTCGTCCGTCACAGTTTCGACGTAACCGTTGTACTGCGCGCCCTCTTCCAATGACGTGCCGTTGTCGAGCACCTCGGTCGTGTAGCTTGTGAGGCCGTGCATTTTCTCAATTGCGGCGGCAAGCTCGTCGTGCATTTCCTTGTGCTCGAACTTTGCCACCTTCTTGACGTTGACCAGATCGCCGACGTCGACGGAAGCGGTCAGCTTGGAGCGCACGGCATAACCCGAATACGAGAGAAAGTCGTCCTCCGATTCGATGAACACGCCGATAATTACGTCCGCTTCGACGATGAGATAAAAATCCTTGGGCACGAAGCCGAACTCGCCTATCGAAGCGACTATTTCCTTTATATTGGCGCTGCGTTCCTGCGCGTTCGCGCCGCCTGTATACTGCCAGCGCCAATTGCTGTCGTTGAACGTAAAGTCGGCAACGCTGAGGTCTTTAAGCTTGTTTGTGTAGTCGACGTCCGTCCACGCGACAAGCTCGCCGCCGACTTTCAAAGGCTCAACGGTCTCTTCGTTCATCAGATCGACGGAAACCTTGCAAGCGGTGCTCGCCCGCCCGTCGATATTGTCGCGGTCCTCGTAATAAACGCGCTTTACAAGCCCGTTGACGTCCTGATACGCGACAAACCAACTGCTCTCGTCCATCGTCGTAGTTACCGTACGAGTAACGGCGCCGACAAGCTCGTCGGAGGTTCCGAACGAGCCGAGCAGCCACTGCTCCGTCTCAATATACCCCTCGTACGACAGCTTGGCGTTGTCGAGTCCGTCAAACATCTCTTGCGTGAGTTCGGGCTTTGCCGTTATCGTGATGACCTTAGTCGCGCTCGCCGTTTGGTCGTATGTGCTCGTCGCCTTGACAGTGACGAGCTTATCGCCCGCAACAGTCTTTGCGGTGAGAAGTCCGGCCGCGCTTATTTCGGCATAACTCTCGCCCGACGTTATCGACCAAGTGACGCCGTTATCGGGCGCGTTCGTGACAGTCGCGGTCAGCTGAAGCGTCTTGCCGCTGCGGCATTCCGAACCGCCCGAAATGGCCACCGACACCGTGCGCTTGGAAAAGTTGACCGTCGCCGCAGGCGAATTTTTTGCGCCCTTGCGGCACGCCACGACGGACACAGTATAGTCTATCGACAGGGGCGTTATTTCCCACGACGTGTTTTCGGTCTCGTTGTCTGTGCCGTTCACGGTGACGATATAGTACTCCGCGTTAGGCACTTTATCCCAGCGGACAACGCCTACCGTTTCCTGCTCTATTATTCGCAGATTTTGAGGCATGGAAAGCGTTACCGCTTCCGGCTTTTTCTCGCCGCCGTCGCCGCAAGCGGCAATCCCGAGCGCCAAGCATATTACGAGGAGAATGCTTACGAGTCTTCTTCTCATTTAGTGCCCCCCTTCTTTTTATTCATCATCAGGTAGGCAACGATCGCGCCTGAGGCAACAATGACCGCAACGCAAACCGCTAGGAGCGCAATCGCCCAACCCTCAATGCCGCCCGACGGTTCGGTTGTCGGCTTGGCGGGCGTCTTGACGCCTTTCATCTCGTTAATCTTTTGTTTCGCGCCGTAGACCGCGTCAACGAGCGCCTTCCACTCCTCTGCGGTGTAGCCGTAGTCAGTACCCTTTTGGCTTGTCGCTTCGAGCGCCGAAATGGTTTCGTTTATGAACTGCTCGTCTGTCATAACGAGCGTCTTGATGCGCATAATCTCTTTTGCACCCGCAATAAACGCCGTAAGGTTTGCGTCCATCGCGACGTAATTGCTTATCTCGGCGTTCGCCTGTTTGCCGAAGAACACCTCGTATATCAGCGAGTCGTAGCCGACAAGACCGGCGTTTGCGGGAAGGATCATCTTGATCGGGTTGTACTTTCCGGCAAGGCCGATAAAGTTGAAGTAACACAGCGTGTCGTTAAACGCCGAGAATTGGTTGTGAACGAGCTCGTAGCCCGGATCGCCCTCGACAACGATGTTGTCATAGCTGTTGTCAATGGGGACGTAGAAGTTTTCGAGCGTGGGCGCGGTGTACGACTTGAACTCGACCGACGCGAGGTTGGTGCAACCCGCAAACGCGAAGTTGCCTATCGAGCGTAACGAATCTGCAAGAACGATGTTGAGTATCGTCTTGTTGGCGTTTGCCGCGTATTGGTCAATCGCCGTCGTGCGCTCTTTGAGGATAAAGGTCGACATCGACCGCCCCGCAGGTATTGACGAAAGCATGAGGTCGCCGTTCGGCATTCTCGTGTACAGCACGCCGTCGACGAGTTCTGCGTAGCCGTTAACTACGCCGCTCGACTGTTTGCTGCCGCCGTCGCCGAGATAGTAGAAGCCGCCGAGCGCGTCGCAGCCGTAGAACGCGCCGATGCCGACGTACTCGATATCGGACGAGAACACAAATTCCGCAAGGCTGAAGTTGTCTTGGAACGCGCTTACTCCGATGTACTTGAGGTTGGGCGCGGTGAAAGACGTGATCGACACCTTGCGCACGCTCTGGAACGCCTGATCGCCCGCATACACGAGCTTGTTCGCCGTGATGCTGCCGGCAAGTCCCGTGCCGCCGAAGCCGCCCTCTTTGACGGTTTCAATCGACTTAAAGTCGACGTTAGCAAGCGCTGAATCGTACATGAACGCGCCTTCGCCGATAGTCGTCACGCCACCGAGGTTGATGCTCGAAAGTCGCGTGCAACCGTAGAACGCGTAATCGCCTATCTCGGTCACCGTCGCCGGGAGCTCGACGCGCTGGAGCATGGTGCATCCCTCGAACGCCGATTCGGGAATGATCTCTATCGAGCCGAGTATGGTAACCGTGGTCAAGCGCGTGCAGTAGAAGAACGCGTATTCGCCGAGGCTCGTCAGCGTTTCGGGGAGAACGAGCGACTTTATCGCAGCCGCGGAATGTCCTTCGTAAATGACTGAGAACGCACCCTCGCCTATCGTTATCACTTTGGGCATATTGACGGTTGCGAGCGCGCTGCATTCCGCGAATGCGTATTCGCCGATGTGCTGTACTTCGGAAAGCGTAACCGATGTAAGTCCGGTGCAGCCGAAGAACGCATATTCTTCTATCTCGCCGTCGTGCTTGCTGAGGTCGATTGTAGTGAGCGCCGTATCGCCGGAGAAGCACCCCTTGCCGAAATGTACGCCGCCGTCCGCAGGCATGTTGACCGTCTTGAGCGCCTTGCACTCTTGGAACGCCGCTTCGCCGAACTTGGCGTTTTTGCCCACCGTGACGGTGGTCAGCTTGGACTCGAAGAACGCGCCCTCGCCGCAAACGGCGTTATCGCCGATCGTCACTTGGGTAAGTCCCGTCCGTCCGAACGCGTAGTTGCCTATTTTCAAAATGCTTTGAAGGTTGTTTATCGTCGTAAGCTTATCGCAATTTGCAAAGGAGTAGTGTCCTATCGTCACTTTATCGGACGCAGGCAGCGTTACGCTCGTCAGGTTTTTGCAAGAATAGAACGCATAATCGCCTATCACTGTTTCGGGGTTTTGAATGGTGAGCGCGGTTATGCCAGATCCGCCGAACGCGCCCGCCGAGATGTACTTGTACGCTTCGTCTACCGCGTAGTTGCCCGCAAGCGAAGGCACGACGAACACTATCGTGTCGGGCGTGCTCGCCGAAGCGGTAATGAGCATCTTTCCGTCGGTGGACACCGAGTAGACCTTGTTGCCTTCCGCTACGGTTATCTTGGAAAGAGCCGCGCCGTCAAACAGAGCCGACGCTATGTCCGAAATGACGGTATCTTTTTGAATGACTATTTCGGTGAGATTTTTGCAGTTGAGGAACACGTCGCCGCCCAGCCTTACTGCGCTATTGGGAAGCGTGAAGCTCGTAAGCGCGGTGCAGTCCTCGAACGCGAAGCGGTCAATGCGCTGTGCGCCGCCCTTAAACTCGAAGCTTTCGAGCGCCGAGCAGCCCGCAAACGCGCCCATGCCCACGCCGACAAGCGTGTTGTGAATGGTCACCTTTTCCAAGGCCTTACTGTTCATAAAGCACTTTTCGGGGATTTCGACGCGCTCGTAGATGTCCACCGACTCCAAGCCGGAGTTTGCGAACATTCTTACAGCGAGCTTGGTGTGCTCGTTGAGAATGACGCTCTTGAGCGAGGTGCAACCCTCGAATGCGCTCGCGCCGGTGTTGCGGAGCGCGGAGAGGTCGAGAGTGCTCAGCGCCGAGCAGCCGACAAAGCCGTGGTCGCCGATTGAGTACATGCTTTTCAGATTGATATTGTCGAGCGAAGTGCAGCCCTCGAATGCGTATCTGCCCACGCCGTAAACATCTTCGAGGTTGATCTTGGTAAGGTTCACGTCGCCCGAAAACGCGAAGTCGCGAATGTATTTGACGTGGCCCAAAATGTTGACCTCTTCGAGCGCCGTGCAGCCGTAGAATGCGTACTTTTGTATGTCCTCTACGCCGTTGGGGATCGTCACGCTCAAAACCGTCGAGTTGGTGCCGGGCACCTTGTTGGCGTCGTAGTCTTTTTCGTCCACCTTGATAGAGTCGTCGGTGGTGTACAGACAGAAGGAGTACGCGCCGATATACATTATACCCTCGTCGTCGGGAATTACGACGTGACCGCCCGGACCCTTGTACGCAACGAGAGTGCGCATACTGTCAATGACAAATTCGCTGTTGACGGTTATGCCGAGTATCGCCATAAGGTTAGAGCCCTGCAGCTCGAGCGTGATGTTGACGCTGCCCTTTTTAAGCGCGGTGATATTGCCTTCCTGATCGACCGTCGCAATCGTCTCGTTGGACGACTTGTACGTCGCGGGGTACTTGTCGGCGACGTACCAAGGCTGAATCTCGTAGAACAGCTTAATCTTTTCGCCGGGGTACATTTCGAGTCGACCGGTAAACGCCGATAAGAACCGTTTTGAGCCCGTGTCGCCTATCATGCTCGTATCGCCCGAACGCGGGTACGCGTACTTGGTTTCGAAATACGAAAACCTCAGCGTATCTATTTCCGCCTGCGAAACGTCGGGAACGTCGTTTGCCGACCGCGTCGAAATTCCGTCGTTTTTGGCGCCCGCCGTGCCGAGGTTGCCGTCCTCTTGCCCTGCCGCCGCGGTAGGCTCATCGTCTGTCAACAGCGCTGCTTCTTCGCGCGGCTTGACACTTATTATTACAGAGGCGTTGACGCCGTACAGGTATTCCGTAGCGGTTATCGTCGTTTTTCCCGATTTAATGCCGCGCACTTGCCCAAACTGGACCTGAGCAAATTCGGGGCTGGACGAAGTCCAATCGAGATACTTAAGATAATCCTTATCTGCGTCTACAGTCTTGTCCGTCGTCGAGAGATACTTCGTGAGGTCGATTATTTCGTCCTCGTACATCGATAGTATTGTGAGCTGAGAGCCGTCGGGCTCGCCGTTTTTGGTGAACTTAAAGTTGCCGCGCGTTCCGGGGAGCTGGCAGAGATACACATTGGTATTGAGCGCGTAGTCGTCTATCGCAAAGCCGAGCGCGTTCGTCAGCATTGCGTCGTACACGGTGTTGCTCAAAATGTCGGTAATCTCGAAGCGCACCTTGCTTTCCTTGCCCTTTTCGCTGTAAACGGGTATGGGTTCGTCGAAAAGCGTGGTGTACGAGCTGTCGGACGTGAAGATAATGGGCGTGATCGCCTGGACGAAGTGGTTGTCGAAAACGGTCATCGTCAGGTAGTAGCGGTTCTTTTTCGTAGCCCTGTCGTATTCCTTTTCGTAAACGACGCTCTTTATAATCGGCGCTTCATTGTCGAAAGTGAAGTCAACCTTGAACGTGTTGTTGCGGTTGGTCGTAAGTCCCCCATCCTCGCCGTAGTCCAGCCGACCGAGCATTTTAAACTCGTACTGGCGGTTGTTGATGAGCGGCATACTCGCGCTGCTCCAGCCCAAAAGCTCGAAGGACGGCAGCGGCGAGCCGCCGTTGGAGAACGACTTCAGCACGTTGTAGTCGACGTATTCCTTGATGACCTCGCCCGTCAGCTTGTCGGTGATGGTGTACGTCATCGTCTTGCAGTTTCGCAAAACGCCCGCATACACGGCGTAAATGCCGTCGACCGTGCCCTGAACGTCGCTTATCGAAGCGTGCTCGGCGACTGCCGGAATCGCGTCGTAACCCGCCGGTATATCGTAAAGATATGTGCCGAGCGGAATGACGTAGTTGTTGTAGTACGAGCCGTAAAGCGTAGACGCGTAGTAGTCCGCCTTGAGCTTATCCTCGTCGTCGATAGAGCCGTCGTGCGCTTCGGACTCTACGTCGTAGTACGTCTTGTCGAATATAGGAGCTTGCGTCCAATCGCCGTAGAACGCGAGGAATGGCACGTTGAGGTCAATATCCTCCGTCGACGAAAGCTTGACAAAGCCCTCGACAAACATTCCGTTGGGGAACTTCGTATCGATTGCCTTTTTGTCGGCGGCGGTCAGAGTGTAGTCGAGCGACACCTTTGCGGTTCCGCCCGCCTTTACCTTTATCTTATTGCTTTTAAGCGTTCCGTTGCCGCTTACGCGTGCCGAGTATTTGCCGCCGAGGATACTGCCCTTTTCGGCGACGTGCTCGTTGTCGGAGGTGGAGACCGTTTCGGTCATTCCGATGAGCGACAGATTGTATTCGACGTCGTCGTCCGAAATGTTGACGACGTTAAATTCCATGTGGTATTTGCCCGTCTTTTTGGGGTCGTCCAAAAGCTCGAGCTTGGTCCTGTCTTTGCCGTCGACGGACAGATACGCCTTGGTATTGACGACGTTACTGAGGCTTGCAAGACCCGCGCCCTGCTTTCTCGGCGAGTACGGATTGCCTTCCTCGTTGAGAACTATGGTCGCCGTCGACATCAACATTTGGTTGGCGAGAACGACTATCTGCTGCTGCGAGTAGTCGGGGAACTTATCCTTCAGGAACTGTCTGACGAGAACGACTACGCCGCAGAGGTTGGGCGACGCCATCGACGTACCGCTGAGGTTGTCGTAGCCGCCGCCGGGAACGGACGACTTTATCTCGCCGCCGTGAGCCGTAATCTCGGGCTTGAGCTCGAGGTTGGGGGTGGGGCCCCAGCTCGAAAAGTCGGACATGAACGGGCCGGCGGTGTAGCTCTTGCTGACCGCAATCGTGCCGCTCGAGCGCAACGCGAGCATGTTGCCCTTTTCCTTGGTGATTGACACCGTCGGGATGTGATCGCTCTTGCCCATCGACATGCTTATCGTACCCTCGACGTTGTTGTATATGATACAAGCGACGGCACCCGCTTCTTTTGCGTACAGCGCCTTGTCCTCGAACGAAATATTGCCGCCGCGCTTGACGAGCGCTATCTTGCCTTTTACGTCGACGGTCATGTAGTTTATGCGCGAGCCGTAACCGGGGACGGTTATGTACTCGTAAACCTTTGTCTCTTTCTCCCCGAGTTGCTGACTCTCGTACAGCTCTTTTATAAAGTCGTTGCGCTTGCCGCTTATGGTCGCCGACTCGGTGAAGAACACGACGTCGGAGTCGTTGACGTACAGGTAACTGCTCATGACGCCGCTTATCGACGCAACGGAGAGCGCCGCAGGGTACGTCGAGGGCGATCCGACCGTGCTCGAATCGGGGTTCCACACGAAGTTGGTGTTGCCCTGCTCGCCGCCGAACGACGCGCTGTAGCTGTTGCTCGCCGCGCAGATAAGACTTATTCCGCTCGTGTTGACCTTGTCGTAAACCTCGTTGAGCCTGCTGCCGTCCGCTTCGCGCGAAAAACCGCACGACGTGCCGAGCGACATGTTGATACAGTCGACGCCGAGAAGCACCGAGTCCTCGACGGCGGCGAGAATGTCCTCTTCCTCTGCGCCCTGGCTGTAGTCCGAAAAGACCTTCATGAGTACGAGCTGGGTGTCGATTGCGACGCCCGTAATCGTATCCGACTGACCGCCGATAATGCCGGCGACGTGAGTGCCGTGCTCGGAGTCGTACGGGAATACGTCGAAGTCCTTATCGCCGTAGTCGTATGTGAACGGGATCTTATTGCTGTACCAAACGTCGGTCATCTTGAGCCCCGCCGTCGTCTGCGGCGCATTGAGCTCGGGATTTGAAAGAGCGGCTGTTACGTCTGCCTGAGTAATCCACAGCTCGCCCGCGGGCTGATGCGAGAAAACCTCGTGCGAGCAGTCAAAGCCGGAGTCGAGAACGGCGACCGCCGTGCCCTTTCCGGTAATGCCGAGCGAGCTGACGCTGCTCGAATCGAATATACCCGTATCGGGATAGACGTCGACGTCGTTTATGACGGTGTTTTTCCTGTCCTCGTCGGAGCCCTTTTCCGCTGCCATGGGAAGGTTGTACGTTTCGGACAGAATGACCGACTTGACGCCGTCCATCTGTTCGATTTTGGAAATATTGCCGTACGGCACCTTTACCGAAACGGCGTTCATGACGGTCGAATAACTGTATCCGACTTCGCTGACGAGAGCCGCGTCGTTAAGCCTCGCAAGAAAAGCCTTCTGCTTGGATTTTATCGTATTTATCTTGTTCTTGCCTGCCCTGCTCGCGGCGTACTCGCCGACCGAGCCGGTCGTGGCGCTGCCGCCGTCAAGGTAGCTGTCGATAACTGCGTCACCCTCAAGCTCGATTATCGCCGATACTATATCGCCCGAACGGTAGCCGCCCGCCTCTTTGAGGTATTCCGCCTTGATGCGCGAGGTGGCGTCGTCCTGCGTAAGCTTTCTGTCGGTGTCGAAAAGCATGAGCTCGCGCGACGACTCGATGACCGAATCCTCGGGCTTATGAACGGTCGGCGCTTCGAAATGCGAAAGATTGCCCGCAATAAAGCAAATCGCCATCATAATCACGACAACGATTGACCAAATAGATTTTTTACTTATCGAGTTGTTTTTGAGCATGTCAAGTCATCTCCTTAATGTAGCCATAAATATATGAGTAGCGCCGCAAGGGAAAAGCTTCCGATCATCCCCAAAAACGCAGGGAGATACTTTGCGAATGCCGCTCTTATCATGGCGCGGCGTTCCTTTCCGGTAAGCTCCACTGCAGGTTTGCTACTCCTTTGGTTAAGCCCCTCCATGCTGAACACCGTCCGTCCGTCGTCGACGAACTTCGCCTTATTCTTTTTGCCTGCGCCCTTTTTGCGGGAAGCCGTCCCGCTCGCCTTGGGCTTTTTCTCCTTGGGAGCTTGCTCCGCCGTAGGCTCCTCGGTCGGCGCGCTTTCCGCCTCGCCGCCCTTGTCGCCGTTATCGCCGTCGTCCTTGTCGTCCTTGTCGTCCACCTTTTCGGGCGGCTCCGCTTCGACGGGACCGACGGCCTCGGCTTTGTCGACTGCCTCGTCCACCGTCTTTTCGCTTTGCTTTTCCGCTTTCTCGTCGGGCTCACTCGCCGCCTCGACAGCGGGAGCTTCGGGCTCGACGGAATTTACATGATTGTCCGTCGGCGCTTCCGTCGTTTCAACGATTTGCGTCGTTTCGCTCGCTTCAACGGTTTCGGCTTCTTCCGTCGCGGCGGGCGCTACTTTCTTTTTCTTGCTCTTTTTTGCCTGCTCTTCTTCGAGCGCGCGACGCTTTTCTTCCTCTAAGCGGGCGTACTCTGCGTCGTACTCGTCGAGGTTATCCATGACATCTTTATTATACAGGTGGCAGGCGACGAAGTGGTCGGGGCTCGCCTCGACGTACTCGGGAACCTTGAACTTACACACATTCATGCACTTAGCGCAACGCGTGTGGAACTTGCAGCCCGCCGGCGGGTTTGCGGGCGACGGGATATCGCCCTCGAGAACTATTCTGTTCATCTTTGCCGTGGGGTCGGGCGCGGGGACTGCCGAGAACAGCGCCTGCGTATAAGGGTGCAGGGGATTTGCGAACAGTTCCTCGGTCCCGCTCATTTCCATAGCGTTGCCGAGATACATGACGAGAATCTTGTCGGTTATATACTTGACGACGGACAGGTCGTGCGAAATGAACACGTAAGTAAGTCCGATCGTCTGTTGAAGCTCTTTTAAGAGGTTGATGATCTGCGCCTGTATGGAAACGTCGAGCGCGCTGACCGGCTCGTCGCATATTACAAGCTTGGGTTTAACCGCGAGCGCGCGCGCAATGCATATACGCTGACGCTGACCGCCCGAAAATTCGTGCGGATAGCGGTCATAGTGCTGCGGCTTGAGTCCGCACTTTTTCATGATGTCGAGAACGTATGAGTGTACTTCGTTTTTGGGAACGATATTATGTACACGTACGGGCTCGGCTATTATGCTTCCCACCGTCATTCTCGGCGGAAGGCTAGAATACGGATCCTGGAATATAAGCTGAATGTCGGTGCGGTACTTTTGCATCTGACCTCTGTTGAGGTCGGTGATGTCGTCGCCCTCGAAATATATTTTGCCGCCGCTCGACTCGTGGAGCTTCAATATAGTCCTGCCGAGCGTCGTTTTGCCGCAGCCCGACTCGCCGACGACGCCTATCGTCTTGCCCTTTTCGAGCGAGAAGTTGATGTCGTCTACGGCGCGCAAAAACTTAATCGGCTTGCCGAAAAAGTTTGTCTTGATGGGAAAGTATTTCTTTAAGTGTTCGACCTTAAGTATAGGCCCGTCGTACGAGGGTGCGGTTTCGGCAGTTGCGGTAGCCGCGGCTTCGGCCGACGTCGTAGCATAGCCGACGGGCGTTCCGCAATTGAGACAGAACAGGTGGTCCTCGCCTATCTCGCCGCCGCAGTTCATGCAAAACTTTGCTTCGCCGACGTAGCTGTCGATAGCTGTGCCGCAATTGAGGCAGAAGTTGTCGCCCTCGCGGAGCTTGTTTCCGCAGTGCATGCAAAAATGCGAATGCTCCACATGTTCCGCAGCGGTCTCGGGCACGTCCGAACCGACGCTTTCTTGCGCCTCGGGAGCCTTTTCGAGCTCGTCGGTATTCGGTTTTACGGCGTTGCGTTTTTTCATGTTATCAGCCTTTTTAGCCATTATCGATTTCTTTTGCTGTTTCGTCGTTATTTTGTCCGTTTGCTTCGCTATACAGATAGCATGCTACGGAATGGGTGTCGCTAACCTTGACGGTGTCCGGATATTTTTCGCGGCACTTGTCCATGCAGTGCGCGCAGCGGTTTTTGAAGTAACACGCGTCGGGAAGGTTTATGGGGTTGGGAACCTGACCTGGTATCGAGTAGAGCGGCTTGTTAGCGTCCGAGCTCAAGAGCGGCTTGCTCTTTTGAAGCCCTATCGTGTACGGATGCTTGGGGTGGAAGAAAATCTCCTCCGCCGTGCCGTGCTCTATCACCTTGCCCGCGTACATGACGACAACCTCGTCCGCCATTTCGGCAATAACGCCGAGGTCGTGCGTAATCAGCATTATCGAGCAGCCCTCGCTGCGCTGTAGGTCGCGCAAAAGCTCGAGTATCTGCGCCTGTATCGTGACGTCGAGCGCCGTCGTCGGCTCGTCCGCTATGAGGAGCTTGGGGTGTCCCGATATCGCCATAGCTATCATGACGCGCTGGCGCATACCGCCCGAAAGCTCGTGAGGGTAGCTCTTGTAGACGTGCTCGGGCATCGATATGCCCACCTTCCTCAAAAGCTCGATGCTGTACGCCTTGGCGTCCTCTTTTTTCATCGACTTGTCGTGAAGGAGCGTTACCTCGTCGAGCTGATAGCCTATCGTAAACACGGGGTTGAGGCTCGTCATCGGCTCTTGGAAGATCATCGTGATGTCCTTGCCGCGGATCTTATACATCTCCTTGGTCGGCATCTTCGCGATGTTGAAGCCTAACTTTCTTCCCTCTGCGTCGCGCCCTGCGGCGTCCGAATTGAAGCGTATCTCGCCCTCTACGACCTGACCCTGCGGCGCCTGAACGAGCTGCATAATGGAAAGCGACGTGACGCTCTTGCCGCAGCCAGATTCTCCGACAACGCCGATTATCTTGTTTTGCGGAATGTCGAAAGAAACGCCGTTGACCGACATGACCGTGCCGTTATCGGTAAAGAAGCAGGTCTTGAGCCCGTCGATTTCGACGATATTGTTTTCGTCGCGCATCGGTGATGTATATTCCGCTTCGGTAAGCTTGCGCCGCTTGAGCTTTTCGTAGTACTTCATCTGCTTGATGTTGTACTTTATGATCTTGCGGCTTTCCCGAATCGAGATATAATTTGAAGCTTTTTTCTCTTTCATGCTTGATTATTTCCTCGCCTTGGGGTCCATCGCGTCGCGCAGACCGTCGCCGACAAAGTTGAAGCCGAGAACCGCGATGACGATGAGTATGCCCGCAGGCAGCCAAACGTTTACGTGGTATTGGAATATGACGGGATCGTTTACTTGCGATATCATCGTGCCCCACGCCGCTTTGGGAAGCTGAACGCCAAGACCCAAATAGCTGAGCGTCGACTCGTAAAGTATTACGCTTCCTAACCCTAAAGTCATCGAAACGATGAGCTGCGGCATGACGTTTGGAATGAGATGCTTAAATATCTTGCGCCAGGTCGGAAGCCCCATGACCTCGGTTGCCGTCATGTATTCCTGCTCGCGCAGTGAGATAATCTGACCTCTGACAAGCCTTGCCACGCCGCTCCAACTGAACAGCGTAATTACCACCATCAAAACGTAAATCTGCTGGTCGGGCGTAAGGTGCCACGAATCTATAACCGCGGAAGCTATGAGGAGTATAGGCAAGGTCGGTATGCAGTTGAATATGTCGACTATACGCATTATGAGCTGGTCGACCCAGCCGCCGAAATATCCGGCAAGTCCGCCGAGCACTATTCCTATCAAAGTTTCGAGAATGACGACTATAAAGCCTATCATGAGCGATATGCGCCCGCCGTACATCAATCTGACAAACACGTCAAATCCCTTTTCGTCGGTGCCGAGAAGGTGTCTGGAACCGGGATTGGCGTATGCGTTGATCTCGCCTATGTACGTGTACTCTTCGAGCACCTTGACCACGTCGCCGTTTTCGTCGGTATACGTGTACGTAAATTCGTAAGAGTACTCTGTCGGCGACATGTCGACCTCGTCCTCACCCCACGAACAAAACACCGGTCCGAGGAATGAGAATATGAACAAAAACGCTATCATTACTATTCCGACAATGGAAAGCTTCGAACGGAAGAACCGACGGAGAACGAGCCGCATCGGGCTTATCTCCTTGTACGTTTCCTCCTCGTCGCCCGTCGGAACGACGGTCGCCGTGTCCACGGATACGTCGTCGAGCACGGCTGCCGCCGCCTCGCCGGACGGCGAAACCGCATTGACGGTCTCTTCGGCGGCGAGCTCGTCGGACATAGCTTGTTTTTCTTTATCTGACATAAACTCCACCTCCTACTTTGCCAATTTTACTCTGGGGTCGACGACCGCGTACATGATGTCCGAGAACAGCGTGCCGATGACGGTCAAGACCGCGAGGAACATGTTATAGCCCATGACGAACGGAATGTCGCCCTCTCTGAGCGCCCTATACGCCAAACGACCGATACCGTCGATGGCAAAGACTTCCTCGGTTATCATCATGCCGCCGAAAAGCCCGGGGATTATTCCCGCGAGAAGGGTTGCGAGCGGAATGAGCGTGTTTCTAAACGCGTGCTTATAGATGACGGTGCGCTCGGAAAGACCTTTGGCGCGCGCCGTTCTTATGTAATCGGCGTTCAACACTTCGAGCGTGTTGGTACGCGTGTAACGCATGAGTCCGCCGACGGACAGCACGACGCTGACCAATATCGGCAGTATCAAGTGATATGCCATGTCGCCGAACTTTGCCATTTGTCCGGCAAAGTCGGCGGCGTAGTCGACGCCCGGATCGATAAGACCGCCGGACGGCAACCAGCCGAGCTGCAAGCTGAACACTCTTATAACTATTGCCGCAAAGAAATAGGTCGGGAACGACAGACCGATCATGGTGAGCACCGTGACGGTGTAGTCGCGCACAGAGTACTGGTGCGTCGCGCTCGAAATTCCGAGCGGAATAGCGATCAAGAACTGCAAAATAGTCGCAATAAGCGCTATGGCGAACGATATCCACATATAGTCGCCTATGACTTCCGCGACGGGGCGTTCGTACTTAAACGACTCGCCGAGATCGCCCGAAACAAGCTTGCCGAACCACTTGAAGTATCCGACTATTACACTGTCGTTGAGCCCGTACAAATCCATGAAGCGGTTTACGTCTTCCCACGTGACGGTACCCTGCAACAGCTGCGACGAATACTTTGTCTCGATATAGTTCATCGGCATCATGCGCACGAGTGCGTAGATGATAAACGATACGCCGATAAGTATGATGACCGACAAAAGCAGTCGTTTTACGATGTACTTAAACATGTCGATTTAAATCCGCAGTTCTTATGCAACCTCGTTTTTGACAATGAGAGATACGTTGTAGAGCTCGCTTGTCGGGCTTCTGTAAGCCGTGGGAGTGCTCAACGAGTTTTTGTCTATCTTTCTGGTGTTGTACGCGTACAGGTCGTTACGCTGATAAGTCGGAAGCTCGACCGCGAGCTTTATGACCTCGTCGAGAGCGGCCTCGTAAAAATCATAGCGTTCCTCAAATTCCTCGTACTGACGGCCCTGTTCGATGTAGTTGGACAGAACGTCGAGTATTTTGTTTTCGGTGTCGTAAATACCGCCCGCGTTGCGCAGAATGGAAGGATAGCCCCAGTTCTGGACGGAGGACGCTTTGGAATCCTTGTGGTAGACCTGATACATGTCGGGGTCGATTGTGGAGCTCCAGGCAGCCGCCCATACCGCAAGCTGACCGCTCGCAAGCTTTTGGAGTGCGGTCGAGTCGGTCTTGACGGTGACTTCGAAGCCGCAGTCGTTGAGCAAGTCGGCAGCGTTGAAGAGCGCGGACCACGCCGGATGGTCGGTCACCTCGCCCGCTATCGTAAAGGTATAGCGGCACCAGTGCGTAGCCGAGCCCGACTTTTCGTACACGCCGTTGATCTTTTGGAATTTATACTTTGTGGGGTTGCCGGGATAGCTGTTGGCGTCGAGCGAATAAGGCTCTTCCATAAGGAGGCGTATAAACTCTTTCTGCTCAGCCCTCGACAAGGTTTGACCGGACTTCTTGCCTGTTTTGGTTATATATGCCTTATATGCGGGATCGACGACGTCGAGATTGTTGGGGATTGCGCCGCCGATGTACGGATAGTACGCGGTAGCGCCCTCGGGATAGTATTGGCTCGCCGTCGACATGGAGCGCCAAATCTGCTCCGCCGTGTTCTTGTAGTAGTCGATGCAGAGCTTGGTGTTGATGGAGTACATTATTGCGCGGCGAACGTTGAGATACGGGAGCTTACCTGCGTTGATGCCGATGTAGCCGTAACCGTTGGTCTTGGCCTGCATGCTCGAATATCCGCTCTTTTTGTCTATCTCGCCCTTGGTCTCCGGCTTTGCATTGGGCTCGGAGTAGTCGACGCGCCCCGAATACAGGTCGGTCGTCATCTGGTTGGAAGCGACTACGACGTAGCGCACCTTCTTGATTTTGGGATTGTGACCCGCGACGTTGACGTAGTAAGGATTGCGCTCGTAGTAGATTATGCCGTTTGCGCGGAACTCACCGGCGTCGCCGGCGTTCGCCCTGCCGCCCGACTGCTTTACCGCCATGTACGGACCCGCACCGACGGGAACGCCTATCTTGTTGGGGTGTTTGACGACGTCGTTCATAAAGGTCTGCGAGCTCCAAGGCAAGCCGAAATTCTTAACGTAGTCAAACTCTTTGATGTACTTGTCTGACGAATAGTAGTGCATGGGCGCTACCGGGAAGGAGAAGTTCCACTTTGCTTTGGGGTCGACGCCCTTTATCTTGATGGAAAGCACCTCGTGCCCGTCGCCTTGAACGGAACCGTCCTCCGCATACGTCGGCGTGGTATAAGTTTTGCCGTTTACTACCACGCTATCCTCGCCGCCGCGCGCTGCGCCGCCGTTTGCGAACTTAATGCCCGAAATGTTGTCGAACGTCTTTTCCATGGTCTCGGCGTCCTTTTCGAGCTCTTTGTTGGTGAGATCCTCGAACAGCTTGCTTGCCGTCATCCAATACGTGACGACCTCGCCGAGATTTTCGGGGATGTTCTCGCTGTAAATAATATTTATAGCAGATTCTTTTGTCCATTTTTTGAGGACGCCCGCTTTCATCTCTTCGTCGGTGGCATACGCCGATTCGAGCTTGCCGTCCTTTTTGTTCCAGGTAATCTTGCCCTCGTTGTAGAGGAAAACTTCGACGTCGGTGGTAAAGAGGTTTTTATATTCCTTGCCCGCCTCGTCCTTGAACACTATGTCGGAGTACGAGTCGCGTGCCATCGACCAGTCGTCCTCGAGCTCTTCTTTGAAAAACTTCGTCGTAGCCTCGAAGTCTGCTACGAGGTTTGCGTTGTTGGCATTGCCGCCGTCCTGTATACTCTTAAGCTCCGCTTTGAGCTGCGCTTCTGTCAAATTGGGCTTGGGCGTCTTGTCGTATCCGAGCGACTCCCAGGCGCTGACGAGCGCGTCTATTCTGTTGCGAGCACGGCTTTGGTATTTGAGCATGAAGCTGTTCTGCTCTTTTTCGCTTTCCTCCTGCGTACGGTATTCCTGCAAGCCGACGATGTCGGTCGAGTATATAGTGCTCGATCCCGTGTAAGCCATGTCGAGATAGACGTACAGGTTGAAAAGCACGTCCTTCATCGTCACGGGCTTGCCGTCCGAGAACTTGACGTTGTTTTTGAGGACGAAATAGAATGTCGTCGTGCGCGTGTCGTTGTCGAGGTCGACGTTGTTGCCGTTTGCGCCGAGATCGAGCACCGATTGATAGTCGAGAACGAGGGTGTCCTCATTCTCGCCGTATGCGAGGTTGCCGTCGGCGTCGCTCGTCATCATGCCGAGCTGCGTCATGCCGACGACGTTGGAGTCTGTCGCCGACGACGAGAAGAACGGGTTGAACACGCCGTCAACCTCGGTGGTCGCCAAAAGCAACGGATCGTTTTCGTTATCGTATTCTCTGGTAGGTCTGTTGCCACCGCCGCCGCCGGCGGCTCCGCCGCAGCCCGCCATACCGATAGCCAAGCAACCGGCAAGAGCAATCGCTCCTATTTTCTTGAACATTTTCATATTCGCCTCTCCTTTATTTGCTGTGATTTATGTGTCGCTATTAAGCGAGTTTGTTATCAAGTTTTATGTCGAGCGTCACGTTTTGGAACGTCGAAGCGCTGTCTGCCACAAAATACGGACGGTCGGTTACCACTTCCAGCTTGCCGTTAGACATGAGCGTTTGGTTAAGATCCGATTGAGAAATGACGACCGTGCCCGTGACGCTTACGTCCGTCACCGACACCTTATCCGGCTTCAAGAACAGCGGCGCAAACACTACGCGCTGAATGCGGCTGTACGATACGTTTATGTCGACCGTCAGGTTTTCGAAGCGCACGTTTCTTATTCTCGCACCCGAACCGTTGCCGAACAGGCTTATGCCGAGCACGCGCTTGTCTCCCGACTCGTCTATTTCGTCGCCGTCATACAGGTCGTATTCCGTCTGCCCGTACGTCATGACGAGGTTCTTAATCGCAAATCCATTGCCTTCGATTATTCCGGAATATCCCTTGAAGCTGTCGACAAAGCTGTTTTTCTCGTCGTCGGTAAGGTCGTTCATGTCTATATCTTGCATCAGACGAATATCTCTGAAGCGATATTTAACAAGCTCCGCCGCCGTCCACACCTCGACAAACGCGCCCTCTTCGTACTTGACGTACACCTTTATCTCCGCGTCGTTCTCGCCGCCCGGATGGGTGAAATCTTCGTCCCACGGCTCGGTGCACTCGGGATCGGAGAAATACCCGAGCTTCGTCCAGCCCGTGCGCCTATCCGCATAGCCGAGCTTATCGTTGAACTTTACGCCCTCGTCTACCGTATACTTGCCGAGCAAAACCTCTTCGCCCTCGGAGTCGATATAATAGACGCCGTAATAGTAGTGTATCAGTCTTATCCAGCTTGCATACAGGACGACTCCGTCGTCGGAAACTCTATCGACCGCAAAGTCCCACTTATCCTCGTACTCGACCGTGCCGTCGTCAAGCACGTTCTTCGTGCGGTACCAACCGTCGAGATAGTAGTCGTTGCGCTTCACCGTCGAGTCGTTGAACTTTTCGGACTCGTCTGCGGCAGCAGGGTTTTTAATGAGGTTTTCGGTGCCCTTTTTAAATGCGTAATAATAGACAATCGGCGCAGGCGAGTTTTGATAAGTGCCGCCTTCAAGATTGAAAACAACCTTGACCGCAGTCTCCTTGTTTATAAAATCGTCGTCGCTACCGCAGCCGACGAGCATAAAGCACATCGACAGCACCGCCGCTATTAAAATCGCAAGTCGTTTTTTCATTGCAAAAAGCCTTTTCGCAGTTTGTTTGTCGCTTTCTCTCCACTTGTTTTCAAAAAAACAGAACGCCGAAATCGGCGTTCTCTCCGTTGAGAATGCTACAAGTCCTATAATTATAGCACACACCGTGTCGAAAATCAACTAAATACACCACTAAATCGGGGATATTTTATCCTTTCGCGTGTCAAAAAGCAAAAGCGACGATTGCGTTGCCGCTCTCGTCGCTCTTTCTATACTTTACTATATGCTACGCCACGGCGCAATTATCAGCCTAACGGGCCGACTGACTTGAGCGTCAAAGTGATTGCGCCTATGCTGCCGTCGTCTTCCAAGAGCGCGTCGGACATTGCGGAAATCGACATATCGGTTTTGATGTTGTCGCCTATCGTAAACAGTTCGTTTACCTTGTTGACGCAATCCTGTGTTATCGAGTTGATATTGACCTTGCTACTGTCAGTCGAATCGGTGCTAAGTCCCATAAGGCGAAGCATGAGTGCGTACGCTTCCTCGTTGAGGTCGTTGACCACCGTGCCGACGCACTCGAATCCGGTCTGTTCGCCGCCCTCTTCGCCTTTGTTGCGAAGCACTATCGTCGCATACAGTCCGGACGGCATGAAGCCGGTAGCCGTATCCGAATTCGCGTCGCCGAATTGCCCCATCGCAAGCTTAAACGTGATTATGATGTAGTCCTCTCCTTCGCTTACGATACCGCCTTTATCCTTGCCGTTTAACCAAGTCCTAACGCCCACTGCTTTGTCGCTTCCGTCGCCGCCCGCAAGCGCTATCGTCTGCGACGAAATTACATTATTGACTGAAAGCGTCTCTTGCACCCAGGCATTGAACTTCCTGTCGCTCCATTTAAGGCTGCCTGTCGAAACTATTTTGCTAAAATCGACGTCGTCAAACGAATACTCGGGGTCGGGCGGATTGACGACAAATTCGTCGAGGCGGTAGTTGTTTACGTCGCTCCGCTCTACGCCCTCGCCGTAGAACTCTTCGATGTCGTAGTAAGCGCCGTACTCGTCCTTAGGCCACTCGAACATGCCCTGAACGGCGGCCTTGACGGTTTTAGCCCAGCCCACATTGTCCACATCCTCGTTTTCATTCTCGATGCCGAGCTTGCTCGCAAGGAATTCGTAGAAGCTCGCGAGCTCTATTCCACCGTCCGTAAAACGCAGGAGCCCGTCGCCCATGCTCGACATCAGTCCGTCAAGCTTTTCGTACAGCGTTTTGCCGAACTCGTCGGTCTTTGCGTCGATATCGAACGAACCGCCGAGCTTGCCGAGAATCTTCATGAGATTTTCGATATCCGCTTCATTCATGCTGTTTACGGTAAACTCGACCGGATATGCGCCGTCATTCACCGTCGAAATGTCGGCGGTCGCCGTGACATACAGCTTGTTTACGGACAACAGGTTTTGCACCGCTTCGGGAACCAAAGACTGCATTCCCACTCCGAGCACAATAGAAATTTCCGAAGCCGTTATGCCGATATCGAGGAGTTCAAACAGGTCGTTGACATCACCCATCGTCGGCATTTGCTGTCTGATGAGACCGCCGAGCTGAGCGCCCGTCATGAGCGGCATGAGCTCCTCTACCGTCCGAACGTCGTACGCGAGGGTGTTTACGCCGAATTCCTCATATTTCAAGCGGAACTTGTCGCCGAAAGACTGCGAATCGCCGGTCGCCAAGAAAGCGGTCAGCTCGTCAAACGACGTGAGCTCGTTAGGCGGATTGAGATAGTACTTGTCGACAACCTCGGCAATAAATCCGCTCGGAGAATCGTCGATATAATTCTCGCCGCCCTCGTACTTGCCGAATTCTTCGGTGTGGTTGAGCCCGTAAAGGACGTGCCTGAGCTCTTCGTTCGTGATGACGGGCTTCCCGTCGTCGTCTGTCAAAAGCGTGTTGACGACGGCGGTATAGATGTCGGGAAGGAGCATGGCGCCCGAGGTCACGGGCGTTTGCGACAGGTCGGACGGAACGAGATCGACGCCGAGGATTTTATCCATTTCGAGCACCATGTCGCGAAGAGTGCCTTCAATCTGACCTGTGATGCCTGTAAGGTCGAGATCGGGAACGATCTTTTTGAGCGTGTCGATTACGATCTGCGTCTTGTTGTAATCGTTTATCTTGAACTGCGCGGGAGCATAGCTGTCGCCCGCCGCGAGGCTCTTTGTGATGTCGAGCTGCATGCTCATCAAAATCCTGTCGGGAACGAGCCCCGAAATGACGCCGATAAACGCGTTGTCGCCTATCGACGAGAGCATATCGCCTATTCCAACCTCGACGGCGATAAGCGCAAAGGTGTGGCCGGGGTAATTCCCGTCGCTTACAAAAGTGAGCGCGTCGAGCTCGATAGAAAGGTTTTCCATGCCGACGCCGCCGTTTGCGAGCATGGCGTCGAGCTGACCTGAAAGCGCCGAGGCGAGCATTCTGTCGGTAATGCGCAGCTTTCGAATTTGGGTATTGGGATCGAGCGACGCTTGGAACTTTTCCTTATTTATCTTGCCGAGCAGCGAGTCGGTGTCGACGTTGCCCGAGCCTCCGCCGTCGAGCGATATGCCGAGCATGCTCATTACTTCCGAAATGCTTGCGGCGTCGCCGAAGTCGAGCGAGTATGCGTCTTCTATCTCGCGTATCAAAGCGCTTCCGTAGTCGACGAGCTTCTTTCCCGTAGTGTCGACGGTGTCGTCGTACTTGTACACAGCACCGCTGCCGTCGGCATTAGCGTACCACGCCTTGTAAAGGTACGGCTCAAGCTCACGCATGCGCGCGTCGGGCGACGTCGTAAGGAGAGCTTGGAGCATGTACATTATGTCCGATTTGGTGATGGGATCGTCCTTAAACGATTCCTCGCTCATCTTTTCGGCGACCGTGCCGAGAAGGTCGAACGAAATCGTACCCTTCCCTGCCTTGGAAAAGTCCATCAGCTCGGTCGCTTGGCCGAGGAAGGGCTTTACCATATCGGCAAAGTCCTTCAATAGGCTGTCGACCGTCATGTCCTCGTGCATTATGTTCTTGAACACGCCGTTGACAAGCTTATACATGCGCTTTCTTTCGGCGTTGTTCATCGTATTAAAGCTAATCCCCGGCTCCGCCGCGTCCTCGAGCGGAATTGTGAGGCGAACGTACACGTTTTCGGGCAGTATCACGTCCCCGAGCCAAGCGACAAAGCCGCCCGCCCAGCCGACGCCCGCTTCCTTCAAAAAGTGCTTTATGGCGTAGCCTGCCGCGTCCTGCATGCCCAGCCACACAGTAATCTCCGCCGCCGTGGCAGGCAGCTTCATGCCCTGCTCGTCCTTCTTTGCCTGAACGACGTACTTTATCTGCTTGAGCTTGACCACCTTTTTAAGCGGCATCATGTCGTTAACGTCGCTCAAAAAGTCGACTTCGCTCGCGTTTCCGAGCATGGCTTGAAGCACCGCGTCGACGAATGCGGCGAGCGACTTGTCCTTGAGCTCGAATACGTATGTATCGTTGTCCTCATCGTACTGTTCGAGCCTTTCGATGTCCAAGTTCTCTTTGGTAAATACATTGGAGAGCATGCCGACGAGGATGTCGAGCACGGCATTGCCGTCCTCCTCGCCCTCCGCGGCGTTTTTAAGGGAAGCGTTCACGCCGCCGGCCTCTTCGCCGTTTTCCTGCTCGCCGTTTTCTCCGCCTTGTTCAGAGCTGAAATAGTTGTTAACGGCGTCGAGGAGCGCTTTGTCGAAGTCGATTGGCGCGTCCGACTTGAGCAGCATATTCTTCTTTATTTCGTCGTAAAAGCTGTTGAGGTCCTTTTTGGAGTACTTCCGCGTAACCACGTCGTCGTCGTCAGTCCAATACAGATCATTGAGGACGCCAAGCGTGTCGCCGAGCGACATTCCGAAAAACTGCTGCGAATACTTGTCGCCGAAATACCAACCCACGCCGAAAATGACAGCGATGATAACAACGCTGACTATGGCAAAAACAATAAGGCATGTGCAGCACTTACTGCGCTTTTTCTTTTGCTTTACGCCGCCGTCCTCGACTTGCGCTTCGGCCGGCACTACAACCTTTTTCGCCATACAACGCTCCGAATGGTTTTACTGCTCTACAACAATTATTCTACGATACCGCGCCGCTTTTGTCAATGATTACCGCAATTCTTAACATTGTTTTAATGTATTTTTAATGTCATATGAGTACCGTAAGAGTGCCAAAACGGCGCTCGCCTCGCAAAGCTCGCACGCGACGCAACTTAAATCACGTTCCGAATGCGACATTATTGTCCCTCAAAAGGCCGTTATAAAATTTGACATAGTGTTGAAAAAGTGATAAAATATGTCTAACACTGAAAAGCGTGCATATCATGTCTACACCCAAAAATAAAACAACGAACAAAATAAAGGACGGGCTCATAGCCCTTCTCGAAACGGCGCCCCTCGAGGACATCACCGTCACCGCGCTTTGCGAAACGGCGGGGATCAACCGCGCCACGTTCTACTACCACTACGATTCGGTTTCGGCAGTCTTTGACGAGCTCGAAAGCAAGCTCGAGGACGAGTTCAACCGCTTCCTGACGCGCACCGCAATAGCCGGCGACAGCTCGCCCGAAAAAAGCTTTTACGTCATGTTCTTCGAGTTCGTCGCGCGAAACGCCACTCTGTGCAAGATGATACTCAACTCGCCGCATCCCGGCAACAACTCATTCCTCACCCGCGCCATGGAAAGCGGCAGATACAAGGTTACCGACATGATGACGGCGCTCTATCCCAACTGCACAAAGACAAAAATAGACTTTTACTATATGTTCGTGTCGCACGGATTTTTGGGCCTGCTCGAATATTGGCTGAACAGCGGAATGAAAGAGCCGGTCGACAGCATGGCGGAAGTCGGCGAACGCGTCGCCTTTATGGGTGCAAAATATCTCGAGACGTGATTTGTCGAATACTTATGCGCTCTTATTGCGCGTAGAAATCCAATAAGCCAACATAAACCCCCAAGGCATATCGCTTTGGGGGTTCGCTTTTGTTTTTTTGCACACCGCGGCAGTGTTATTTACTCTTAATCGGAGTCCGCCGATTCTTTTAAATTTTTGCGAGCTATCATGTAGAAGATCGATATTCCGAGGCAAATCAACGCGAAAAGACCTGCCACCCAGCCCACCGAGAAGAATGATATACTCAATGAGTTTTTCATAGCCGCCATCTCTGCGGGGAGCGCGTCGGCGATTATCCCCTGCAAAAATCCGGAAGCGAACAGGGGGACCAGTCCGAATATCAAGAACGGCAACCAGCCGAGCCAAATGACCGTTTTGAGCTTGACGGTGGGGTTCGCCTTAACGGCAGGGCTGATTCCCGTCAATAGCTTTACGCCGAGCTTTATCAAAATGTACACCCACCAAGCGGATGAGAAGAAGTACAGAAATGTCATACCGCGCATCACCCACGCAATGGCGGTATATGCATCTTCGGGAATGAGCTCGAGAAAAAACTTGCGGAGCTCCGTCTTCAACCGCGCTTTTGCCTCCGGCGTCACGCTGCTGTTTGCGTTGTAAGGCGCCATGGCTTTCTCCGCGTCGCCGTTCGTTTCGGACGAATCGCCCATAAGACCAGACAGAAGATTGGAGATAATCTCGTCCGCGGCAATATTGCCGTTTTCAGACGCAAATACGTTAAGCGTATCTTTAACGTTTTGGCGAATAGACTCCTTGTCCTCTTCGGTAAGCGCCGCGACATGCAAATCGGGATCGTCGCTCGCAGCAAGCATTTCGTATATCTCGCCGACGACGGTTATGACGTCTTCGCAGACGTCCAAGAGCGTGGAACCTTCGCCGAATATCTCGTCGATAATTTCGCCTGTCTTTGCGGCGATATACTCGTCGGTTATGCCGATTTTGGCAAGCCTCTCTGACACTTCTTCGTCCGATATATCGGGATTGGATGAGGAAAGCAGCGCCTTTATTCCGCTATGCACCTCATGCGTTACGATGTATGTTGTAACATAGCGAACCGTGTTTTTAGCGAGCGTAGACAGCTTGTCTGCGAGCTGATCGACAAGCAATGCGACATTGTCGTCGACCAACGCTTCGACGGCGGCGCCCTCGTCTCCGTATGATTCGAAAAGCACCGACGTCTCGAACTTTATGGACATATCGAGCGTTAAGCCGTCCTTGCCGACGATTTCCTTCGCGTCGAAGTCGAGCGAATCGCCTATCATATTCTGAAGCGTTTCCGCATTGACCGTCACCGAAACGTCAATCTTCCAAAACGGTGCAAAAAAATAGGAGACGACGGACAATACGCACATAACCGCAACGACTATGTTGCAGATAAATACCGCAAGCTTGTAAACAGGCTTTTGCATATCTCCCTCCGCAAAAATAATATAGAATAATTTTAGCGTGCAATTATATAAATGTCAAGACGTGTTGCTTTTTGTAGTTTCCACTCGCCGAGAGCGACTTTCGGACGCTCAAGAAAACCTATATCGTTTTATTTCCCGCGCGGTAAAAAATCGTTTTACTGCGGCTTATAGCATTCCGAGATTGGAAGATAGCTCACCGCGTTGAGATTGAGCGTCGCCGGCGGCAGGCCCTCTTTTATCATGTCGAGCGCGCGGCGTGCGACCATTGCGGCATTGTCCGTGCAAAGCGACATGGGCGGAAAATAGGTCTTGAGGTTTCGCTTCTCGCCCTCGGCTTTGAGCTTTGCACGAAGGTACGAGTTGGCGGCGACGCCGCCGGCAAGAACTATCGTGTCCGCACCCGTGCTCTTTACCGCGTCGATTGCGACGTCTGCGAGCATGTCGACCGCCGTCTTTTGGAAGGACGCGCACACGTCGTTGATATCCACCTTCTCGCCGCGCTGCTCCATGGTGTGCAGGTAGTTTACGACCGCTGTTTTCAATCCGGAATAGCTGAGCGGACCGTGCTTTTTGTGGGATATAAACTCGATGTCCGCTTTGCCGAGCTTTGCCCTTTTGTCGATTTCCGGTCCGCCGGGGTACGGCAGATTAAGGGCGCGCGCGACCTTGTCGAACGCCTCGCCTATCGCGTCGTCGCTCGTAGTGCCAAGCGCGGTAAAGCTGTTGTAGCCGTCGACGCGCACGACGCCCGTGTGCCCGCCGCTCGCAACGATTGCAAGATACGGCGGCTTCAGCTCGGGCGACGCTATGTAGTTTGCCGCGATGTGCGCTTGTATGTGGTTTACCGCGTACAGCGGAACGCCGAGCGCATAACTCAATGACTTTGCCGCCGACACACCGACGAGGAGCGCGCCGACAAGCCCCGCGCCGTAGGTGACGGCGACGGCGTCTATGTCGCCAAGCCCCACACCCGCTTTTTCAAGCGCTTCTGTGATTACGGGGAGTATGGCTGTCAAGTGGTTGCGCGACGCAATCTCGGGCACAACGCCGCCGAAGCGGCGGTGAATTTCTATCTGCGAAGAAATTACGTTTGACAAAAGCTCGTCGCCGCGCATGACGGCGACGGACGTTTCGTCGCACGAGGTTTCTATGCCTATTACGGTCTTTTTCGTTTTGCCGTTGTCGTTCATTTGATATTTATATCGCAGTGGAAAAAGCTAACAGCTCTTTTTGAGATAGTCTATGATAAAGCCCTCGATATCGCCGTCCATGACCGACTGAATATCCGAGTTTTCGTAACCGGTGCGGTGATCCTTTACAAGGGTGTACGGCTGAAAAACGTACGAGCGTATCTGGCTGCCCCACTCTATCTTTTTGAGGTCGCCCTTTATGCTCGCCACCTTTTCCGCCGCCTCGCGCTCTTTTAGCTCGGCGAGCTTGCTCTTTAGCATGGTGAACGCCATTTCACGGTTTTGGGTTTGGCTTCTTTCGTTCTGGCAGGTTACGACAATACCCGTCGGAAAGTGCGTAATGCGAATTGCGGAGTCCGTCTTGTTGATGTGCTGGCCGCCTGCGCCGCTCGAGCGGAAGGTGTCGACGCGTATCTCGTCGGGGTTTATCACTATTACGGCGTCGTCCTTTATTTCGGGCATGACCTCGAGGCTCGCGAACGACGTGTGCCGCCTCGCGTTGGCGTCGAACGGCGAAATGCGAACAAGCCTGTGCACTCCCTTTTCGGCTTTGAGATAGCCGTAAGCGTTTATGCCGCGAACGGTAAACGTAACGCTTTTTATTCCCGCCTCGTCGCCGTCAAGCCTGTCGATTACGTCGACCGCGTAGCCCGCCTTTTCGCAGTACATTCTGTACATGCGGAAAAGCATGCTCACCCAGTCCTGCGCCTCGGTGCCGCCCGCGCCGGCATGGAGTGTAAGTATGGCGTCAGACTTGTCGTACTCGCCCTTGAGCAGCGCGGTAATCTGCGCCTCCTCCGCCTGCAAACAGAGCGCGTCCGTTTCTGAAAACAGCTCGGCGGAAAGCTCTTCGTCCGCTTCCGTTTCGAGAAGCTCTGCCATCGCGCGAAGGTCTTTTACCGTTTGGAACAGCTTGTCGAACTTGGCGAGCGTCGTGTCGATGTACTTGGCCTCGCTGTTGACCGCCTGCGCCGCCTTGGGATCGGAGTACAGCGCGGGATCGTTCTGCCTGAGCTCGAGCTCCGCACGCCGAGCCTTCAATGCGTCGGGCGCAATCGCGGCATAGGCGTCGTCAATCATCGCCGCCGCGTCGTCTATCTTGACTTTGCAATCTTCTAAATCCATATCGCTTACCGTGCGAAATTACATTACTGCATTATGCGCCGACCGTGTTATCGGCGCACCGTTTTCGAGTGCATCGGCTTACGACCGAAATCAGTCGTTCTTATCCTTGCCACAGCAATTCTTGTACTTTTTGCCGGAGCCGCACGGGCACGGATCGTTCCTGCCGACGCGTTCGGACTTGGGCGTTACCTCGGGCTGTTTGGCGCTGCGCTCCTGCGACGAGCCGTGGTTTTCGATGAGCTCGACCTCCTGCTTGGGGGGTTCGGGCGGATACTCGACGTTCGCGTGCATGAGCATGGACGTAACGTCCTCATGAATGTGCTCTATCATCTCGTCGAACATGTCAAAACCTTCCTGCTGATAGGCAATGACGGGATCCTGCTGTCCGTACGCTTTGAGACCTATGCCGCTTCTCAGCGCGTCCATGTTGTCGATGTGGTCCATCCAGCGCTGGTCGACGACGCGCAGCATGACGTAGCGCTCGATGTCCTCAAAGTTGACGTTGTGCGCCTCGGCGTCGGCTATCTTTTCCTCGTACCTGCGTTTTAACTCGTTATAGAGCATATCTTTGAGCTCGTCGAGCGTGTAGTTTTTGAGCCTTTCCTCGGTAAAGAACTCGTGCTCTTCCGGAAGGAGCTTTCTCTCGATCTCCTTGTTCAATTCTTCGGAATCCCACTCGTCGTAATCGACCTTGGGATCGGTGTACATATCGACGACCGCCTCGCAACGCCCGCGCATGATCTTCATAATCTCGTCGTGCATGGGCATACCCTTCAAGACCTTGCCGCGCTCGGCGTATATTATCTCGCGCTGCTTGTTCATGACGTTGTCGTATTCGAGAACGGATTTACGCACGGAGAAATTGCGGCCTTCGATATTGCGCTGCGCGTTTTCGATCTGGCGAGACAGTATCTTTGCTTGGAGCGGCGTGTCCTCGTCTACCTTGAAAAAGTTCATGACCTTTTTGAGCCGCTCGCCCCACAGCCTCAAAACGTCGTCCTCCGCCGAGAGGTAGAACACCGACGAGCCCATGTCGCCTTGACGACCGGCACGGCCGCGCAGCTGGTTGTCGATACGGCGCGACTCGTGGCGCTCGGTGCCGATTATGCGAAGTCCGCCGAACGCGACGACCTTTTCCTTTTCCTCGGCGACCTCTGCCTTAAACTCTTCCAAATACTTGTTGTAGAGCTCGCGCGCCTTGATTTCCTCCTCGGTCTTTACGGGGAATATGGATGCGGCGAGGTCGATTGTCGGCTCTTCGAAGCCCTCTTTTTTGAGCTTTTCTTTCGCCATAAACTCGGCGTTGCCGCCGAGCATGATGTCGGTACCGCGGCCTGCCATGTTGGTCGCAATCGTGACCTGGTGGAGCCTGCCCGCCTGCGCGACTATCATTGCCTCTTTTTCGTGGTTTTTGGCGTTGAGGACGTTGTGCGGAATCTTTTGGTGACGGAGCTTTTTGCTCAGCTCCTCACTCTTTTCGACGTTGGTCGTGCCGACAAGAACAGGCTGACCGCGCTCGTAGCACTCCTTGATATCGGCAATGACGGCGCGGAGCTTGCCCGCCTCCGTCGTGAACAGCAAATCGTTCTCGTCGACGCGCTGGCTGGGTACGTTGGTCGGGATGGTTACGACGTCAAGCTTGTATATCGAGCGGAACTCGTTTTCCTCCGTCTTGGCTGTACCCGTCATGCCGGACAGCTTTTCGTAAAGGCGGAAGTAGTTCTGGAAGGTTATCGTCGCGAGCGTCTTGTTCTCCGACTGAATGCGGACGTTTTCCTTTGCCTCGATCGCCTGGTGAAGTCCGTCGCTGTAACGCCTGCCTATCATGAGTCGGCCTGTGAACTCGTCGACAATGACGACCTCGCCGTCGCTGACGATGTAGTCCTGGTCGCGGTGCATGATAAAGTTTGCTTTAAGCGCGTTATTGATGTAGTGGTAAAGCTCGGTGTTCTCGATGTCGGCGAGGTTTTCCACCTCGAAGTAGGTCTCGGCGCGCTCGATGCCCTGCTCTGTTAGGTTGATTGCGCGCTTCTTTTCGTCTATCTCGTAGTCGTCGTCCTTGACAAGCCGTCTCGCAAACCTGTTTGCGCGGCTGTACATCTCGCTCGACTTGCCGCCCCTGCCCGATATGATAAGAGGGGTGCGCGCTTCGTCGATCAGTATGGAGTCGACCTCGTCGATGATTGCAAAGCAGAGGTCGCGCTGGACCATGTCCTGCTTTCTGACGACCATGTTGTCCCTGAGGTAATCAAAGCCGAGCTCGTTGTTGGTGCCGTACGTGATGTCGCAGTTGTACGCCGCGCGCTTTGCGTCCGGCTTCATGCCCGAAACCGCAACGCCGACGGTGAGCCCCAAAAAGCGGTGAATCTTGCCCATCCACTCCGCGTCGCGGCGTGCAAGGTAGTCGTTGACCGTGACGATGTGAACGCCTCTCCCCGTCAACGCGTTGAGGTACGCGGGAAGCGTCGACACGAGCGTCTTACCTTCGCCCGTGCGCATCTCTGCGATTCGGCCCTGGTGAAGCGCAATGCCGCCCATGATCTGCACCTTGAAGTGCTGCATATTGAGAACGCGCTTGCCTGCCTCTCTTACGACGGCAAACGCCTCGGGCAGAAGATCGTCGAGCGTTTCGAAATTCTCGTTGTACCGCTTTTTGAACTGTTCGGTCATGCCGCGCAGTTCTTCGTCCGTCATCTTTGCAAACCTGTCCTCAAGCGCGAGCACCTGCTCCGCTCTTGCCGACAGTTTTTTGACGTTTCTGCGGTTGTCGCTGCCTGTGATGAATGATATAAGTCCCATTTTTACCTCTTGTAGGGCTGCGCCCTCATACTGATTATCGGCTTTACGCCGTTTTTTTACTGTCTTGTTTTTAAAAATCGGTCGCGGTCTTGCAGTCGTATCTGCCCAAAAACCTGAACTCCGAACAACACTTCCCTATCTCGTCAAACAATTCGCTTAGCTCTTTATCACTGCCGTCGAAGTCGAAGTCTATGAAAAACCTGTACTTGCCGCTGCCGTCGCGGTGCGGTCTCGAAAGTATGCGCGACATGTTTATACCTCGCGCGTTTATGACGGATAGCACTGCAAGAAGCGTGCCCGGCGAGTTCTTGAGGTCGAACGCTATCGACACCGTGCCGCCCGCGCTTGTCCGCTCTCTCGTGAGTAGCGCGAACCGCGTCGCGTTGTTTGCGCTGTCCTGTATGCCGCTCGCAATCGCCGTTTGCCCCGCCTTTGGTCTGAAAGCAATCGCCGCCGTGCCGCCTTTCACTTCGCCGAGCGCCGCCGAAGTCGACGACACCGCAACGACCTGCACGCCTAACTTTTCCAAGTACTTGCGGCACTGCGCAATGGCCTGCGGGTGCGAGCACACCTTTTTTACGCCCTCGATCGTCACGCCGTCCTCTACAATCAGGCTGTGCCGTACGGGGAGCACGAGCTCGCGCTCGATAAACAGCCCCGAGTCGAAGAACGCGTCGTACACCTCGTTGACCGCGCCCTCGACGTTGTTCTCGACGGGAAGCACCGCATAGTCGCATTCGCAGGACGCTGCGGCGGCAATCGTCTCGCGCATTGTCGAGTACGCCTTGAGCGCGCCTTGCGACATTCGCTCTGCCGCGGCGTGAGAGTACGAGTATTCGTCGCCTAAATAAGCGGTTTTCGTCTTTGCCTCATGCACCGCCTATCATTCTACCATACTCCATTCAAAAAATCAACTCTTTTTATCGTCGTATATAGGCTGCCGCAAGTGATTGATTGTTACGCTCGACGAGCTTTGTATCGTTAGATATTGCTCAACGCCACTTTGTTAGGGGCGTGACGTAAAATATTACTCAACGCCACTTTGTTATTGCTTGTCTATAAGCAATAATTGATTGTTGCGCGCGACCAACCACAGGTTGGATTTTTGTCGTGTGTTTACTTCCGTTGTTCGTTTTTTGTTGCACCCGACGAGTTTGTCGAAGAATAGCACAGCCTATACGGTGTCATTCTGAGCGGAGCGCCGTAGGCGCGAAGTCGAAGAATCTGTTTTGCTATGACGTATTATCTTTCACCTTTTTCCGCAAGCTATTGTCATGAACACACGCAACTGCGCTCTATGCGGAAAAACGATCCCCGCCGATCAAACGCTACACTGCGAGCACTGCGACAAGTGCTACTGCGAAGAATGCGCCCACCGCCTCGCCCTTTGCGAGTGCGCCGGAGAGCTCGCCTACTACGACTAAGCAAAAACCAGACACAAAAAATCGACGCTATATAGCGCCGACTTTTTTGCGTTATTATTTATCAAACTACTTCGTGCCGAACAGCCTGTCGCCCGCGTCGCCGAGACCGGGAAGAATATAGCCGTTCTCGTTGAGGCAACGGTCGAGCACTGCGACGAAGATTTTGACGTCGGGGTGCGCCGTCGCGAGCGTTTCCACGCCCTCGGGCGCTGCGATTATCGACATCTGACGGATATCCTTGCACCCCCGCTTTTTGAGAAGGTCGATTGCAGCCGCCGCGCTTCCGCCCGTTGCGAGCATGGGATCGAGCACGATTGCTCGCATATTCTCCACGCCCTCGGGAAGCTTACAGTAATACTCGTGCGGGACGAGCGTCTCCTCGTCGCGGTACATGCCGATATGTCCGACCTTGGCAGTCGGGAACAGCGTGTGCACGCCGGCTACCATGCCGAGCCCCGCGCGAAGCACGGGAATGACCGCCACCGAGTTTTCCACCACCATTTGCTGTTTGCACTTTTCGAGCGGGGTCTGCACCTCCACCTCGTGCGTAGGCACGTCCTTAAACGCTTCGTAAGTGAGCAGCGTCGTAATCTCCCCCACTATCTCGCGGAAGTCCTTGGTTTTCGTGTCGGCCGAACGCAGTATCGCTATCTTGTGATTGATGAGCGGGTGGTTTAATATCGTTACGTTTTTGAAGTTTTTCATTTCTTGCTCTTGCCCTTATTTTGTTTCGGTTGCGCCGCTTTTTCTTTCGGCTCTTCGGGTTCGGGCTCTTCGGCTGCCGAAGCCTCTTCCTTGACCTCTTCTTGCTCGGGCTCTTCGTCGGTCGTCGCCGCCGCTTCCGCCTCGGGCGTCTCTTCGATTTTGTCAGGCTCTTCCGCCGCGTTTACTTCCGCGGTCTCGCCTGCCGTTTCGGTTGCCCCTTCCGCCTTTTTGTTCTTGATGTTGACGAGAAGGTTGGTCAGTATGCCGAGAATGAGAGCGCACGCGACCTCGGTTACTATGACCTTGCCGAATGTCAGCGCCATGCCGCCGACGCCCGTAATCAATATGACCGAAACGGTGAACAGGTTGCCGTTTTCGTTGAGGTCGACCTTTTGAATCATCTTCAAGCCGGACACCGCGATAAAGCCGTAGAGCGCTACGCACACGCCGCCCATTACGCATTTGGGAATACTCGAAAGGAAGAGCGTGAAGGGCGCGATGAACGCCGCAAGTATCGCCATGCAAGCGGTAGTCAGTATCGTTATGACCGAAGCGTTGCCCGAGATAGCGACGCAGCCGACCGACTCGCCGTATGTGGTGTTGGGGCAGCCGCCGAAGAATGCGCCCGCTATCGAGCCCACGCCGTCGCCGAGAAGGGTGCGGTGGAGTCCGGGATCTTTTAGAAGATCGTGCTCGATGATGGACGAGATGTTCTTGTGGTCCGCGAGGTGCTCTGCGAACACGACGAAGGCGACCGGTATGTACGCAACGGCAATCGTGCCGATGTACGCACCGATGTTAGCTCCGCCGTAGCCGCCGCCGTGGGCGTTGAACGCCGTGAGGAACGCAAAGTCGGGATACCAAGCGCTGCCCGTCTTAAGCGCTTCGAACGTCGAGAAGTCGATGACGCGGAGCGCAATCGGCGCGCCGTCTATGTAACTGAACGCCGTAAATATCGTGGCGAGTATATATCCCGCGAGAATGCCGATGATAAACGGTATCATCTTCATCATCTTCTTGCCGTAGACCGAGCAGGCAATCGTGACGCCGAGTGTTACGAGCCCGCAGACGAGCGACGTGTATGCGCTGCCGTTTCCGTCAGAAAACTCGCCGAAAGTCAGGTCGCCGATAGCGTTTCCGGCGAGCGACAGTCCTATGATTGCGACCGTCGGGCCGATGACGACCGCAGGCATGATTTTATCTATCCACCCCGTGCCGACAAACTTTACTACGACTGCGATTACCACGTACACGAGACCGGCAAACACCGCGCCGATCAAGAGGCCGAGATAGCCGAGCGACATAGATACGCCGCCCGCAAACGCCGCGCCCATCGAGCCGAGGAAAGCGAACGAGCTTCCCAAGAACACCGGGCTTCTGAACTTGGTGAACAGCAGGTACACTATCGTACCTACGCCCGCACCGAACAGCGCCGCCGACGGTTGCATGCCGTTGCCTATAATCATAGGCACGGCGATCGTCGCCGCGAGAACTGCGAGGAGCTGTTGCAGAGCAAACACAAGCGTTTGCCCCGCTTTCGGTCTGTCTTTGACACCGTAAACGAGTTCCATGTTAACTCTCCGTATTTCTTTAGTTGTGCATATGCACACCTTCAAAATTATAGCAAAAAGAAAAGGCGTTGTCAACGCCTTTACAAAATATATATTTGAAAATATTTACGCCGCAAACGGCGGTTACAGAACGGCCTTATATCCCATTCCGCGCACCGTTACTATTTTGTCGCGAAAACCCGCCCCGAGCGATTTTCGGAGCATCTTGACGTGCGTGTCGACGGTGCGTTCGTCGCCGTAATAATCGAAGCCCCAAATCTTGTCGAGAAGCTCTTGCCTCGAAAATGCCTTGCCGTTGTTGCGCGCCAACAGGAACAGCAAATCGCACTCCTTGGGCGTCATGGGCACGCGCTTGCCCGACATGAACACGGCATGCCCCGCAAAGTCTATCGAGAGGTTGCCGAATGTCAGTTTGTCCTCCGTCTTTCTTCCGCGCCGCATGACAGCCGCCGCGCGAGCCATAAGTTCCTTGGGGCTGAACGGCTTTGTCACGTAATCGTCCACGCCCATCTCGAAGCCGTGGAGCTTGTCGTACTCTTCCACCCGCGCCGACAGCATGATGACGGGCGTGCTCTTGGTCTTGCGAATTTCCTTGACAGCCGAAAACCCGTCGAGCCGCGGCATCATGGCGTCCATGATTATCATGTCGAAGTCGGTCTCGCGCGCCTTCATGACGGCGTCCATGCCGTCGACGGCGTCCACCGCTTCGTGCCCCTCGAACTCGCAGTACTCTCTTATAATCTGTCTTATGCCTTCCTCGTCGTCGGCAATCAGAAACTTAGCCATATTCCCTCTCAACAATGTTTAAATGCGGAAATAAAATCCAAATCGCGTGGCAACCCAAACACCGAAACTATTTCATTCTTATCGAGCCGAGTATTCTCGTCAAAATAGCGACGACAAAATAGCTCGCGAGCACGCAGGTCGAAACGTAGCAGATTTCGGTGAAGCCGAGCGTGCACAGCCCGAGCCCGTCTTTCGACAGCATGGGCATTACGTACATGAACAGCGCGACAAACAGTATCGTCCCTATCATGAGCACCGTGCGGAACACGTTGAACGGCTCGCACTGTCTGAACAGCACCATGATGCCTATGCAGGTCAGTCCGTACACCATCATGCACTCGACGTCGCCGGGCGCCAACGGCATTAATGAGTTTAGTGTGTACATCGCCATTATGCCCATGACGAGCGCCACTCCGCCCGGCACCGCCCGCACGACGACGTTTGAAATAAACCTACCTCGTATTATGTTCTCGTTGGCCTGCAACGCGAGGAAGAATGACGGAACGCCTATGACGCACACCTCGAGCGCGAGCATGTTGTTTGTCTTTAGCGGGTAGTTGTCCTGAAGTACGAGGAAGATAATCGACAGCACTATCGACATGAACGTCTTCATTAGGAACATCGCCGACGACGCCTGAATGTTGTTGACGACGCGCCTGCCCTCTCGAACGACGTCCGGCATGGACGTAAAGTCGTTGTCGAGAAGGACAAGGTGGCTGACGTTTCTCGCCGCTTCCGCGCCCGACGCCATGGAAATAGAGCAGTCGGACTCGCGCATTGCGAGAATGTCGTTTACGCCGTCGCCCGTCATTGCGACGGTGTGCTTTTTGGCCTTTATCGAATGAATAAGCAATCGCTTTTGCTCGGGCGTGACGCGGCCGAAAACGGTGTACTTGTTTGCCGCCTCGATTACGTCCTGCGTGGAAAGCCCCTCGAGCGAAATGTAGAGCTCGGCGTTTTCCACGCCCACTCGCCTTGCGACCTCGGAAACGGTTATCGGGTTGTCGCCCGAAATGACCTTGATCGCGACGTTGTTTTCCTTGAACCACTTGATGGTCTCGATCGCGTCCTCTCTGATGTGGTCCTCAATGACTATAAGGCAGAGCGGCCGCCTGACGGCGGGAAGCTTGTCGCCCGCAATCTCCGCAGGCGAATGCGCGAGCACCATTACGCGGTAGCCGTTGGCCGCGTTTTCGTTGATGAGCTTTTGAATGCGAACGCCCATGTCCTTTAGGACGAATTCGGGCGCGCCTAACATATACGTTCCCTCGCCCTCAAACGACACCGCCGACAGCTTTCTCTGCGACGAGAACGGCAGCACCGCCGTCGGATTCATCGCCTTGTTGTAGCCGAACTTGTCGGCAAGCGCGAGCGCGGTCTGGTTGTTGTCCCCCGTCGCCGTCAGCATGGAGCCGATTATGTCGCCTATCGAGTAGTGTCCCTCGAAGCCTTTGATCTCTATTACGTTGTTGACCTGCATAGTGCCGTCGGTGATGGTGCCCGTCTTATCGAGGCACAGCACGTCGACGCGCGCGAGCATTTCTATACAGTAAAGGTCTTGAACGAGCGTTTGCTTTCGCGCAAGCCGAACGACAGACGCCGCAAGCGCGACCGAGGTCAACAGGAACATGCCCGACGGGATCATGCCGATAACGGCGCCCGCCGCACTCGTAACTATGGTGTTCCAATCATCATAGGTGGCGGAGCCGCTCGTGACGGTGTTTGTGTAGTTGCGCCACACAAGGAGCGCGCCGAGCGCGATAATAAATGGCGAAAGCACCTTCATTATGAGCTTTATGGAATTCATAAGCTCGGACTTGGGCTTTTTGTACTTTTTGGCGTGCGAGGTGAGCGTCTCGACGTAGTTTGCCGTACCCACCTTGTCGACTCGCGCGTACACAGAGCCGCTGCTTACGAACGAGCCGCTGTAAAGAACGTCGCCTACCTTCTTTTTGACGGGCTCGCTCTCGCCGGTCAGCATCGCCTCGTTGACCTCGCACTCGCCTTTTATGACGACCGAGTCGGCGCAGATCTGCTTGCCCATTTCGAAGCAAACGACGTCGTCGAGAACGACCGCCGAAATGGGAATGACCTTGCGCTCGCCGTCGCGAATGACTATTGCCGACGGCGCCGAAACGAGGGACAGCTTGCCTATCAAATACTTGGAGCGCACCTCTTGAATGATGCCGATAATTATGTTCGCGCCGATTATGACGACGAAAAACAACTGCGTAAAACCCGCGCCGACGACGATGAGCGCCGCCATAACCAAAAAGCACAACACGTTGAAAAACGTGAAGATGTTTGAAATGAATATATAAAGGTAGCTCTTGCCGCCCTTCTTTGCGACAAAGTTGTCAAGTCCCTGCGATATTCGAGCTTCCACCACGTCGTTGGACAGACCGACCTCGCATTCGGGCTCGTAGCGCTCGACGGTGGTGAGGTCGACTGTGCTTTTTTTGCTCGGCCGCTTGTGCTTTCTGTGCGACAAGGCCTGCTCGCGCGAGAGCATATTGCCGTCGATAGTCATCGACTTATACGTATAAGACGACATCGGTTCTTCGGTTATGATGTCGTCGTCGAAAACCGACGAATCGATAACGGTGGACGGATCGGCGGTCGCGCTTATATACGGGCGCACCTCGTCGTCGCTGTTTTTGGTGATGATTCGGGTTTTAGGCTGCGTCTGAATAGCCTTTGTCCTTTTGACAGGCTCGACAAGCTCGTCCGTAATGGGAAGGTCGGGCTCGTTCGTTCGAGGCGTTTTGCTCTTATTGGCCGTGCGCTGCACGGGCTTTTTGTCTTTGTCCTGCTGCATAGGTTTAAATATTATATCACATCAAAAACCGCGTGTCAATCCCTAAACCGATTTAAGCCCAAGAAAAGCGCGGCGCGGATTGCGTACTCTGACGCTACGGACACCACGACCGCGACGAATACGAACGCCAAAAGCATCGCCGTCTGCAAATACGTCTGCGAAAGATACATGAGCATTCCGAGACTGTTTGCCGTCTGCATAAGTATTTCCGCCGCAATCACAATCTTTACTCCGAACGAAAACGCCGACGACAGGCTTTCGGGAAGCGCCGAGGCGGCATACGGCAGCGTCACATGCAAAAACACCCTCACCCGTCCCGCGCCGCACAGCTTTGCGACCTCGATGAGTTCAATCGGGAGCGTCGCCGTCCTCGCCGTCAGCGCCGAAAAGATCATTGGCATAAGGACGAGAACTCCGAGAATAATCGGCGCGAGCTTTGCCCCCGCCCATATAGCGAGCAGCAGCGACACCGCCATGGTGGGAAGCGTTCTCAGCGCCGACACGATCGGGCCTATCAGCCTTGACGCGGGTTTACATATCGAGCACGCGAAAAACAGCCCGCCGGCGAGCACTATCGAGATTGCGTAGCTTATTACGCACCGAAGCATGGTGCCGCCGAAGCCCGACCAAAAGTCGGAAAGCGTAAACACGTCGCCGAGCGCGGCAAAAGTCGTGCCGATGTCGGGCAGCACGAATTCGGAGTCGGCGGCCGCCGCGGCGAGTGCCCACACCCCGAATACTATGCCTATGACGCACGCGATATACAGCGCGTTTACCGCGAGCTTTTTGGCGACAGCCCCTTTCATCTAAAAGCTAATTCCACGCCGAAAGATAAAACCCGTCGTCCGGAACCTTGGAGAGTACGGCGGTGCCGAGCTCTGTTTTCATTGCGGTAAGCCTGCTGAAATACGCCGCGCAGTCCGCCTTCGCGTCCCACGCATACGCCGTCTTTATGTTGCACCTCGCTATGACATCGGACGCGAGCGAGGCCGGAAGCGTCGACGCGACGCCCTTTTCCATGTTGTCGGCTACAGCCTTCACCGCCTTGTCGGGGTTTTCAGCCGCCCAGCCGTCCGAGCTTTGGAGAGCGCGCAAAAACCACTTGACGTACTCGGGATTGGAGCTCACGACGTCGCTCTTTGCGACAAGGCATGCCTGCGGATATTCGCCGCCGATCGTGTCCGCCCAAAGCCGCTGTGCGTCCATGACGATTGCGAGCTGCTTACTCTCGGTACTTAGGCTCTTCACCGCGTTGGTTGCGGCAGGCTCGGCGAGAAAAGCGTAGTCGATTTTGCCCTGCTTGAGAAGGGGCAGAAGCGACGGGCCGTCCGCGCCGTACGTTATCGAAACCTTGTCCGCCGCCGCGCTCTCGGCCTCCTCGTACTTGATACCGCTCTCGTCCAAGAGCATGCGGAGCGTCAAGTCGGGCACCTGTCCGCGCCCGATTACGCCCACCTTTTTGCCGACGAGGTCGCCGAGCGTAACTCCTTCCGCCTTTTCGCCGACGAAGTAGAGATTGCCGTGCGTTTGCACGGACAGCATCGTTATTTTCTTGCCGCCGTTATAGAGCGCCGCCGCCGCGTTGATCGGCATTATCGCAAGGTCGGCGTCACCGCTCGACACCCGCGCCGAAATGGTGCTCGCCGAAACGACTGTAAAGTCGGTCGCGTAGTACCCCTCGTGCATGAGCTCCGAAAGAGCTATCGCGGGCGCGCCGTCGGGCATATAGACGTGAAAAACTTTTTGCGTTTTTCCGCCGTCGTCCGAACAGCCGACGAGAGCGCCGCACGCGCAAGCCGCCGCGGCCATAAGACATAAACCTTTTGCTTTCATATTGTCACCTCTTAAAAGATTATTGCCGTAAAAATATTATTTTACTTTTGAAACAGTGCTTTTGCCGTAACGCCGCGCACCGCGCCGAGCTTTCCCGAAAGCGCGTTGACTATATTTGTGTCCGCGTCCATCACGACGCTTATGGCGCTGACGCCGCGGTCGCGAAGCGGAAGCCCCATGCGCCCGACGATATGCTCGCCGTACTCGTGAAGGCAGGCATTCACCTTTTCCACCGCGTCGCCGCTCGACACTATTATTCCCAACAATGCTATTCGTTTTTCGGACATAAAAAAATCCCCCTCGATCCGAGTGGGAAGAGTACGCAAAAAGAGCGCGAAAAAAACGCCGTGATCCGCTATTGCCCTCTTTGCCGTCAGTGTGGGAAACACCCACAAGTCCCTTTCGACTCAGATTTTTTACAGTATATACTTTATTCGCGCGGTTGTCAAGCGGTTACTACGACGCGGAAATAACGCAAAAAAACGCCCGACCGTAAGTCGAGCGTTTCGTTTGCAACATATTTACTTAGCGAGCTTTTCTCCGCACGATATGCAGAACAGCGAGTCGTCGGTGTTTTTCGTGCCGCACTTGGAGCAGAACACAACGCCGCCCTCATTCTTCTCTTCGGCTTTTTCGTCCGAAGCTTCGACTGTCGGCTGCTCGCCTGTTTCGGGCTCTTCGACTTGGTCGGCGAACACATTATTGCCGCTGCCGTCGTCGCTGTCGTCCACCATGACCTTGTACTTTTGCAAAGGCTTCAAGAAGGTGAACAGCGTGTCGGCTATCGCAATGATAAGAGTTACCACCATGCCGATAACGAATCCGCCGCTTATGTCAACGTAATCGGGCGCCGCCGAGCCTGCCGCAATGACGGCAACGAGCGCGCACACCGCCGCAGCGAGCGGAACGACGATTTCGATTATATGCCCTATCGCGCCGCGGAAGCGTTTCATCTGAAGCACAATGAGCGCCACGAGCGCTGCCACCGATATAAGCATCATCAAGAACATGAAGCCGCCGCCGGTAGCCATGTGTGCCGCCGCAGCGGGCGACCACGCTTGATTCTCCCCGGTATAAACCTTCCAAGTGAACAAGAACAGCGCGATAAACGCGAGCACAATGTTTACGAGAGAGAAGAACGGGAGCTGCTTGACGCTCTTTGTAATAAGCATTGTAAGGAGCGTAAACGCGAGTATGACTGCCGAGATGATGAGCGATACGACCTGACCTGCGGACAGCCACGCGCCGAACATGTTTACCATCGATACAAAGAACAGCATGGTCGCAAAGTAGATAAGCGCATCAGCGTTATACACGCTCGCGTCCTTTTTGCGAACGAATATAATTATGTTCTTTACCATGAGCGCGAGCGGCACGAGCATTGCGAGGAACATCAATATTCCGAGCATTATGTACGCGCCGTCCTGCCACCCGGTTGCCTGATATGCCAAGTGCGCCTTGACGATATCGGCATTGGCAAAATATTGGAAGATGTTGTAGTGCGTCATCTCGTCCTTTGTGCCGAACGCGAACGACGCAAACATCAACAGTATCGCGCTCACCAAGAACAGCGCGTTGATCGTGATAAAGATGGGGAGCTTTGCCTTTTTGTTCTTTAACGCCGCGTCCGTCTTTGCCGCAAACGAGCTCTTGGTCTTTACAGGCTCTTTAACAGCCGCAGCCTCTTCATTGGGCTCTTGGGGCTCTTCCGCCGCTTCGGGTTCTTTTTCGGGCTCCGCCTTCTCTTCGGCGACGGGCTCAGGCTCAGGCTCTTTTTCGGGCTCGGGCTCGGGCTCAGGCTCTTTCACAGGCTCGGGCTCGGGCTCAGGCTCTTTCACAGGCTCGGGCTCGGGTTCTTTTGCGGGTTCTTCCGCCTTTGCCGACTCGGCGGCGGCAAACGCTTCGGCTTCCGCTATCACCTTTGCCATCTCGTCGTTCTCGGGCTCAGCCGCCTGCTCCTCCGCTACAGACTCTTCCTTAGGCGCCTTCTTTGCCGCAGGCTTTTTCGCCGTCGTTTTCTTTGCGGGCGTCTTCTTGGCTGCGGGCTTTTCGGCTACCTCCTCGACAGGAGCTTCCTCGGTCTTTTCCTCGGCGGGCTTCTTTGCCGTCGTCTTTTTTGCCGCAGGCTTTTTCGCCGCCGACTTTGCCTCGGTCTTGGGCTTGGCAGTCGAAGATTTTGCAGTCGATTTTTTCGTCGGCTTTTTCTCGGCTTCGGCCGCCTTTTCGGCGTCGCGCTTCAGCAAGAGATTTTTCAGCTCTTGGGCGATCAAATCGATTTGCTCTTCGATTCCGTAATCTTTCTTGTCTGCCATCATTTCCTCCTATTAAATTTCAGCTTATCAATTATAACATATAAAAAATCGTTTTTCAATAGCTTTTCTCGAAAAACCGAACTTAATTTTTTAAACGCAAAGCTCCATGCCGTCGTACGCAACGATTATGCCGTGCGGCTCTGCGGCGCTTTTCATGCCGTCGAAATCGAGGTCGGTATTGTGCGAAAAGTGGGTTGCGACTATCTTAGCGTTGTCGGAAAGCACCCCCGCCTTTTTCATGAGCTCGGTCTGGTCGACTATGTCGTAAAGCCCCATGTGCCTGCCCGCGCCGTGCCGCTTTGCGCCGTACGTGCAGTCGAACGCCGCGCAGTCGAGTTTGACTCCCATGCCGCTCAATCTCTTGTAAACATCGATATCGAGTATGCCGGTATCGTTCAAAAGCGCGACCGCTTTGCCGCCTCGTTCTACGCAGTAAACAAGGCAGTCCTCGCCCACGGTATGAGCGGCGGGAAGCGCCGTAATAACAGTTCCGTCGCGCTCTACGGCGTCGTACGGACGCAGAACGGTAACTTCTATGCTCTCGGCTATTTCGGGGCGTATTTCGCGCGCCGTGTCGTTTAAGAACATGCGCTTTACCGTCGCGTCGCAAAGCACCTCCACATTTTGCTCGGAAAGCTCGCGCGCGAACGGCCCGCCGCGCATGCAAAATTCCTGCGGATAGCAGTGATCCATGTGGGCGTGCGTGATGAGCACGTGGCGTATTTTAGACAGGTCAAGTTTATATCTCAACATATGCAAATATGTGTCCATAGGGAAATCGAACAGCATATCGTCGTCTATGAGGATTTGACTGCGCGTCCTTATCTCCTTGCCGCCGCGTTCTTTGGCGCGCCTACATGTAGGACAGTTGCAAAACACCGCGGGAACACCCTCCGCCGCCGCAGTGCCCAAAAACGTGAGCTTCACTCTAACCCTCCTTGTTCGCAAGCTCGTCAGCGAGCTTTTCGAGCGCCATGACGTCCGCCTTCATGACGGGCGTCATGGGAATACTTTCTATATGCTTGACAATCGTCGGCACGTCGTAGCGCGAAAGCTCTTTGCCGATCATATCGCGCACAGCTTGCGCGTCATGCTCCCTTCCTGTCAGAAACAGCGCGATAAACGTCTTGCCGCCCTTTTTGTACTCGACGGCACACGCGCCCGTTACGCCGTCCATGCCGAGCGCGACGTCCTCTATCTCCTTGGGAAAAACGCTTATGCCGGCAATCTTGATAATGCGCTTTAAACGCTGTTTAAAGTATAGATATCCTTCGTCGATATAGCCGTAGTCGCCGGTGCGCACGTATCTCTCGCCGTCTATCTCGATGAACGCGGCGTCGTTTTCCTTTTGATTGCCGAGATAGCCGTTCATGAGCGTGCTGCCCGAAATAACTATCTCGCCAGCGTCGCCGCCGCCCTTCACCTCTCCGCTCTCGGGATCGATTATCGCCGCCTTGAGCCCCGAGAACATGTAGCCCATGGAGCCGCGACGGTTGTGCGCGAAGGTATTGACCGCGCAGACGTTTACCGTTTCGGTAAGACCGTACCCCTCGAAAAGCCGAGCGGAAGCTCCCGCCTTTTCCATTCTCGAGTTGAACTCGTCGAGAAGGTCCTGCGGCACGCTGTCGCCGCCGACAAACCCGACGTACGCGTTTTTCAATATATCGCCGTTAAATTTTTTGTGGCGAAGGAGCGTTCTAAACAGCGCGGGCACGCCGTTTATTATGTGGAGCTTGTTCTTTGCGAGGAGTTTTACCGCCGCGTTCGCGTCGAACTTGGGCATGAGCACGCTGACGCAACCGTGAGTGAGCGGCGTGTGTATGCACATCGCAAGCCCAAAGCCGTGAAACATGGGGAGAGCCGCAAGCATGTACATTCCGTACGCGTTGTCTGTGGAAAGCGCCTCAAGCCCGTGCGCCGCGACGGTGTTTATCGCGCGGTCGGAAAGCTCGATTATCTTGGGTTCGCCGCTCGTGCCGCCGCTGTGTAAGTACACTCCCGTGCTGTCCTCGCCGCGCGCCGAAACGGGCGGGAGCTCGCCTGCTCTAAGCTTGTCGAAGGGCGTGATGTTTGTCATGTCGCCCTTGTACGGCTTGACCCTGACGTCGAATAACCACCGCTTTAGCCCGGACAGCGAGCGTGCGGGATGGATTGAAATTATCGGATATTTTTTTGCGAGCGGCGCATAGCTTTCGAGGTTTATCGAGAGCGTTATGAGAAGCTTGGAATTTGCCGCCGCCATAAACTTTTCCAGCCTGTGCGAAGGGATCAGCGGGTGAACCATGTGCGCAATGCCGCCGAGGCGATTGACCGCGTAAAAGCAGTACACGCACTCGGGAGTGTTGGGCATGCAGATTGTAACGACGTCGCCTGCCTTTACGAGCGGCGAAAGCCGCCTTGCCGCGTCGTCGATTGACGAAAAGAGGGTGTCGTACGAGAAATACTTTCCCATGTACAACAGCGCGTTGTCCCTTCCCTCTTTATTCGCGTAATCGCGTAGCATCTCGTAAAGCAGCATATCCGCTCCTAAAACCCTATTTCGTAGCCGAGGCAGAGGCACAGCAACATGACAAGCCCCGTGAGTAGCACTTGGTGCGCGATATAAAATATAAGCGCGTGCCGCCCGACGAATTTGAACGGTTTGTTCCAGGCGCCGTCAAGCATTGGAAGAAGCGAGATGCGAGTGCCGTAGACCGCCTTTCCCCAATACATTCCGACGAGCACCATTCCCACCCACGGAAAGACTCCGAACCAATCGTCGCCGTACGCGCGCGCGCCCATAATATACGACGTGAGGTGGTCGGCATGAAAGACGTATTCCCACTTGTCGTGTGTGTACCAAAACCTGTTTGCTATTCCGAACGACAGAATTATCACACCGAGCACGAGCGGCAAAGCGATATTCAACCACTTGACGCGCTTTGTCGCAATGTCGACCGCCGCCGCAATAAGAATGGAAAGCGCAATGCAGTCGAGTATGCCGAAAACAACGCCGTAAGTCATTATTCCCATTTCGCGCAAAATCATTGTAACGCCGGTAAACGCCAATGCGACGATCGAAAGCAGCGATCCGCGCTTTACGTTGTCGCGAGATAGCGCACAGCTCGTCCCGACGAGAAACAAAAACAAAAACACGAAAATGGGGTGCGCAATGCCTCGAAAGGTGCTGTACCAATATTCTTCTGCAAACTCGTTCATAAACGTTATGAACGGATTGTTTACTTTAAAAAAATTGCTCAGCCACCCGTCGAGAGCGGCAAAGTCGTACATCAAATGGTCGACGAGCATGGCAATAACCGCGACGCCGCGCAAAAAGTCGAGCTCCCACACGCGCCGACGCTTGTCCCGATATATTGCGTTTACTGCCGTTGCCGTCTGCATGTCGTTATTATAACAGATTTACAGCTTGATGTAAAGTATTATCTAATCGTGCGGATAAGCACCCACACGTCGGCGGGCGTAACGCCGGGGACGCGCGACGCCTGACCTATCGACAGCGGCTTTGCTATGTTGAGCTTTTCGCGCGCTTCGAGCCGCAGTCCGTCCACCTTACTGTAATCGAGGTCGGCGGGAAGCTTCATGTTCTCCAATCGCGATTTTTCCTTAAGCTCGGCGTCCTGCCTTTTCAAATAGCTGTCGTAGCGAAGCCCTGCGTACACCTCGAGCTTTGCGGACGGCATAACGCCGTCGAACACGCCCGTCACCTCGTCAAACAGTTCGAGCGTCACACCCGGCCGTCTAAGTGCTTCTTCGACGGTCATGGAGCAAGGACTGCCCTCGCCCGCTCTCGAAAACAGCTCGGAAACAGTCCCCTCGTCGAGGCGGGTTTTGATGATCTGTTCGCACTTTTTTATATCCGCTTTTTTGCGCTTTAATAGGCGCAGTCTGTCCGCGCCAACCGTTCCGTACGGCAAAGCGAGCTCTGTCAGCCTGAGGTCGGAGTTGTCCTGTCTGAGGCTCAATCTGCACTCGGCGCGGCCTGTAAGCATTCTGTACGGCTCGTCGCTGCCGACGGTTACAAGGTCGTCGGTCATCACGCCGATATAGCTCTTTGTCCTGTCGAGAACGAGCGGCGACATTCCTCTTATATACGCCGAGGCGTTTATGCCTGCGACAAGCCCCTGCGCCGCCGCCTCCTCGTAGCCGCTCGTGCCGTTTATTTGTCCCGCAAAGAACAGTCCGTCGATTCTCTTACTCATGAGGCTCGGGAAAAGCTCGCGCGCGTCTATGCACTCGTATTCTATGGCGTATGCGTCGCGCACGACCTCGACGTTTTCGAGCCCGACAATCGACCGATACATTTCGCGCTGAACGTCCGGCGGGAGCGAGGTCGATATGCCCTGAATGTACCACTCGTCGGTGCCCGCGCCCTCGGGCTCCAAAAAGAAGGCGTGGCGCGGCTTATCGGCAAACCTTACGATCTTATCCTCAATCGACGGGCAGTACCTCGCGCCCGTGCCTGTGATGAGCCCCATTTGTCTCGGAGCGGAAGGCAGTGCGGCGCGGATAATCTCGTGCGTCTTTTCGTTTGTGTAACCGAGATAGCACACCGTCGTATTTTTGGGCTGCTTTTTCGTAAGCGCCGAAAATGTGTACGGCACGTCGTCGCCCGGCTGAATCTCGAGCTTATCAAAGTCTATCGTGCGCCCCGATAGCCTTGCGGGAGTTCCCGTTTTGAACCGCCTTAATGTAAACCCGAGTGCGCGCAATGAGTCCGCGAGATAATCGCTTCGCGAAAAGCACGCGGGCCCGCGCTTTTGAACGGAGCTTCCGCAAATTATCGTGCTGTCGAGATACACGCCCGTAGCTATTACGACCGCTTTTGCGCGGTACACGCTTCCCGTAACGCACTCTACGACAAAATCCCCGCCGCTTTTAGATACGCTCTTTACTTCGTCTTGGCGCATGGAAAGGTTTTGCGCACTCTCAAGCGCCGATTTCGTAAAAGCGTGATACTTGTACTTGTCCTCCTGCGCGCGGAGCGACCGCACGGCAAGCCCCTTTGAGGAGTTTAGCATGCGTATTTGAGTGGCGCACGCGTCGGCGGCTATACCCATAAACCCGCCGAGCGCGTCCAATTCGCGCACGAGGTGTCCCTTGCCCGTGCCGCCAATCGACGGATTGCACGCCATATACCCCACGTTGTCGGGGCTTATTGACGTGACGAGGGTTTTCGCGCCCGTCTTGGCAAGAGCGAGCGCCGCCTCTATTCCGGCGTGGCCCGCGCCTATTACTATTGCGTCGTAGCTTTGAACCTGCATTATCTTATCGCCGCTTTGATTTAGTATGTCTTTACGTCAATCCACATGCTCGCGAGATCGACGCTCTTTTTGAGCCCGCAGTCGCGCATGACGCCGCACCGCGCAAGCACCTCCGCCGGCGGGAACAGCGTATCGATAAGCATAGCCTTAAACTCATTCCTATAATCGGGGTCGAAGCTGTCAAAAAACTCTTTCCAATCTGTTTCTCCCGTTGTCGTCTCCGCTTCGATCTCTTCTCTTACTTCATCCATGACGCTTCTGAGAGGCAACGTTGCTCCCAGGTATTCAAAGTTTTTCTTGGCGTATTCATGCGTATTGATAAACTTCAAGAAGTAATTTGCCGCCTTTTCGTTTTTTGCGTACTTAGGGATTATCCAGCCGTCCAGCCAGACGTTGCTCCCCTCCTCGGGCACTTCGTAATAGAAGTGGTCGCCGCCTCCGTCTATCATGACGAGAAGTACGTCGCACGACCACAAGAATGCGAGCCACGCATCGGTGGTGCCTGCGAGCATATCCTCTTTGCCGTTATCGACCTCGTACTTGTACACCGCTGGCTTTTGGGCGACGAGCGTCTTTTGTGCGGCTTCTATCGACTTAGCGGTGACGTTCGAATAAAAGGAAGTGAGCAAACTTTGATATTCTTCCGTATGATAGTTTGTAAAGCCTTCGGACGCCGCGTAGAGCGCGTCGCGATTTTGATACAACAGGGCAACAGAATACGCGTCGCGCACGCTGTCCTTCATCAAAACGCGGCGCTTGCCCGTATTCTTTTCCCAATCCCTGCTCCAAAGTGCGCTCCAGCTCTTGCACTCGTCAGAGCCGGGCGTTATGTGGTCGGTATCGTACATGATGCCGAACGTTCCCCACTCGTACGGAACAAAGTATTCGTTGTGTGCGTCGAACGGCTTTATTGTGTCTGCAAGTCCCTCGTAGAAAGCCGTATCCATATCGATATCGAAAATGTCCTTGTTCAGCTTTTTGGCGAGCTTGCTGTTTATCATGCGCTCGGCGACGTACTCGGACGGACAGACGAGGTCGTAGTCCGCCTTTTGCGTCTCTATGCGCATGAGCATGGTCTCGTTGGTGTCGAACGTGTCGTACTGAACGGTTATGTTTTTGCCCGTTTCGGTTTTGTACCAATCCTCGAATACGCCTATCAAGTCCTCATTGATATAGTCGCCCCAATTGTAAATTTTGAGCACTTCGTCACGCGGCGTGCAAGCGGCAAAGCCGAGACACGACGTTGCCATAGCCGCCGCGATTATGACGGATAACGCTTTTTTAATCTTCATTCTTTGCCTCCTTACGCCGCTTTTTTAAGCGCCTTTTTCTTACGGCTCGCGCTCACCGCGTTGACCGATATGAGCGCCGCGAGAACGACGATAAACAGCACGGACGAGAGCGCGCGAAGCGTCGGATCGGGCCCGCGCTTTGCGAGTGCGTTGTAAAGGTAAATGGGAATAGTCTCTACGCCGCCGTTTATGAATTTGGATACGATAAAGTCGTCGAGCGACAGCGTAAACGCCATGACAAACCCGCTTATCATGCCGGGGATTAATTGAGGGATTACGACGCGCACCATGGAGCCTATCGGCGACGCGCCGAGGTCGAGTCCCGCTTCGTAAAGGTTGGGGTTTATCTGCGACAGGCGCGGCGTTACGGAAAGTATGACGTACGGCACGGTTATCATGGTGTGCGCGATGATGAGAGCAGGCCAGCCGTACTGAATGTTGGTCAATAGGAAGAACATCATAAACGCGACGCCCGTCACTATTTCGGCGTTTTCCATGGTGATATTGGAGACGAACTGCGCGACCGCCTTGCGCTTACGCTTCATGTAGTATATGCCGACCGCCGCCGTCGTGCCGAGCACCGTCGCGAGCAGCGCCGAAATAAAAGCGAGAAGCAAAGAGTTTCCGAGCGCGCCGAGGACGGCGGAATCGGTGAACAGCGCTTTATACAGGTCGAACGTAAAGCCGCCCCACACGCCGAGCGCCATTGCGTCTGTAAACGAGTAGATGATGAGTATTAGGATGGGCACGTACATGAGCGCGAGCATTACGCCCACGAAAATCCAAATGAGCGAGGTCTTGACGTTTTTACTCACAGCACACCCCCTACCGCCACTTCGGCGTTGCCCTTTGTGATCTTATTGGCGACGAACACCGTGACGGCAATGAGCACGAGCAGAATAAACGAGTACGCCGAGCCGATATTCCAACCGCCGCTCGTGGCAAACCATTGGTCGATTATGTTGCCGAACATGTACGTTGTAGAGTCGCCCAATATGTCCGAAATCGCAAAGGTGGAGACCGTCGGCATGAACACCATGAGTACGCCCGAAACTATGCCGGGGAGCGACAGCGGCAGCTTGACCTTTACGAGCGTCTTTAATGGCGACGCGCCGAGGTCGTACGACGCTTCGATGAGGTTTTTGTCCATGCCGGACAGCACCGAGTAAAGCGGCAGCAGCATAAACGGGAAAAAGTCATACACCATGCCGATAGAAACAGCAACCCACGCGTTTGTCATGTCAAACATGTACAAAACTATCTTGACTGCATATGTGCGCAAGAGAGAATTTATCCACATGGGGAGAATGAACAGCATGACGAGCACAAACTTTTTGTTGAGCGTCGACGAGGAAAGCGCGAGCGCGAGCGGGTATGCCAAAATAAAACACACAACAGTCGTTATCAGCGCTATCAAAAACGACCTGCCCATGACCTTGATGATGTTGGGACGGCTGAAAAAGTGCCCGAAATTGCCGAACGTAAACCCGCCGTCGAGGTCGGTAAACGCGTAGTACAGCATTATAAGTAGCGGCACTACGACAAAAATTATGCTGAGCGCAAGGTACGGCATGGAAAACGCCGTCCGCTTGATTCCGCGAATTTTTAACTTCTTTGTTTTTTCGGGTTTTTTAGGCGCGTCGTTGTCGGGGACGGGGACCTCCGCGGCGACAACTCCGACTTCGACTTCGTTATTCATCGCCGCCCTCCTTCTTTGCCGTCTTTGCGCGAGGCTTGTACGCCCTTTTTGCGGGCGCCGCCTTGGGCTCCGCTTTTCCTTCGGCAAGCGCACCTTTTTCTTCGACCGCCGTCTTTGCGCGGGGCTTCCTCGGCTTTTTTACAGGCTCTGTCTTTTCGGAGGCTTCCGCATTTTCTAAGGCGGGTGCGGGCGCTTCTTCGGCGGGCGCGCCTTTTTCTTCGACCGCTTCGGGTTTTTCTGGCTCTACTGCGGGAGCGGCCGCCTCGGGTTTTTCGGTCGGCGCGGGCTCTGCCTCTTTCTCGGCAGGCTCGATTTCCGCCGTCTCCGCTTCGCCGTCCGCTCCGTCGGTCGTCGCCGCGACTTCGTCGCTTGCGCTCGGCTCGCGGCGTGTAACCTTGATGTCCTCGGGCTTGATGCTTATGCCGACGCGGTCGCCCATATCCCACTCGTCGACGGTGTCGATAAAGAACTCGTTGTCGTCGTCGGTGTAAACCTGAACCTGATAGTAACTGCCCTTGTAAAACGCTTGCGTGACGTTTGCGCCGATTGCGCCGTCGTCCTCGTCGTCGGTGAGGTCGACCTTGTCGAACGGCACGGAAACGCGCACCTCGTCACCTTTTTCAAAGCCCTCGGTGTTGATAAACTCAAACTCGCCGCCGCAGAACTCGACGGTGTTTTCGGATGTGACGACTGCGTCGAATTCGTTGACGACCTTGAGCTTTTTCATGATGTGTATGCCGTCGGGCGAAATGTTGAGGAATACCTTTTCGCCGGGCGTGAACTCGGCGTTGTTTTGCACGGTGAACTCGTAATCGCCGGACAGCACCTCGGTCTCGTAGTACGTGCCCTTGAACACGCACGACACGACCGTGCCGGACAGGCTTCCCTTTTCGCGGTCGAGCACGATATCCTCGGGGCGAACGACGAGGTCGACCCGCTCGTCCAGCTCAAAGCCCTTGTCGAGGCACTCGAACTCGACGTCCAAAAACTTGACGCAGTTGTCGCGCGGCATGACGCCCGAAAGAATGTTGCTCTCGCCGATGAAGTTTGCGACGAATGCGTTGGCCGGCTCGTCGTAAATATTTTTGGGCGTGCCGTACTGCTGCACCGCGCCGTCCGTCATGACGACTATCTTGTCGGACATGGTGAGCGCTTCTTCTTGATCGTGCGTTACGAAAATAAACGTGATGCCGATATTTTTGTGCATGGCGGCAAGCTCAAGCTGCATCTCCTTGCGCATCTTGAGGTCGAGCGCGCCGAGCGGCTCGTCGAGAAGGAGCACCTTGGGCTCGCATACGATTGCGCGGGCAATCGCCACGCGCTGCTGCTGACCGCCCGAAAGCCCTGTGACGTCGCGGTAGCCGTACGCTTCGAGGTTGACAAGCTTAAGAACGCGCTCCACCTTTTCTGCTATTTCGTCCTTGGTGAACTTGCGAAAAATCGGCCGCCCCTTCTTGTCGAACTCGCCCGTCGGTATCTTTTTGAGCTTGAGCCCGAACGCAATGTTCTTAAAGACGTTGAGGTGCGGGAAAAGCGCATACTTTTGGAACACCGTATTGATGGGGCGAAGATGGGGCGGAACGGTTGTAACATCCTGCTTTTCGAGGAATATCGAGCCCTTTGTCGGCAGTTCGAAGCCCGCAATCATGCGAAGCAGCGTCGTC
>JAFLVC010000006.1 GCA_022508505.1 Clostridiales bacterium | reverse complement strand
TACATTAAATTTTTTCAATTCAACAATCAGAATCACTCTGTTATTTCGCTTAAAAATAAAATACCTATATAGTCGTTATAATTCCTTACAATAACTTGTAATTATTTGGAGTAAAGATGAAAATATCACTAGGAATTCATGTTAAGCATGATCGTGGAGCTTGTTTAATAGTTGATGGGAAAATTATTGTTAATATTGCCAACGAGAGATTGGATAGGATAAAATATTCCGCCTCTCCTGAAATTCCATATAAAGCAATAGATGCTGTTTTAAAATACGCAAATATTCAGTTTGATGATATTTCATGCATTGGCATGTCTGGCGCAGGAATAGAGGCAAATAAAATAAAGCAATTCTACAAAGACGAATTGTTTTCTCATTATGGAATTAAAGACAAGCCCTTTTTCTTTATATCGCATCATTTGGCGCATGCGTACTCCGTTTATTATTCATCATCATATAATGACAGTATAATATTTGTAGCAGACGGTGGTGGCGACTACTTCGATGGCAAGCAAGAAGCTGAATCATTATATTATGCACATAATGGTAAAATACAACTGCTGTCATCAAGAATGCAAGATTTAGCAATACGCAAATTAGAGAACCCAATTAATCATACATATCCATTCATGCCAGACGTCGTGAGAGAACATCAAATTAGTTTAGCAAGAAAATATGCGCAGATAACGCACTTTATTGGCTTTGGGTACGGAGAATGCGGCAAAACGATGGGACTGGCATCTTATGGCGATTCGTATTTTGATTATTCAGATTTAGATTATAAAGATTTGAATTTTACCCTTAAATATAAGGATATCGTTGATGATATTTATGCTAAAAAAGTAGTTTCTAATAAAACCTTTAAAGAATTTTTGCGGAATGAACGCCATAATATTGCCGCAACAGTACAATCGTTTACAGAAAGAGCGTTAATTTCTTTACTGAAAAATATTCATAACAAATATCCGTGTGACAACTTATGTCTGTCAGGAGGTATTTTTCTAAATTGTTTAATTAATCATAAGATATTAAGAGAATGTAATTTTACTAATGTGTTTATATTGCCTGCTGCCGGAGACGATGGACAAGCGTTGGGTAGCGCATATTATGCATATACTGAGATGTATGGATATCAAAGTAAGTTCGACATAGATTTACCTTTTATAGGTATTGATTACCAAGACTCTGAAATTCGTCAAGCGATTGACTCAAAACATCTATTACATGAAAAATATTCCGATGATGATTTAGCAAAAATCATAGCGCAATATATTGCCGATAACAAAATTATTGGACTGCACAGGGGCAGAACTGAATTAGGTCCTAGGGCATTATGTCATAGAAGTATTTTAGCTAATCCAACCAATCCAAATATGAAAGATATTTTGAATAATCGTGTAAAGCATCGCGAGGAGTTTCGGCCGTTCGCCCCTACCGTTGTTGCAGAAGAGCAGTTTAAATATTTCGAATTACATGATTCTTCCAACTATATGCTTTTAGCGCCGTTAGTAAAAGAACAATACCGAACAGTATTACCCTCAATTACTCATGTGGACGGCACAGCGCGCGTGCAAGCAATCTCAGATCAAGAAGATGCATTTATTCATAAGGTACTACTTGAACTGAAAAAGTTAATCGGAGTGCCGGTAGTATTGAATACATCGTTTAATGTTGCTGGAGAACCAATCGTGGAGTCACCATTAGACGCCCTTAATACTTTTTTAGAAACAGATATAGACGAATTAATAATTGGAAATTATGTCGTTCATAAAACTAAAGAATAATTATATAACCCGTTTCTGAATCGCGAAGCAGCTTCGGCTGTGATTCAACAAAAAGAACCATTTTATTCTTTGCTCTTTGATATTGTTGAACCAAATATTCGCTTAATGGATGCGCATCATTCTTCGCTATTTTGCATAATAACCTATTTTGCATATTGAAAGTTATCAGTGACATCTTTTCATAGAAAAAAGACTCAAATCTTTGCTCTTGCAAATGAAAACCATAATTGCTAATGGCTAGAATATTTCCATGAGTAAGGTCGCAATTGCCTATATACAGTAAACCGCGATTCCGCAATATGTCAAATACCGTGTTGAATGTTTTATGTATTACTTGAAAATCAGCATTTAAGCGGGTTTTGATTATCGCATCTAAATTGTACAATCTCCACATGTAGCCTACAATGCCAAATGTCGCGCTTAAATTGATTGCTTCTTCGACATATTGGCCTGCTGTTGTTATCGAATTTTCGTCACCCTTTAATAAATAACAAACCGCCAACAGAAAATATGAATGTATTTTAGCTCGGTTAAAGCCTTGCTTGTCAGAATAATTATGCAGCAATTTTATTTCTTCTATTATTTGATCATTGTTGTTACTATTATTATTTAAAATCTTTAATCCACATAAATCTAAATCGTTATCTGTTTTAATTCTCTGCAACGGGGTGATTTTGTTTAAATCGTTAGTTTCTTTAAGGCTTTCCTCTGCTATATTTCTATCTAAATACAAATGTATTTTATACTTCGTTCTGTTGGATAGCATTTGCAAGTGAGCATCATTGAGATCATCGGCTAATACTCTTGATAGTTCGTTATATTTAATCGCAAGTTCTTTAAGATTGAAGTGTCTATAAACCGATGAAAGTCGGTCATACATATCAAACAAAGTCTTGTTGTCTAAAATTTTTTTATCTAAGATCCAATTGACTTGAATTTCTTTCAGCAGAGCTTCGCCATTAGCATATAGTCCTGCATTCATTAAAGCATGTGCTTTTAATTCTAATATTGATAATAAAGTTCTTTTGTCATTAGATAAATTATATTTATTTATAAGAGATATTGCAATATCACATTCGTTCGCAGCATTGATAGGCGCAAAGTGATGTAATGTGATATATACACGGGCAATCAAAGCCTTTTTCGCGATTTCATAAAATGAAAAATTTTGTCTTGATAATTCAAAAATATCAAATAAATAATCGTAATAGTCTAGATTAACATTTAAATTAGATATATTATCAATTCTGTCTATCCAAGAAATAATATTCTCAAAGTAATTTGTAGCGGTTTCATTTTTATTCGCATAAACGCATAAGCGGCCCAGAAGAAAGTTGTTTAATTTCTTTTCAATATCATATTTTCCTAATATGTCAGATGCTAACGATTTACGTAATTTCCTCGCGTTTTCTATGCGTTTTTTAATGTACAGAAAAAAACTTTCATGGAAAAATGATATATATTTACCATTCTGTATAAATCGATGTTCTTTTAGTTTATCTATATAATCATAGTTACAATCAAAATATTTGTAGCATTCAACTCTTTGGAACTTACCATTACAAAGCGCTAATTTATACAAAAAATTTAATAAATTTATACCATCGGGAGCATTAAGTAAGTTTTCAATCCTTCGCTTATAGATGTGTTCGATTTTTTTAGGAATGAATTCTTTTTCATGGAATCTATTTATATCGATGATACCTACGGTATTGCGATTAATAAGTTTGACAATTCGAACATCTAGCATGTATTCAATAAATTGCACAATAAATAATGGATTATTCATACTCAATCTGTGTAGTCTGTTTAACGCATATTCGGGAACGCCATTGACCATCGCTTTAATCATATTTTTAGTTTCAGAATCTTTCAATCCGTCAATCTCATAGCAGTGCTTAATCTTTTCTTTTGTCCACTTTATAAACGACAAATAATCTACATTCCCCATATCGAAATCTGTGCGCCCACAAATGATTAATGTAACATCTGTTAACGCCGGTTTTATTTTCTTAATCTGCTCAAAAAATTCAGAGGAACTATTATGTAAATCATCGATGAAGATTATTGCGTGACGGTATTCGTTATGGCAATTGTTTATTATAGTAGAAAAATCACCAGTTTCATCTGAACGAATGTAATTCTTTGTATTTAAAAACCTTATTATCTTTTGTTCTGATCTTTGCCCACTTGTCGATTTGCATTCAAAAAAATCAAATAGTGTTCCATTAAGTTTTAACATAAGCTCTTCAACGAGCCGTGTCTTTCCTATCCCTGCTTCACCCCAAAAACATATTACCGACGGGGTATCGCCAGTTTTTATTTGATTGGATAAAGAATTTATTAGGAGTTTGCGCGATTCTCCAAAAAATGGCGGATCGAAAACTATATCGCCATCAATCCCGTTTATCATAATATCGGATTCTGTTCCATTAACTTGAACTTTAAACAATAAATCAGGAACACCATCAAAATGATTTTGCTGAACTGTTATTTTTTTTATTGCGAATCCATTGGGTTCAATTGCTAATGATATCTCATCTATATCTATTGACCAATTAACATCTGTCATTAATCTTAATTTACATAATTTATTATTGCTTGAGTAGTTCCGCAATAGCATATAAATATCATACTTATTTGTGAGTTGTTCCTTAAAAGAATCTACTTGATATTCAAAATAAAAATCAGCTTTGCTTGATTTATCGTAAGGATTTTTAATTGTTTTATTAGAATTTGGAGATGCAAAATCTGCAATAAATGTTCCAAGCAAAAAGCTGTCAATAAGCTTAAATGCTATATGACTCGCGCTTAAATCATCTTCTATAAGCCAAAAAGCTTGCGGTAAAATTGTGCTATTGGTAACTAGAACATAATAATCTATGTTTTGATGTTTGGCACGGGTAAAACTGGAACAGACTTTATCATAACTTAAAACGGAATCGTCAGTGCTTTTACATTCAAAAAAAATTTTTATCTCGTTTTTTCCGTTTAATATAAATTTTTGCCCCAATATATTTAAATTATCTTTTTTCGAAATTACGACTATGTCTTTACCGCCGTCCGCACTTCTCTGTGTTTGGTGTACGATAACATTAGGATGATATTTCTTTAATTGTTCAATCATCAAATTTGTTATTAAATCTTCAAACCTATTTCCCAAATTTTCATTTAACTTCCAATGAATATTGGGCGACTTCTCACTAAAATATCGCTTCATCTTTACTCCAAATAATTACAAGTTATTGTAAGGTACATTGCACCCTAATTTGGTATACTGTAAGATAGATAATTTTACATTTTGGAGGAATCATGGACTATTTGTCGAAATTCATCAGCTACTTACGAGCTACTAAAAACTTGTCCGTCAAAACCCTATTCGCTTACAAAAGTGATCTGCATCAATTCTTTTCTTTTGAACAAAACATCTTAAAACCGGACATTTGCTCGTTCATTTCGCATCTAAGTTCTCAGCTTAAACTCAAAGATACTTCCATTCGACGCAAGATAATTACTCTAAAATGTTTCTATTCCTATCTTGTAGATACCGAAGTCATGGACCGCTCACCTTTTGCCAAACTGAAATTTCGTTTCAAGCAAGAGCGCAAGCTTCCAAAAACCATTGCCGTTAGAGACGTATCGAAAATTCTCAATTGCTTCGATTCTGTTGAGTTCGATTCCCTCTCTCGTTTTGCCAAGTCTGAATACACCCGCGACGCGGCGCTAATCGATTTACTTATAAGCACCGACATCCGCATCGGCGAAGCCGCTGCCATTACACTAAACGACATTATCGTTTCCGAACGCACTTTGCTCATCCACGGAAAGGGCCGCAAGCAACGGCTTATCTACATATCCTCTCCCATTACATGGACCCGAATTGTCGCGCTATTAAAAGAACGCAAGAATTCAGATGGGTGTAACGGACTTTTTGTCAACCGGTACGGCCGTCCCATAAGCATACACGGGATAGAATACATCTACAAGAAATACTTAAAAAAAGCAAAAATCGGGACTTACTCTACACCGCATTATCTACGCCATACCTTTGCTACCAACCTACTCGCCAACGGCGCAGATCTTCGTTCGGTTCAAGAAATACTCGGACATGCAAGCATTGCTACAACCCAAATCTATACAGAAGTCACCACCCAACGCAAAAAGCAAGTCCTTAATAAGTTCAATTACAGAAATAAGCTATAGCATCTCCGATTAACAGCTAAAAGCGCTAAGTCTTCATAATTGTCCTCCTTAGTACCCTTTATATATAAATAGAGTTTTTTTACCTGCTTTTTCCACCGTGACATTATATTTTTCTTATTTTTAAACATGATCGATTCTTCGTGCGTTTGTATGCTCAACGCCACTGTAGAAATATATATTTATACCATGAAACACAATATTTTGATTAAATACAAAAACCGAGCCGAACTTTATTGTTCAACTCGGTGCCGCTTGGCGGAGAGAGCGGGGTTCGAACCCGCGATACCTGTTACAGTATGCACGCTTTCCAAAAATTTTCAATTAAAGGAGAGCAAAAAAATGACTAAAATTACAAGAAAAACGATTGCAATAATCGTTGTATTGACCTTCGTGCTTGCGGCATTCATCACGATTGCGTGGGGTTCGGAAGGTTTCACGAATTGGAAGGTGTCCACATGGTTCTCAAGCAATACTAAGAAAACCGAAAAGAAGAAAGACACCGAAGAAGATGACAAGCTCAAGGTCAATGACCTTATAGCAGAGGTTGAGAACTCCGAAACGGTTTCGCTTAAGGTTGTTCCCTATGCTTCGACCAATGCGATTGCAGCGGCGGACGGCATAAAAATCACTGCGACGGTTACGCCGGAAGACGCGTCTATAAAGACAGTTAATTTCTTTATAGATTGGACGAATCCGGAAAGTTCGTGGGCGACCGGGAAATCTGTCGGCGATTATGTCGATATGAGCGTTGCGGGCATGACGGCAACTCTTGTCGGCAAGCAGGCTTTCGGCGAGCAAATAACCGTTACATGTGAAAGTACTTTTGACGACAGCAAAATGGCAACATGTACGGTTGATTATGCGCAAAGACTTAATCAGCTTTTGCTGCGTTTTATGCATGAGGGCGAAAACATATCGAAGGGCGGTCAAAATATTACCAATACCGTAACCGGCAAAGCAGATACTCTTATCAATGTCGGCAGCGAGTATCGTCTTGGCATATCCCCTTATTATGGTACCGGCACGGTTTCCGATGAGGTTACGTATAAGATTGAAATTACCGCGAGCGATTTATTTGTGTCGACGTATTGCGGCGGTAAAGTACCCGGTTCGTATACTCTTACGAGCAGCGATCCTACGGATGTAATGATAAACGAAAGCTTTTTAAAGCAAGTTTACGGGACTGCGTACGTTAGCAAGTCTACATTCTATCAGAAGTGTAGTTCCGGTTCTATAATCGGTAGCGGCGCTATGAAAGTTACATACAGCGTCACCGGTAAATACAGTACGCTTACCGGCACAATCAATCTCGGGTTCAATTTGACTACGCTGGGAACTGCGGTCGGCGGTGTCGAGCTCGCCCCGGGCAATGTAGTGATGTAATCGATTTAAACGGATAGAGGCAAGGCAGAGGTGTCTTGCCTATTTTCCGTTTGTGGGAGGAAATATGAATAAGACAAAGAGTGTCAAGATTATAGTGCGGCAAGCGCTTTTATGCGTGCTGCTGTTTGTGCTGCCATTGTTTGCGCTCGTGCCTTCGGTCAGAGCGTACGCCGCCGATGAAGCGCCTTCGGGCGTCTTGGAAGATTTGAAAAAGGATCCTTCGTTTGATATCGTCAATTACCCGGCAAGGGACAATGATTATTCGATTTCGATTATCCAGATTGCCGAGGGGAATAAAGGCAGTTTATATGTTTATGCTTATCAACCGAGCGGCGATTTTAAAGCAGAAGAAATTCGAATGTCTACGTCGGCAAGTGAAGACACGGCGAAGTATCTTGATTACGAGCTTACGTTGGTGTCGAAAGATGAACCGTTTTATAAGTATGCCGTTAAGGGCTTTAAAGTGGCTTCTGCCGGCACACGGTTTTATTCGATCGTGCAGATAACTCGACCGTGGATTAAGTCGGTTGATGGCGAGCCTGTTGTAGACAACGGCAATACGATTGATAATAAAGTTTATGCTGTCGGTCAAACATGGATTGCCGAAACTTCGGGTAAATCCGTTATCTATTCCGTTATGTCGTTGAATACGATTACGGTTACAGAAAAATATGTCGGCGTTCTTCGTTATCATACGGACGAGGGCATAGTTTCCGGCAGTAATACTTCATTATTCTATATTGCTTTTAACACCGATGTTTTTATAGAGCGTTTATTGGAAGCAACTATTAAATATGATGTGGTTGTTGTTGAATATGGAACCGATCATGTTCTTGATACGTGGTATAAAAATCAAATAAAAATAATAACTGCAGATGATGTTACATCTGTAGTTGAAGGTTCTTGGTGGAAAGGATATAAAAAACATAAGTTTAGTGCTATACAAACTTCAGGCGAATTTATTAAGTCTATAACAGATAGCGGTGATAAGTTAGATAAAACCGTAAAAAAGGAAATTGAAAGTAAATCTTGGGTGGTGCGGTTTTATACTAAGAAACTTTCTTATGGTGTAGAGAGTGGCGGCGCTGTTTCAAAACCCGGTACAGGTGTACTTGCTCCGTCGAAAACGTCAATTTTGCAGTTGACGTATGAGACGGACGGTGTGTCGTATAAAGTCGGAGTAGTCGACGATAAGCGTACTGCAAGTTCTCGTAGGGATAATATATCGATTGATGATGACAGTTGGCCTTGGTGGGTGTGGGTTCTTATCGTTTTTGGAGCCGCAATAGTTTTGCCTATTCTGATAGCTCTTTTCCCGTTTATCGGACAGTTTTTGCTTGTAGTCTTGAAGGCGCTTGGCTTTGTGCTATTGTGGCTCCTTAAGGCTTTGTTCTGGCTTATATCTTTGCCGTTTAAAGGGATTATCGCGCTTGTGCGGAAGATTAAAGAGAAGAAGGAAGAAGGTGCGAATTCGGCATGATAACTATAATCTTTGCCCCACCCCGCACCGGGAAGACTTGCTTTATGACGCACTTAGCGTGTCAAACGGCATTCGATCGGCAGCGGAATAAGTATATGCAGGAAGAGCTTGAAGCAAAGATTGCCTCGGGCTTTACTGCCATAAAGACGATCCCGCAACATTGCGTGTCGGCGAATTATGTAATACGCCTTAAACGGTTCGGTTATCGGCCGCGGCAGAACCGCATAATAAATCCTTTCCGCCTCGGCTTTGATAACCCCTACGTCAAAACGCATTTTAATCTTCCGCATGAGGCAATATTCATTACGGAAGCGCAAAAGTATCTCAATAGCCGCATGAGTAAGGCTTATCCGGATTGGCAATCGCGTTGGTACGAGCAGCACGGTCATGACTACCTGGATATATACCTGGATACGCAGCGGCCCGGGCTTATTGACTTAAACATTCGCGAGCTGTCGAGTTTTATTGAAATAGTCAAGCTTGACATCCGCCGGAATAAGTACGACGAGATTATCGGGCTTAAATGGCGAATACGCCGTATTGACAATAACGGTCTGCTTGAGCGGTATTTGAACAGCGGAAAAACGGACAAGGATTGTTACACCGAAGAGATAGTCAAGGCCGATTACAATGTCTTTAAGTGCTACGACAGTCAGAGCTGTAAGCCGAAGTTCTATGCCGGGCATTTGGACGAGGATATCGATTATATGCCGGCAGAATCGACGGAAGATTCTATCGAGGGGTATATTGAGTACTACGAGAAAAATGATGACGAGCTGCCGCGGGGTTTTTACAAATCGAGTAAAAAGGAGTAGTTATGTCGGAATTGAATTACCATATAACCGAGCTCATGCGCGAGTGCATAAACGAATTCAATCAGACCTTTGAGTGTTTGTTGGATACCGAAGATTATGTACCTCTTTTCATGCGCGAAAAGATTATGTCGTTTATCTGTAAGGAGTTTGGCCGCTCCTGGAAGAAGATACGCAAGGCAGATAAGAAGTATCAGAAGCAGCGCGCTAAAGAGCTTGCCGAAGAAGCAGCGGCAGAAGAAGAGGCAGTCGAAGAACCGCCGGAAGACGAGCCGCCAAAAGCCGAACCGCAGGTTGATCAGTCGGAAAAAGCGCTTGTGCCGGTAGTAAAAGAAGCGCTGTCGCAAGTGTCGAAATAAATTCATTCATGGGAGTAAGTAATGAGTAAATTTTCGCAGTATGGTCTTGTGCCGGAAACGAACCCGGAAATAATTCGGTTATTCGCTCGCCCTATCGAGAAAGAGAACGGCGAGCTTCTTCCGTTGTGTAATTATTCTTCCGACGAGTTCCCTGAGCTTAAAAAATGCACATGGGGGCGTGCTCGTCAAAACAGATTTATCGCCGGGTATGTCCGGGTGTATCGTAATCGGCACTTCCCCGATCGCGCGCGGTTCCTCGCCCAGCAGGAAGAATTGGCGCGCGAAAACGGCATTAAGTTGCCTACCCCGGAAGAAATGTATAAGGCACGCCGAAAGAAGACCGAGGAGCTCGTCAGCGGTCTTGTAGACGAGAACGATACTCGTGTCGGGACATATAAGTATTATTACGACGGCGGGCAATATGTTGCATATATCCCGGGCGAAAACGCCGCAGCGGAAAGGACGGTTTACGAAAAGACATATTGGGACGAGCTTTTCGATTTCCATTATCGCGAATTGCGACAGAAGTACCCGTATAAAGAGCAGCGCTGCAAGATAGAAAGCGAGCTTGTAAACTCCTTTTATGAAGGCTACGAATATGACGATAATGTCGAGCAGGAAACCTGTTACGAGTTTGTATCGCGGAAGATTTACAATTTATCCGCGGCGTATTCTGCCAGGAAGCGGCGATTTCATCGGAAGAAGGACCAAACGCAATGGACGGCATGGTGGACGATTACATACGACAGCGCAAAGTTTTCTTCCGAAGCCGTGTTCAGAAAGGTGCTACTTAAATGGTTCAATAACATGGCAGTTCGGAAGGGCTGGCGTATTATGGGCGTATTCGAGCACGGCGAGGAAAATGAACGGTTGCACTTTCACGGCTTCTTTTATATCCCGGAAGGCAAAGAGATCGGAGAGCTGGTAGAGCAGCAACATTACAGTAAAAAGCATGGCTGCATTCACGAGTACATTGAGAATACAGAAGTACGAGAAAAATTCGGCGTAAACGAGTACGAGGATATCCGGGAAGCAATGCGGTCGGATATTAAGGCTATGGCGACATACACGGCGAAAATGTGCCGGTATATGGAAAAAGGCGAAAAGGTATTTTATTCCAGGCACTTGCCTTCCGAGTTCGTCGGCGAGTTTTTTAAGAATGATATGGTAATGTTTTTCAATATAAGCTGCAAAAGAAAAGTCAAGCGCTATGTAATAGATCCTTCGGTTATTCGCCGGAACCCTACGACCATAAAACGCCGCATGACGATTGATGAACAACGGTGCTGCGATATAGGGCTTATAGACGAACCGCCGGCATAGCGGAAAAGGCTAAAAATTAAATAGATCTAAACGGCAAGACTGCGAAAGCGGTCGTTTTTTCGTGCCGGGAAACGAACAAAACCGCACATTCACGCGCCCAATCCCCCCGCCCGGCGGCGGCATACAGCCTGCGTTGCCGCCGCCGGGGCGTTCCGAGCGCGATTTTGCTTGTCCGGCGCGCCCCGGCGCGCCGCTCGTCAAGACAAGCAACGTGTAACACTCAAACGGGCTTATGAAACGCCTGTACAGAAGGAGCGTGTAAAAGCGGTGCGAAACCTCTAAGCGAGATGAGCGACGAAGGAGCGAATTTTAACGCGAGCGCGTCGCATATTGAGGCGGGCACGAAAGCTTAACTACCGCGCGACCTCACGCCGGATTACCCGCGCACACACCCTCTATCAACTCCTGCGACGCGCCGGACACGCACGGCATACGGCACAATGCGATAGCGCAATAGGTGTAGGTGTACGAGGATTTAGAGGCAAAAGAAAACCTCGCTGCGGCGAGGAAATAGTTGTTATGAGAAATATGATACTCTTCCGCCTGTAACTTCTGCGGATACTTCATAAGCATTCGCTATATCTGATAGGCTGAACTCCGTCAATTTGATAGATACTTGATAAGTCTTGCCTTTTTGAACGTCTCCGACTTTTTTGTATTTGGTGGATATAACGACGCCGTTTTTATTTGTGAATTCGAATTTTATTTCAAGGTCGCTTATGTCTTCATAGGCGGTAATGTCAAAATTCATATTTAGGGATATTTTTTGTTCGAGGTCAATGTTTATATCGTCGTCGGTCGCTTCTCGCCCAATTCCGATGAACACTATGCCGACAATACAGAGTAATAAAAGAGGAGTAAGTAAAGCGATTGCTGCGGCATTGCCGGAAGTATTTACAGCTAAACCTTTATTGATTCGAATGCGTTTGCGTAAAGCGAATATAAGTCCGATAAACGATATTGTCGCAATTACGATACAGGCAATAAATAGAAATGTAAACGGCATTGGGGATATGTTTGTATTGCTCGGGCGGTTGTCTGCTGTTATCATTTTTGCAATTCCTTTTTAAAACTTAACGTCGCCTTTATGCGTGCCGTAATTGTTGTACGTGTTGTAAGTCTTTGCTCCGTTCTCGTCTTCTAGGCCGAGAAGGTAGTCAGTTGATACCGCGAAGTAAATTGCTATTTTTGTAATAAGTGTTAAATCTGGTTCTTGTTTGCTTGTTTCATATTGGCAAATAGTGGTTTTACTTGTATTAAAAATTTGGGCGAGTTCTGCTTGTGTTATCCCCTTTTCTTTTCGTAGTTCTTTTAATTTTTGCCCAAAATGATAATTCATGAAAAAATTATAGCAGAAATTCCGAAAAACGGATTGACAATTCCGAAAAACGGAATTATAATGTATTTGTTCCGATTTTCGGAATTACACATGGGGGTAAATTTAATATGGAAGAAAAGACAAAGACTTTCGCCGTAGCTGTCGGCGAACACAAGTATGGTAAAGTCGTCGACAATGCTTTATTTTTTAGGCAGTATGTCGGTAGTGGCGATGTCGTCGTCGACGGTCAAACGGTGCAGTTCGAGTTATCTATTGGAGCGAATACTGCCGCCCCGATGGTTGCATTAGGCAATCGAATATTCTTGCTTGATTGGGAAGATATAATAGCGCTTGCCGAACAAGCCGAATTGTTCAAAGACGAGGTGCAATTATGAGTTGTTTCATGTGTGTATTTTATGACGCAGAGAATGAGCGTTGTGATTTCCCTTTCGATATGCCGGATAGGGACTTTAGGGCTCCGTGTGAAGAGCCGTGTGATCTATACGAATAAGTAATAATTGCTCGCCCCCAGGCTCAAGGGGAAAGGAAAGAAACAAGTGCCCAGATTTAGTCTGAAAGAGAAGCGTAAGCATTACACGCAGGTCGCTAACGGTGAAAAGCCTGTTAAAAAGGATAGTAAGTTCAGTGCGGCCGAGCAGCGAGCTTATGCAAGAGGTCAACGTGATGCTCTTAACGAGAGCGCAAGAATTACGGCGTACAAGAACGCGACTGCCGCCGAGCGCGCCGCATACAAAGCTCGTAAGCGCAAAGAGCGCGAGGAGTATAAAAAGAGCAAAGCGGCGGCGAAAAAGAGCAAGTAAAGCTCTTTGTAAAAATGGCATTCGGCTGCCGCAATGGCAGCACGGGCATTACTCCCATGCTCGCGCTCAAAGCTTTCTTGGCGGATCGCTGCGAGCGCGGACGGCTTTCCCCGGGGTTTCCCGGAAGCAAATATTTAGACCAAAAAGGAGATTACGGTCATGGAAGAAGTAAAGAAGGCAAAAGAAGTAGTTGAGAACGAAGTAGTCAACGAAGATGATGTTGTACTCAACGAAGACAACGAAGAAGTGCGCAGTTTGTATACGGTCATACCCGACGTTACGGTAACGCGCAAGACAACCAACAAGGGCGGCAAGAAGTACAGCGATTACTTCTTTAATTGCACGCTGCGCGGCGTCGCTATGCAAGTACGAGTTCGGCCCGGGAAAACGGAAGATCGGTTCGCCGACGTAAGCGCTTATGCGTTGCTTGACATGGTGTTCGGGCAAAACGATACCGTCGATTTTGCGGTTCGGATAACGAAACGCAGGGATTTTGCAACCGGCCGTAGCGCGTCCACCGTGTCCTATTACGCTTACGTTCGCGACGAGATCGAGGGCGACTTTGCCGCTCCGCTGCGCTTTGAAACGGCGTCGGACAAAGCAATCGTCGTAAAGGCTGTGGAGCTGGCGAACAAGAAGCACCAACTCGGGCTTAACGTATAGCGTGGATATCCTCGACGTGCTACTTACAATATCGGACAAGCTCGATAAAATCTCGGAGCGGTTGACAATTTTGTCTTCCGCTCCTTCGGATTGTTCGGTAACATTGCATGCCTGGCTTGACGAGTGGTTTACTGTCTATCGGGCGCCGAAGTTGCGCGACGGTGGTTACGACTTATCCCATGTCATAGCAAAGCACGTTAAGCCGAATATTCGCGATCGACCGCTTAATCAGTATAAGCCTTCGGACATACAATCGGCGCTTAATGCCGTTTCTTCGGAGCGTATGCGACAAGTGGTGCGGCAGGTGTATAATCAGGCGTTCCGGGAAGCTGTTCGGTGCGGGCATATAGATAGTAACCCGGTGGCCGCTGTCGCCGGAGTGTCGCACAAGTATTATAGTGGGCGTTCGCTGACTGCTGCGGAAGAAGCTGCGTTTTTGGCGGAAGCTGCCAATGATGAGGATTACGCGCTTTTCCGGTTTTACCTGTTGACCGGAGCTCGCCCATCGGAACCGTTGAGTATGACCTGGGATAATGTCGGCGAGGAATACTTGCGTATTCCCGGCACAAAGACGGTGCGCTCGGACAGGCTCTTGCCTATATCTAAGAAGCTACGAGCATTATTGGACGAGCTGCCGAAGGATCGCGCGCGACTCTTCCCTACTTCGTATCAAATGGCAATGCGACATTTAAGTGATATCGTGGCACGGTTGAACTTCTCGTTCACGCTCAAGGACTTGCGGCACACATTCGGCACGCGCTGCTTAGAAGCCGGGGTTTCCATGAAGACGGTTCAGAAATGGCTCGGGCATAGCAACTACGGCACGACGGCGAACTTTTACAGTCATGTTACAACGGAATTCGAGCGAAAGGAGCTCGAAAAGCTCGACGGTTATAATCCGTCGAAAATCGGTACGTAAAACTAAATTAAGCGTGCATACTTTTCCGTTCAAGTGGTCATGAAGTGCAAAAAAACGGCGCTTTGTGGTCACAAAACACCGTTTTTCGGTCTTTGGCGGAGAGAGCGGGGTTCGAACCCGCGATACCTGTTACAGTATGCACGCTTTCCAAGCGTGTGCCTTCAGCCGCTCAGCCATCTCTCCGTACTCGCCCGACTTATGTCGGGCATATTCTTTTGTTTTTCTCGCGGCTTTCGCCGCAGTATTACCATTTATTCCTGACGTGTTCCGCGAATCCTATCTTGTCGGTAACCGTCACTATCGTGCCGTCGTCGAGCGTCGCTTTGCCGTAGAACTTGCCGAAAACCTGATGCTGATCTGTCGACAGCAGCCCGACGTTCATCTTGTCCTTTCTGTCAATGACGGGATAGAAAGTGAGCTGCAGTCTTCCCTCGTCGTCCTCGATCTTCCACGGTTTGAGGTAGTCTATCGCGCCGAGCGTAAACGGAATATCGAACTTTACATTGTTCAGCTTGTGCGCCTTGCCGCCGTAGAACACTGTGTTTTCCGTGGCGGTCGGATTACCGAAGCCGTAGCCGAGGTTGAGTCCGAACGGAATGCCGTTCACCTCGGTCGACAGGCTCGACCAATACCACACGTTCTTGTACGGCCACACGCCCCTGCCCCAATCGAGCACGCCACTACCGCCGACAAACTCATGGCGGTCGTCGCCGACACGGACTGTGCCGTGACCCTTGAGACAGTTTATCTTGGTGTTGTAATAGAACTGCCGCCGCTTATTAAACGGCGTTGCCGTCGTGATGTTGTCGCCGACGTACGGCTCGAGCACGATCTCGCACCAAAAGTCCTGTTTGCCGTCGAACTTCTTGTACGTCGCCTCGAGCTTTCTCTCGCCGCCCCCGTTTGTAAACTCTATCTTCACCCCGCCCTTATCGAAAAGGACGTCGCCGCTTTCGCAAGCCTTGGGCATATTGAGCTTACCTTTAGGGAACAGCCCGATCTTGCTCTTGGTGATATACGTCAGGTGCTCGAAGTCGAGAACGGACACGGATCCGAGCGACATGTACGAATTATCGGCGACGGTGAGCGCAACGCCGCGCTTGTCGTCGCCGAAATAGTAGTAGTCCCATTCCTTTATGCGCAAACGCTTGCGCCGGACAGCGGCGCGGTCGTAGGTCTTGACCTGCGAGAACGCATAACCGCTCTCGATGAGCTCGCCATTGTCGTCGAGCAGTGCGCCCGATTCAAGCCGCTTGTCCTGCGAGGAATCCGCCATGCCTTAGCGCTTGGAGAACTGCGAAGCCTTGCGCGCCTTTTTGAGGCCGTACTTTTTGCGCTCCTTCATTCTCGGGTCGCGCGTGAGGAAGCCCGCCTTTTTGAGCGCGGGGCGGTAGGTCTCGTCGACGTTGCAGAGCGCGCGGGAGATGCCGTGACGGATAGCGCCGGCCTGACCGGTGTAGCCGCCGCCTCTGACGTTGACCACTACGTCAAACTTGCCTGCGGTATCGGTTTCCGCGAACGGCTGATTGACGATGAGCTTGAGCGTATCGAGCGGGAAATACTCGTCGAGCGTGCGCTTGTTGACCGTGATAGTGCCGCTTCCGCCGGGCAGGACGCGAACGCGCGCGACAGCCTTTTTGCGGCGGCCGGTGCCCCAATATTGAAGCTTTTTCTTAGTCGATTTGGTAGCCATGATATTACCTCTTTTCTATATTGAGCGGTTGAGGTTTTTGTGCCTCGTGGTTGTGCTCGGCGGTCTTGAACACCTTGAGCTTTTTAATCATCTGTCTGCCGAGCGAGTTCTTGGGAAGCATGCCCTTGACCGCTTTGACGACAGCCTTGTCCGAATTTTCGAGCAGGAACTTGGAATACTTTTCCTGCTTGAGCCCGCCGATATAGCCGGTGTAGTAAGTGCGAAGCTTTTTGGTCGGCTTGTTGCCCGTCAGAACGACCTTGTCGGTGTTGATAACGATAACGAAATCGCCGACGTCGGCGTTGGGCGTGTACTCGGGCTTTCTCTTGCCCTTGAGAACCATAGCGACTTGGCTTGCGAGTCTGCCGAGCGGAACGCCCGCGGCGTCGACCACGTACCAGCTGCGCTTGTATTCCTTATCGCCGATCTTGTAGTCGGCAGTGCGGGAATCAATCTTTTTTGCCATCAATGTTTTCATCGAAAACAACCTCGTAAAAATTTTGTCGGTTGGATCGCGCGTTTCACGCCGTGCGATCTCTTGCGGCGCGCTTTGAGCCGGGGCGGGCACAACCGCTTTTCCGCAATGCATTGAATATTATACATTAAACACTTCCCAATGTCAAGTGTTTTTTGCGCCGCTATGCGGCTAAATGAATATATAAGAAATAAGAATGAATAGTGAATAATTTAGGTCGAGATTAAAAGAGTGCGGCGCGGAGCGCCTATATCCCTCGACGATGCTCTGGATGATGGACGATAGGACGTGCCTTTCCGAAAAGAGCGTGTCGTTTTCGAACCGACGCGCCGTGGCGGTGTAGGCACGCTTTTCCGAAATGAGCAAAACGTTTACCCATCATCCCGACCGAAGCGCGTTAGCGCGCAGCGGGGGGAACTAGGCGTTAGCCGCATAAATAAGCGCGGGCATATCAATCCCGCACTTCAATCACTTTATTACTTATTACATAGCAAAAGGACCGCCGCAGCGGTCCTTTTTGTGTTTTGGTATGATTGGGATTTTATTATGCTATCTCGTACCAAGTTGCTGTCTCTACTCCTTCCAGGTAAACCGTAACAGCTTTCTTTCCGTCGATGACTTTAAAATGCAAGCTAATTGTTTTGCCGCCGTATTTAAAGCTTATGGCCAACCCGGCATAGTTTTGATCCGTGATAGTATTGCCGTAATTATCTTCTCTCGCAGATGTCGTTGACAACATCGCATTTGCATTTCTATAGTGCGAAATCGTAAACTCAGATCCCGACCATTTGAAAGACACTTTGAAAATTTTGGCTGAATCAGATGTAGCAACAACGCCCGACGCTGCTTCCGCTTCGCTCAAAGAACTGAATCCAAACTCTATGTTTGCAAAATCAGCTAATTTGGCATCGGCAGGCGTCTCGCCGCCGGACTCGTCGCGGGCTATCGAAACGTATATCATCGGGCTATAACACATTACAGTGATTTCTTGAACAGGATTTTCCTGGCTGTCTGTCACGCCTATCGTAAAGCTGACGCCGTCGGCCTCAATCTCGATATACGGCTCCTCGTCGTCATATTCCAAAACCTTGATACTCGTATACGTCGTGCCCTTAATCTTGAAAGTGGTTACGCCGTTTGCGCCAATGACAACCTCGGAACCGCCGTCCGCATCAGACTTGTATGTACCGTAGAACTTCTCGCCTATTTCGACTTTTTCTACCTTACGGATAAGATCGATATAAACTCTTGAAGGGTACGAACTTACTAGCGATATTGCCTCAATGAGATCGCCGTCGGTCGCAGTCATTGTAAACGTAGTGCCGTCGAGTTTAAGCGTGATGCTATATTCGCCGTAGTTAATATTGCATTCCACGACCTCAATCGCAGTCTTTACCTCGCCGTCGAGCTTGACATACGTTATTGTACCGGTTCCGTCGATGACGACCTCGGAATCTCCGTCCGCCACCGACTTACCGACGTAGGTGCCCTCAAACTTCACAGGGAGTTTGCCGACCTCGGGATCGGGCTCTTCTATTGCGCCGCCCTTGGTAAGCGAGCCTAACAACGAACTGTCGCGCGACGAGTAGATATTCAGTTTGCTCTTGTCCGCGCTTATCTCCAAAAGTATGCGCGGGGCAGATACGGCATTCGGTCCGAAATCCAAGAGAGAGTAGCAGAGCTTATTCCCATCGTTATACTCGGGCTTCGCCGTTGCGGTATAAACGGTATTGGGGGCGCCGGCAACCTTATATGTGACGGCGGAATCCACACCGTTCACGTCGATTTTAACCCACACAATGCTTCCGACCGCAGGATAATCTTCGAGCTCGACATCGCCCGTGTACTCTACCCATTCGGCTTGATCATCGTCGTCCTTAACATCGCCGAACGTGTATTTCTCGCTGTCGCCGAAAGAAAGCTTGCCTGTCGGTGTGGTGTAGTTAAACTTCAGCGTGTTTTCGGTTTCGCCTTCAAACTCGATACTCGTTATCGTATAGCTATCGAAATCGAAAACGTACGTTCCGGTATGACCGTTGATAGTAGCTACTCCGAAGCCGTTAAACGTAATCTGAGGGCCTTCATTGGACTCGGCAGGATAAAACGACATACCGTCATCTTCAACTGCGGTCATGGTAGCGTCGTTAACCTTGTACTTATATCCGTACTGGTCTGTTACAATATCGCCGACACGCGTATAGCTTGCAAAATAGCCGTCCGTATCAATGAGATAGCCGTCGTCAAGCAAAATGAGGTTTCCGGGATAGAGCCCTGTAAGTTTATAAACCTTTTGGAATACGGCTTTATAGGTGGTATCTTTGTTTATTGCGTTCGAGGTGCCGCCCGGTACGCGATATGCGCTGGAATTCGTCGACGGGTCAAGGTCCATCTGTCTCCACTTGTAGAACGTCCAGCCGTCCTTGGTGAACGGGTTGTCGGGAAGCGTGACCTTGCCGCCGGCGTTTGCACCCATCGGATCAGGCGCAGTTCCCGTCGCGCCTTCGTCGGGACCGACAAACGTGACCGTAAAGTCGAACTCAGGCTCGGGTGCAGCGTTGTTAAACGTGTACGTGCCGTCAGCGAAAGTTATAGAGCCGCTTATGACAAACACATCGTCGTCCGTATACTCGATCTCGAGCTCGTTACTCGTAGCGTCGGCAAACGTAACCGTTGCGCCGTTTATAATGTCATACCAGCCGGAAGGCGTAATATCGACTACATAAGTGCCCACATGCGAGCCGAGCGTGACCTTGCCGAAGCCGTCGAATACGATCGTCGTTTCTTCGTCGTCTGCGGTAAACGAATAGCCCCACAATTCATCGGCGACGTTATACGTTCCGTCATCGTTGAGGCGTATTCCGATGATAATGCCGTTGCTTTCATAGCAAATCACTCCGTCGATTACGGTGTACGGTATGGGATCGTCGCTCGCGTAATAGTCATAAACGCTTTCGTCATCGAGTATGTCGATATCGCCGTAGTACCAGGAGTCCTCGGCATAGCTGTACGTCTTTTTGAACACCGCGGTAAGAATGACGGTGCGTGTCGCCGTGTACTTGCCGTCGGTGTAATACTTGTCGTCCGCGTCCTTCCAGCCGAAGAGAGTCCAACCGGACTTGGAAACGTTGGTGGGAAGGTCTATCTCGGTGCCGGCATCGACGGTCTTAGACTCGAGCGCGCCGCTCGCCGTCGCGCCCTCGGGCAGCTTGAACGATACGGTGACGGAAACGGTAGGGTTGACTACTTTATGGAATGTGGCGAGATACTCGTCATGTGCGTCGCAGAATAGGAGCTCCGAGCCGTCGTTTTTGATCAGCAGTCCGAACGTGACGTCGCCGACAAGCTCGACATAGTAGTACGTGTACTCTTCCTTATCGTAGCCTTCGGGGAAGTTGGTATTTTCCCTTACCAGATTGGTCTCGTCGGACAAGTCATTCGTAAGCCGCTTGTAGTAATATGTAACCTTCAGCGTGTCGAAATCGACTTCGAACTTCGAGTACTTATTGCCTACCGAATCATAGTAGCCCTCGTACGTGTAGGTGCCTTCGAGCTGCGGTCCGCCCTGCTCCTCGTCGAACGAATAGCTGTCGCCGTTAGCGAACGTGACTGCGCCGCTGACGGTGTGCTTGCCGCCCTCGTAGGCGACTGCGAGCGTGTTCGAGGTGGTGCCTTCGAACGTGAGGTTGGAGACGGCGTGCGTGGTGCGGTCGTATGTATAGCTGCCTGTATGGCTGCCGATCGTCGCCTTGCCAAAGCCGTCGAACGAAAGCGTCGCCGCCTTGTCGTACGTGGAGAACGGGCCTTCGCTGCGCAGAACGTCCGCGTCGATATAGGTATTGTCGGCGTCGTTTATCTTGTAATAGCCGTAAACGCCCGCGGCAACCGTGACCTTGGCTATGCCGTCGGCCTCGAGCTCGTAGGTGTACGACGTGTCGCCGCCGAGCTCGCTTACGAACACGACGTTGTCGTCACACACGTAAATATCGGGCTGGTTCGCGGCCTCGATCTGATAGGCGTATTCCCTGTAGAACACCGCCAAGTACTCGAGATCCTTCGTGACCTTGATCGTTTCCTTTTCGGCGTGGTAGGTGCCTGCGGCGGTGTCCTTCCACTTGTAGAACTCCCAGCCCGCCTTGGTGAACGTGTTGTCGGGAAGCTTGATCTCGTCGCCCGAATTCTTTACGCCAATCGACGTGGGACCGTCGCCGGGAACCGCGTCGTTCGAGGTGAACGTCACGGTATGGGCATATTCCTGTGCGGGAGGCTTCTTGCCCGGAGTGGTGCCGTCGTCGCACGCAGCGGCCGCGCATCCGAACGCGAACGCCGCGGCGGCTATGAGCGATGCCTTTGCTATTTTCTTCATTATAATCCTCCTAAAGGGTTGAATGCTGTTTATATCCTATCTGCGGAAGTAGCCCGCCGAAAAGTCCCCTAAAACACAAAACAACCAATAGCTGTTTCAATCGCCATTGATTGTCCTTTGCCATTCGGATCACTTTCCGATAGATATAGTGGTACTATTTTACTATACTAATGCTTGGCTTGTCAAGTAATTTAACGCCGCTATCGGACTCAATTTGCGTTTTAATGTGTCGTGTATGGACTGTAGTTGTTCGTTTTGCGCTACACCCGACGAATTGCGTGTCATTAAAAAGAAATAAACGCCATTCTGCTGTGCATAACGGGGATAGAGCATTTTGTACCCCTATCAGGCTCCCCTTAATAAGGGGAGCTGTCGGCGACGAAGGAGCCGACTGAGGGGATGTGAAATAAACAGATCCTTCGACTCCGCTCAGGATGACACAGTAGTTGCATACCCTCATTGAATTGAAGTGCAGTAAAGAAAGGCACGGTCGTACCCATAGTGTCATTCCGAAAAAAGTCGAGGAATCTGTCAAACGCACACAACAAAAAACGGAGGCCGCAGCCTCCGTCTTTTTGTTTATGGATATTTGTTTAAAATCAGTTTGCGTTGAGCTCAACATTGACGGTGGTGCCGTCTTCCGACTTCAACGACAATTTGCCGTTATCGAGCAACTTGATAAAGTAGATATTGCCGTTTACGTCTTCTATCTTGAGACCGTCGGTTTCATCAAACGAAAGCAATTTAATTTCCGCATGTTCCGAATTATTACCAACGCCGGGCTGCAAATAATGGAAATGCAGTCCTTTAACTCCGCAGTTCCTCCACTCATCGGCTTCTATATCAACCGTATAGGAGACACCGCCGATATAGGCATCCCAATATCCTACATAGCTCGCAGGTATCTCGACCTCATCTTCGACATCGCCGAAGAGGTAGGTCGTTCCGCCGACGGTGATCTTGCCGGTTGCGGTGAATCCGCCGGTCATTGTTTCCATGTCAAACGAGAACCCGACGGCAAGCGTACCGACGGCGTCGCCTGTGAACGTAATTGTGGCGGATTCGATAACGCCGTCTTCGCCTACGACAGTATAGGTGCCGGGGTATGTGGCGTCGCCGATAGTGAGCGTCACCGCGCCGAAGCCGTCGGGCTTCACCGTCGCGGTTTCGGTCGAGTCTACAAACGTGGACGATTTGAGGGCGTCGGGCGCCACGTATGTTCCGGGCTCGCCCGCTGCGCCGTCCGTAAGCTTATACAGGATATCGCCGTCCTCGTCGTACATCTTTCCGTCGGAAACGGAGCAAGGAGTGGGATAGTTGTCACCCAAGTAGAACTTATAGCTCGTTCCGTCGGCGCTTACGAAAATATCGTCGGAAGAGCCGGTGTACTTCTTGTAGAATACGGCGGTGAATGTCATATTTCCCTTGACTTCGACTTGGTCACCGGGCGCATAATACTTGCCGTTTTCGTCCTTCCAATCGTAAACGGTCAAGCCGTCGGCATTGGTGAGCGCGCTCGTAGGCAGTGTAATCTTGTCGCCGTAGTTTTCGACGCTCTCGGTGCCGTCGACCGACTGACCTGCGGGCACTTCGTAAGTAATGGTGAAGGGACCTTCGGGAATTTCCTCACCGAAGGTGTAGACCTCGTCGGCGCCGAAAGCGAGCGTGCCGCGTGCGGAGTATTCGCCCATTTCATACGTGATGACAAGAGTGTTCTCGGTCGCGTCTTCGAACGCAACGCTCTTTAACTCGTACGACTCGACGGTGTAGGTGCCCTTGTGCGTGCCAATCGTCGCCACGCCGAAGCCGTCGAATGTCATTTCCGTTCCGTCATTCGCCGTGAGGGTATAGTCCTGCATGTAGTCTTGTCCGAGATAGGTGTAGTCTGTGTCGTTGAGCTTATAGATGCTCGAGCCGTATTCGCCGCTCAAAGTCGCAATACCGTCTTTTATCTCATACTCGTAGCGGCTATACGGAGAAATGCTGTACGTATAAGCTTTGCCGTCCTCGGCAAAATACAGCTTGTTGGCGTATTCCCCGCCGTCCTTTTCGGTGTACACGTTGCAGTAGAACGCGGTGAGCTCGAGATCGCCGGTCAATACGTAATCGGCGTATCCGGGGTCATTGTATATGTACTCGGGTTCATACGGATTGCTTGCGTCGTAATCGGGGTTGCTGTACTTCCAAGCGGTGTTCCTGTAGCCCTCTTTGGAGAACGGGTTTTCGGGGAAGGTGTACGCCGTGCCGCCGAGATCGTCGTCGTCGTCCTTGACAACCTTTATGACAGAGGTGTCGAACGTGCCGTCTGCCTTGGCGCTCTTGAGAGTGACGGTGTACTTGGGTACCGACTCGTCTTCATCCCATACCGCCTTGAACACTACGTCAGCGGCGGGCATCTTGAAGGTGCTCGAGCCTGCTTCGTAGTTCTGACCGCCGTAGCTCCAGCAGTTGAACGTCCAGCCGGTATAGACAACGTCGTCGCCGGGGGTGGCGAGCGTTACGGTGTCATCCTTTTTGTACTTCTTGGAGTCGGTGGGAACGGTGCCCGTGCCGCCGTTGAGGTCGTAAGTGACCGAATAGGTGGTCTCCGCGGGCGGATCCTTCTTGTTGTTTTCGGGGTCCTTATCGCCGTCGCAAGCAACAGCCGCGCAGCCGAATGCGAGCGCCGCCGCGATAAGTACAGATGCCTTTAATGCTTTCTTCATTTTTCTCCTCCTGATAAGGTGTAATGCTGTTTTTTCTATATCCTCGTACTTGCACGTGAGCTGTGCCGCAACCGCCCTTAAAGCACAAAACAATCAATAGCCGTGCAATCGCCATTGATTGTCATTTGCCGTTCGGACCACTTTCCGATTGATATAGTAGTGGTATTTTACACCACACAGCCGAAATTTGTCAAGCATTTTAAGACGAGTTTCGGAGCCAATTTGCGCCGATTTGTGAAACAAAACGGTTTATCCCGAGCCCTGCGAAGGATCTGAAAAAGCGCGGGCATCTCTCTCCCGCGCTTCCTCTATCTCTTATCTCTTATCTATTCATTTAGACGCGAAGCGTCGCTCACGCTTTCGTGTATGTGTAAGTAAACGTCGTGTAATCGTCCGAAAGCGTGACGGTGATATAGTACTTCGTGCTCTTCCAGTCGCGTATAAATGTGAACTCGGTGTCGGACAGCATGGTGGCAATCGTGCCGTAGTCGCCGAACGTAATGCCGTTATCTATATCGTCTATATACATCGTGCCGAACACATAGACAAGACTGCCCGAGTAGTGCAGGTTGAGCACGCTGTCGTCTGTCTCGCACCTTATGTCGCGCACGTACCCGTCGGCAAGACGCTTTGTTACGACGAGGGTGTTGCCCTCAAACGACAGGCTGAGGTTGTACTTTTTGCCGTCGGTATCGACGTAGTTCTTAATCGTCTTGGTGTTGTAACCGAGAATGTAAATGCTGACCTTGTTGCCGTTGAGCGTCGCGTCGGCATAGCCGGTGTAATCCTCGTAGCTTTCGGGCAGGAGGGCGATCGGATCGACGACCAGCGTATAAGCGCCGTCGGCGGTCGTGTACGTTCTGGGTCCGTTCGCCTTCTCGAACACATAATCGGTCACGCCCAGCCTGACGGTTATCACGCCGTCAGCTATCGTGCCGGAGTATATAAAGACCTCGCGGGTGTCGGAGTCGAACTCGTAGAATGTGATGGTAGTGCCGTCAATCTCGTACATGAACAGGTACGAGGACTGGAGCTCCGCCCTGCCGTCGAGCTCGAGAAGATCGATGCCGCTGAAATACTTGCCCTTTTCTTCGCCCGACTGAATGTAGAGGTGCTTGTTGTACATCGACCAGGTCGGCTCCTCGTAGCACTTGAGCACGACGGATATGTCGACGACCTGTATGCGGACGGCGATATTGCCGACCGTCACGCGGTAGCCCATAATCGGCGCCTCCGTGCCGAGAAGCTCTATAAACAGCGGCGGATCGCCCGCATAAATCTGCACCTCGTAGAATGCGTAGTCGCCTATCTCGCCGAGGTTCTCGCCGAGCATGACGCGCACCAAACTCTCGCAGCCTTGGAAGGCGTACGCCTCTATCGTGACGACCGCGGGAAGCTCCAGAATGCCGGGCACGCCGCTCGTCGACAATCTTATACAGTCGGAGAACGCGCCCTCGCCCACCGTCTTGACGTTGGTGAGTACAACCTCTACAAGGTTTTCGCAGGCGCTGAATGCGTCGGCGCCCACCGTTACGACGTTATTGAGGTCGACGCTTCGTATAAAGCTCATGCCCAGAAACACGCGGTCGGCTATCTCGGTAACCTCGCTCGGAATGGTGAGATCGAGCAAATCCGCCGAGCCCTCTTGCTTGTTGTACCTGACGAGCACTCCGTCCTCAATCTCGAACTCGGGAAGCTGCGATACCTCGAAGCTGCCCTTTATGTCATACGGACAGCCCGCCCACGCCGCTTTATACGCAGCCTGGCTGCCTTCGGGAACGACGATTATAAACCCGCCCGCAGGCCAGCGGAAAGGATTGACCGTCATATCCCAGCTCTCGACCTCCGCGGGGGTTTCGGAAAGGAACACGGCGCGGAGCAGAGTGTAGTTGTTCTGGAACGCTCTGTCGCCTATTTTTGTCACGCTCGCGGGGACTGTTACCGAAATTAGCGAGGTTTCGCTCTCCGACCTTGTGTAGTTGAATGCGTCGGCGGCAATTTCCGTCACCTCGTCGGGAATGACGACAATCTGCGACTCGCCCCTATACGCGGTGAGCACGCCGTTGTCGATTATAAAGCCCTCGACGTTGACCGTAAAGGTAAGCGCGTCGAAGTCTATGTTGAAGTACATGGTGGTCGGGTTTTCCACCGCCTCGCCGTTTATCTCGGCGGGAATGAACTTGACGTTTTCGCCAAGAACGGTGCAGTTTCCGATATACTCCATGCCGCCCTCTCTGTATATCGCGACGCCGTAGCCATTGAGAATGAGCGTGCCGTCGCCGACGGCGGCGTTTAGAGTGAGGTCGTAGTCGGGGTTGTATTCTATATACACGGGCACGATATCTGTGCCGAGGTACAGTTCGTTGAGCACGAACTTAAAGTCGTACGCGTCGCCGTCCGTCGCTTCGAACTGCCACTCGCCGTAGTAGTCTTCGTACAGCTCGGTGCCGTGGTAAGCGCCCGTGCCGACGAGTTCTGTTCTTTCGGTGATGGCGTCGTAGGAATACAGCCGCGCCGAGCCGTAGCCGTTGAGGTCGAGGCGGTAGTTGAGCATTTCGCCGTTGTCGTACCACAGGTACGAGCCGCTCTCAAAGCCTTGGAAGGTGAAGTATCCGTTGAACTCCGTGCCTACAATTATGCGCTCGTCGAGCATGAAGTAGCTTGTGCCTTCCTCGCCGTACGAATCCATATAGACAAAGGTGTAGTCGTTGTAGTCTGCGTTGTACGCGTAGTAGCCGTACGCGCGAACTGCGGTCTGGTTGCCCACGACCTCGTTAAGCGTCGCAAAGTCGTACTCGTCCACCGCAAGAATGTAGTTCTGCTCGGACTGCGTGACGTGGTCGTAATAGAGGAACATACGTGTCCCGTCGCCCGACGCGTACGCGTAAGTAAAGTCGTCGTAAAGCCTGCCGGTAACCTCGCCGCCCTCGCTTTCTTCAAAGTAGAACGTGAACTCCATAAAGCCGGAGCCGCTGTCCTCCTTGCTCGCGACAAAGCCGAGCTTGTCGGGCTTGCCTTTTCTTACGAGTGTCGCCGCGCCGAGACCGTGCCCTATGAGCGGATTGTAGACGTAAATCTTGTCCTCGCTAATCTGCCGCGCGTCGGTGTACTCGCGCGCCCACTGCGCGTAGAGAACGACGTCCGACTCGCCGAGCGGAATTTCGTCGCCGGGGTTGTACTGCCCCGCTTTTTTCTCGCCTGTAATCGCAACCTCGCCGGTCGGATTTATCGACCAGCCGACAAACATGTAGCCGGTCGCGCCGAAATCTGCGCCGTCCTTGACGGTTACAGTCGTGTCGGGCTCGCCCACCGACGGAGCAATATCGGCGTCGTGATAGACGTTGCCGAGGTTGAACACGTATATTACCTTGACTCCGTTCTCGACGTAGTTGGCGTAGTACGTGATATTAGATGACGGCATGACCGTCGGGATTTGCACCGAGCTTCCCATAAGGTTGGCGTTGAGATACCAGCCCTCGAAGGTGTAACCCTCCTTTTCGGGATCTTGCGGCGGCGTGATGTTTGAACCCGCCTCCGCCGTGATCGGAGCAATGGCAGTGCCGCCGAACGTTTCAAACGACAGCGTGTACTTTTTGTTTTTGGGCGACCCGCCGTCGTCCTCGCACGCCACCGCAATCAGCATGGCGGCGACAACCGCGACTATTGCCGCTATTATTCCTATGAGTTTTTTGGATTTTTTCATATCGCCTCTCCGGTGCCGAACAACAAAAAATCAACGGCTGCTTCAATCGCCATTGATTGTTTTCTGCCATTCGGTATGTACCGCTATATAAGTGGTGCTATTTTACTATATACGCCCGCTTTTGTCAAGCGTTTAACGCGGGGCATGCGGCGTCTTGCGCTCCGCAATTGCGTAAGGACAGCCTATTCCCCCACAAAAAAACCGCCTTTCGGCGGTTCTTTTTGTTTAGTGATATTATATCGTCGTGCGAATTGATTATGCCGCGGGGGCTTGTACTTCCTCGACGGTTACCGAGACGAACTTGCCGTCCTCGCCGGCGACGATGGTGAACTTGTACGTGCCGTCGGCAAGTACCTTGAAGTTGCCGGTCTTGTCCGCATTTACGCCTTCGAGCTTGCCGGCAATGATGTTACTGCCGTTCGAGCTGGCCCAGTCGAGCTGATCGCCGAGCATGGCGTGGTCTGCGGTGTAGTGCGTCTTGAAGCCGAACTCGTCGCCCGCCTTGAGCGAAAGCGTGAGCGTGGTCGTGTACGAATTGCCGGACGAAACGACGCCGGTAACCTCGTGCGCGCCCCAATCGGACTTGCCGCCGTAAGCGCCGTGAGCATAAACGGTGTACGAAGGAACTTCGTCCTGTTCGCTCGTTACGGTCACTTCAAAGGTGGTGGCGTCGATGGATATGGTATACTCGCCGGCCGCAAGAATGGTGTACTGCGTGTTCTGATAGTTGATGTTGGGCGAGAGCTCGCTCCAGCCTGCGAGGAAGCCGTCTTTAAGCACGAGGTCGTAAAGCACCTTTGCGTTGGAGCCTATCGACGTGCCGTCCTTTCCGACTACGCTGATCTTGAACGAATCCTTGACGGCGATGTCTTTGATATCGGTCTGCGTCTGGGGCTTGCTTGCCGCCGCGGTAAACTTGTACTCGTACTTGTCGCCTTTGAGCTCGAAGTCATATTCCTTTTGATCCATGTAGCCGTCGCCTGCGGTGGATCTGATCTTAATCTCGTACTCAAGGGCTGCAGCCTTGGTCGCGTTGACTTCGCGCTTGGTCGTAACCTTGTTGGCCTCGCGGTCGACTACGTCGTCCTCGGTAATTGTAATCGTGTAAGCGCCTGCTTCGCCCGCCTGGAACTGATAGCCGTCCGCGTCGCCGGTGAGAGCGGTGATAGCCGCACCCTCTTTGAGCGTAACTTCATCGATAGCGGTGCCGCTGTTGCCGGCGGTTACCGACGCGCCGAGAATGGATATCTTCTCTTGCGCGGCAAGGTTGACGGTGACGGTGTACTCGGTCTGATCCTTGTCGGTCTTGAGCTGCGTGAGCGCGTTGTACTTAGCTGCGCCGCCGGAGATCTTCTCGCCCTTTACCCAGTAGTTGTACTGTACGGTTACGGGGTCGGGGTTGCCGTTGCGGACGTAGGTCAACTTGTTGCCGCTCTTGCCGACGGTGAGGATGAACGTGTAGTTGCCCTCTTTGTTGACCTTGATGTTCTTGATGTCGTAGCCGCCGCCCTCGCCGATGTCGGTGGTTTCGGTCGGTGCAGGCGACAATACGTTGGTGCCCATCTGGCCGTCCCAGCCCTGACCGGCTATCAAAACGCCGAACTCGTCGCCGACAAAGAAGTCTGCGGTAAGCACGTACACGTTGTTCGTCGTGGACTTATAGAACGCGATGGAGTCGGGGATATCTTCGACCGTCTTAGCGCCGTTGTTCCAATCGCCGAGTGCCGACGAGAAGAGCGAAGACGTCGGGCTCGTTCCTGCGAGATAGTACTCGGACTTGACCTCCGTCGCTACCGGCGTGCCGCCGGGGGTTTTGCCGGGCTCCTTGCCCGAATCGTCGCCGCCGCAAGCAACAAGGCTTGCGCCGCAAATGCCGATAGCCAAACTGAGGCCTACGGCTAATGCCACTTTCCTTTTCTTCATTTTTGCCTCCCATGCAAAATAATATGACGGTAATAAACTTTGTTTTAGTTTTTACCTATAACATTGTAATTATACCACCGCCAATTTTCTTTGTCAATACCCATATCAAAAAAAATGTCGCGTTTTTTCCTTTCTTAAGGACAGTTTTACCGCAAAAACCGCCACTGAAAATAAAATATTGTGTAAAAAACCGACCGAAAACGAGCGGTGGAATCGGCGAGTACGGCACGTCGGCGAAGCGCCGAAAGGGGCTCAAGCATCAATCAAATGATTTTCGATATCCATACACACGCCGTCGAAATTGTCGTTGATGTCGACGTTGGTATATCTCAAAACCGTAAAGCCGTAGCTTCTCATAAACGCGTCCCGCCGCGCGTCGTAGTCTGCGGCGTCTTTTCGGAAATGTCAATCCCCGTCAAGCTCTATGACGAGCCGAGCTTTTTGGCAATAAAAATCGGCTATATAATTGCCGAATGTAACCTGTCGCTTGAATTTAAACCTGCACTTGTTCAGATAGCAGTACCATAACTTCCGCTCATGCTCGGTCATGCCGCTTCGCAAAGCCCGTGACCGCGCCAAAAGCCTGTCGTTATGTATCTTCGAATTGGGCATAATAACTCCTATTTTTTGAAATAAACCCCCACCGTCGGCGTTGCCGACACCTCCCCCTTTGAATACTTCGTATTAAAAGTGGGAGGCGAGACGCGAAGTAACAGAGCTTCGCACTTCGATTATCGACGCGTCTCGCTGTCCCCTTTTAGCGCGAAGCGATCAAAGGGGAAAGTGGCGCGGAGCGCCGAAAGGGGTTCGAACACAGCGACGTTATTGATTTTTCTTCTTCAATGCCGACAGGTTCTTAATGGGAGTGAACGGATCGCGGTTGCGGTTGAGCATTTCCTCTGCGAGGTTTTTGTACGCGATACCGCCCGTGGACGTCGGGTCGAACTGCGTAATGGGCAGCCCGAACGACGGCGCTTCGGCGAGCCTGACGCTTCTCGGAATTCGCGTCGAAAACGCCTTCTTACCGAAGTAGCGCGTAATCTCCTCCGCGACAGAGTTGACGAGGTTTGTCCGCGAATTGAACATGGTGACGACGACGCCCTCTATTTCGAGCGACGGGTTTAAAATCTTTTTGGTCAGCTTAATGGTGTTCATCAGCTGGCTGAGACCCTCGAGCGCGAAGTACTCGCCCTGCATGGGAATAAGTATGGAGTCCGCCGCCGTAAGCGCGTTTAGCGTCAGCAGCCCGATAAACGGCGGGCAGTCGATGAATATGTAGTCGTAGTCGTTCTTTATGGACGCGATCGCGCGCTTGAGCGAATTTTCGCGGTTTTCGAGCCCGACGAGCTCGACCTCCGCGCCCGCGAGGTCGATGTTGGACGGAATGATGTCAAGCCCGTCCACGCCCGTTCCGACTATCGCCTCTTTTGCCGTGCAGTCGCCGACGATAAGGCTGTAAACCGACTTTTTGACCTTGTGCTTTTCGATGCCGAGTCCGCTCGACGCGTTGCCCTGCGGGTCGTTGTCGATGACGAGAACATGCTTGCCGAACGCCGCAAAGAACGCCGCAAGATTTACGCAAGTCGTCGTCTTTCCGACGCCGCCCTTTTGATTGGCTATTGCTATAGTTTTTGCCATAATTCTTTATCCCATGTGTGATTATATGTTGCTGTGATTGAATACAGTATACACTAACTTTCAAACTTTTTCAAGCGTTTGCTCGCCGTCCGTTTGGGCGTCTGTCACCTCGAGCGGCGGCAGGTATTCGAGTTCGATCCCGTAAAACTCCTCGTAAAGCTTTTTGGTTGCTTCTTCCGTGCGTTCCCTGAGATCTTTTCTGCGCTCGGCGTGAGACAGCTCCGCGTTGGGATATATGGGATCGGCGACACGAATGACCGCCCGCGGCATTCCGAAAAGTTTTCTGAGTCCCCTGCTTTCCTTAAAGCAATACAGCATGGGCACTATGGGAACATCCAGCTTGTCCGCGTAGAAGAACGCGCCGTCTTGGTACGGCCGCGGCTTTCTGTACCTTATCCACATGCTCTTTTCGGCGTAGAAATGGAGCGCCGCGCCCTTATCTTTAAGGTATTCAAGCATTTCGTTGAACGGCTTGACGCCGTGAAAGGATATGGGGAGCGGCACGGCGATCGCGCTTTTGAGTATGGCGCCGCCGAGGTTTCTCTTGCAGTTGTGCGGCGCTACGATTATGTACTGTTTTTTCATGCCGAGCGCCCGCCGCGTAAGCCCGCCGTCGAGATAGCCGACGTGGTTGGAAACGGTGATACACGCGCCGACGCCTTTCAGTTTTTTCTTTTCCTTTCTCGGGAAATGCCAAAACCCGTAGCCTATCCCGCTCGCCAAAAACCCGACAATCTTGCCAATCGTCGCCCAAATCGCGCGGTGAATGTGCCAGAACGGATTTTTTGGGCGCTTATAGACGTACGTGCCGTCCGTTCTCGCGCTGTTTTTTGTAGTAAAAGGTGCGCCGTCGACAGCAAACAGCCGACGGCGTTCAAGCTCTTCGAGATACATGTTGTAAACGCGCACGGTCATCTTGCCGTCCGCGTCAATCTCGGAAATAACCTTGTCGTATATGTCCTGCGGGAGCTCGCCGGCGTCCAGCAGCATTTTAAACATTTCGCGATATGCCTTCGTGTTCATTGTGAAGACGTCATCTCCGAATGCTCCGCGCCGACGCTTTCCACGCCTTCCGCCTGCGGCTTATCGTCGTCGGCATTGTCGCAGTCGTAAATTATGCCGCGATCCCGCCTCGCCTCGCGCTGTTCTTTTGCAAGCCCGTCGATGATTGCCGCCACCGCCGAAGCTCCGTTGCCTTTTTCCTTGAGCTTTTTGATATTCTCGGCGTACGCATCGAGGTCGGTGCGGTCCGTCATCATTTGAGAAATCCGTTTTACCGCCTTTTTGCGGTTGCCCTGTTTTTCGCCGCAGCCGAGCTCTCTTATATACGTCCTGACCGTGCCCTTTTCGATGACGTGCGGGGAGTAGTTTATCATGACGGGGGTGTCCATATAAATACTGTCGAGAACGGCGTTCGGTCCGCCCTTGGTCAAAAGGAGGTCCGCCGCGCCGTACAGCTCGTACGCCTCTTTCATGAACCTGTAGACCTTGAGCGTCGCGCCCTCGCCGAGCTTGAGCTTGCCCCTGCCCTCTGCGATTGCGGTGAATTCCTCATAGCGCTCTTCGTTGTCGCCGGCAATGACGAGCATCGTTATAGGCAGCCCGCTCTTTATGAGCGCCTTGGCAAACTTAGGCCCCCGCCCCATCATATAGCCGCCGTCGGCGATTGCGACGGTAAACTTGTCCTGCGGCAGCCCGTGCTTTTCGCGAAGCTCTTGCCGCGTGAGGTTACACTGTTCGACGCACTCGCGCACGCACGGCGCAACTTCGCGGAGGTTTTCCTTTTTGAACTTGAACTTGAGCGCTCTGTCGAACGCGTACTTGTTGTTTACGACGAATATGCCGTCGCGCTTGTCCCAAAACGTGTGGAGCGTGCAGTCGGGATTGTAGTTGATTATCTTGACCTCGGGGTCGATCTTCTGCTTGTAGTCGACGGCGAGCATGTTTGTAAAGTAATGATTCGTGACGATCACGTCGGGCTTGCGCTTTTCGAGCGCCGCCAAACCCTCCTTCCACGACTTGCCGTTCATTTGGCGGTGGAAAAAGCGCATGAGGTGATCGCTGCCGAAAAAGCGTATGACGGTAAAAGCGAAGTCGCCGAACCAAGGCAGTCTGTTGGTGTTTTGAACCTGCTTGATGATAAATTTTTCCATGCGCTGAAGATGCGGCAGACCGTCGTCGCGCATGATATAGCTCTTTTGTATGTCGTATACGTCGGAGTATTGCTCTTCGAGCGCGGCGTGAATACTGTCAAGCGACGATATATGCCCAAACCCCGATTCGATATATGTGAGTAGTATTTTTTGTTTCATGGTCTCCGTCATGCGGCAGGACTGCCGCGGCGATACGGGCTTATATCGTAAACTTATTCTTGCCCTTGTTGATAGTTATTTTTTTGCGTTCGTTGCCGCGCCCGATGAGTTCGGGAATAATTTCGAGCGCGACCTTAGCGGTAGTGTGGTTTTCTACCACGATGTCTATACGCGTGCTCGAGTATTTGTAGCGCACGTCGAGCTCGCCCGTCGCGAGCTTGAGCGAGCAACGGAGATCCTTGAGCGCAGTAAAGTCAGGCGTGATTGTTATGTGGGTCGCGCCTTTTTTGATATCTATGCCGCCGAAAACGGTGACGAGCTCGGAAATGACCGCCGACTGATAGCTCTGACAGCTCGAACCGTAGCCGTTAAAGTCCTCGCCGAGCGTCGAGCTCTCCGAGTCGGCAAGAAGCGCATAGCGCGATTCGAAACGCTTCAATGCAAGGTCCTTTCTGCCGAGCGCGCCGAGCGCCTCGATGACCGCCCACTCGAGATAGGGCGAAGCACTGTGCGTCGAGCAAAGAAGGCGCGCAACGTCCGCCTTTCTGTCGTCGGGGACGAGTCCGCTGAGCGCGATTAGCGCGTTTGCCCGATCGTCATACCCGTCCTCGCGCGAGATGTAGCCCAAGCCGTCCCAGCAGCTTTCGATGTAGTCCGCAATGTTATCCATTCTGTCCTCGAGCGTTTCGAGATAATCTATGCCGCCGAGGGTATTGCCGAGCTCCACCATGTACTTGCACGCCGAATAGTACAGCGCGTTTTCGATTAATGGCTCGTCTACGTTGTAGAGATTGTCGTACCACCGCCTGCTGCCGTCGCGGAGCGCAACGCCGTGTTCTGTCATTTCCCACATCATGAGGTAGTCGCACAGGCTTTCGTGCTCGCGACGCAACAGCTCGAGGTCGCCGACGAAGTTTCTGTACTGCGCAAAAATGCCGTACTCGCCGAGCGCCAGCAGTCCGTGAGCCGGCATGTCGACGGGAAGATTTCCGGGCACGCAGCTGTTAAGCACCTCGCCGTCCCTGTAGTCGAGAATGTCGTCGATCGCCTTTTTGACGAGCGGCGCCGCTCCGTTAAAACCGAGATAAAGCGCTCGCGCCGCTATCGAACCGTCACCTAACCACAGCGTGCGCTCGCGCTCTGGCGTATCGACGATAGTAGAGCCCATGCACGCGTAGAGTGTGTTCATCGCCTTGCCGAACAGTGCGTTCACCCGCGCGTTGTCCGTCTGGAAAACGCAGGTCGGCTCGGCGTCGTAGCCTATCTCGCGGTAGCCGAGCTTCATCACCTTGACGGTGCGCGGCATGGAAAAAATCAGCTTTTCGCCCGTCATGGGGAGAAGCCCCTCGAAGATGTTGACCGTCGGCTTTGTCAGGTATTCGATCGTGTAGGCGTTATAGACGCTCGCCTCGTCGCCGAACGTGCCACGGCACGCGCTCTTATCCGTGTAAATTCTTATCCTTTCCTGACCGTTGCCCGTGACTTCCATGTACGGCGTCACGCGCATTTCGCGGGGAAGCTCTATCGTGTATGTGTCGCCCGCGAACTGGTCGGTCGACTTTTTGACGCGCCCGATTACAGGCTGCGCCGAAAACCTGTCCAAAGGTAGCGGTCGCGGCAAAAGCGTCCCCGACAACTCGTCCGGATACTCGCTCAAAACCGTCGCCGGCTGAAAGAGCGACGAATTGAACGACGGCATGAGTACGTTCTGAATCTGACCTTCGAGCGAAGCGTCGTACATCATGTTGTTTCCGGCATAGCAGCAGTTGACGGGCTTCGTCTGTTTATACGCGACGTTGTCGTAAACCAAAAAGCTCTCGTCGCTGTAAATATTGAGGTCGTTGCACTCGAAGATAAATCCGGCGCGCGGCGCGGTCACGAGGTCGCGCCCGTCGTTTCCGTAGTATTGGCAGTAAACGACGATCACGTTGTCACCCTTCATGAGGAACTTTGCGATGTCGAACTCGTCGTAATACGCCTGCTTGCCGCGGCTCAACCCGCCGTGCCACACTGCGGCATGACCGTTGACGTACAAATAATAGTGCGTCTCGCAAGCGGCGCGGCAAAGCGCGCGCGCAGGCGGCCTTTCGGTGCCGAACGACAGCGTTTTCCGCATGACGACGCACGCGCCCCTGTGAGTGGCGTCCGCCGCCCATATCCACTTGGATTTTGAAAAAAGTAACGTAGGCTCATCGACTTTGCTCATAATATCCTCTTTCACCGCGCATTTTGGACATATAACATTTTTAGTTTACCACAACTTTTGCCTTTTTGCAACCCTTAAAGCGAAAAAAACGGCGCAATGCGCCTTAGATAAGAGATAAGAGTGAATAGTGAATAATTAAGGTGCGCTTCGCGCGAATTTCAGAGAGTGCGGCGCAAAGCGCCGCAAAACCCCTTTCGCCCCTTCGGGGCACTTTCCCATTTACCCGCATACGCGGGAAAAGCGGACAGCGAGGCGTTACGGTAATCAATGCGCAACGCCCTATTACTTCGCGTCTTGCTTTCCCCTTTTAATGCGACAGCATTCAAAGTGGAAAGTGGCGCGGAGCGCCGAAATGGGTTCAATCAAAAAGCGACGGCATCTATATCCGTCGCTTCATCTTTATTCGGCTCCCCTGTGTAAGGGGAGCTGTCGCCTTTAGGAGACTGAGGGACTGTCCCTCTTATTTCTTATTTTCTTATCTAATCTAAAAACTAATGTCGTTCCCCTTGCCGTCGGTTATCGTTCCGTGCTTGGTGTTGGCGTTGAGAGTGCCCGAAATGCCGAGGTTGCCCACTTCCCATTTCGTAAACTTAAGCACGGCGCCGCCTGTACCGTCAAAGTTATAATAGCACGCGGCGGGGTTGGTGCAAGCGGAGTAGTAAGAGTACGTGTCGTGGTTGTCGAGGCGGAGCTTGATGAGCGCCTTGAAGGTATCCAACAGGTCGGAGAACTTTTCCTGACGCGACCACACGAGCTGATTGACCTTTGACGGCGAGTTGTACGAGTTGTGGTTGCCGTACTTGGTCCTGCCCATCTCCTCGCCCGCGAGCATGAACGGAATGCCCATGGAAAGCAGGTATGCGCTCGCAATGAGCTTGCAACTATTCATCTTGTACGTGTCGGGATAATCGTAGACGAGCGGCGTCTGCTCACCTGCGGGGGCGCCGACCATCTGATCCCACAGCGTGTAGTTGTCGTGCGCCGCAGCGTACGCCACGCTCTGCGAGCCGTTTCTCGACGTTATGCCGTAGCCGCTCGTGCCGCAGTAGCCCTCCATCATTTTCTGAACGCCGCCTACCGTTCCGGTATTGCCGTTGGCCCAGCCCTGTCCCGGCTTGTTGTCGCCGCGGAGCGCGTTTCTGCCGCTGTCGCCGAAAATCGCTATTCTGTCCTTGAGCGCTTTTGTGGTGTTGTACGCCCAATCCCAGCTGTTCTGCTTGAACATATTGTTGGCTTCGCTCGTAAGATAACCGTTGTCGCCGTTGTAGGTGTACTTGCCGACGCCCGCGAGCTGAGTTTTGGTCGCATTGACGCGGTTGGTGTACGAAGCTGCGACGTAACCGCCGTCGCCCGACCACGGCTCGCCGTACATGAGTATATGCTTGCCGTCCTCGACTTCCTCGTCGAACATGTCGCGAATCATGTTGAGCGTGCGCGTGTCGTGAATACCCATGAGGTCGAAGCGGAAGCCGTCGACGTGGTACTCGGTCGCCCAATACTTGAGCGATTCAATCATGTACTTGCGCATCATCGTGCGCTCGGAAGCGGTGCCGTTGCCGCAGCCCGAATCGTCGGTGAACGCGCCGTTATTGTCGGTGCGGTGGTAGTAATTGGGAACGGTGTCGTTGAGCGCCTGCCCGCCCGTCGCGTAGGTGTGGTTGTAAACGACGTCCATGATGACGCCTATCCCCGCCTTGTGGAGCGCCATGACCATCTGCTTAAACTCGGTTATGCGCACCTCGCCGCGCGTCGGATCGGTGGAGTACGAACCCTCGGGCACGTTGTAGTTTTGCGGATCGTAGCCCCAATTGAAGTTGTCGTGAGTGTCGTCCGCTATCGACATATCGCTCTCGTCAACCGTCGCGAAGTCGTAGACGGGGTTGAGGTGCACGTAGGTTATGCCGAGCTGTTTCAGGTAGTTGACGCCCGTCGGAAGATTGGGCTTGCCGGGCACAGTCGTGTTTTCCTCGGTGAACGCGAGGTACTTGCCCTTGTACTTCATGCCGGAGTCGGCGGACGACGAGAAGTCCTTGACCTGAACCTCCCACACTATGGGGGTGTCGGCGCGGTCGGGGAAAAGCCCGTAAAGATGCTTGTCGTTCTCCCAGCCCTCGGGATCGGTCGCGTCGAGGTCGACCACCATGCCGCGCATGCCGTTTACGCCCGCCGCCTTGGCATACGGGTCGATTGTTTCGGTTATGAGCCCGCCGTTATCGACGGTGTAGGTGTAGTAGACGCCGACCAAATCGTCGCTGACGTCGGTTTCCCAAACGCCGCCCCACTTGCCGCCTTCGGGAATGCGCTTTTTGCATTTGAGGACGGAGGTTGCGTCGCCCGAGGTTCCGTTGTCGTAGAGGTTGACCTCAACCGACGTCGCGAACGGCGCCCACACGCGGAACGTCGTCTTTTCGGGCGAGTAAATCGCGCCGTACTCGAGGCTCTGCGTGTCCTCGCACTCGTACGTCTTTATAAAGTCGACGTCGTCGATAAACGCGTTCATGGAAACGGCGGCGCCGGTCGGCACGTCCTTTATGTAGAGCATGTAGCTCGACGCAAAGTCGAACGAAACGCCTGTAAACTTCGCGGTCGCGTCGTACGCCGTCTGAAGTCCCGCCGCGAGCACGGCTTTGGTCTCGGAAATCTTTTCGCCGTTTTGGTGAAGCTCGACGGTCGTATTCGGCGTGAGAATGGTCGTCGAATCGAACGCCACGTCGACGGAGGTCGCATTCTTGCCGGTAAATCTTGCGCTTTTAACTTTTTCGAGTGCCATCTTTGCAGCCTCCACGTCGGTATATGCTACCGTATCTCCTCTGACATAATAAACGTCCGCATGGCCGTTAGAGTCGAGTACGCGCGAGATATCGACAAACACGTCGGCGGTCTGTTTTTTGTACTTGCCCCAAACGGCCGAGCCGCTCACATTGGGGTCGTTGGTGCATACGAGAAAGCCCAAAAGCGTGCCTTCTCTCATCTTTGCGATGTCGCCCGCAGAGAAAGTCCTGTCGAACGAGTACGCTGTGTTGTTTTCCGCTTCCTTGACGAACTGCTCGCCGTCCGCAATGTAGCCGCCCTCCGTCGGTATGCCCGACGAGCCGCGCATCCATATCCAAGTTCCGAGAGTGCTGTATCCTTTTCCGGTGTCGTAGACGTGAAGGGTTATCGTGTTGGCCTTGCCCGCACGCGTTTCCGCCGAAACGTCGACCGCGCGGAAGGTCAAGAGCGCACTCGCGATCGCAGTGAGCAGCAAAATGATTGCGGCGACTATTGCCGTGCGCTTGATGCGGTTATCGAATATAATCGTATTCTTTGCGTTTCTCATCATTTTCGCCCCTCCTTACGCCTTGCTCGTCGTGCTGCTGCCGTCGTTCTTTCCGACGACCGAGCCGCGGTAGTCGGAGGTCTTGCCTATCTCCGCCGTTATCTTGCCGCCCACCGAAGCGGTAGAACTGTAGGTGAACGTCCCGATATGGCTCGCGCTGTACGTGATGACGCCGCGCGAGGCATTGTACGCGACTATGCCGCCGAACTCGGAGCCCGAATAATCGCCGAGTACTCTTATGAGGTTGACCGTGCCGTACGAGTTGCCTGTAACGGCGCCGCCCGCGCGGTTAATCGAAACAATGCCCGCCGCCGAGCGCACGTTGTTATACGGCGTGCCCCACTTCAAAGGAGCCTGACGGTCGCCGTAGTCGCCGTACTTCCATTCGGTGACGTTTTCGCACTCGCTTCCGCGAATGTCGAGCGTTTCCACCCTGTTCTCCGAAACGGTGCCGAAGTTTTCAATGACGATTCCCGCCATTTCGTAGCTTACCTGATTGTAAAGCAGGTGAGCGTCCGCCGCGATCAAATCCTTTATCGCCTTTTGCACGAACTCGCCCGACACCGTGCACTTTGTGACCGTGCCGTAGTTATTGGTGCAAATGCCGGCGACCGCGCCGCCCGTCGCGGTAAACCTCGCGTCATTAAGAGTTATGCCGCGAATGGTGCCGTAGTTTCTGAACGCGATTGCCGCAATGGACGCATTGATCGGAAAGTCGGGGTCTTGAACGCTGTTGGAAATCTCGGTATTATCGAATGTAATGTTGCGCACTTCCGCGCCCGTCGCGATAAAGTCGAACATCGCCCAATAGCCGCCGTCGTACACGACGCGGACGTTTGAAAGCTTTTTGAAGTTGCCGTCGAGATAGCCGTAGAACGGCCTCGTCAGCGTGAAGAAGTTGGACTCGTTGTCGAGCGCCGCGACCGAGTTAAAGTTAATCGCTTTCTCGAGGCGGTAGCGGTTTTGCGCGGGCGTTTTTCCAGCCGCGAGTTCTTCCGCATACATGAATTCATAGTAATCGATAGCGCGAAGGTCGAATGCCGTCGTAATAAGATACGGCGAGCTCGCCGTGCCCGCGCCGTCGAGATACTTGATTGCGACGGGCGCCACTTCCGCGTCGGCTATCGCTTTGTCGGCGGATATGGGGAACACGCCGACGATGAGGTTGTTGCCCGTCATGTCGTAGCTAAGCTCGTCGGCAGCCTTGATCGTCTTTGCGACAGTCATGTTGATATCGACGACGCGGTATGCCGAAGCGCCGCCGACCGCATCCCAAGAAATTACGCCGTCTTTAAGCGTGTATTCGGTTATGGGAAGGAGCATCAGCTTTGTGCGCGCCGCGTTGACGCCCACCGTCACAGATGCGCTCGCCTTGAAGTATTTGTCGTTGCTGCCGACGGCGGAAATCTCCACCTTGGTCGTGCCCGCCGCAGCAAACGCCGTCATGTCGAGCGTCGTTTTGTGATACAACCCGTCGCTGCCGTCCGATTGGTTTGCTCCGTCAACCGATACCTTATATGCCGATGCGCTCGTCACGGGGCTCCATTCGAGAACGCCGTTTTCAAACGACTTAATTTGCGGGCTGTCCAAAGTAACCCCCTTTGCGGTGTACTGAAAATTTACAGGGTCGGAATCGTCATAACCGTACGACTTCGCGACTATCGTAAAGTTGAACTCGCCGTCGGCGGGCAGCGTAAAACCTGTCTGCCGCGACATGTTGATGTAGTTGCTCGTCACCGACGTCTTGAACGAGTTGCACGTGACGGCATAGTTCGACGCCATAGGCACCTCACCCCAGGACAAAATTATGCCCGCCGCCGTCTCACTGACCTTGATCGTATCGGCGTCAACCGACGGAAACTTGCCGTCGGACGGTTCTTCGTCGTCCGAGCACGCGGCAAAACCGAACACCGCAAGGCACAGCACGACGATCGCCAATACCGATTTGAAAAGAAATTTTCTCATCATACCCCTCTTTTTTTGCTGTATTTCATTTTACCACATAGACACCGTCATAGTCAACCCCCAATCGAAATATTTTTCGTAAAATCTCGCGCGGCGGCAGGCGGCCGTGCCGCGGGACCGCGCAAACCATTCACCGCTCAATTCCGCACTTTATTTTACTGTAAGATAAAAATTAAAAAAGCTATTGACAATCGCCGATGAATATTGTATTATATTATGTACCAATTTAACAGTGTATATATCATGTCTGAACTTAAAGACCACAATGATCTCGGAGATCAAGTAATAGAAGGTACCGAACCGCCCATCGTGTTCGATATGCCGCCCGTCATACAGCTCGGCGACGAACCCATCGTCGTCACGGCAGCCGACGAGCCTGTGTTCGCAATGCCGGGCGCAGAGCCCGTTTATGCGCAGCCGGCACAGAACGCGGAGCCTGTATTCGCAATGCCGGGCGCGGAGCCTGTCTACGCGCAAGCGTCGGCGGACGAGCCGATTATGGCGCAGCCCGCACAGAACGCGGAGCCTGTGTTCGCAATGCCGGGCGCGGAGCCCGTCTATGCGCAAGCGCCGACGGACGAGCCGATTATGGCGCAGCCCGCAGCCGAGCCCGTTTACGCCCAACCGGCGGCAGAACAGCCCGCAGAGCCCGTGTTCGTTCCCCCGCCCCCGACCGACCGAAATGAAGCGATTGCGGAAGAGGTGCAGACGCAGATCGGCGATTTCCTCAATCAGCAGCTTAATGACATGATGGTCGAGCAAGCGGCGGAAGAGCGCGCGCAAACCATGGCGCAGGAACAGATCGGCGACTTCCTCGACAAACAGCTTAACGAAATCTTCGACGAGCAGGAGCGCGAAGAACGCGCACAGGCCGTCGCAGAAGAAAAGATAGGCAACTACCTCGAAGATCAGCTCGAAGCAATGCTTACGAGACAGGCGGCAGAGGAGCACGCGGAAACGGTAGCGCAAAGCCAGCTCGGCGATTTTCTCGAGGACCAGCTCGAAGCGATGATCGCGCGGCAGGAAGCGGAAGAGAACGAGATTTCCGAAGAAAAGGCGCGCGAGGAGGACATCATGGCACGCGCTCGCGCCATGATGAAGAAAAACGCGAAATCGCAAGCGGAAACGCAACAGTATCAAGAACAGGCGGCACAGGCCGCACAGCAATATCAAATGCAAACGGCGCAGCAGCCCGCTCAGCAGCAATATCAACAGCCCGTGCAACAACCCGCACCGCAACAGCAATATCAGCAGCCCGTGCAGCAGCCGTTCGTCATGCCGCAAACGGCATACGTTCCGCCGCAAAGCGACGCCGCAACGGACGCAGCAAAGGCGATGATGGAGCAAGCGCGAGCCATGATCGAACAGGCACAAGCTCAGGCGGCGCAAATTCAGGCTCAAGCACAGGCTCAAGCCATGCAAGCGGCGCAGGCAGCTCAGGCAGCGCAAGCCGCTCAGGCACAAGCTCAGGCAATGCAAGCGGCACAAGCGCAAGCGCAGGCGTTGCAAGCAGCGCAAGCCGCACAACAGGCGGCGCAAGCGCAAGCGGCACAGCTTCAGTATCAGCAAGCGCAAGCGGCGTACGCTCCGCAAAACGGCGCGGCGACAGAAGCCGCCAAGGTAATGATGGAGCAAGCCCGCGCCATGATGGAGCAAGCACAGGCCGCACAGCTCCGCGCACAGGAAGCGAGCGCGGTGCGCCCGACGCCGACGGCGCTCGAACCGCAGTCAAGCCATGAGGTCGATAGGCTCAAAGCCGAGCTCGACAACATGCGCGACCTCGTCGGCAAGCTGACGGTGTCGATTGCGCAAGGCGGCGGCAACAACGGACAGGCGCAAAGCCAAACGGCGCCCCCTCCCCCCACTCAACACTACTACGACGTACACGGCTACGGCAGACTTGAGAGCGAGCTCGAAAGACTGCGCCGCGACATAGCGGACAAAGATTTGCGCGACCGCGAGAGGGAGATCGAGCGCAAGCAGCGAGAGGCGGAAAACGTCAAAGACGTCCGCGCCGAAATCGTGCAAATGGATCCGATGACCGGCAATACGCTCCCCAACCCCGTACACCAACCCCCGCCCAACCTCGGCAGCGAATATGTGGCGCTCGCCGACGGCGTGTTCTATTCGATAAAGGACAAGCAAGTGTACGTCATGACGCTCGCGTCAAAAGCTTCGGGCTCGGCCCCCGCGGCGCCCGCAAAACGGCCCGCCAGGAAACCGGCAAAGCGCAAGAGCGCGCATGCAAAGAGAAGAGCGCCCGCGCGGCGCCGTCCGTCGTCGGGACGCAGACCGCCGAGAAGAAGATAAGCGGCGCGAGCAGCTAAATGAACGGACAAGAGATAATAATTATAGAAGCGCGAGACAGAAATGCTCGCGCTTTCCTTTTATTCGGCTCCCCTTAATAAGTGGAGCTGTCGCCTTTAGGCGACTGAGGGACTGTTCTGGCTCCCCTTAATAAGGGGAGCTGTCAGCGAAGCTGACTGAGGGGATGTGAAATAAACGAATAATGAATAGATAATAGTGAATAATTGCGGTCGCGGCTTCGCCGCATTATTCAATTCTCGCGCTCGCGCGACCACTATTCGGCTCCCCTGTGTAAGACCTGGCTGCCGCTTGCGGCAGACTGAGGGACTGTTCTGGCTCCCCTTAATAAGGGGAGCTGTCAGCGTAGCTGACTGAGGGGATGTGAACAAATAACACTCGCACCTAATGTACAAAAAGCAACCGCCCAATAAATACCGACGCTCACTTCCCGATATGCCAAACGCTCTATTTCTCTGCTGTGAGCGTTCACGTACGTTATTAACGTACGCGCGCCGCCGTTCCTATCAAAAGCGAGCACACGGTATGCGCCAATCAATCCGCGCCGGAATCGGTCTGCGTATTCGCTTTTCTCTTATTCTTCAGCTCTATTAGCCGCCGAAGCCTCGGGCGGTTGTACCTCTGCATGATAACGAATATACCGTCAAAGCAAAACGCCACGCACGAGGTTATCAAAAACGCGGCGAGCGAGCCGAACCATATCGTAAACACGACGGGTACAAAGCTCAGCACCATGTTTACTTCGTGCACGATTTCCGCTTGACAGGTCGCCATGACAATCTCCTCGAGCGAATGCTTGCGTATATCAAAGTACTCCGACTTATAGGTCGGCATAAACCTCTTCCACTTTTTGACGAGAAGAATCTTGTAAAGCGTCGTCTCGAACTTGCGCTCTCTAAACCACCACCTGTCGTAGTTCATCTTGTTTTTGAAAATAGCGTCAATGCTGTGCCCAACGACAAGCCGCAAGCCAAAGTGATAAAAGCACGTGCCGAACGTTATCGCCAGAGTGAGCAGAACGCCGTAGCGCGCGAAATAGTACGCAATCCCGCACGCCAATCCTGCCATGAAGAAAATAATCGCAAGTGCAATCATTTTGATTTTCATAATGTAAAAACCCTCTTAACTTTACAGTTCCTTGCGCATTAGCTCGCCGTATTCCGAATATCCGTGCTTGGGGTAAAACTGCTTCGACTCGAAATACTCCTTGCCGCCGAGATGAACGACCGAGTATTTATAGCCTACAGCCTTCATGTGTCGCTCCGCGGTTTTCAAGAGCTCGGAGCCTATCCCCTGCCTTTTGAGATTATATTTCACATACAGTCGATGCAATTTCGCCGTATCACTGTCGTACCCATTATAACCGACACAGCCGATTACTCTGTCATCGTCGTTTATTGCGAGCCAAAACTTATCGCCGCGTAAAAAATAGTGGGCGTGAATGTCCAACAAATCCTCGTTTAGGCGCGGAATCCTGCCCAAAGCGTTTTTAGCTTCCAGCACCATAAATATCATATCGTCTCTGTATTTCTCTTGATATTCTATAATCTTCATACTCGCCCCTTGTTTTTAAAGCTAATTCGCCTCCGCCGTCGACTGCTCATCCGTCGCTTCCAACTTGAAAATCACGGGGCGCAGTCCGTCGTTACAGCTGCATATCGCTACGCCCTTTTCCTTTATCCAATCCCCGTAATAGAACAACCCGTCGCGCGCGCCGTGCGACAAAGCGAACACATACTGATAAATCGCCTTCCACGCCTCGTCGCACAGACCGTCGGGCTTGGCATAATCGGCATAAAACACCTGCCCCGCCTTGTGGAACGGACAAGTCGACAACCCATCTACACCGTAAATGTCGGCAAGTTCTTTGTCGAACGTAGTTTTCAAAACGGTTATTTTGACCTTATTCATCGCAAGCACTCCTTTAAAAGCTCATATCAACCTGATTTCTATTGCAAGCGCGCCGTACTTTTCTATCTGTTCGGGCGAATAGTACGCATACATATCCGTTGCGCTTGCCGTATCGGTTTCGCCGTACCCGATTGCTGTTTTGTCAAAAGCGGAATACAGCTCGAAAAAATCTTTATAGCGAAAAAGCCCGACGACCTCGCACCGAATCGCGCGGCGAGTTTCCGTGTTTTCGAACTCTATCTCGTCGCCGACTTTTAGCTTTTTTCGTTTTTCGTCGCATAGCCGCATTTCAACCGTCTTTTTGCCTGTTGCGATTGTGTCGAAAGCAGATGGCACTAAGCTCATTTTATGTATCACGTCTTACACCTCAAATAAATCTACTTGCGCGTGCCGTCGATGTTAAAATTCTTTTCAAGGGCAATTTCAGTCGGGATAATCATAGCAATCAAAACTATGATTTGAACGCCTACGATAATCGCGAGAGCGATTCTGATTGTCGATTCGGTGCAAGCGATAAACGGAATCATCGCAAGCCCGAGCGGCAAGCACACCGCCCACCCGACTATCCACCAAAGCCTTCCAAAATACTCGTGCGCGAACTTCCATGTGTCCTTGCTCTTCATGGAGCGCTTCGTCCTGTAGCCTATCCAGTAACTGATTTCACTCGGACAACGCTTCCACATCAACCGTCCTGCGATGATCGCAAACGCAGGCACAATCAAGCTAAAAACAAAGCTGGGCCACCAAAACGCCATAGCTCTTCCCCCCCTTGAAAATTACCGTAAACTTCCGATGTATGCAACCGACTGCTGTTCGACCGTGATAATATCGTCCTTCGCATACTCATCGAAAATCGCATTTAAATCGTCTATAAACGGCTCGTAAGCTTTGTCTCCCTCGCGCGGCGCGTATGAGCGCGAAAGCCAATAGCTTATAAACTTTTCCCTGTCCATTAAGAGCGAATTGCTTTTGCGAATTTCGTCAAACTCGCCGTGATACAGCTCGTCTATCTTTTTTTGATTAGCCTCGATAAACGCAGGTCCCGTACTCGCGCCGCCGAGGTCGCAACGGCGCGCAATCGCCGCATTTATCTTCTCATTGACGGCGCCGCCGCTTCTCTCGTTGTAAACGATAACGACTTTTCCGTTCCGCTTTAAAATTCGCTTGCACTCTTTGCGAAACTCTTCGAGCGGAAACCAATGGAGCGCCTGCGCCGCCGTCACGATATCTATTGAATTATCGGCAAGCCCCGTGTTTACAGCGTCGCCGCTTACCGAAATGAAATTCGAATATCCTTTAAGCCTTTTTTCGCCGGTCTCTCGCATATCGGCGTTCGGTTCCACGCCGTACACAGTGCTACCGCGTTTTAATAACTGTTCGGTAAATATTCCCGTGCCCGAACCTATATCGGCAATCACCGACTGTGCCGAAAAACCGAAGTCCGCATACAAAACGTCCAACAAGCTTTCCGCATATGACGGCCGCGCGCTGTCGTAATGGGTAGCTTTTCCGCTGAATTTTTCCTCGCCTCTCATTTGATGCCCTTTAACAAATTAGTATTATCGTTCGTCGGTTACGAAATGCTTGACATAGTTCTTTGGGCTTTTCAATTCGCCTTTGAAAAATTCGGGATACATCTTTTGCGAACAGTCGTCGAGCGACACCCATTTGAGATATTCTTCACAGCCGTCCTCGGTAAACGAATAGCTTTGCGGCGAAAAGTCGTCGGGAACTTTCATGTAGAAGTAAAAAGAAATTTCGTATATCAATTTTCCGAGGTTGGTCGGCGCGTCGCCGTAAAAGTAATTTTCATGAACGAAGCCGAGTCGGTCGACTTCCATTTTTACGCCCGTTTCTTCCCGTACTTCCCGAACGACCGCCTGCTCCGCTGTTTCGCCGAACTTCACGCGCCCGCCGACCGAATACAGATAGTCGCTTCTCTTGTTGCCGACCATGAGCACCTTGCCGTCTCTTTGAATAATCGCGCCGACGCGAACGGTCACAAGCCCGTCGCCGCACTCCACCGTCATATCCGTCATATTGCGCCTCCGCCGAAGTTATCTAAATTCCAAGAACATAAATACCGTTGTATTTTTCTCCGGCTTTTAACCACGCCAAAAGCGCTTCGTAATCTAACGGTTTTCGTTTTTCGATTTTGTCTATAATGACTTTTAGCAAATCCGGCGAATAATAGTTTATTCCGTATAAGTCCACAGGCCCGGTTTTCAAATTATTGTAAACGCCGCCACAAAATATATCCGCATAATCAGACACAATATCATCGACATGGGCGTACAAAGAATCTTCTTCCCAAGGCTTTATTGAGCGAGTCGAAACTATTTTTTTAATGCTTGCTTTCGGTTTTAGTTTACAATACCTAATCTCAATATACGCCGACGCCTTTAGTATATCTTCTTTTTCGAAAGAGTAAAACATTTATCCTCCTTTATCTCGCAATTATTTTACCACAAGTTGTGAAGAAAAGCAAGAGCGACGTAAGTCCGTCGCTCTGTTGTGGTAATATATTCTTTTTTCACGTTCCGCGGATTTTTGCGTTTACGACGTACCGCCGCGCTATTTCGAGGTAGTGTTCGAGCCTATCGTCTGTCGGGGCGGTGAGCGTTTTTGACGGAACGGTGTCGCGCATGACAAACTTTTGAAGGAAGTACTTGTCCGCGCCCGCTATCATGCGCGCGGCGCCGTCCATGCTCTCGTCGTCGAACAGCTCGTTTGACACCGTCGTGCGGAACTCGTACCCGACGCCCGAGTTCATTATAATACCTATCGACTCGGTTATGCGCGAGATGTCGAACCGCGCTTCGGGCAGTCCGATCGTTTCGGCATAGCGCGCGGGCGAGTTTTTTATGTCCATTGCCACATAGTCGAGCAGTCCTTTTTGATACAGCTCCGTCAATCTTTCGGGAATGTAACCGTTCGTGTCGAGCTTGACTTCGTACCCGAGCTCTTTTATGTCGGACAAAAGCCTACCGAGATCGGTGTACAACGTCGGCTCACCGCCCGTGACGCACACGCCTTCGAGTACGCCCCTGCGCTTTTTTAGGAATGCGAATATTTCCGCTTCGTCGTAGAACTCGACGCTGCCGCCGAGAAGCTCGCTGTTATGGCAGAACGGGCATTTGAAATTACAGCCCGGCACGAACAGCGTGCACGCCGTGTGTTCGGGATAGTCGAGCAGCGTCAGCTTTTGCAGTCCGCTTATCTTTATGTACTTCGCATCGTTCCACATGCGAATATTATAATGTATTACGATATTTATGTCAACCAAGCGCAGCTTGGATTTTTGTCGTGTATGGACTGCCGTCATTCGTTGATTGTTACGCCCGACAAATTGCGAAAAGCTCTTTTACCGTCCTACGAAGTAACCACAGGTTATTCCGAGCTAAAGCGAGGAATCTGTTAAGCGCGAGCATCTCTATCTCGCGCTTCCACATTAGGCTCCCCTGTGTAAGGCCTGTCAGCGAAGCTGACTGAGAGACCGTCAGGCTCCCCTTAACAAGGGGAGCTGTCACGAGGTACGAGTGACTGAGGGGATGTGAACTCATTTACACTTGGTAATTTCTCAACATCTTGGCGAGCTTTCTTCTTTTATGCGCCGATATGTCCATGTCGACGAGACAGCAGTCGGAAAATGAGCGCGCAACGCAAAACCCCTGCTCGTGCTCGAAGAACGGACATGTCGAATACTGCGGCATGGTGTGCACGGGCGGCGGAGTTTTTACGTCGTACCCCGCCGCCTTGATCGCCGCCGCGTGCCGCGCCGCGCGGCACAGTGCGTAAGTCGCCGCGTCGCCATCGGTCGGCTGCGCGACCGAGTCGGTCCCGTCGCAGAGCGCGGCGAGGTTGTGCTTGGCGCGCTCGCCTATCTTTTTTGCCGACTGCAGCTTTGCGCAGTCGAGCGCGGCGATCACGTTGTGCATTTTGTAGTCGTGGTTTTCGCTCTCGCTGTAGCACCCGCGCGAAAACTCGCGCGCCGCGCGCTCCTCGTCGACGGGAAGTATGAGCGCCCCGCCGCCGCCGTCCACGCGTTTTGCGAAGCTTATAACGCCGTAATCGCCGCACGCGCCGCACGGCCTGCCGTTATACTCGCCGCCGAACGCGTCGCAAGCGAGCTCGATGAGCGGCACGCCGTACGCCTTGCACATGGGAAGTAACCTGTCGAAGTCCGCCACCGCGCCGAACGCGTCATCGACGACGACAGCCTTGGGCATTTTGTCCTGCAACTCCGACCACAGGAACGCCGTTTCGAGTGCGCTCACCGAAACGCAACGGGTTTCCGGATCGCAGTCGAGAAAGACGGGCAGGCACCCCTCGTTCGTCACCGTCGCTATATTTGTGTAGAATGTAAACGTCGGGACGAAAACGTAGTCGCCCCACCCCGCCCCGCAAAGCTTTAGCGCCGTGTGTATCGCGGCGTCCGCCGAACACATCGCAACGGCCTTTTTGCCGTAACCGCTTATGCGCGCCTCCAGCCGCGCGATATAATCGGTGCCCGCCATGGCGTCGCTCATCGCCCACGCCGCATTACCTTGCCTGTCAATAAATATCATGCGGATAGTATGCGCAATTTCGCGGCGGTTACGCCAAGCGGCTCGTTTCAAGTACAAATTACCTTTGCTTATATCGAGTAAGCCGAAAAAACCTAAGTACGTTATTAACGTACATACACAATAGTAACAGATTAGTAAATCGCATGGCACAGAGATAAGCAAGCGTCGGAATTCATATGATGTTTGTTTTCTTATCTTTAGATACGGTTGTTATTTCAGTCGCATATATGCGACATGGGGAGCTGAATAAAAATGAAGCGACGCCATACGCCGTCGCTTACAGATCCTTCGCGGGGCTCAGGATGACACATATCAAACAGTACATTTCTTTACGGCACGACCTTCGGTGGCGATATGCACTTCTTTTGTCATTCTGAGCGAAGCGCGTCAGCGCAGAGTCGAAGAATCTATTTATTTTCACATCCCCTCAGTCTGCCGCAAGCGGCAGCCAGCTCCCCTTATTAAGGGGAGCCTAAACATCCTCTCAGTCGCCTAAAGGCGACAGCTCCCCTAAATTCAAGGGAGCCTGATAGTGCACTAAAAAGCGCGAACATTTCTGTCTCGCGCTTCAATCATTCTTATCTCTTATCTCAGCCGCCTACGGCGCTTATCGTTTATTCCGGCAAGGTGATATCCGGTACGGTGATATTGGGCTTTCTGGCGTTGCACCTCAACGCGACGGTGAACGCAGTGCCGTTGTCGGGGTACGCAGACGACCGTTTGCCTGTTATCAGCAGGTAGTCCCATTTTTTATTCACACCGTCGTCGTTCGCAAGCCCCGAAAAATCGAGCCTAACATCCGCCGTCGCGCCGCCGAAGCTCATGCCCGAGGCGAAATAGTATCCCCACCAATTATGCTCCTCGCCGACATACTCAAACTCCGCATAAAGCCCCGAAAGAATCGCAGCCCAAGCAAAGCAGCCGTTAAACCTTTCGCTATACTGCGCCTCGGTTATCGCCGCGACCGACCACTCGGAACCGTCTCGCGTAAATAGGTAGCAGCGACCGTCCAGCTTTGCGTACGTTTGGACAGAGCCGTCTGCCGCTTCAATGGAAAACCTGTCATTGTCGGCATCGATCAGCAGTCTCGTACGGTCGTCGCCGACAGTCTCCGTGATGACGCACGACCCGATGCGCTCGGCAGACAGAAGGCTCTTCCACTCGTCCTCGGTGACGGTGCGCTCTATGTCCGAGCTTCCCCCGCCGATTGCCGAGCCGCCGCCCGTCGGAAGCTTGGGAAGCGTCACCGCCGTGCTGCCGTAGTCGTAAATGTTGTTCTCGTAAACGTGCTTTGTGCCGACGCGCTCGCCCGTCGTGAATTCCGTTTCGATTTTGACATATCTCAGCTTGCCGCCGAAAATTTTGACGGTGTACGCGTACGTATACTGCGCATTGCCGCTGTCGGTGTACGTGTATTGCGCATTCTCCGCATCGTAGACAAACTGCAAAAAGCTGTCTTTTACGTCGGGACAATTCAAATCGCAGGCGACGTTAAAGTTGATTATTTCGTCAGTAACTTGTCCGTCCCAAATGTCGGTGTACTTTTCGTACATCACAACTCCGTCTTTCGTAGCGCTGTAGTACTTTTCGTCATACGCCGTCAGCCCCGAAAACAGCGAGTGCATGACGGGCAGCTTTTCATAACGCTTACTTCCGTTCACCTTGACGATGCTCGTGCTGTAATCGACGGTCTCGCCGTCATCGACGGTATAACCGTTGCCGACGAACGTGACGTTTGACACCGCGTCGAGCTTCCACGCCGCCTGCCACTGCGCTTCGGTAACCGTCTGCGACTTTATCGTCGTCTCGTCGGGAACGGTTATCTCGTAGTCCGGCAAGGGCTTGGCGTTGCCGCCGTCGCTTTTGTCGTCGCCGCACGCAAAAAGCGTAAAAGCATAAGCCGCAACGCCCACCGCCGCGAACGCTATAGAAAGACTTTTTCTTTTCATTTTTTCTCCTAAGTAAGCCTTTATGTATCTAATAATACTATCACGGCACATATATGTCAAGAAATATAACCACGCAAAAAGCGCGAGCATAGAGTCTCGCGCTTCCTTGATTATTCATTATTCATTCTTATCTCTTATCTTAGCCGCAACGCGGCGCTACATTACACCAACTCGATAAGAGCTTCTTCGGCGGCGTCGCCGCGGCGCGGACCGAGCTTGAGCACGCGAGTATAGCCGCCGCTGCTGCCCTGATCGCGGTTGCGCTGAGCGTAGCGAATGGCGTACACGTTGAAAATCTTTTCAATAAGCGGGTGCTGGATGTCGCTCGTCCTCTCGCGGAACGCCGGCTTGGTCTCGTCGGGATTGCGAACTTCGGGCGGATCGTAGACCATAGCCATGATCTTACGACGCGCGGCAAGCCGCTTTTCGCCGTCGACTATGACCTCGATGTCGATTGCCTTGCCCTTCTTGTCGACGGTGTGCTTGATTTCCTTTTTGACGTCGAGCACATTGTCGACGGCGAGCTGGATTATCTCGTCGGCGAGGCGCTGCACCTCTTTGGCGCGCGCATACGTCGTCGTTATCTTTTCGTTCCACAAAAGCGCCGTTACTTGGTTGCGCAAAAGCGCTTTACGCTGATCGGTCGGGCGCGAAAGTTTTCTCTGTTCCATGCGTTTAATTCTCCTTGATTAGTCTTCCGAGGCGCGAAGGTCGAGCCCGAACGTGCGGAGCTTGGCGATGACCTCGTCGAGGGACTTGCGGCCGAGGTTGCGAACCTTGAGCATGTCCTCTTCGGTCTTGCGCGTGAGGTCGGCAACGGTGTGAATGCCGGCGCGCTTCAAGCAGTTGTAGCTTCTGACCGAAAGGTCCATTTCCTCGATGTTCATTTCCAGCACCTTTTGCTGTCTGTCCTCCGAGCGCGAGACGAGAATGTCCATGCCGGATATGGTGTCGGACAGCGCGACGAACAGCTTCGTGTGGTCCTCGAGCGCCTTTGCCGCTAAGCTCAGAACGTCCCTTGCGGAAAGCGAGCCGTCGGTCTTGACGTTTATAGTCAGCTTGTCGTAGTCCATGGACTGACCGACGCGAGTCGGCTCGACGGAATACGAGGCAAACTTAACGGGCGTGAATATCGCGTCGATGGGAATGTACCCGATGGGGCGCGACGCGTCCTTGAGGTTTTCCGCGACGACGTAGCCCCTGCCCTTGCCGACGTACAGCGTCATGTCGAGCTTAGCGCCGTCGTCGAGCGTGCAGAGATACAGGTCGGGGTTGAGAATATCGATTTCGGGATCGACGTCGATGTCGGCCGCGGTAACCACGCCGGCGCTGCTCTTTTGAAGGTGCAACTCCTTGACGAGGGTTTTGTCCGAATAATTGGCCTTGAGGTTGAGCGATTTGAGGTTGAGAACGATCTCCGTAACGTCCTCTTTGATGCCCTTTATCGTCGAGAACTCGTGGTCGACGCCCTCAATCATGATACCGATTACCGCCGCACCGGGGAGATTGGACAGAAGCACGCGGCGAAGCGCGTTGCCGAGCGTGTGGCCGTAGCCGCGCTCGAGTGGCTCGACGACAAACTTGCCTGTGCGGTAGCTGTCGTTTTCTTCCATCGTAATCTTCGGCATTTCGATTTCCATCATAGTTCGCTACTCCTTATTACTTCGAGTACAACTCGACGATGAGCTGTTCGTTGATGTTGAGGTCGATGTCGTCGCGCTTGGGGTTGTCTACGATCTTGCCGACGAAGTTCTCGGTGTCGAACGTAACCCACTTGGGCATAACGATCTTTGCGCCGCGCAGCTCCTTGAAGAGCGCGTTGTCGCGGCTGGTCTCGCGAATGGCTATCTCGTCGCCGAGCTTTACCTGATAGGACGGAATGTCGACGCGCTTGCCGTTCACGAGAATATGACCGTGATTGACAATCTGGCGCGACATCTTGCGCGAAGCGCCTATGCCCATGCGGTAAACGACGTTGTCGAGCCGCTTTTCGAGCATGGCGAGCATGTTCTCACCGGTGACGCCCTTTTGCGCTTCCGCACGCTCGTAATACATGCGGAACTGCTTTTCGAGCACGCCGTACGCCCTTTTAACCTTTTGCTTTTCGCGAAGCTGAGTGTTGTACTCGCTGTTCTTACGACGCGTCATGGCGTGCGGTCCCGGAGGAACGGGACGGCGCTCCATCGCGCACTTTTTGGATACGCAACGCTCGCCTTTGAGGAACAGCTTCTGGCCCTCTCTGCGGCACTGTCTGCAATCTGCACAAATATTTCTTGCCATGATAATTCTCCTTACACTCTGCGACGCTTAGGCGGACGGCAGCCGTTGTGCGGTATGGGCGACACGTCGGAAATCTCCGTGACCTGAAGCCCCACTACTTCCATAGCGCGGATAGCCGATTCTCTGCCGGGGCCGGGGCCCTTGACGAAAACCTTGACCGAACGCACGCCGTGTTCCATCGCGCGGCGAGCCGCTTCTTCGGCAGCCATTTGCGCAGCATACGGCGTGGACTTACGCGAGCCGCGGAATTTGAGCGCGCCCGCCGAGCACGCCGCAATGGCGTTGCCCTGTTCGTCCGTAACCGTAACAATCGTGTTGTTAAAGGACGCGTGAATGTGCACGCAACCCTTGTCGATGTTTTTGGTAATCTTTTTCTTGGTAGAAGTTTTCTTGACAGCCATGGGTTATCTCTCCTTCTTCTTGCTGCGCGAAACGGTGCGCTTGGGACCTTTGCGGGTGCGCGCGTTCTGCTTGGTGTTCTGACCGCGCACGGGCAGGTTTTTGCGGTGCCTTACGCCGCGGTAGCAGCCGATGTCTTTGAGACGCTTGATGTTCAGCTCCACCTCGCGATGAAGATCGCCCTCTACCTTGATGTTTTTGTCGATGTAGGTACGGAGCGCATTCTCCTGATCGCCCGTCAAATCCTTGACGCGCGTGTCGGGGTCGATACCCGTCGCTTTAAGAATCTTGTTTGCCGTCGGACGGCCGATACCGTAGATGTAGGTAAGGCCTATCTCGACACGTTTCTCTTTGGGCAAATCTATGCCTGCAATTCTTGCCACTTTGACTACTCCTTGATAGTTGGTTTTTTAAAATATCTGCGCCCCGATCAAACCGTGTGGAATGTCGCGCTCCTTTCGGGACGTGTATCGAACGAGCTGTTCCCTACCATACTTTTTGCCGCGGTGCGGCAGGAAACCGCTCGAAACGAGCCTTAACCCTGACGCTGTTTGTGGCTGGGGTTCTTGCTGCAAATGACCATGACCTTGCCGTGACGGCGAATGACCTTGCACTTGTCGCACATGGGCTTAACTGACGATCTGACTTTCATGATTTACTCCTTATGCGGCCTTTCGACCGCTTTTAGCTTGTTGAGAGTTGTTGGATTTTCTGTTTCGCGCGCAGTCGCGCGATAATCAGTTTTTACTGCGGAACGTGATTATACCCTTCGTAATGTCGTACGGCGAAATCGCCACTTTGACACGGTCGCCCAACAGAACCTTGATGTAGTTTACACGCATCTTGCCGGCTATCGTGCAGAGCACGGTCGCGCCGTTGTCGAGCTTTACCTTGAACTTGGTACCGGGCAGGCATTCTTCTACGACGCCTTCGGTCTCTATATTATCACTTCTCGGCATACAATCTCCCGTCGGAATGAAATTTTTTGATACGGTTGCGTATCTTTGCGTTTGTCGGGCCGTCGAGCTCGCTTTTGCCGACCACCCGTAAATGCCTTATTCGTTTGAGCTTGGGGCTTTCTATCTTTCGCGTTTTGCCGTCCGCTATGAGGACGAAGTCGTCGCTCACGACCGACGTTACGATAAACGCCTTGCCGCTGTCGTGCCCCGCGCGGCTTATAACAATGTCGCCCGCTTCCATTTTCACCTACAACGTGAGGATTTCGGGCCCGTCGCTGCCTACGATGACTGTGTTTTCGTAGTGCGCCGCGTTGCTGCCGTCCACCGTGCGCGTCGTCCAGCCGTCGCGTGCGACCTGGACGCGCCAGTCGCCCCTCGTTATCATCGGCTCGACCGCTATGCACAGCCCGTTCTGAAGTACGGGGCCTGCATGCTTCTTGCCGAAGTTGGGGACCTCGGGCGGCTCGTGCATGTTGTGCCCTATGCCGTGCCCGGTAAGCGCCCGCACCACGCCGTAGCCGTTTATCTCGGAATATAGCTGGATAGCGCTCGAAACGTCGCCCACGCGGTTGCCTGCCTTGACGTACTCCATGCCGGCGTAGAACGCCGCCTCGGCCGCTTTAATCAGCCGCAAGTCCGCTTCGGCAACGTCGCCCACCGCAAAGGTGCGCGCCGCGTCGCCTTGATATCCGTTTAAAAGTACCGTTATGTCGACAGACACAATGTCGCCGCTTTTGACCGTCTGCAGTGACGGTATGCCGTGGACGACCACGTCGTTAACCGATATGCACGAGGCGTTGGGATAGCCGTGAAAGCCCTTGGACGACGGCGTGCCGCCCGCCTTGCGTATCGCTTCCTCGACGACCGCGTCGATGTCGAGCGTCGTTACGCCCGGTCTGATGAATGCCGCCGCCGCGTCCAAAGCCGCCTTGACGACCTTGCTTGCGGCGCGCATTCCCTCGCGGTCTTTGTCGGTTTTGACTATCATTTAAGAATGGCCTCGATGTCGGCGTTTACCTTGTCTATGGCGTTCATGCCGTTGACCGTTTTGAGTACGCCCTTTGCCTTGTAGTAGTCTACGAGCGGCGCGGTCTTTTCGGCGTAAACCTTGAGCCTGTTCTCCACCACCTCGCGCTTGTCGTCGTCGCGGATGATGAGCGTTTCGCCGCACTCCTTGCACTTGCCGTCGGGAGCGGCGGCCGCGCTCGTGCTGTAACCGCACTTGGGGCAAACCCTGCGGCTTGCTACTCGGTCGGCGAGCGCGTCGAGGTCTGTCTCGAGGTACAGCGCGACGTCTATCTTGACAATGCCGTCAAGCACCTCCGCCTGCGCCGCGTTCCTCGGGAAGCCGTCGAGCAAAAATCCCTTTTTGCAGTCGCTCTCCGCTATTCTCGCTTTTAAAAGTGCTATGACGAGCTCGTCGGGGACGAACTGTCCGGCGTCCATGTACGCCTTGGCCTTTTTGCCGAGCTCGGTGCCGTCAGCTATGTTCTTGCGCAACAGGTCGCCCGTCGAAACGTGCGGAATATCGTGCGCCTTGCAAATCATTGCCGCCTGCGTGCCCTTGCCGGAGCCGGGCGCGCCCATAATGATGATGTTCACCTTAGCCTCCTTTTACTTCAAGAAGCCCTTGTACTGCTTCATCATGAGCTGGCTTTGGAGCTGCTTGTTGAATTCGAGCGCGACCGAAACTACGATTAGCATACCGGTTGCGGAGAACGCGTTTACAAGCGAATCGGCGCCTAACGCCAGCCTGAATATAAGCGACGGTACGAGCGCTATGAACGCGAGGAATATAGCGCCGAACAGCGTGAGCCTTTTGCTTATTCTCGAAAGGTACTCGGTCGTCGGCTTGCCCGGGCGTATGCCGTTGATAAAGCCGCCGTACTGTTGAATGTTTCGCGATATGTCCTCGGGGTTGAACTCGATCTGCGCGTAGAAGTACGAGAAGAAGAGAATGAGAAGCGCGACGAGTACCGAGTATATCGGAGTGCCTACGCCCAACCACTTCTGCCACCAGATGTAGAAGCCGTTGGTGGCGTCGGTAAAGAGCTGAGCTATCATTTGCGGGAAGGTTATGATCGCGGTTGCGAATATAATCGGCAGAACGCCGCTCGCATTGACCTTGACGGGGATATATGTGCTCTGACCGCCGTACTGCTTTCTGCCCTTTATCTGCTTGGCGTACTGTACGGGGATTCGGCGCTCCGCGAGGTCGACGAATACGATCAGCGCGAATATCGCAACGACCATTATCACAAAGCCCAAGAGCTCCCAAATCGCGGTGTCGTTGCCGCCGAAAGCCGACTGGAACTTAGCTATGATCGCGATACCCGCCGAGGAGATGATACCGACGAATATCAAAAGGCTTATGCCGTTTCCGATACCGTAGTCGGTGATGCGCTCGCCCAACCACATGGTGAGCATTGCGCCGGTTATCATTATGACGCACACGAACATACCGATAACGAACTCGTTGGTCAACGGGCCGAACACGTTGGTCGAAAGCGCACCCGCTCTCGAATACGAAACGGTGATACCGATTGACTGCGCGAGCGCAAGAGCTATCGTGATGTACCGCGTTATCTGCGTGATTTTGCGCTTTCCTTCGTCACCCTGCTTTTGGTATTCCTGAAGCTTGGGGATTGCGACGGTCAACAGCTGCAAGATAATCGAAGCGTTGATGTACGGTGTCACGCCTATTGCGAACAGTGCGCCGTTCTGCAACGCGTTACCGGTGATACCCGAAAGCAATCCGAGCAAGGTGTCGTTAGACTGAATGCTGCTCGCGTAAACCGCCGGATCGATGCCCGGAATGGGAATCCAGCAGCCCAGCCTATAAATAAAGAGGAGCGCAAGCGTGATTAAAATCTTTTTGCGCACATCCTTATTCTTGAAAGCGTTTTTAAGCGTTTCAAACATTTAAGACCTCTGCAGTGCCGCCCGCCTTTTCGATCTTGTCTTTGGCGGAGCCCGTGAACTTAGCCGCTTTTACGGTAAGCTTTTTAGTCAGTTCGCCGTCGCCCAAAACCTTGAGCCCGTAGTCCTCGACCTTCTTTACAATGCCGGTCGCGACCAAAAGCTTGAGGTCGACAACAGTGCCGTCGTCGAACACGTTGAGCTCGTCTACGTTGATTACGGTGAACAACTTGCGGAACTTGTTGTTGAATCCGCGCTTAGGCAGACGCCTTGCGAGCGTAATCTGTCCGCCCTCGAATCCGGGACGAACGCCGCCGCCGCTTCTCGCCCATTGGCCCTTATGACCTTTGCCCGAAGTCTTGCCGAGCCCCGAGCCTATGCCGCGACCGAGACGCTTTGCCTTGGTGCGCGCGCCGTCCGCCGGCATCATTGCGTGCATTTTCATAAATTACATTTCCTCCGATATGAAGTGGTAGCTCGAGACTTACGCTTCGGTAACCGTCACGAGGTGGCTGACGACGTTTATCATGCCGCGCATTGCGGGGGTGTCGTCCACCGTTACGGACTGATGAAGCTTTTTAAGTCCCAAAGCCTGCACCGTGCGCTGCTGCTTAACAAGCCTTCCGGCAGTGCTCTTTACAAGCGTAACGCAGAGCTTCTTATTCTGCTGTTCTACTTTCTTTGCCATTGTCATGGACTCCTTGATTTGTTGTTCCCTCGTGAACTAACGCACTTTAATGTGCGTAGCCGCTTAAGTGTCGCTTGCGACCCTGTGCAAGAGGCTCTTAGCCGAGGATTTCCTCAACGGTCTTTCCGCGGATTGCGGCAACCTCGTCGAGAGTGCGGAGAGCGGTAAGCGCGTTCATCGTCGCCTTGACGACGTTGATGGGGTTGCGCGAGCCGTAGCACTTGGTCGTGATGTTGTTGATGCCGCAAAGCTCGAGCACCGCGCGGACGCTGCCGCCCGCTATAACGCCGCGGCCTTCGGGTGCGGGACGCAGGAGAACCTTGCTGCAAGCGAACTTGCCTATGGTCTCGTGCGGGATAGCCGTTCCGTTGAGCGCAATCTTCTTCATGTTGCGACGCGCGGCCTGCTCCGCCTTTTTGATGGCTTCGGGAACCTCGGTCGCCTTGCCCATGCCGACGCCGACCTTGCCCTTGCCGTCGCCCGCGACAACGAGCGCGGCGAAGCTGCTGTTGCGTCCGCCCTTAACGACCTTGCAAACCCTGCGCGTGGTGACGAGCTTGGTCTTGATACCGTCGTCAACGACGTCTTTTTCTCTTTTCTTCTTGAAATCTTCGCGTGCCATGATTCGCTCCTAAAATTTGAGTCCGGCTTCTCTCGCCGCGTCGGCAAGAGCCTTGACTCTGCCGGTGTAAAGGTATCCGCCGCGATCGAACACGACTTCGGTTATACCGCTCTTTTTTGCCTTTTCGGCGACAGTCTTACCGACGAACTCGGCGGCCTGCGTCTTGGTCATACCCTTGACGTCGACGCCCTTTGCCTTGGTGCCTGCCGAAACGAGCGTAACACCCTTTTCGTCGTCGATGATTTGAACGTAAATGTTGTTTGTCGAGCGATAGACCGACAAACGCGGACGCGCCGCAGTGCCCTTGAGGTCGTGGCGCAAACGCGCATGGCGCTTCATTCTGATCTTGTTTTTGTCTATCTTCTTTATCATACCGCGCTCTCCTATTTCTTGCCTGCGGTCTTAGCCTCTTTGCGGAGGACGACCTCGTTGCTGTAGTGCAGTCCGTAACCGTGATACGGCTCGACGGGACGCTTGGACTTGATCTGAGCGGCGACCTCGCCGACGTGCTCCTTGCTCATGCCGCTTACGACAATGGTCAAAGGATCGGGGCAAGTAACCGTAATTCCCTCGGGAACGACGTATTCGACGGGCTTGCTGTAGCCGATGTTCATGACGAGCTTGCCGCCGTTGACGGCGCACTTGTAACCGACGCCCGCTACAATGAGTGTTTTGGTGAACGGCGTCGTGACGCCCGCAACCATGTTCGCTATGAGCTGACGGTAAAGGCCGTGATAGGCGCGCGTCTGCTTGAGCTCGTTTGCGCGCTCAACAGTAAGAACGGTGCCGTCGACCTTGATAGAGATGTCGGGGCTCTTGATTTCCTGCTTGAGCTCGCCGAGCTTGCCCTTGACGGTGACGACGCCGTTTTCGAAGTTGACGGTGACGCCTGCCGGCAAATCAATGTGTTTTCTTCCGATACGAGACATTATCTACCTCCTACCACACGTACGCGAGCACTTCGCCGCCGACCTTGAGCTCGCGAGCCTTTTTGTCGGTCATGACGCCGCGCGACGTGGAGATGATAGCGATGCCGTAGCCGCCGAGCACGCGGGGAAGATCCTCGCAGCCGCAGTAAACGCGCAGGCCCGGCTTGCTTATGCGCTTCAAATTGGTTATGGCGTTGCGCTTACCGTCGTACTTGAGCGCGACCTTGATGTTGGAGTGTCCGTTCTCTTCGGCAACCTCGTACGAAGTAACAAAGCCTTCGTTATAGAGGATTTCGACAATGGACTTTTTCATCTTGGACGCGGGGATAGAAACGGTTTCGTGACGCGCCGTTATAGCATTTCTAATGCGGGTCAAGAGGTCCGCGATAGGATCTGTCGTTACCATTTTAATACCTCCTTACCAGCTCGACTTTTTCACGCCGGGGATTTCTCCCTTGTACGCGAGTTCGCGAAAGCAAATCCTGCAAATGCCGTACTTCCTGAGCACGGAATGCGGGCGGCCGCAAATGCTGCACCGCGTGTAAGCGCGCGTCTTGTACTTGGGCACTCTTTGCTGTTTGTTTATCATCGCTTTTTTAGCCATAATTAACTCCTTAATTCTTGAACGGCATGCCGAGCTTAGTCAGCAGCAGCTTCGCTTCTTCGTCGGTCTTTGCGGTCGTTACGACGTCAACGTCAAAACCGCGGATCTTTTCGATGAGCTCGTACGAGATCTCGGGGAATATCGTCTGATCCTTGATGCCGAGCGCATAGTTGCCTCGGCCGTCGAAGGACTTGCCCGATATGCCGCGGAAGTCGCGCACGCGCGGCAGAGCGACCGATACGAGCCTGTCGAGGAACTCGTACGCCATTTCGCCGCGGAGCGTCGTCTTTAACGCTATCGACTGTCCCTCGCGCAGCTTGAAGTTACTGACCGACTTCTTCGCCTTGACGAGCACGCTCTTTTGTCCCGATATGGCGTCGAGCTCGCTCTGCGCGAGCTGAATGCTCTTGGAGTTGTCCTTGATGTCGCCGAGGCGCATGTTGAGTACGACCTTGACAATCTTGGGAACCTCGTTGACGTTCTTATAGCCGCGCTCCTTCATGAGCTGCGGGACTATTTCCGTCTGATAGCGCTTGCGCAAACGGTATCTGTCGGGGTTGGACGTTTTTACCGCGGGCGTGCCGCTTGCTGCGGTCGCTTCCGTTTTCTTCGCTTTCTCTGCCATTACGGTTTACTCCTTTTCGCTTTCGGCGGGCTTTTTGGTGCTCTTCTTCTTGGGAGCCGCCTTTTCCGCTTTTTCGGGCTCGGTCGCCGCCGTCTCTTCGGCAACTTCCTTGTCCGCTTTTTTCTTGGCTGCTTTCTTGTCCGCTTTCTTCTTGGACTTGTCGGCTTTGAGCGAAGCGTCGAGGCTTGCGCCGCACTTGGCGCAGATGCGCGCGTTCTTGCCGTCTATCTCCTGATGACGAACGCGTACGCTCTTACCGCACGACGGGCAGACTATCTGCACGTTGCTGACGTCGAGCGGCGCCTCTACCTTGCGCTTGCCGGACTGCTCGTTAGCCGAGCGCGCCTTCATGTGGTGCGTGGCGATATTGACACCCTCGACCAACACTCTGCCGGACTTGGGATCGGTCGCGATAACCTTGCCCGTCTTGCCCTTGTCCTTGCCTGTCAAAACCTTGACGTTGTCGCCCTTTCTGACGTTGAGATTCATTCGGTCCTCCTTAAAGCACTTCGGGTGCCAAAGATATAATCTTTGTGAAGTCGCGGTCGCGGAGCTCGCGTGCTATCGGTCCGAAGATACGCGTGCCGCGCGGCTGCTTTTGGTTGTCTATAATGACGGCCGCATTGTCGTCGAAACGAATGTGCGAGCCGTCCGGGCGGTTGATGCCCTGGTGCGTGCGCACAATGACCGCCTTGACGACGTCGCCCTTTTTGACGGTGCCGCCCGGCTGCGCGGACTTGACCGACGCCACGATGATGTCGCCGATATTGCCGCTCTTTCTGAACGAGCCGCCCATAACCTGTATGCACATTATCTCTTTCGCGCCGGTGTTGTCGGCGACTTTAAGATACGATTGGGGTTGTATCATGATTACTCCTTGCGCGAACCGCGTCCGCGCCTGTTTCCCTTTTTGCTTATACGCTTATGCAACAAAGTTGCAAGTACGTAAGTTTAACTGCCTTGTTCGATAAGTGGGCTTATTTCGCCTTTTCGACTATGCGATTGACGCGCCAGCACTTGTCCTTGGATATGGGACGGGTTTCGATAATCTCCACCCTGTCGCCTACGCCGCACTCGTTGTTCTCGTCGTGCGCCTTGTAGCGCTTCACGCGCGTAACCGTCTTTTTGTACAGCGGATGCTTGTACTTGTCCGTAACCGCGACGACCACCGTCTTATCCATTTTGTCGGATACGACCAAGCCCTCGCGCATCTTTCTGTCGTTGCGCTCTTCCATTACTTCGCCTCCTTACCGGCGCGAATCTCGCGCTCTCTTATCACGGTCTTGACGCGAGCGATGTCGCGCTTGACGTTTTGTATCTGCATGGGATTGGCAAGCTGCCCCGTCGCGTGCGAGAACCGAAGGTTGAACAGTTCGGTCTTGAGCGACGCAAGCTTCTGCTGCAATTCGTCGTCTCTCAGCTCATGAACTTTCTCTTTCATTATTCGACCTCCTTAGCCTCGACGTTTTCGGCTTGTGCCGCGCCCTCTTCACCCTTTTCCAAGTCCGCCTTGCTGACAATCTTGCAGCGCACGGGGAGCTTGTAGGACGAGAGGCGGAGCGCCTCGCGGGCAACGGGTTCCGCAACGCCCGCTATCTCGAACATGACCGTACCCGGCTTTACGACAGCCGCCCAGTATTCGGGCGCGCCCTTACCGCTACCCATTCGGGTATCGGCAGGCTTTTTGGAATACGGCTTGTGCGGGAATATGCATATCCATACCTTGCCGCCGCGCTTTGTGTGACGAGTCATCGCGACACGGGCGGCCTCTATCTGATTGGACGTGATCCTGCCGGGATCGAGGCTGACTATCGCGTACTCGCCGTAAGCTACGGTGTTGCCGCGCGTCGCCTTGCCCTTCATTCTGCCGCGCTGAACGCGACGGTGTTTAACCTTTTTGGGCATTAACATAATTATTCGCCCTCCTTTGCGGTATCCGGTCCGGATACTTTGTGCGGCGCTGCTCCGAGAACGTCGCCCTTGTAAATCCACACCTTGACGCCGAGAACGCCGAACGTCGTCTTTGCAATGCAATAGCCGTAGTCAATGTCGGCGCGAAGCGTTTGGAGCGGAATGGAGCCTTCCTGATAATGCTCGGCGCGAGCGATTTCCGCGCCGTCGAGGCGACCGCCGACCATGACCTTGACGCCCTTGGCGCCAGCGTGCATGGCTTTGCTCATAGCCTGCTTCATCGTCCTGCGGAAGAACGCGCGCTTTTCGAGCTGCGCCGCAATCGACTCGGCGAGAAGCTTGGCGTTGAGGTCGGGGTGCTTAACCTCGATGATGTTGACGTAAATCTTTTTGCCGTCGGTAAGCTTTTCGAGGTGCTTTTTGAGCTCGTCGATGCCGACGTGCTTCTGACCTATGATCTTGCCGGGGAACTGTGCGTGAATGGAAATCTGCACCTTGCCCTGCGGACGCTCGATGACTACCTTGCTGATTCCGCACGACTTGTACTTGGTCTCGATAAACTCGCGGATCTTGTGGTCCTCGAGAACGAACGCCGCAAACTCCTGCTTGCTCGCAAACCATTGCGAATTCCATTTTTCGATAATGCCGACGCGCAAACCGTGAGGGTTAACTTTCTGTCCCATGATTACAGCTCCTCCTTGGTGTCGAGAATGACGGTGATGTGGCTGGTGCGCTTCAAGATGTGGTGCGCCCTGCCCTTGCTGACCGGTTGATAGCGCTTGAGCGTAGGGCCGGGATCGGCGTACGCTTCGGCAACGAACAAATCCGCAACCGACATGTCCTGATTATGCTCGGCGTTTGCCGCGGCGGAATTGAGCACTTTGAAAACCTGCTCGCTTGCCGCCTTGGGCGTAGCTTGGAGTATAGCCATGGCTTCCGTAACAGACCTTCCGCGAATGAGTGCGAGAACGATTCTCACCTTGTCGGGCGAGATGCGAACGTACTTTGCAGTCGCATGAGGGCGCTTTTCGCGCGTTTCGGCAACCTTTGCCGCTTTTTCTTTAATCCTTTTCGCCATAATAGCTCCTCTTATCTACCCTTAGTCGTCTTGTCGCCGGCGTGCCCGAGGAAGGTGCGCGTGGGGGCGAACTCGCCGAGCTTGTGTCCGACCATATCGGCCGTGACGTACACGGGCACGAACTTTTTGCCGTTATGCACGGCAAACGTGAGGCCCACGAATTCCGGGAATATCGTAGAGGCGCGCGACCAAGTCTTTATGGGGCGCTTGTCCGCCGTCTCTTGCATCGCCTCTGCCTTTTTCATCAGCTTGGCGTCTACATAATAACCTTTTTTTGTCGATCTTGACATATCCGAACTCCCTTAGTTGATGCGCTTGACAATGAACTTGTCGGACGCCTTGTGCTTTGCCCTCGTCTTCTTGCCGAGCGTCGGCTTGCCCCAAGGCGATACCGGACTCGGTCTGCCTATCGGGCTCTTGCCTTCGCCGCCGCCGTGCGGGTGATCGCAAGGGTTCATAACTACACCGCGAACTGTCGGCTTGACGCCCATGTGGCGCTTGCGGCCCGCCTTACCCAAGGAAACGAGCTCGTGGTCGAGGTTTCCGACCTGACCGATCGTCGCCTTGCAGCGCTGAAGCACCATGCGCATTTCGCCCGAAGGGAGCCTGAGAGTCGCGTACTTGCCTTCCTTTGCCATGAGCTGTGCCGCCGCGCCCGCAGTCCTCGCGAGCTGGCCGCCGCGCCCGGGTAGCATCTCGATATTGTGGACGAGCGTACCTACGGGTATCGCCGACAGCGGCAAGCAGTTGCCCGCCTTGATGTCTGCGGTTTCGCCCGATATTACTTGATCGCCCTTTTGCAGTCCGAGCGGCGCGAGGATGTACCGTCTCTCACCGTCGGCGTAGCACAGAAGCGCTATGAATGCCGTGCGGTTGGGATCGTACTCGACGGTCTCGACCTTGGCGGGGATGTTGTCCTTGTTGCGCTTGAAGTCGATTACGCGGTACTTTTGACGGTTGCCGCCGCCGATGTGGCGAACTGTTATCTTGCCGGTGAAGTTCCTGCCGCCCTTTCTGCTCTGTTCGCGCAGAAGGGGTTTGTACGGCTTGTCGCCGGTAAGCTCCGGCGCGTCTATGACGGTTTTGAACCGCGTGCCGGGTGTGATCGGTTTATATCTCTTGATAGCCATTTTGTCGTCTCCTTATTAAGACAAGGTCTCGAAGAACGGAATCGCCTTCGAACTGTCGGAGAGCGTGACGTACGCCTTTTTGCGCTCGGGGGTGTAGCCCTGCGTCCTGCCCTGTCTCTTGAGCTTGCCGCGAACGGTAACCACGTTGACTCTTTCGACCTTTACGTCGAAAATGTGTTCGACCGCCGCTTTGATCTGCTTCTTGTCCGCCCGAACGTCCACGATGAACGCATAGCGCTTGGCGTGAATGTTGTCGTTTGACTTTTCGGTAAGGACCGGGCTGATGATGATGTCTTCCGCCGTCATTATTGCGCTATCTCCTTTTCGGTGTATTTTTGTTCGATCGCCTTGATCGAGTCGACCGTCGTGAGCATTACGGCGTTTGCGACGATGTCGTAAACATTGAGCTGCTCGCTCGCCGCCGTCCTCGCCTTTTCGATGTTGCGCGCCGCGCGGATTGCGTTTTCGCTTCCCTCGGGAAGAACGAGAAGCACGCGGCTGTCTATCTTAAGCGCTTTCAAAACGGCGGCCATGTTCTTGGTCTTGGGCTCGATATCGAGCTTGTCGAGAACGATGAGGTTGCCGTCTGCGAGCTTTGCCGAAAGTGCGCTCCTTATCGCGTTGATGCGAACGAGCTTGTTTATCTTTTGGCGGAAGCAACGGGGCTTGGGCGCGAACACCACGCCGCCGCCCTTCCACTGCGGCGCACGAATGGAGCCCTGACGCGCGTTGCCCGTGCCCTTCTGTCTCCAAGGCTTTTTTCCGCCGCCGCGCACTTCGGTGCGGGTGAGCGTGCTCTTGGTGCCTTGACGGGCGTTCGCCATCTGCGCTACTACGACCTGATGAATGAGCGGCTCGTTGTACTCCGCACCGAAAACGCTGTCGTCAAGCTCCATCGTTCCGGCGGAAGAGCCGTCCTGTTTATATATCTTAATGGTAGGCATAATATCTCCTTAACTCCGCTTATTTGACCGTCTCGCGAACGGTTACAAGCCCGCCCTTGGGGCCGGGGACTGCGCCGCGTATCAAAAGCACGCCGCGCGCCTTGTCGACCTTGACGACTTTGAGGTTTTGAATGGTTACGTTCTCGTGTCCGTACTGACCGGCCATCTTGAGGTTCTTGATGCGGCGGGACGGATTGGAGTTGGCGCCGGTGGAGCCCACTTCCCTGTGAACGGGGCCGGTACCGTGCGTCATTTTGAGACGGTGATGGTTCCAGCGCTTGATGACGCCCGTAAAGCCGCGGCCCTTAGTCACGCCCGAAACGTCGACCATGTCGCCGTCCTCGAACATCGTGCAGTCGATTACGTTGCCCACTTCGTACGAATCCGCGTTTTCATAGCGGAACTCGCGAAGATAGCGGCAGGGCTTAGCCTTGGCCTTTTTGAAAAGCCCCGCTTCGGGCTTGTTGAGCTTGCCCTCTTTAATCTCTTCGAACGCGCAAACTACCGCACTGTAACCGTTGCGGTCAAGGGTGCGGCGGTCGACTACGGTCATCGGTCCGCACTGAACGACGGTTACCGGAATGGAAACGTCGTTCTCGCCGAATATGCGCGTCATGCCTAATTTTTTGCCGAGTATTGCCTTCTTCATGACTTGCTCTCCTTGCGTTACAGCTTGATCTTGATGTCAACGCCGGCCGGCAAATCGAGACGCATGAGCGAGTCGACCGTCTTGCCGGACGGGCTGTAGATATCTATGAGACGGGAGTACGTCCTGAGCTCAAACTGCTCTCTGCTGTCCTTGTGCTTATGGACGGAGCGCAGTATGGTGACAACTTCCTTCTGCATGGGCAGAGGAATGGGACCGCACACCTTGGAGCCTGTCTGCTTTGCGGCGTCGACAATGCGTTGTGCGGAACTGTCGACCAACTCATGGTCGTATGCCCTCAACTTGATTCTGATCTTTTGGCTGGCCATAAAATTTCTCCTTTAGCCGTTATCGGAGGAAGCCCTCCGCTTTTGTCGTACATAGCGCTTTCACGCTTACGGGCGTGCCGTTTCGGTCGGTTTTTTAAGGGGCTTAGCCGCCCCTCACTCGATACCAAAACCGCCGCATATCACATGTAGCTTATCTATTATAAAGGCTTGCCCACCTTTTGTCAAACGTTTTTACGCAGTTTTACAAACTATTTTATAAGATTTTTGTCATTTTGCGCAAGAGCGACAAGGGGCGGCTAAAACAATTTCAGCTCGTCCCTATAGTCGTTCATGCTCTCGAATGTCTGATAATACAGATCGCCTGCGCGAAGCTCGATTGTCAAATCTATTCGGTCGTTAATACGATTGACCGCCTCTTCCAGCTTTCGCGCGGCTTGCTCGTCGAAGCCGCCGACGCCGTAATACGCCAACGTTATGTGCGGCGTGAACGGATAATTCAACTTCTTCACCTCGTCAAACGCGGAATACAGCTTCATAAGCTTTATGTAATCGCCCTCGCCTATCGGGCGCAAGCCCAAAACCAAGCTCGTGTTTACCATATTGAAAACGTACGTGCTTTTCATTTTAATTACAGCGTCGCCGCACTCGCGCATATCTTCCGCTTTTTCTTTTATTTTTTGCCCGACAAATAGCGACTCGACGTCGCGCAAGCTCGGCGCGCTGTTCAAATCGTGCAAAGTCATGTGGAATGTATCCTCGACAAGCCGTTCGCAAAAGCATTGCGGCGCGGCGCGGTACAGCAAATCGACATACTCGGTCAGTCGCCGCTTCGTCGCTTTGTCCAACGCAAAAACAACGGTATCGCCGTAAAACGCTTTAAACGTGTTGTCGTCGTTTACCTTTAACGCGAGCGACGGGTTGCACGCGAACTTGCCGCAAAAACGCAGTTCTTTCTTTTGAAAAGCGTTTATTCTGTCAAGAAATTGCCTATACGTTTCCATAAATCTATTTTACTGTGCGGCGTCCTGCGCAGGCTGCCGTTTTCTGTCGTCGAACTTTCTGTTTATAATCCCGATAAGTCGCGAAACAGGCTTATACAAAAGCAGGATTGACACGACGAGCATGACGCCCTTGATCAAGTTGAACAGCGTAGCCCAAAACCACATGGGCATACCTTCAAACTCGCCGATGAAAAACTGCATTCCTGCCGCCCAGTCGCTGCCGGGGACGATAAATTTACTGAAAAATATGGGGAATGTCAACAGCCAGTTGACGGGGAACGACCATGCCGTGCGAATTACGCAGGCGACCGAAAGCCATATAATGACCGATTTCCTGCCCTTGTGCTTTTTGTATATAATAGAAGGGATAAGCACAAACGGCAGCATTGTTATGATATTGGCGAGCTCGCCTATAAACGCCGTGCCGCCGTCGATACCTGCGAGCATCTCTTTTATGACGCAGGTTATAATTCCCGAAACCGGACCGAGCGCATACGCGCATATAAGCACGAGCACGTCCGAAAAGTCGAACTTTAAGAACGGCACGATCGGAAGTATCGGAAAGGAAAGAAACCTCAGCGCGACCGACAGCGCGATAAACGTCGCTATATACACCATGCGGCGCGCGGTAAAAAACTGCTTGAATGCGTCTTTGACTTTTTCCGATTTCTTTGTCGGCTCTTCGGACGGTACGACATGCGCTTCCGCCGCTTCGGTCTGTGTTTCCGCCGCGAATGCTTCTTGCACTTCGGTATCGGCGTACATACTTGCTTCTTGCTCTTCCATTTTTACTCCTTTTCGGTTTCGGGGAATAAAAATCGCCCTCTCGTAAAATACAAGAGGGCGCAAAATACAGTAAAACCGATTTTATCTTTTTCCATCCGGACTTTATACCGTCGGTGCGGGAATTTCACCCGCTCGGGACCTTGCGGTCTTCGTGGACTGTCACCACCGGTGGGGAATTTCACCCCGCCCCAAAGATTTTTTTGTTGCAACTCCGTTCCAATCGAAGTTACACTTTAACTATATCACTTTTCATCATATATAGCAAGCGTTTGAACGCCGAATTTAGCTTTGCGCTTACTTTTTGCGTCGTTACGGGAACACGACTATCGAATCTATGCTCGCCTCGCCCAGACATTTAATCGTTACGGTATGCTCTTTTTTGTCGAGCGCATTGCACAGGTAAGTCATGAGGTACGCCGCGCTGTCGGCTTTAAGCGACATCGACTCAACCTTTTGACCGTCGATATACACCTCGAAGTTCTTGCCGTACACCGCCGACGACACAATGCCTATGCGCGTGCCTGTAAAGCTGAACGAAACGGTTGCATTCGATTTGCCTACGTACACGTGTCCGTACGTCGAGTACTCCTGCACCTCGCTCCAACTGCCGCTGTACGCAAACATATCGTCGTCGGGCGCACAAACCGTGCCGCCGTTGACCTCGCAAATATTCCACATTTCGAGCTCGCGAATGATAACGAAGTTGCGCAATGTTTCCGTAATTTCCATTTTGTAATAGCGCATTTGCGTATTTTGGAAATTGATTGTCTGCATGTTTCCGGAAAAAGTCAAATTCGAAAAATTGCCGATTAGGTCGTACTTATATCCGTCGAGGCTCGCGTAAAGATTCATCGCCGCAGGGAACTGCGGATCGCTTCTGCCGCCCTGACTGTAAAGCACAAAACGGTTTGCCGTATAAACGTCGCCGAGGTCTATCACCATCGTAAACGGATTGTCCGCATTTGGTCTGCCGTTATCATTGGTGTGAAGCTGCAATTTTCCGCCGGAATCTTTAATTCCGTCTACTACGACGGACAAGTCGTTTCCGCCGTAATTGCCGCTGAGCTTGAGGTTTGCGCACTGTTCTTCTACCACGCGCTGTTTGCCGACGCCGAGCTGAACGTTGTCTTGGTAGTTGTAGTTGTAAGACCGACGGTAGAAATAGTCGGTTTCGAAAGTGTCGTTATCGGGGAATTCGTACGTAGCTCTGTAAGCGTTTACATACGGCTGAGTGTTGTTGGTAATCTTAGGCGCTTGGATTGTCGCATTATTTACCGTGTCCTCGTCCACCTCGATACCGAGCTCGTCGTAGTACACGGTTTTCGTGTGGTCATAGCCTGCGGCATCGGGGCCTTCAACTTCTTTGCCGTTTTTATCGTAATGCTTTTCAACAACAGTAAACAGCGGCTGAGCCCACTGCTTAAAGCCTAAGCCGATATAGCTTACAGAACCGCCCTTGGTCTCGCAAATGAGCACCTCTTTAAAGTAAACCCAGCTTTTGGCAGGCAAATTTTCGAGGTCGACGTACGTATTTGCATCGTCGGGGCGGAAATACGCGCTCGTACCGTCCGTTATCGTCGCGCCGAGCGTGTACGTCTTACCGCCGTCGAGCGAATAGTACATTGCGCAGTTATGCCTTCCGCGGAGAAACATGCGGTAAGTGCCTTCTTCTTCGACATACAGCTTACCTTCAACGACTGCGACGGTGTTTTCTTTTATGAAATACCAAGCAGGCGCATTGGGATATTTTTGATGATTTTCGGGCGTGTCGGCATAGTACCAAATGTCGGTGTTGCAGTTTTGAGTGGGGTTGCTGTGGTTTATCGTTTCCACCGACGAATATCCGTCAAAGCCGTTTTCGTACGCGGCGGTCGCGCTTTCGTACACATTGCCGTCGTAGCTGTACGTAGTTCTTTTGAGCGTCATCTTTGTAGGCTCGCTGGACTGCTCGAACTCGATAATGAGCTCCGCATCGGCGACGGCAAACCCACCGTCACGCTTTGTCAAACCTATCGTTACGACTATCGCGCCCGAACGCTTGCTGCCTAACGTCGGCGTAAAAGTGTAAACACCCGCCTCGCCCGTCGGCGCGATTGTGCCGTTGAGCGTTCCGTTGAGCGGAGCGACGTTTTTGATCTCGAAATCGAAACCGTCGGGCACGATCACACTGCCGTAGCGGTATTGCCCGCCTTCTTGCGTGTACTTGCGAAGGTCTACCGTAAACGGCTCGCCTGCGAGTATGACGTACGGTTGCATGGTCGTGAAATACTTTCTTTGTCCGTCGAACGTGTAGCTTCTGCCGGTCTGATACGTAGACGCAACGGGAACAAACATGGGATAGCCTTTTTCGGCGTTTTCGGCGGATATGGCTTTTGCTTTGGCGTCGTCTATTCCTTTGAGAATATCATTAAAGAAATAGGTCATGTCGTAATGCGTCACGTCCTGCCATGCGCGCAGATAGCCTTCGTAGTTCTCGCCGTAAGCTGAAGTTCGCTGCTGCGTGACCTTCGCTTTGATGTAATTGTCGGAGCCGAAATTGTGAAGGAGCGTAGCGTACAGCGCCAAGCCCTGTTTTCCGTTGTCGGGATTTTCGCCGTCGCGCGCAATTTTGAGCGTTTGCTCCAAAGCCCACGGCGCGCTCGTATAGAGGTTCCAACCGCTAAGACCCTGGCCGCCGAAGTTGGTCGCGCCGCGGTTAGCCGAGATCTTGGTAAACTCCGCATACGACACGAGCGTCATGCCGTTGTTGGTGACCTCGCCGCCGCCGCCGACGCCGTAGCCTTGGAAATTGTGGTGATACTCGTGGAAGTTGCCCCACGCTCCGGCAGTAACAAGCGAGTTGTAATTGAGCGAGTTGCGCATCCAACCCTCGGGGCAGTTAACCGACTGCTGTCCGGGGAATGCGACCGCCGCGCCTGCCGCTACGAACGGATCGTACAACAAGACAATGCCCTGCTGTGAGTTGGTCGTGCTGACCGACGCCACCTTGTCCCAAAGCACCGCCGCCTTGTAGCAGTCGTCATAGGTAAGCCCTGCGGCCTGCCTTGCGGGTCCCGAGTGGAGAACGCCGTAGTTCCACACCTCCAAATCGAAGTACGGCGCGGAGCAGCTTGCGTACGAAGCGTATTCGTCCTCGGTCGTGTAGCCGAGAATGAAGTGCCTATACGCAACGCCGCCCGAAATCGTAGCGGTGAACTGTGCCCCTGTGTTCCTTATATACAGCGGACCGCCGATAAACGAACCTACGTACGCCGTGTACGTTTTAGTAGCCTCGTCGTAAACCGACGTGGTTTTATTGACGCTCATCGTGTTGAGTAGTATGGGCGTGCGCTGCATTTGGTTTTTTGCCGCCCAAATGTTGTTGGCCTTGCCGTTGTAGAGCGCTTGACCGATATGTATGGTAATACCTCCGGTCGCGTTCATGTCTTGCTCGCTTATGCGTATCGTTATTACCTCGCCTGCAGGCGCGTACACGCCCGTCACGCTGTAACTGTTGTAGCCGCGAGGACGCACTGTGACCGACTTGATTATACCGGGCTCGCTGTCCGACACGTTGCCGCCGTAAAGTCCGATTGCCGTCGTGTGCTTGTAAAGCCTCCTGTGGTGTCCGCTCTTGTCGAGAACCTTGACGGGCTCGGCGGTAGAACCGCTGTACAAATACCCGTCCTTGTCCATCCAGGTATATCCGCCGCCGCCGCCGTTCCAGGTGCCCGCTGCCGTCAAATAGCTCGACTCGGTTATGAGCGCGTTCCGCGCCGCCACCGCTTTCTCGTCGCCGCCGATGACGGAGGAAAGCGTAGCTCCGTACATGGGATATACGCCGAGTCCCTCGTCTCTCGTGCGCTTAGGGATATTCCGCTCCACAGTACCGATAACAGAGCTCGAATACCCGACTGTCGTGTTTGTCTTGTATGAATTGTTGTAGCTGTTTTTAGAGTTGTCCGGCTCGGCGTAAAGCTGCTCTTTGCCGGGGCTCACCTTGTCGTATGCGGCGCTCGGCTTGATTTTGCTGCCTGCAAGATAATTGCCGTTGGCGGGCGCCTCAATCGTTATATCGCTCAAATATCCCACTCTCTTGGCCTTACCGCCGGGAGAAGAGCATGAACGCGCTCCGAGCACGATACCGAGAATGAGCGACAGCACGGCAATTGCCGCCACAATGGAAATAATGATAATCTTCTTTTTGTTGTTGTCGGAAGCAACTGCGCGAGCGCCGCCGCTATTCTTGCTTGACGACTTTCCGCTGCTCTTCGACGCATTCGCTTTCGGTTTGCCCGTCGTCTTGGAAGCGGCAATCCGCGTAGCCGCAAGCTCATCTGCGGCGCTCTTGGAAGTCTTTGACGAGGTTGTTTTGATCGAGCTCGTCGCAGACGCGGGTTTTGTGGCGTTCGTCGCAGAAGTTGCCTTAGTCGCGCTCGTCGCGGAAACGGGCTTTGCCGAACTCGACGAAGAAGCCGCAGGCTTTGCCGTCGCCTGCTTATCGTCCGCCGCCTGAGCCGCAGTGCGTGCCGCAGGATCGACCGTAGAGCGTGCCGTCGAAGTCGTCGCGGGTTTCGTCGCCGAAGTCGTCGGCCTCGCCGTCGTACCCGACGGCGTTGCAGTGCGCGCGGTAGGATGCTTCGTCGTCGGGTGTGAAGCCGATGTCGAAGTCGGCTTTACGGGCCCTTTGTTGTCTTTTACGTCTGCCATAAACTCTCCTTGATCGAACGTGCCGCCGTATGCGAAGGCGTTGCGTTCCTGATTTACATATATCTATGTACTATTAGTATAGCACAGCTATAATACCACTAAAATATGCAATTGTCAAATCGGAGCGCCGCAATTAAGCCGAATTATCATTATAGGGACAATCGGTTACAATTTGTCCGCGTTATATCTACACAAAACGACATATAGAAATGCAACGGACTCATATCAATCTTACATATGACTCTGTAAATCATTTTGCCCCGCCCCAAAATCAAAAAGACGGCTGACTGCCGCCCTTGACTTGTTGTGATATTTTGAGTTTATTATATATAGCCGTGCGGAAAACTTTTTTCTTAAAGCGTTGTCGATTAAAATACAGTCAAGCTAAAACACCTCGAAAGTTCGAGGTGTTTTTATACTGCGGTTTTCGCTGCCAACCGTTACTTCTTGAGTTCTTCGAGCTCGGCGTAAAGCCCGCGCAATTTTTCGCGCGTTTCGTCGATGAGGTTTGAGAACACGTTGAAGTACTGTTCGTCCTCGGGCGACGGCTTTGTGCCGGACAGCATTGCGCGCATGAGCGCCGTCTGCGACCGCTCGCGCTTGCGCTCGTACGCTCGAATTTCGAGCTCGCAATCGTTTATCGCTCTTTTCAATTGACTCTTTTTAGACACGTCTCTTCCTCCTCGCTATTTGTTCTCGTCGTCGGTCGCCGCCGCTTCCTTGATTGCGTTCCCGTCCACCTCTTCTATCTTGAAGGTGCGGGTAGTGCCCGAAACGACGCGCTTGACAAGCCCTTTTTGCATGAGCGACATGTCGCCCTCGTACGGCAGGAAGAAGTCCTTCGCCTCATAGCGCGGATCCTTGTATACCTTGAGCTCCTTCATGATGCCGGTAATCATCTCTTTTGCGTACTTGAACCGACGCGCGCTCTTTATGCGGTACATCGTGGGAGTGTCGGCAAGGCTTGCGACATTGGAAACATCGTCGACAGCGAACTTCGTGCCGTTGTAGCCTGCGGGCTCGACGGCAAGCAGCAAACAGAGCGTCTTGCCGCGCACGACAAACCTCGCTGCGACCATGCGGCCCAAGCGGAAGGTTTCGTGCCGCCAGCTCATACGCGCCTTTGCCTTTTCGTACGACAAAAGTTCGTTCTTAAGTCCCGAATACCACTCCTTGGACGCTTCGGGAAGCTGACAAATCTTGGCGGTGAGGCTGCGGTTGTAGCTGACGCGCTCCTGACCTTCGGTGACGAATGTAGGCGCCTCGTCGTCCTCTTCCTCCTCCGGCTCGGGCTCGGGTTCGGGCTCGGGCGCAGGCGCCGCCGCGACGGGCGGAACGCTGCTTTCTTCGGCCGCTACAGACGTAGCGTCGGCGGAAACGGCGGGCTTTTGCTCGGGTTCCGGCTCGTCGGCCTTGACCTGCGGCGCCATGACGACCTTGACGACGGGTGTGCGTTTTCTGAGCGCTACGATAAAGATAATGCCGAGCACTGCCAAAAGCACTATGAAAACGATCAAAACGACCATTAAAGTTACGAGCATTACTTTGGTATCCATTAGTTCTCCTTATACCTCCTAACGGCAAAGATTATTACAACGACTGCGAATGCGCAGGCGATTGTTCCGAGAATGACGTCTATCGTGAGGAACGTCATGTCGTACGCCGGCTCGATGGTGAATTCCGAACGCGCTTCGAGCGTTTCGTATCCCTCTTCCTCGACCGTGGCGACGAGAATGTAGGTGCCGGCCTTGGTAGGCTTTTTGTCGTAAACCTTGCCGGTCTTTTTGTCTATGTACTTGTAGGTGATCTTGCCCGCAAACGCCTCGCCGGTGGGATTCTTGGAGCTTGTGTCCTCCTTCCAGTCGTCGATGTCGGGCGAAGCGCCTACCCAGAAGTTCTTGGACTTTTCAACCGAGAAGTCCATCGAGCTCGTGATGGTTTCCATAAAGTCGGCGGTAGCCGTAGCAACGACGTAATAGCTTCCGACGACGGCGGGGATTTCGGTGCCGAGGCTCTTGCCCGTCGCGGCGTCGAAGAACTCGTACGTCACGCTTATTTCGGCGTTTTCGATAGTTATGCCCGCCTTGCTGACCGTCGCCGTGGGATATACCCAGGTATCGCGCACGCCGAGGTACAGCACCGGCGCTATTGTTACCGCCGTCTCCCAGGTTGCGCGCGAGCGCTCGATGGTAAATCTTGCCGTACTCGTTATGACGTTGGTGAACTTGGCGTACGCCGTCGCCTTTACGTAATAGGTGCCCGCGGTCGTCGGCATCTTGCCGAGCGGCGTGGGGTTGGCGTTGTGGTCGTAGTCGTCGGCGTCGTAGTAGACGTACTCGACTTCGAGCGTTTCGTCATCGTCGATGTTGGTCGCCGACGTCGGCTCGTCCCAAATGTTCTGCTGACCGAGATACATCGTCTTAGCAATCGAGACCGACTGCTCCCACTTGATCTCGCGCTCGTAAATGGTGAGGACGATGAAGTCGTCGGACGCCAAATCGTCCTCGCCGGACGGAACGGACTCGTTGACCGCGTATGCGTACATGAGGTACGTGCCCGGCGCCTGAGGAATGTAGTACGGGCGTGAATGCTTGCCGTAGTCCTCGACCATGACCGATTCGTCGTCTTTGCCAATCGGGTTTTCGTCCTGCGTGTAGCCGTTTCCGTTCCATACCGCCCTGTAGAACACGAAGTACGTCTTGCCGCGAGCGGGCTCGCCCGTCGGGAAGTTGACTTTGCCCTCTACGTTGGCCGTCCAGTTGGAAATGCCCGGCGTTTCAACCCAATAGTTGCTGACGCTGTCCGTGCCCTTTGCAAAGACCTGGAAGTCAACCGTTTCCTTCATTCCGTCGAACTTGCCTTCCCTGCCCTCGACCGTAACGGTCAAAACATACCAGCCGATTTCGGCGGCGTTGAGGTTGGAGAGCGGCGTGCCGACACCCGTGTGCTTGCCTGTGGTCTCGTCGTAGGTGTAGCGAACGTTGTACCATTCCGCACCCGTCGTGTTCTCGCCCGTCTTTGCGGCGATAATGACGGTGTAGTCGCCGTACAGAACCTCCGCCTTAGGCGCATTATTCTTCGGATCGAAGCCGCCCGCGTGCCAGGACGCGATCTTGGGCGTTTCGAGCCAGGCGTTGGTAGCTTTTCTTACCGAGAAGGTCTCGTCTACGGTAAAGCCGTCGTAGTTTGCGGTCGCGCCGACAATCATGCGCAATGTGTAATCGCCTTCGGTGAGCGCGTTCAAGAATGCGCTGAGCTTCGCGCGCTTGCCGTTGAGCTCGAACTCCTTTTCAATCGGCGCGTAGATATCGGCGTCGTAGCTGCCTGTGTGCGTGCCGTTTGAATTGTTGGCGTTTACGAGGTTGAACTCGGGAACGACGACAGTATCGCCGTTTTCGTCGAGAATAACAAACGAAATCTCGCCGCCCGACTTGGGCCTGCCCGTGAACAGGTTGGAGTTGACGTCGTAGCCGTTCCATGCCCAGCCCGAAACGCTCGGCGTCTTGTCAAAGCCGTACTCGAAGCCGGACGCCTTTTCGATGGTGAATATCAGCGTGTATGCGTCTATTCCCTCGTACTTGGTCTCGTCGGCGTCGACTGTGAACACCGCCTTGTAGTTGCCCGCGTCGGTCGGGAGCTCTGCTATCGTCTTATTGGTGTCGGTGTTCCAATACACAACCTTGTACGTGCCGTATATCGACGGAGCGCGAATGCCCACCGCTTTGCCGTACGTCCACTTGTAGACCGTTTCGTTTTTGCCGCCCTGCGTCGATCCGAGACCTTCGCCCGGGGTTAAGCTTATAAACTCGGGGTGTTCGTCCGTCCAGCCGTTTTTGGCGGGGATGATTTCGAACGCCTCGGTCAAATCGAGCTCCTTCCAATTGTCGCCGCTGATGATGAGTATGCGCATCGTGTACTTGCCCACGCCGAGCGCGCCGTCGCCGACGCCAGAGAAGTAGTCGTTGAGACGACCTATCATGGCGTTGTACTTGTCAGTATCGGCGAGCTCGCTCGAGAAGCTTCGCATGCCGCCCGTCTTGGTGTTGGTAACAAAGATTTGAATGTTTTCGCCGTACTTGGGCGTCGCCTTTTTCCAGCTTACCGAGGTGCCCCAGTGCCAGACGTTTTCGCCGTCCTTGCCGGCAAACTCGAAGCTGTCCTTAAAGGAATAGCCGGCGCCGAGCGAGTTGGCAGCTTTTTCTATGATCAGCGTAAAGCTTATTCTGATGTCGGCATAGTGGCCTTGGCTGTCGACAACCTCCGCGACGACGGCGTGCGTGCCGGCGCCGAGGGTGTCGAGATACTCGCCTACCGTCATTCTGCCGAGGCTGACCGCTTTGCCGCCGACGGTAAGAACGAGGTCGCTCGCGCAGTACTTGGGCTCAAGGCTGATGCTCTCGTGCTCTTCGCCGTACACCCAATTACTTATCGTCTCGCCGTCGTTGACGTTTTTGATCCAATAGTTGTCCGCTCTCAGCTTTTTGAAGGTGAACGTCAGAGACAGTCCGGTGTGGCCTTCGTCCTCAGCTACCGTCGCCTCGACGGCGTAAGAAGTGTCGCCGTACGGCAGCGAAGCAAGGTACGTCGCAAGGCTTGTTCCAACCGTCGCGCCGTTGAACTTGATTACGAGATCGCCCTTCTTGTACAGCGGCTCGATTTCCACCGTTTCGTTGTCGCCGTCGAACTTCCATTCGACCGTGCGGCCGGCGAGACCGCTGCCCTTATCCCACACGTTTTTCGCCTTCTTTACGGTGAGCGTAAAGGTGAACGAAATGTTTTCGTACTGCCCCGCCTTGTCGACGACCTCCGCCGTAATGGTGTACGTGCCCTCGCCGAGCGTCATGAGATACGCGCCGAGCGTGTCGTAGCCGCTCATGCTTATCTCTCTGCCGTCGCGGGTAAAGACGAGGTTGCCGTTGAGCTCTTTCGCCTCGAAATCTATGTCCTTCGCCTTTTTCGCGCCGTCCTCGCCGTAAGTCCAATCCTCGAACGTCCAGGTAATTTCCTTGTCGGTCGAACCGCCCTTTATCCAAGAGTTGGCGGCCTTGAGCTTTTTGAACGTGAAGGTCAGAGATATCGCAGTGTGGTTGCCGTCGTCGTCGACGCGCGCGTGTATCGTATATACGGTATCGCCGTACGGCAGCGACTTGAGGTAATCGTTGAGTGTGTAGCCGTCGCTGAGCGAGACGGTGTCGCCGTTGCTCGTGACGATGAGATTGTTTTTGATATACTTGGGCGAAAGAACTACGTCGCCGTGCTCTTCGCCGAACCGCCACACGATTTCTTGGCTGTCCGAAACATTGCCCTCCCACGCGTTCGTCTTTTTGGTGATTTTGACGGTGAACTCAAAGGTGAGCGTATTGTAGTGGTGCTGAACGTCCTCGACGGTTACCGTGATCCTGTAATCGCCGACGGGCAGCTCGTCGAGGTAGGCGTTTATCGTCTTGAGGTTGCCCAAAACTACGGACTGAGTGCCGTGCGAAACGGTGAGGCGGTCGTTGAGGAACTTGGCCTTGAGTATAATCTCCTCGTGATCTTCGCCGTAAACCCACTCGTAGTCCGTCTTGGAAACCGTGCTGTCTTCCGTCCATTCGTTCACCGAGAAGTTGTACACAAAGGTAAACGTGTGCGTCAGCTCCTCGTAGTAATCGTCGCGCTCAACCGTGACCTTAATCGTGTATTCGGCGGTGCCGAGCGAAATGTTGCGGCTGAGGTAGTCGTTGATATCGGTGTAACCGTTAAGATCGATATCAGTGCCGTTAATCGAGTACGTCAGCTTGGAGCCGGTGTATTCGGGCATGAACTTGATTTGCGTGTTGTCGGATGAACCGTAAATCCAAGTGATGCTTGCGGAAACGGTGCTGCTGCTCGCCCACTTGTTTTGCGCCCTCGCAACGGTAATGGTAAAGTCGTACGTAAACGTCCTGTACTTGCCTTCGGAATCCTCGACTGTGACGCGCACGCTGTGCGTGCCAAAGCCGAGCGTCTTGAAGTAGTTGTTTATGTCGCCCTGCCAATCGCTTACGTCGATTGCCGTATTACCGACGGAATAAGTAACCTTGTCGCCGTGCGCGGGAACGAGCGTTACCGTCTTTGCCTCGTTGTACGTCCAATCTATTTTGTTTTCCGAAATGTTGCTGTACGACCAGGTGTTTTCCGCCTTTTGATACAGGAGCGTAATCGTAAACGTGATTGTCTCGTAGTTGCCCTGCGGATCGGCCGCCGTCGCAATCACGGTGTACGGCGTTTCGTCGTTGGGCGCGAGCTTTGCGAGATATGCGGTGATCGTCTCGTCCCTGCCGAGTACGACGGGCGCGCCGTTTACCGTGTAGGTCAAAGCAAAGTCCTGCTCGTTGGAAAGCGATATGCTCGCGTTTGCATTCGAGTTGTAAACCCAAGTAATCGACTTGGTGACGGTGTCCTCGCCCACCCAGCGGTTGGCCGCCTTCTTGACGGTGAGCGTGAGCTCGACGGAGAGCGAGTCGTACTTATCGTCGGCGTCGACCGACACCGTAATTTTGTACTCGCCCGCGCCGAGGGTTGCGAGGTATTCCGCGACGGTCTGACTGCCGAGAACGACGGCGGTGCCGCTGACCGAAAGCTTGAGCTTATCGCCGTTGTACTTGGGAACGAGGTCGATTATGTTCTTGCCGTCCTTTTTGTTGTCGTCGCCGTAAACCCAAGAGAAGGTGCGTTCGCCGTTCGTGCTGTCGGTCTCCCACTTGTTTTCGGTAAGCGTAACCGTAATCGTAACCGTGTACGTGAGCGAGGTGTGGCTGTTGCCCTCGGCGATAAACGCCGTCAGGGTGTAGGAGCCCTCCGTGCGGTTCTCGTCTTTGAGCGCGTCTATGACGGAATCCCAATCGGTGCCGCCGTAGACCTGACTTCCGCCGACCTTGGCGAGCGTGTAGTTTACAGTCTTGCCCCAAGTGCCGCGCAAGTTGTCCGCGGTGCCGATAACGGGCTTATCTGCGTCCACCTTTTGAGCGCCCGCCGCGCGGCCCTCGTAGTCCCATTTGTAAGTCTTTGTGTTATTGCGCTCTGTCGTCGCCGTATCCCACACGGTGGTAAGCTTTTTGATGGTGAAGGTTTCGGAGATCATGGGCGCCATGCCGTACTCGCCGCTCGGCGGAACGTAAGCGGTTATGCTGTACGCGCCTGCGTCGATTCCGACGACATAGGCAAGGAGCGCCGCCCACGCCTTTTCGGCTGCCGTTCCTTTCTCGTCCGCTTCGTAGGCAGGGTCTGCGGCGCGGAAGGTTCTGAGGGTATCTCCGCCCTGTCTTATCGAATACTCCGCCATCTCGTCGTTGTCGGCGGCAATCGGCCTGTTGTCGGTGAGGGCGAGAATTCTTTCGTTTTCGACGCCCCACGTCCACTCAACGCCGCCCGTAAACCGCCTCGTCCAGCTATTGCCTTTGACGCTGAGTGCGATTATGCAGGACTGCGGTTCGAGAATGGTGTAGCTCTCGTTGTAAATAGCGAGCGCCGCCGAAAGCTTTTCGTCGGGGTTGTAGTAGCCCGTGCCGCCGAGGCGTGCGTAAACGGTGAAAGTGCCGTTGGCGAGAGTGCCGAGCGCTTCGGTAAACTCGGTGCGCGTGAGATTGTAACTCGACTGACCGCTGAACGCAATGATGTCGAAGCGCAAAATCTCGACTTCCTCTCCGCCCACTCTTATCGACGTGATAGTCGCCGACGGAACCTTAAAGGAAGAAGTGTCGACGCTCTCGACGCCGCCGAGGTCTTCAAGCTTGTTGCTGTCCCAAGCGTTTGCAATGCGCTTGATTTCCACCGCGACGGTGAATTCCTTGTCGTTGTAGTTGGCGCGCGACAGCGTAATCACGACGGTGAACGTGCCCACCTTGGAAGAGTACAGGCGGGATATCATGCCGTCGTAGCCGCCTGCGGGCGAGCCGCTGTCGCCCTCGTATATATAATATGTAACAGTCGTGTCGCTCGGCTTGTCGCCGTCGATGTCGGGAATCAACGCCTTTATATCGTTTTCGGACGCGCCCGTCGTCCACTCGACGGAGCCCGAGGGACCGGTAACCGTAAAGCTTGCTTTGTCAATAGTGAGCGCGACTACAAAGGTTTCGGTTATATAGTAGGCGTGAGATATGGTGATGGTGACGGTGTAAGATCCGGCGTTGAGCTCCGCGAGCCTGCCGGTAAACGCAGGGTAGTCTCCGAAGCTCGCGCCCGTGCTGATGCCGTACGAAACGGATACGTCACTCGCGTCGCCCTCCAAAACCACGCCGTATTTGACGGCGGGGATTTGACCTTCGATAACGGTTTTGCCCGCACCCCAAGTCCACTTTGCCGTTTTGCCGGGGCCCGCGGGATTTACGAACCGAGCTTCCGAAACGGCGACCGAGACGTATTTTGTAACCGACTCGTAGTTGGCGCACGACACGATGATTACGACCTGATAGGTTCCGACGGGCTTTACTATGAGCGCCGCAATCATCTTGTCGTAAGCGCTCTTGCCGTCTGCGACCTCCGCACCGTCGTCCACAAAGGACTCGGTGCCCGTTTTCGTTATTATGCGGTACTCTACGACGAGCTTGTCGATCGACGCGTCGTAGCCCGAAACGGTCGGCGTGTGGAACTTACTCGCTCTGTTCGCTTCGCCCCAGGTCCAGCCGCCGCCGTCGACCGAGCCCTCGGAAACGGTGAGCGTAGCCGACTTGACCTCTACGTCGACGGAAACAGTCTCCGTCTTGTAGTTGTCGCAGGTTATCGTTATTTGCACGGTGAACGTGCCGACGCCCATTTCGATAAGTCTTGCAATGAGCTTGTCGTAATCGGCGGGCGATTCGGTGCTCGCGCCGTACCTTATTGCGTACGAGACCTTTGATTTTTCTCTGTCCGCGGCAGTCTTGACCGTGTAGGTAGGCTCGGGGATAAGACCTTCTATCGCGGTTTTTCCTGCGCCCCACTTCCAGCTTACATTGCTGTTATAGGAGCTCTTGTTTGTTACTTCTATCGTGCCTTCTTTGACGGAGACGGTGATCGTCCTCGTTTCGGTATCGTAGTTCTTGTTGGTGATTGTGATTTCAAGCTTGTAATCGCCCACGTTTTTGTCCTTGAGGGCGGCGAGCACCGCATTGAACTCGGTGTACGGATCGGTCCAGCTCAGCCCGCCGTTTTCGCTTATGCGGTACGATTTGTTCGCCGCCTCGGCAGGCTCGACACGAATGTCGTCGAATGTTTTTTCGTCGGCGTCCCACGTCCAGCTCACGTCGCCGTACGTGAATACTCTGAACTTCGCGCGCGAGATTGTCAAAGTAAACGTAGTGTCGGTTGTTTCGTAGTTGGCGCCGCTGACGGTAACCTTGATTATGTACTCGCCTGCGTCGAAGCCGCGGAGCACGTCGAGGAAGGCGGAAAGCGAGTCTCTCTCGTTCGTCCAGTTGGCGCCGTCGTCGCTGCTGACGCTGTACGACTTTTTCGCGATTGCCGCGGGAGTAACCTCTATGTCGGCAAAGGTCTTGTCGGTCTCTTTGTCCTCCCACTTCCAGGTTACGTCGCCGTGCTTGATGACGGTAAACTTTGCATACGCAATATTGACCGTAACGGTGTGTATTTCGGTCTCGTAGTTGTCGCAAGAAAGCGTTATTTCCACAATGTGCTCGCCGGCGGGATAGCCCTTGAGATTATTGAACATCGTGTTGTAGTCGTACGGACCTGCCCAGCTTTCGCCGCCGTTGCTGCTTATGCGGTACGTCTTTTTGACGGTGTCGCCGGACAGCCTCGTCTCTGCCGTTACATCGGTAAACGACTTGAGGCTGTCGCCGGCGCCCCAGGTCCAGCCGTCGCACGAGCCTTCCGTAACGTCGGTAAACTTCGCCGCCTTGATGGTGAGCGACGCGTAGCTTATCTCCGCACCGTAGTTGGGGCTTGTGATGTAAATTGCTATCTGATACGAGCCGACGCCTTGGTTCTTGAGCCACGCCATCATGGCCGTCGCCGTGTCGAACGAATCGAGCGTGCTCGTGCCCTGCATTACGCGGTAATCGTAGTCGGTGTCGTTTGCGTCGTTTGCTATGACAAATTCGACTTTTATGTCGTTAAACGCCTTGAGGTTTTCGGCATCGCCCCAGGTCCAGCCGTCGTTGTCAAACGAGCCGTCGGTGACGATGAGCTTTGCGGGCGTGACGGTTACGACAACCGAGCGCGTAACGGGCTTATAGTTGGCGCAGGTTACGGAAACCTCCACCGTGTACGTGCCGACGCCCCTCATAATAAGGTCGGCGAGCATCTTGTCGTAAGCGGTTTTCTTTTCGCCCTCGACTTCTTCGCCGTCGTCTCTGTACGTGTACGTGCCGCCGCCCGAGATTATGCTGTACACAATCGTCGCCTTATCGCCCGTTCCCGCAACGGTAGTAACGCCTATGCCGTGAACCTTCTTGTCCCTGTCCTTTGCGCCCCAAGTCCAGCCGTCGCCGTCAACCCCGGGATCGGTTATTCCGAATGTCGCTTCCTTGACCGTAATGCCGAACGTGTACTCGACGGGCGTGTAGTTGGGGCACGTGATGACTATTTCAATAGTATATTTGCCCACGCCCGTTTTGCGGAGGTTTGTTATGAAGTCCGCATAGTTGTCGGCGCCGTTGGTGAGCCCGACTTCGGGAATGATGTTGAATGCCGCTGTCGCCGTGTCGCCCGCAAGCACCGAGTACGAAAAGCCCTCGGGGAACTTTTGACCGATGACGTCGTATGCGCCCCACGTCCACTCGTCGGGGCTCGTCTTGGGAGCGGACGTTACGGCAATGGTCGCCGCATTGACCGTGACGGTAGTCGTCTTGGTGACGGTTACGTAATGATCGCACGTGACGGTGATTACGACCGTGTAGGTATGACCGACGCCCTTTTTCATAAGGAGCTCGATAAGTTTGTCATAGCCTTCTTCGACGTTTTCCGTACTGCTGCCGTCCGTTATTATGGAGTACGAAACCTTTTCTTTTCCGCTGTCGTTAGACTTGACGGAATACTTTATATCGGGTATCTCGCCTTCAATCGCGCTCTTACCCGCGCCCCACGTCCAAGACGTAGCGGACTTGTGCTCGGAAGAAACCGTAATCGTCGCGTCCGAGACGGTTACGTGGATCGTGTATTTCAGGCTCTCGTAGTTTTTGAGCTCGACCGTAAACTCAACCGTGTACTCGCCCCTGCCGAGCTCCGCGAGCTTAGCGATAAACGCTCCGTAAGAGGCCGCGCTGTTATCGGTGGTCGTGCCGGATATCAAGCTGTACGTCTTTGTCGCCGACTCGCCTGTCGGAACGGTGTAGAGAAGGTCGGGAATAAGGCTTGCGATGTCGTCGCCCCAAGCCCAGCCGATCGACGTTTCCGTTTCGCCGCCTGCAATCGGCGCGGAAGTTACGACGAAGTGCGCCTTATTTACGGTGACGTAAATGTAGGCTATGTCGGAGTTGTAGTTGGCGCAGCTTACAGAAACTTCGACCTTGTACTCGCCTGCGCCGTACTTCTTGAGGGCGTCGCGCATCTCGCCGAAACCGGTATATGTGTCAGACCAGCTCGTTCCCGCCGTATCGCCTATGCGGTAACGCTTGGTAACGACGTCTTCTTCGTACTTGACGCCGACCTTTATGTCGTTGACGGTTTTGTCCTTGTCGTCGTCGCCCCAAGTCCATTCGGTTTTGTCGGGCTCGGTGATTTCGAAGTCGGCTGGATCGATTGTAACCTCAATCGAATAATACAAAGTTTCGTAGTTGTCGCAAGTAACGGTGATTGCAACGGTGTACGTGCCGACGCCCAATTCCTTGAGCTTGTCGATCATCTTGCCGTGATCGTCTACTTCGTTTCCCGCGCCGCTGTCGAATACGACGTATTTGGCAACCAAGGTCGTCCTGTCGCTTTCCGGGATTGCGTCGTATTTTACGTCCTTAATCGCGGTTGTCAAATCGTCGCCCCAGGTGAGCGTGACGTCGTCGGTGGGACCGTCCGTGCCGGTGAACTCGGCTTTAGCGATCTTCACCGTAAATGTAAAGCTCTTGGAATTGTAGTTTTCGCAGGACACCGAGACGGTTACGGTGTAAGTGCCCGTGGCCCTGCCTATGAGGGCGGCGACCATTTTTTCATAGCCGCTCTTCCATTGGTCTTGGGGAACGGTTGCCGCGTCGTCTTCGTATGTTTCCGCGGCGGTGCCCGTCCCGACCGTTATGCTGTAAACATACTTGATCTTGGCCTTGTCGTCCTCTTTGCCTTCGACGGGATCGACGACCGCGGCGGTAAACTGCTTCGCCTCGGCGCCGTCGCCCCAGGTCCAGCCGCCGTTTTTAACAGCGGGCGGCGTGTTGACGACAAAATCCGCAGGGTTGACCGTGATAAACATCTGGGTCTGCATCGAATCGTGGTCGGGGGTTTGCGGAACATTGATGAGCACCGAGTAGTTGCCGATGCCGAGTCCCTTTAGCTCCTTAAGAAGCTCCGTCCTTTCCGTGTCGCCGTTTTTAACGGTAACACTGCCGGTGTACGTGCCGTCGGTTTTTGTTATATTGTAGACAATGCCGGCTATCATATCGATAGCGGTAGCGTTGACGAGTGCCGTATCTTTGGGGCTCGTTCCGTCCGCCCAGCCCCAGGTCCAAGTGACGGTATCGTTCTCTACGGGGCGGTATTTCTCGTCGGCGAGCCAATCGTTTTTACCTACGGTGATGGCAAAGATGTACTCGCTTTCGAGTACGTTATAATTATCGGTGTAGTAGCTGACGGTGGCGACAAGCATATACGTGCCGACCGTAGCTTCGGCAATGTTGTCTACCACGGTAGTGCGCGTATAGTTGTTGTTGTAATATGTCGTATTATAATATGTATAGACGATTTTGAACTCTCTCTCGTCCTCGCCGAGGTTTTCGTCGGACGCGAGCTTGTCGGCAAGTCTGTACTCCTGCTCGCCCACGTAGTAAACGACGTCGACGCCGGTTTCGCTTGGCTCGTTGGCAGGCTTGCCGTATTCCCAGGGCTCGATCGTGGGGGTTACGTCGTTCTTCCATCTGTAATCGGCCTTGCTTACGGTAAAGCGGAGCTCCTGCTGCGAGGCCGCAAGGTAGTTATCCGCCGCCGGAACGTTGACGAGTATGCGATATCTGCCCACACTGCCGTATTCGTGTGTGGCGCTCAAGGTTTCGAGAGCTTCTACGAGAGCTTCATAGCTCATATTTTCTTCGCCGCAAACGACGGGCTTGCCGTCCGAACCGGTTGCCACGCTGTCTGCGTCGGTGATGTACTGAATGGTGTATTGTGCGGTGGCGCAGGTTTCGTCGAAACGCGTGCTGCCTACCGTGATATTGCTTGCTTTGAACTGATTGTAAACCCAGCTCGTTATAGACGGATAGCCGCCGTCGTTCCAGGTGTTGGCCGCTTGCGAAACGCTGAAGGTTACAAGCGTGGTGTCGAACACGTAGTAATCGTCCGAGCCTGCGACCGTTACGATTATCGTATACTGTCCGACGCCCAAGCCGTCGAGGTATTCTGCGACGGTCTCGTAATCGCCGAGCCCCGTCACCTCGTCGGCGCCGTCCTCGAGCGAAGCGAACGTGATGAGCTTGTCGCCCGTCGCGTTGCCCTTGTGCAGCTCGTAGGTTACGGTGTTTGCAAACGTGGGAACGCCGTAAACAAAGTTGCTGTCCCTGTTGTCGGAGCCGTCGGAAAAGTCGTTATACGTCCAACCCGTCATGCCGGGCGCGGTGTCCCAGCTGTTGTAGCCCTTGAGAACGGTAACCGTACTGAGCGAGCCGCCCTCGACCTGGGCAATCGCCGCCGCGGTGTGATAAGCCAAGACGTTGTAAATCTTGTTGCCGTCATCGTCGTCATCGACGTAGCGGCTTACGCCGATATAGCTGTCCAAAGCGTAACCGCCGACGTGCAAAAGGTTGAGCTTGGAAGTGACCTCTTTATTGCCGGCGTCCTCCGCAATCGCTCCGTTTTCGCCCACCGCAAAGAACGCAGAATTGCCTATTCCGCTGTCGCCGAGCGGAGTGAGTGAGCCGCCGACGTCGAGCCAGGAATACTTCGAGCCGTCGTATATCCAGGTAAGATTGTCGTCGTCCGTATAGGTGTAACCGGCAACGGCGGACTCGCCCGTCTCTTTGTCGTTGACCGCGCCCACCTTGCCTAAGCGGTAATAGATGAGTAGATTCTCATCTTGAAACTTAGGCGTGCCGGAAACGGTGTTGACTTCGCTGTTGTAGTTTTGATACAGCCAGGACGTAATGGACGGCGGAACGGTCCACGAGTTGGTCGCGGGCGTTATTTCGAACTTGACCCTGAGCGAACGGCGATCGGCGTCGATTATTTCCGCCCAATCCGTCAAATCTTCCGGAATGTCGCCCCAACCGTAGAGCTGGACGTCCTCGTGAAGCGTCAGCGTCACGTATCCGTAGCCGACGTTGATATAGTTGCCTGTGTCGGTAACTGAGTAGTGGGCGCTGCCGGGAACGGTCGTCGTGACCGCAGAGCCGGTGTATTCCACCGAATGGAAGGCCTCCGCCTTCGCCCTTATGGCGCCGTATATGTCGATAGCCTCGAACAACGAAGTCGTAAACGAATAGCTGTTGCGGTTTTCGTCCTCGGCACCGCCGGCGGTCGCATAATTTTTTGCGGCAACACTGAAATACAACGTATACTTTCCCGCAGAGGTCAGGTAATTGTTCAGCATGTTGTCGTAATCGGTATAGCTCGTTATGCCGTCCGTGCTACGTCTATACTCTATGGTGACAGTATCGCCGTAGTATTTGTGGAATGCCTCCGAAGCGGCGGCGTCCTCTTTATTGTTATTATATGCCGATACAATCGCCGACCAGTAGTTTGTGCCGGAGACGTTGTCGTTGAGAGTTCCTTCGAGTTCTTTCTTCGCGTCACTTATATCGACGTGGAAAGCGGACGCCCTTTTCGTTTCCGCGCTTATCGTAAAGAAATTACCCTCGTCGTCGTATTCGCCGTTGAGCGCCTTGCCCAATTTCGCGATTGCACCCGCGTTGATCTCCGCCGGCACGACGTACATCGTGTATATGCCGGTAACGGCTTTTTTCAGCACAGAGTCTTCGTATACTCTCGACGTTATCGTAAGGATGTACGTGCCCGTAGGCATTGACGAATTGAAATAGTATGCGAGAGTATATTCTCTGTTAGCGTCGGTGATTGTATTGCTTTTGTGGCTCCAGTTATTGCCGCCGGTATTCCACCATATCTCGGAATATTCGTACTGCTTATCCGTTACGATTTTTTCCTTAACCTTGCTGCCGAGCGGCATATATTCGATCGTAAACAACAACGTGTTGTTTTCGCGCTTCAGCTTCTCGTCATCTTCTTTCGTCGGGTTGCCCAAAAAAGAGGACATGGGTTCGTTGAAGTATATTTCATCACCGTACGTAAATGTATCTGCGCCCTTGCCGTCTTCTGTCGTAAACGGAACATAGGGCTCGCTGCCGTTCAACAATCCCAACTGCCCGAGCTTCGTTTCCGAATTGATTACGTACCAAACCTTATGAAGCTCAAACTTATGATCGGTTTTGGTATCGTTGTTAATTTCCAATCCCTTGTACGAGTCGGTCATCCTCGATTCGTCGCTGTAATCGAACTTGTAGTCGTTTTGCTTGCCGGAGGGAATGTTAAACGTAAACGACGCGGCATATTGTCCCGGATTTTTATATGCGACGCCTTTTCTGTCGGTGATTTCAAGAGTAAAGCCCTCAAAATCATATTTAGACGTAGACGCCGCTTCATGGCCCTCCGCCGGAGTATGGCATCCGGCGCTGCTCACCGTATCTTTGGCACCGTCAAAATCATACTCGCCGTCTATCATTATGTGCTTGGTATCGTTGCCTGCGGCATAGTACGAATTTGAAATAACGCGCTTTTCGACAACCGTCTTTGCGACGAGCTGATTGTTGATTGTTTCGTATATCTGTGCGTCGTACCAGCCGGTGTCAAGAAGGTATATGGTGGTGATATCGCCGTGCGCTTCCCAAATATGGCCGGTGGAAGTATAACCGCTTGTATTGCCGAAGTAACCGAGCTTGTTGACGTCGATGTTAATTCTTGCCTGTTGGCATATAACCTTCTTTGTAATAGGGCTGCCGCCGGCTATCGGAGTAAGCTCGAAAGTATATGTGCCTGCCCTGCGAATGCCGCCGGTCTGACCTGTAACGTCACTCCCGTCGGCGCGAATGCATTGTTTAAACGCTAAGCTGTAATCGGCGAGGCGGAACCCTTCAATTGCGCCTTCGAGCGGTATGAATGCCTCGGCAAAACGAACATAATCGTCGGCCTTTCCGTCGCCGAAATCGATAGTGCGATCGATGCCGCCGAGATGATACGTTTCTCCGAACGTATAATAAACGGTGCTCCCGTCCTCGGAAACTACGGGTCCTTTATCGGTAGCTATATGTGAATCGGACGCCGTCGGAAGCTTGGTCGTCCCCGCCGCCCGCTCGGTCGGATCCGAGCTAAATCCAAAGAAAGCAAAAGCACAAGCACACAGCGCAATTACGCATATGAGTATAGTCAACAGGTATTTCTTTTTTGTTCTCGATTTCGCCATAAACGTTTTCCTCTCAGTAAACCCGATAGTACTGCAACCGTAGACAGCAAGAGCTAAACACACGCCTGCGTGCTTAGCTCACCATTCCCTTTTCGTATACCCACACTTATAGTATAAATAAGTACGGGTATATATTATATGACACAATACAACGGCTGTCAATAGTTTGAAGAGCGTTTTTGCGGGTTTTTTAGACTTTTTGCGGGTTATGGCACACATTCGGGATTTATGCGGCGGTTTATTTGTGTTTTTCCGCACACGTGTCGCCCGTTTTGCCGCAAAACTCACATATGGTCCCCCGTTTTGCGGAGCAAAAACTGCTTCACTATTCACTATTACCTCAACCAAGCGCCCCTTGAATTTATGGGAGCTGTCGCCGAAGGCGACTGAGGGGATGTGAAAACAGATCCTTCGACTTCGCGCCATTCGGCGCTCCGCTCAGGATGACACCGTAAAAGCATATCCTCATTAAATAGGCGTGTTGTAAAGAAGTGAGCAGTGTTTTTGTGGTGTCATCCCGAGCTTGTCGAGGGATCTGAAAAGCGCGGGCATATAAATCCCGCGCTTCCTTAATTATTCATTATTATTTCTTATCTCTTATCTCTTATCTTAGCCACGCAGTGGCGCAAAAAATAACGGCGCCTTCGGGATATCCAAGGGCGCCGCATGTTAATTATCGATTTACTTTTTCTTTTTCATCACTATATTTTGAACAGAGTCGAGCAGGACGGGAATGTCAATCGGCTTGTTGAGGTGAGCGTTCATGCCGGTCTTGGCGGATTGGCGCTTGTCGCTTTCGAACGCGTTTGCCGACAGCGCAATAATAGGAATGTTTGCGAGCTTGGGATTGTCGAGCGAGCGTATCGCCTCGGTGGCCTCCCAGCCGTCCATGACAGGCATTTGAATATCCATGAGAATAAACAGGTATTCGCCCGGCTTTGCGACCTTCATCTTGTCGACCGCTATCTGTCCGTTTTCGGCAGGCTCGACGATTATCCCTAAGTCCTCCAAGAGCTCGGTCTCTATTTCGAGGTTTATCTCGTTGTCCTCGACGACGAGTATCTTCTTGCCCTTGACAAACGCCTCGACGTCGTCGGTGTCCTCGATCGTCTCCTTCTTTTCGGACAGTCGGAAGCTGAGAACGACGGTAAACGTACTGCCGACGCCGAGCTCGCTCTGCGCGGTGATACTTCCGCCCATGCTCTCCACTATCTGCTTTGCGATTGTAAGTCCCAACCCGCTGCCGAACACGCCGCTGTGCGTTGAGTTCTGCTCGCGCTCGAACGGATCGAAAATCTTTTCAAGCGCCGACGGCGAAATGCCTATGCCGGTGTCGGTTACGACAAAGCGGAACGCGGCAAATTCGGACGATGCGGACGGGATTTCTTCCACAAGGAAGTTGACCTTACCGCCCTTTCCGGTATACTTGACCGCGTTGCTCGCAATGTTCATGAGCACGTTTTTAATCTGCTCTTTGTCGGCGTAGACCTCGGGGTGCGCCTCGGGCGGACAATCGAGCGTAAAGTCGATTTTCTTTTTCTTTGCCAAGGGCGCGAGCTCGTCGCACGTTTCTTTTATTATGTCGATGAGACTGCAAGGCTCCTCGGTAAAGTGGAAGTCCTTGGAGTCGAGATACGAGATTTCGAGCACCTTGTCGACAAGGTCCAAGAGCTGCTTGCCCGCGTTGTTGATGCTGTCGAGGTACTTCGACATTGCTTCGCTGTCGCCTATATTCTTTTTCGCAAGCCCGAGATAGCCGAACAGCGCGTTTAGAGGAGTACGCATGTCGTGCGACATGTTGGAAAGGAAAGTGTTTTTCGCATTATTGGCAATCCTTGCGTCTTCCAGCGCGCGCTCGACGAGGTTTTTCTGCTGCATCTCCTGCTTGATTTCGTCCTCGATGTTCCTCGAGCCGATGACCACCTGCGAAACGTGCCCGTTGTTTTTGACGTCGACCACGCGAAGCTGCATGTACTGAAGCTCGCTCTCATACAGGCACTTAAAGTTGACGTAGAACGATCGGTCGTCCTGGAGCATACGCCTGATATACTCGGGAGAAAGCGCCTCGCGTATTGTCTGTTGATCGTCGGGGTGGACCCACGAATTGACAAAATCCTCGGCAACCCAGCTGAACGGCTTCGCCTTTACCTCGCCGTCAAACTGTTTGACGAGGCGCTTGCTCATTCGGTAGGGCACGACGCTGTCCGTATCGAGATCGACATACAGTATCGAATCGTAGTTGTCGCTAAGCCCCTCTATGATTTCCAGCTTTTGCAACACGTCGCGCTGCCGCATTGTCGTCTTAACGGTCGCGTCGGTGATAAAAACGTAGTATATGTCGCCGACGTTTGTCTGGACGAAATGCCCGTAATCCTCGACGTAGCGCATATTGCCCTTTTTAGTCAGAATGCGGTATTCGACGTAATCGAGATTGTCGCTGTTATCGCCCATTATTTGTTGCGTGATGCTCTTTTCGACGGCGTCGTAGTCCTCGCTGTACACCATACCCTTGAACGACCGTCCCGTAAACTCGGCAAACTCTTTGATGCTGTCGCACTCGAACATGCGGACAAGCGCCATATTGGCGTACAACAGTTCTTCGCTTTTGTCGGCACGGTAAATGAAAAATCCGCCGGGAAGATGGTCGAGGAACTTTTTGAACTTGTGCGCCGATTCCCTCTGCTCGGGCGTGAACTCATCGTCCTCGTCCGCGACGAGAAGGGGCAACATCTCCTCTATAAGCTTATACTCCGTATCTCCCATGAAAATCCCTCTGAAAACAGTATTTTAATATAGTCTAACACATTTCCGCCCCTTTGTCAAACCGATATCGCTTCTGCCCCCGCTGACCCCAAATCGCCCGATTTTTGCCACAAAAACTGCTCGTCAGTAGAGACTTTTTGCCCGCTGACGCCCGATTCTTGCTATTTAAGGCGAAATAACCGCTTGCATAAAAACAAACTATGGTGTATAATCTAACCATCGGTGGAAAATATGAACTACACAAAAACAAAAATTGCGGCAATATCGACGCTCGCGACGGCGGCGCTTCTCGTCGGGCTTATGATAATGTTGCCCTTACTGCCTGCCAATATAGACGCGGAAAACGGATTCGCCGCTTTTTTCTTGGTGATATTCGGCTCGTGGGGTTGGCCTGCGATATATGCGAGCGGCGTGCCGTTCGTGCTCGTCGCCCTCGTTTTCGGGCTTAAAATTCTTCTGCGGCGTGACGACGCTCGCCTATCGTCTTGGATTGCTCGCATGATGATTGCCGACTTTATACTCTCGCCCGTGCTCGTCGTCGGCATAATACTCAACTACGGCCCGATTTTTTTCTCCACGCTCGGCGCGTTCCCCGCCATATATGCCGTACTCACTCTGGCCGCGTACGTTGAGAGCCTACTCGCGCAAATCGTCGCGCTCCACGCGCTCAAAACCGCGCCGCTTGCGTAAAACCGAAAATACAGCGAACAAATAACGGGCGACAAAATCGCCCGATTTTTTATTCGAGGAGCAAATTAGCTTACAAGGGCTTTCTTTGCGGGGCGACGACAAATCGTTTGTCTCGCTGCTTGCGGCGGACACGTGCAAGCACGTCGGCTCGGGAGCCCCGAGGCGTGAACCTAATTTATTCTTCCGTTATGCTCGTCGCGGCGACGATTTCTTTTAGCCTTATTCGCGCGTTCTCTTTTCGCACGCTGTCATACAGATAATCTATGAACGCATTAAGCTCGGCGTAAACTATGTAGTCGTCGTGGTCGCGGTCGACGAACTCCTCGGCGCTCGTCGCCTTTTTGTCCGCGCCTTTGTACAGATATATCTCGCCCGTTTCGGCATAATAGCTCACCCAACTGACGTAGTAATCCTTGTCATTGTCCTTGTGCTTATATCTGAAAACGACGTGCGCGCCCTCTTTTCCGCCGCAGACCTGATATGTAAACTTATCCTTGAGATAGCCCGTGCTCGGCTCGAAGCTCTTGCCGTCCCGAGCGAACTCTTCCCTTTTCTCCTCAAAATACTTTTCGAGCTTTTCGCCGAGCAGCTCGCGCGTGATTGCAAAGCTGTCCTCTTGCTTGCCGCTCAAAAGCAGCTCGTCAAACGTGACGGGCGCAACGCCCTTGTAAAAACCGACGTCCCACAGCCCGCACAGTATTTTGGACAGCAGCACGTACTTGCGGTAATCGTTTGACAGGCGGTTTGCGGGGTGCGGGAGCTGATGCACTTCGCAAGGCCCGAGCGCCTTTTTCGTCTCCTCTTCGGTCAGCTTGTTGTACACCCTTTCGCCAAAGGCAAAGACGGTAACCGTTTCGTTCTCTCTGCCGCCGCGCAGTGCGGCAATCTCTTTTAAGAGGTGCTTCCCCACGCAATTATCGACCACCTTGGCATCGTATTTGTCGGTGGTGACGTAGTCCTTGACGGTGCTTCCGACGCCGCACTTTACAAGGTTTGTAACGTAGGCGTTGGCAATCCTAAACGTGTTTATCGCCGAGTACACCATCCAGCCGTATTCCTTTTGCGAAAACCAGTTGGGGTAAACAAAGTCGGCGTTTGTATAGCTCTCGTCGTCCTGCCCGTTTATCCAATACCACCAATTACACGGCTTGCGCTTGGCAGGCGGAAGCTCGGTCGGCTCGCTCACGCCGTCCGCCCCGTAATTGACGGAGTTGAAAGCGCCCGGATTTTCGAACACGAAAAGCACCGGCTTGTCAGACCACTTAGAAGCCGTGTCGTATCCCACTCCGTGCGCGTCCAAAAAGTCGAGCGTGTGCGCGCCGTGCGTTATGCTCGTAAACCGCATTTTAGGATTGTCGGCGCCGCACGGCCTATCCGTTATTCCGTCGCAGTCGACGCAATAGCAGACCTCGTTCTCGGGATATTTATGGCAGCGTTTTACCCACTCGGACTTTTTGCCGCTTTGAGGCGCCTGCGGCCTTTCGAGCATTTCAAAGCCGTAGTCTTGCGCATTGTCCTGCGCCTTTATCGGCCTTACGATGCCGTCCTTTCCGAAATTGATGTCGTGCAGTTTTTTGCGCACGGCGTGCAAATATTCCAAATTCGCCATAAACCGCTCCTTATTCAAATTGTACCACGATTAAAACGGCAAGTCAAACTCGTCCGTCAGCTTGATTATGAGCTCGGCAAATGCGAGAGCATAGCCCAAACAGTCCTCGCGTCCGAACGGCACCTCGTACCAAGCAAACAGCTCTTTCCACTCGCAGCTGTCGCACATCGCCGCCGCGATGTCGAGTAAATCGGGCGTGCGCGTCTCGAAATACCGCCTAAGAGCGTCCGCCGCCGCAACGATATTGCAAAGGTCGATTACGCGCTCAAACCGCAGCCCGAACCGCGCGCCGCAGTCGCGCAAAACCTTGAGCCGATTGTCCCAATCGTTTCGCAAAATGAGCGTGCAGCCCTTGGTGAACTCGTTAAACCTGTTGAGCGCTTCCCCGAGTGACGGCGCGCCGACGAGCATTTTGGGCGTTACGCCGCGGAGCGTCGGGGACTCGTCAAAGTCGAGCTCGCGCGCCGCGTCTATGCCGTCGATTTGCACAAATGTATGGAAGCTGCCGACTATCTCGTCGCCGCAAACCTTGACCGCCGCAAGCTCGATTATCGTCGGCTCGGGCAGGTCGAACTCTACGTCGTTTTTGTACACCGTGTCCGGCGCAAGCCCCGCCGCCGTAAGCTCGCACACCGCGTACTCCTCGAATTTTACCGTCGCTTTTTCGCTCATAACTCGCGCTCCTTTGTTCTCTCGGCTATACGCCTTTCTTTTTGAGCTCGGCATCTCCCGCCGCGGTGCGGCTTTTCGCCTTCTATTTGCTCACCCTCACAAGCTCCTGCCACAGCTTGACCATGGCGAAAGTGTCGCGCTCGCAGTACTTTAGGAGCTGTTCGCGCAAAATCTCCGCCTCGTCGGGCGGCAAATCCTGGAGTATGGGAAAGGCGTTCATCGCCTCGGTGCCGTTCTGCACGCCGTCGAGGTTGTGGTAGTCCAGCTCGGGGAAAACGGCGGGCAGAACGCTCTTTATTGAGAACGAGCCGCCCATTTCGCGCTTATAATAGTAGCCCTTTTTGAACACGGGAAGAAGGTCGGCAATTCCGCTTTGAATGCTCAAAAGCCTTTCGCGAAGGTCGGGGAACATTTCGGCAAGTCTTCCCACTATTCCGCGCTCGGTGCTCGCGTTGTACGCAAGAGTGCAGGCGTCTTGCGGGATATCCTCGCACAGCTTTTCTGCGAGCGCGCGGCGGGGATCGACGCCGCACTCCGCCAAAAACTCGGCGTGCTTGACCTCGCCGCCCTCGCGCTCTACCGTGTGCAGAGAGTACTGAAAGGGTATATGGTCGAACGGACTGACGCCGTCGTATTCGGGAACGTACTGCTGCATGGTCTCGAAGTCGAGAAAGCACAGCGGATAGGAAAGCGTTTGCAAAAACGCACGTATAGCCTGCTTGTCGACATATACGCCGCGGTCGTGGAGCGCGTAATCTATCTGCCGCCGCTGTATGTCGTTGAGCTTAACGCCGCTTTTTACTACGTCCTCAAACGACACTATACCGGCGTCGTAGCAATCCCACTTCTTGGAAAAGCTGTACAGATCGAGCACGCTCGGTTCGGGCAGGTGCCGCGAGCAGTACTTCCAATACCCGCAGTTACCGCACTGCCTGCCTATGCCGACGTTCGGCTCGTCGGCGAGCGATATGATTTTTTCCGCCCTTTTGAGGTTGTCCGCAACGGCGGCGTACTCGGCGGCGATTTGCGCGGAAATATCGCTCCCGCCGTCCACCGAAAACAACTGCTTTATGTCGAGCTCGCCGTGCCTTACGTACCCGCTGTTGAGAATGACGACGTGTGCGCCCGTGACCTTAACCCCGCAATTTTCGAGAACGTATTTTTGATACGCGACGTCGCTGTAGTGGTAGTCCTTGACGGCGGCGGTGCTCTTTACCTCGTACATCGCGTACCCGTCGCCCTCCCTGTGCAGAATGTCGACGGCACAGTACAGACCGTCAAACGAAAACGCCGCCTCGCAGATTGTCGCTGTGCCGTCCGCCAAAAGCTTTTTCGTCTTTTCAATCATTGCGGAACAGTCGAGCCCGCCGTCCGCCTTTTCGACCGTAGCGTCGGCGTACTCGCCGAAAAGCCGTTTGGCGAGCTCGCCGACGTCACTCCCCGCCTTCATGCGGGCAACCGTCGAATCGTCGAACTTTTGCTCCTCCGGCTTGTGCTTTTGCAGCCAGCACAGCTTGTCGCACTTTAAAAACGACGTGTACTTTGATTTGCTGAAATACATAAACTGTCCTCCGCTTTTTTGCTCTGCTTTTTCACATCAAAAGTTGTGCTCTATTATAACACAAAGTTTTAAAAAAAGTTTTGTGAGAAGATAATTTTTTGAGCAAAACCGACCGATTTCGCGCCGATGTACCGTTTTCGGTACTCGTTTGCCGTGCATGCAAAGACGGACAGGCCTTTTCGGTCTGTCCGTCTTGTCGTTTTTTATCGCGGGGAACATATCGGCGGCTGTTACTTGTAGTATCCGCAGGCGAACATCCACATGCTGTTCTCGTCCGACTGCAAGCGTATGCCGTCGGGATTCATGTCCTCGTCGACGTTTAGCGCGGGATCTTCGGCGTGCCCCTCGCCGTCTCTGAACAGGTTTTCCCTCGACGCGTAGCCTTGCAAGAAGGTCTTTATCTCCTCGGTGACGGGGTGTGCGCCGTTAGCGTCGCAGTAAGGCTCATAGCCTTTGTTTATCATGTAGCTGTAGTTGTAGCCGTCCTCGAGAGTAAGTTTTACCATCCCGTCTTTGAACTCGTTCCAAGAAAAACCTTGGTTCACCCAAGAGCCGCCCGGCGTCCGTGTAACAAATATCTGACAGTCCTTTGTCAGCCGCGCGTACAGCAGCGGTCCGTCGGCGGTGCCGACGTGGTAGTAGCCGTCGGCCTTGTTGAACATGACCTTGGTTTGGTCCTGAATGTAGAAGGTGTTCGAGCCGCTCGTTGCGGTGTTGTCCTCGTAGATGTACCGCCATACGCCCGTTTCGTGCTTGGTGCAGTACGGACCCTTCGCGTAATACGGCTCGCCCTCGGTGGGCGGAAGCTCGTACTCCGATTCGCGCTTAATCGTAAAATCGACCGTGACGGGATATGAAATGTCGTTGACCGCCGCCTTTACTGCAAAAAGCTGCATGGCGCCTATGTTCTCGTCGCCGAATTCGGCGGTGTACTTGAAGTTTTTGGTGAAATATCCCGCCGCGCCGCCGTCGTCAAGCGTTTCGATGTATTGGCAGAAATGTTCGGTGCCGTAGTAAATCTTGATGGCAGGATTGATCTCGTTTGCCGTCGCGTCGCACCAGGATGTGATTGAAAAGCGACCGTTCTCCTTGGGCTCGAACGCGTAGCCCACCGCCTCGTCGGCGTTTCGTATTGTGGCGCGGTAGGTGCCGTACTCGCTTATCGTGTACCAAGAGATTACGCTTTTCTCGTTGTTGGGCTGAAGCCTGAAATAGTTGCGCACCGAAAGAATCTTGAGAAGCGGAATCGTGACGTCCCTGTCGATATTGTCGGCGTTGTAGCCGTTGCAATCGTAGGTGTAGCCGCTCGGAAGATTTGAAAGGGTGACGCGGTACTCGCCGTCAAGACCCTCGACCGACGCCACGCCGTCTATGAACTTCGCGCTGTGCACCTCGCTGTTCTTCGTCCAAATCGCCTGCATATTTTCGGGCAGTGTGTCGGGCGCGTCGGCGAGCTTTACCGTAAAGGTGTACGTCTCCTCGACGGGCGGTTCGACGATCGGCGGGTCGACCCCGCCCGGCGGTTCTTCGCCCGAGCCCGACGGCGGGCGTCCGCCGACCGCAGGGGGCGCATACGAGCCGCAGCCCGCGAAAACGACGGCAATCAAAAGAGTCAAAATGACTATGAAGATTCTTTTAATCATTTTTTACCCTCCTTTTCTTTCCGAACCCAAAGAAGCTCTTTACGTCGTCCCACTTGAGTTTGCGCACGATTATATCTATTACGAACAGCGCCACGGCGGCTATCATGAGCGGAACGGTCAGGTCGACGACGTACCTGCCGACGTCTTTTTTGTCGTTTTCGATCTTGAGCCTGCCGTTTTTGCTTACCGTGCCGCGCATGCCGATTGCCCTATACAGCGCCGACGGCTCGTACACGCTGAACGCGTCGTACTCGTCGAGGTAGCAGACGTACACCGTCTTTTTGCTGCTGCACGTTTCCCTATAGGTGTACGTGATGTTGACGTCGTACTTGCCGACCGCCGCGGTGTCGAACTCGTAGTAGTAAAGCCCGCCGTTGTATAACATATCGTAGCTCGTCGGCTCGCCGTTCGGCGGAGTTATTTCGATTTTGGCCTTAGCGCCCGCTTGGAGCATAGTGGGTAAAACCTCTATGCGCGTGACCGTGCCCTCGCGTATGACCTCGACGGAGTACGGCTCGCTTACCTTCTCTTTTGGAATGCTGACGTCGAACATATTGCCGAAGAACAGCCCGCCGACGTCTCCGCTCCAGCCGCCTATCCAGCTTCCGCCGAGCGCGCTCGTAAATGATGAGACCATGCCCTTGCCGTAGTTTTGGTAGGCGTAGAGCGGCTTCTCGGTAGTAGCCGTGCTGTCCTCGTGGCGCTTGTGGTTTACCGACAATACTGTGGTGGCGCTCGGCTTGCTTCCGCAATACACGTAGCCCATGACCGTCGGAAGGTTGAGCTTGTCGGCGTCGCTTAAGCCGTCGAGCACGGGATCCTTTTGGTGCAAGCGCTGTACGCTCACCGTGGTTTCGCGCTCTACGACGGTCAAAGTAAGATCGTCCGCCATCTCGCCGAAGGTTACTTCGTCGAGGCGTTCGAGGTTGTTGGAATAGTAGTGGTGGCCGTGCCCCGCTTGTGCGACGCGCGTGAGAAGCTCGTAAGCCGCCGCATAGTTCGAGTCGTACGGATTGGAGCCGTCCGGCCGATCGCCCTGTCTGCCGACGTCGAAAACCGACGTAACTATGCCTGCGGCGTACATCTTTTCGGCGACGTCGATGGGGTCGTCCTCGACGTTGACCGAGTACGACAGACCGTCGGTTATGAGCAGCACCTGCTTGTCGTCGAAGTTGAGCGGCGCGATATATTCGAGCGTCCGCGCAAGACCGGAGCCGAGCACCGTGCCCTGTATGACGTCGAAGTTTTCTACCTTTTCAATCATCTCCTCGCGGTTTGACAGCGGCGCGACGAGCTGAATGACCTCGGCGTCGCTGTTAAAGGTGATGATAGTGACGTACGTGTTGTCGGGAAGGGTGTTGAGCATGCGCTTTACGAGCTGCTTGGTCAGGTTGAGGTGATCGAGCTGATTCATGCTTCGCGACGTGTCTATGATAAACGTGTACAGCTTGGAATCGTTGTTGCCGAATTTGACGGGCAGCATATCCTCGAGCCGTCCCGCCGACTCGTCGTCGACGTTTTGGATATGAAGGTTGCCGAATGTGATAAGACTCTTGCCGAGAACGGCGACCGCCGTGTCGAGGTTGCTTATAAACGCGGTACTGTTTGTCAGCTTGCCGATATCGACGTCGGCGAGCACGATTTGGTCGTACTTGCAAAGCGCGTCGATGGTGTACGGAACGTCGTTTGTCGCGAGGTGGAACTTTATGTTGGACTTACCCGCCTGGCGGCTGACGTAAACGTCTTTCAGCGTAGGTGAAAACTCGGCGTCGTTTTCGTAGATGTCGAGCTCGCCCTTGTCGCCGTAGCGCGTGACCGCCGCCATGACGTCGTCAAAGCTGTGCGTCACTACGAGCATCCTCATTTCGTCGGACACCGTCTGCGTAAACGAATAGGTGTTGTTTTTGAGGTTGAGGTCTTTTTCGGCGACAATCGACACCTCGTAATCGAACGTGCCGGCAACCGACGTGTCGAGCGCAAGATTTACGCCGTTGCGACCGACGGTAAGCTCCGCCGCGACCGCGGGGAGCGAAACGCCGTTGCGCTTTACGTGCACCGTCGCCGTCGTGTCGTAGCTCGATTCCACTTCCAAGACCGCCGTCTGCACGCTGTCGAGATAGACGGTGTCGGTTACGTCCACGCCCGATATCTGAACTTCCTTGCTGTTAGGGCTCGGGTTGTTGTCGAGGAAGATTGCGTCCACCCTGATACCCTTGTCGAAAAGCCCGTCGACGGCGCGGCGAATGGCGTCGTCGTCGCTGAGGTCGGACTGCTTGCCGTCGGTTATCAGGACGACGCGCTTAATCGTGCCGTTTCCAAAAAGCCCGCCTGTAAATTCGAGCGCTTCGGCGATGTTCGTTTCGGAATCGTCCACCCTCGCCTTTTTGACGCTCGCCACCTTGTCGGGATCGCCGAGCGGGCTGACGAGCTGCGGCTCTTTGCCGAAGCACACGAGCCCGAGCTTTGTGTTGCCGGGCAGATTGTCCGAGTCTGTGAGGTCTTTGATGTACCTGTCTATCGTGCCGAGATTTCTGTTTGCGGAATACGAAACGTCCGCGACGACGTACACCTCGGTCTCCGTCAAAACGGTGACGACGGTAGGGCTTGCCGCCGCAAAGGCGACGATAATCGCCATTGCGACGTGCATGACGTACGACGCAATGTTGTGTCCGTTTCTGTTGGTCTTTCTGACAGCTATCGCAAACCCCACCGTAAACAGCACGATGAGCGGCACCGCTATCAGCAAGAGGTATGGATTATCTAAGCTGATATTGTTCATAACAGTACAACCCGTAGTCTGCTACCGCCAAGACGGTAATAGCGATGATGAGATATATCAATATATCGTAAAAGCTGTCCGTGCGCTTGTTGCCCGCCGTGCCCGAAATGACAAAGCTGTTCCCCTCGGCAAGCGGCGCGCGCTCGGCCTCGGGAAGCTCGGCAAAGACGTTGACCACGCGCTCGGTCTTGTCCTTCATGACGAGAACTATGTTGTAAACGCCCACTTCCTCAAGCGTGTATTCGCAAATGGTCGTGCTCGTGTACGGATAATCGACTTTGCCCGACGGCGTTTCGACGCGTATGTTGACGCACGCCGCGAGCATGTTGATTTGGATTTCCTCCCCGCAAATATATGTCGTGTCGTCGATGACCGTCGGGAAGGAATAGTCTATGAGGTTTTTGACGAGAATGGAAAGATCGCCGGACAGCACGAACTGCGCGCTGTCGTGGACGTCGAACGAGAACACCGCTTCCCTGTTGCCGTAAACGTTGCTGCCTACGAAAATAACGGGGTTGCCGTCGCAGTAAGCGAGCTCGTAGAACTTGCTGCTGTTTACGCGGCACTTGACGTAGTTTCTAAGCGTAAACGTCTTGTAGGCGTTTACCTTGTCCGTGGAGTCGACCACGCCGTTAAGAAGCTTTCTGACGGTGGTGGAAGTCGAAGTCGAATATCTCGCGTCCGCGCGCGGCGTCACCTCGCCCTGAAAGCTGAAGTCGGCGCCCGCGAGCGTGCCCTTGGGGTTGATAAACCACACCGCGCCGTCGTCGGGCAAGACTTCGGGCATGAACGAATCGAAGATGTACAGGCCGTAGCCGGTGTTGTTTTCGTACTCGTCGGTCAGAATATAGTCGAGCTTGGTTATGCCCGCGGAAGCGAGCGCCGCGCGCATAAAGAAGGGGCTGTCGCTCACGAGCAGAATGTCCGAAATGTTTTGATACGCGACGTCGTACACTACGACCTCGTCGTCGAGCGGGAGGGCGTCCTTTTCGGCGAGCGCCACTCTGAAAAATCCGAAGCTCGACTTTTCGCCGTAAAACTCGAACTCGGTGCCCTCTGCGGTCGCCTCGACGGTCTGCGTGGCATACAGCCTGCCGTCGTCGTCGAAATACAGGTTGACAGTGACTCTCTTGTCGCCCGAATACGAAACGGCGGTGCCCGTTATTCTTATCATGCCGCCGACGAGCTCAAACTCGACGTTTGTGATTGCGCAGTTGTCGGCAGGCTTGGACACGTCGATGACCTTTATATTTCCGGTCTGTTTATACTCCTTGTCGGTCAAAAGATAGGTGTCGACCGAGGTGTTGTAGTTGAAGTAGTCCTGCGCCGCGGCGAGCGCCTTGGTCTCGTCCATGGTTATGTGCGCGGGCGAAAGCTCGCCGACGAGCTGAATGGCCGTTTCCTTGTCCGTCGTTTCCTCAAACACGAACTTTGCGGAGCTGCCCGAGTAAATCAACGTGTAGTCGCTGCCGATTGCCGAATCGTCGATAATCTCGACGATCTTGTCCTTTGCGATTTCAAATCGGGTTTTGCCGTCTTGCTCGACGTTCATGCTGCCCGACGCGTCGATGACAAAGCAGTACGAACGCGCCGCGCCCTTTAAGACTATCGAGGGCTGCGCGATTGCAAACGAGATAAACACGACGATCAGGATTTGCAGAATAAGGCTGATAATTCCGGCAATCTTGCTTATGGGCACACGGCGCTTCAAGAACTTTTCGCTCATGGTCCAGATGTAGGTCGACGGGATTACCTTTTCGGTGTACCTGTTCTTTATTATATAGATTAGGATTAGGACGGGAATGCCGATGAGTCCCAAAAAGCCGAGGGGATATGCAAACGTCATTTCACCACCCCCAAAGCCATCAGCTTTTCGTAGAACACGCCGCCTATCGAATCGTCGGCGGAAACGAGCATATACTCCGCCCCGCGCGAACGGCAGCAGTCGGCAACCCTGCCCGTGATATAGTCAAGCGCCTCTTGATATGCGCGCATTATCTCTTTGTTGATGTTTCTGCGGTAGTACTTTTGCGTGTCCTCGCTGTCGAAAAAGTGCATCTTGCCGCGCGACGTCGGGTGAAGCTCTTCCTCCGACAAAACCTGAATGCACAGTATGTCGCGCTTTTTGCTCGTCAGATGTTCTATCGCCGTCTCGAAATTGTTGTCCGTCAAAAAGTCGGAAATGATTATCGACATGCCGTCGCCGTAGCCGACGGTCGAGGGCAGAATGGCCTCCGAAATGGCGCAGTCGCCGTCGAACCGAACGTCGTTGAGCTTGCCTATGTTGTTTAGGTAGTTTTCCCTGCCGAGCATATTTTCTATGACGGCCTCGACGCGGTCGCCGCGAATGGTGTAGATTGACACCTTGTCCATCTCGCAAACCGAAATGTACGCGAGCGCCGCGGCAAGTCGTATCGCCTGCTCGTCCTTTTTGCCCTTGCCGAAGGTCATCGAACTGCTGACGTCGATGTAGATTCGGGTGTGGAGTTGGCGCTCGTCGAGGTAGAGCTTGAGGTAAAGCTTTTCAAAGCGTGCAAAGGCGTTCCAGTCGATTTTGGTAATGTCATCGCCCGGAATGTAGTCGCGGTAGTCCGAAAAATCGCACGAGGACCCGTTGTTCTTAGACAAGTGGTTCCCGCCGAAAAGCCCCGCGACGTTGTTTTTGACGAGCATTTGCAGCAGCTCTACCTGCGACAAAAACTCCTCGTTTATCACCAATGCAGCCATCCGTTATCTCTTTTATTATATCTCTTTTATCAGCTCGTGAATTACGTCGTCGACGGTCATGTGCGCGCTTATCGCGTTGTAGTTGGTCTTGACTCTGTGCCTGAATACGGGGTACGCGAGCGCCTTTATGTCGTCGTACGAAACGTTGTAGTTGCCGTTCATAAGCGCGCGCACCTTTGCGCACGTGATGAGCGCCTGCGCCGCACGCGGCGACGCGCCGTACTTGATGTACTTTTTGGCGGTTTCGGTGGCGTTAGGTAGCTCGGGGTGCGTTCCTGCGACGAGCCGCGCCGCGTATTTCAGCACGTCGTCGAGCACGGGCACTTCCTTGGCGAGCTCGCGCATTTCGAGAATGGTCGGACCGTCGACGACGGCGGTCGCCGTTTCGTCCATGGTCTTTTGCGTCATGGTGACTATGCCGGAGAGCTCCTCCTCCGAGGGGAAGCCGACGACGAGCTTAAACATAAAGCGGTCCATCTGCGCCTCGGGCAGGGGGTACGTTCCGTCCTGCTCTATGGGGTTTTCGGTGGCGAGCACGAAGTACGGCTCTGCGAGGACGTAGGTCTGCTTTGCGACTGTAACCTTGTGCTCCTGCATGACCTCGAGCATTGCCGACTGCGTCTTAGGCGTCGCGCGGTTGATCTCGTCCGCAAGAATGAGGTTTGAAAAAATGGGACCGCGCTGAAAGACGGTGTTCATCTTGCCCTTGTCGTCCTTTTCGATGACGTTGGTGCCCGTCACGTCGGACGGCATCAAGTCGGGCGTAAACTGAATGCGCGAAAAAGGCAGAGACAAGGTTTTACCCAAGGAGCGGACGAGCCTCGTCTTGCCGACGCCCGGCACGCCTTCCAATAGGACGTTGCCGCCTGCGATTATGGCGCAAATGACGTTGTCGATTATGTCCTCTTGACCGACGACGTCCTTTTTGAGCTCCGCCTTGATCTTGGCTATCGACTCGCTGAAGCGCTTTACCCTTTCCGCGTTTGCGGAATCGGCTTTGCCTGCGCCGCTCTTTTTCGCGGGCTCATGCGAAGGCTCGGCGGTTGCCGCTTCGGCGCCGTCAACGCCGTCCGCTGAGACTTCCTCGGCGAGCTCTTCTTTTTCAAGCGCCTGTTCGCTGACCTGTTCGTTCTTGTTGGCCTTTTTCATGATTACTCCTTATCCTTAATTCCGCTTAATAGTATTTCGAGATACGCCCTTACGACCGCCTGCTGTTCCTCGGTCAAGGTGCCGTCTCTCAGCAACGACTCTATTATTGCGTAATAGTCGTTGAAAATATCGCCGTACTTGACGTACTCGCCGGTGACGGGGTCGTACACCTCGTCGTCGCTGCCGTAAAGCATGTCGCCCCTGCCGTAGCCGCCCTGCAAATCGCTGTCCGTGCCGTCGGACGGATCGGACGATTGCGAATAGTTGGGGACGAAGCTCTCGTCCGCGGGAACGGGCAGTCCGAAAATCTCTCTCAGCCTGTTGGTGACGTACTTGTTCATGGCAAGCCTGTACGCCTGCTCTGCGAGCGCGGCGTTGAAATTGATGTCGAATGTGAGCGCCGCGTCGTTGGTGAGCGTGTTGTCGTTTTGCGCGAGCGCCTTGGCAAAGTCGTACAGAACAGTTCGGAGCTCGTCGGCGTCGTCGGCGTCCGAAAGGTTGAGCGCCGTATAGATATCGCCGTACGTCTTTTCGACAAACCCTACTTCGTCGTCGCCCGCTTCCTTGCCTTCCGCGAGCGCGTCAAAGAACGCGGTAAGCCCTTTTTCAGTCACTTGCGTAACCGCCTGTACCCTTTCCGCATAAAACGCGACGACGTCCGCGTAACCGACTATGATGCGGTTCTTGTAAACCTGCACACCGTCGGCTATCATCTTCGCCAAATCGTTTTGCGCGACCGCGCCGAGCGCGTTGGCTATGCTCCTGTACGAGAGCGGATCCTTGATTGCGCCGTTCACGCTCTTCAGCGCGACGTTTACAAAACCGATCATGTCGCCGTTGGTCTCCGCAAACGGAAGGTTGTTTTTGAGCTTTTTGAGCGCGTCGACCGCACCCGCCTTGACGCCGTCGTCGAGCGGCGTTATGCTCACGTTGTCGATCAGCTCTTGCAAGTCCGCCATTTGTTCTTCGGTAAAAACGTACTGCGCGGTCGGGTTTTCGGTCGGGTTTTGCGGGATCGAAGTCGCAAGCGCCGTCCTTGCGGGCGCGAACAGCGACGGCACGAACACGGCGAGCGACATCGCCGCTATCAGCACGTATTGCCATATCTTGGTCGCGTCGAACTTGCGCTTGGGAAGGTTCAAAAGCCGCTTTTCGGTATCGGACTTCAGCATATCGACGACCTCGCCCTCGGCGTCGCGAAAAGCGAGCGCCGTCTGCACCTTTTCGTTGAGACCGTATTCGCTGTCGAGCTCTTTTGCTATCGCCTTTTCGGTCGGCCACAGCAACAGGAACGTGACGCCGCCGCTTGACAGCGCCGCCACAACCGCAATAAGCGCATAGTAACCGGCGTGAAGCGATATGCCGGACACCCTTGTCGCAAGAAAGACAATCCCAAAGGCAAAAAGCCCAAGTGAAACCGCACAAACCGCGCTTTTTATTATCGCGTTCCGCAAAAATCTCGTTTTTTGTTTTTTAAAGCCTTCACCCATATTAAACTCGTTTAAATAGTTTTGTGCGGGGGCGGGAAATCCCGCCTCCGCACGAACTTATTGTGTTGTTTTTTAAGCTTTTACTTAGCTTAGAGCTTTGTCCTTACGCTTCTTCGAGGGTTATGGTAATGTTGGTCAACTCCGAAGACGCCTTGATGGCAATGCTGAACCACAACCCTTCGACTTGAGCGCCGAAATCGGTAGCGCTTGTAAGTTTACCCATGGCGTATTCGTCTTCTTCGCCGGATTGCTCTGCCGCCCACGAGCTTGAAAAAATCCAAATTACGACATCGTCGCCTATATCGCCGCTTGCTTTTATAATGTAAGTTTTGGCTTCGCTGACGGTTGCCCCCAAGAAGACCGTGACCGAATCGGTGCCGCTCGGGATATCGACCGTGACGGAACGGGTAGTGCCGAGCGTTCCCTCTTCGTCCTCGCCCGCGCCGCCTGCCGATACGGTGAAGCTGCAAAGCATTCCCTCGGGAGCTATTACATGTATAAATGTGGGATTCATCCAATCAAGCTCGTACGCAGAGCCGCTCGTAAGAGCATTCTCGCTACCGCTTTCATACTTTTTCACAGTTACGCCGAGTTCAAATTCGAAGGTGAACATTGAACCCATATTCATAAAGCCTACGGCAGGGAGCTGGAACCAAGCGTCCTGCAAATCGTATGCGGTAAATGTGCCCGTATAATCTTCGCAAATTATGGGGTCGTCCATAGAGCCGCCCGCCACATTGCCGCCGCCGCCGTTAAGAGTGAAGTGAAGCGTTACGGGGCCGCCGGAACCGTTTGTATAAAGATAGACTTTATCCTGTTTTACCGTGAAAGTAGCAGTCAATACGCCGTCGGTTAAGTAGAACCCGACTTCATCTGCACCGCTTGAAGAATTGCCGAGCGCAAAATAATCGTAGTTGCCGAGAATATCCTGCTCCGCACCATCCAGCGTTACGGTGTATTCGCCGTATTTGAGGTTGCCGACTTCGATCTCAACCCAAGATATCCATGCGGCATACGCTTGAATATCTGCCGAAGTGTCGGAACCGCCGCCTTCGATGGGACCGTCGCCGCCGCCGACTATCTCGATGGTGATATGCACCTTCTGCGCGTTGCCCGACGTTTTACCGTCCTTGGTGTATTCTCCAAGGTTGTTGCAGCGGATATAGAGCTTCTGCGCTCCGCCCTCGGGGATGGTCAGTTTGCCGACTGCCGGCTGAGGCATACTGTCGCCTATAATCGTTTCGGTGTTTTCGCTGTCCGAATCGAGATAGTACTCATATTCGGGATCGTACATCTTGCTGTCTTGCCAGGTGTTGCTGTAGTTGAAGTCGACGGAAAGCGTGTATTCGCCTGCGGCAAGCCCCGAAATATCGATATCATAATACTCGCCCTTTTTGGTCAACATGAAGTTTTCGACATACAAATAGGTCGAAGAATCGGCCTCTTCGGGCATGCCGGGATCGGCCTCGCCGTCGTCGAGGAGGTAAATTGTCCAGGTCTTTTTGCCGCCGAAGTTGTTGGCGAATACGGTGAGCGTGGTTTCGCCCTTGATTTCAACCCACTGCGCGCCGAGATAGCCGTTGTTGCTGCCGCAAAGGTCGACCGTGTTGTTGCCGACGGTTGCAGTCATGTAAATCCAGTTGTCGTACGTGTCGCCCTCGTTGAAGCCGGACAGAGCGACGCGGTAGGTGCCGTCGGGAACGCCATTCAGCTCGAACTCAACCTCGGTGCCGGGCTCGATTGTGAACTGCGTGCCGTTTGCGAGGCCGTGCGTGAGCTCGAGGACTTGGTTCTTGACGATGGTGACGTCGGCGACATAGAGGCCGCTCGTCAGATAAACCTTTATGCTCGCCTGGTCGGCAATCTCAATCTTCTTCGAGTACGCGTCGTCATTGTTGTAGTCGAGATCGTAGGTGGCGTCGCCCACTACAGCCTTGAAGGTCAGACCGGACGCGCCGGTAACAGTGAGCGTGTACTTGCCCGCTTCCACGTCCTTCAGCGTGAACACCGTAGCGTTTGCCGCGCCGCTTCCGATGAGCGCGTCCACAACTGTCTTTCCGGCGGACAGGTCGTATTCCGCTACGCCCGTCTCAAAGAGCGATACGGAGTCTACGTGCATGCCGTCCGTTTCGGTGCAGTAAACGTAGAGTATGGTCTCGTTGGTTACATTGAGCGTGAGATGATATTGGTTTGCTGTCGAAGCAAGCTTTGCGTAATTGCCGTCGCCGAGCTTTGCGTAGAAAGTGAGGTCGGTGAGGAACGCCTCCAAAACGAGGAGGTACTCGCCCGTCTCGACGTCGTCGAGCTTAAACATCGACGGGGCTTTCGCGTCGCCGATATCGTAATCGAATACCGGGCTGTCGACGGTGAGGAAGGGCGCGTTCTCAAACACCACGTCGGGCTCTTTGAGCGAAATCGTCGCCTTCAAATCGACCGTATCGCAGCTGAGGTAGATAGCGCCGCTGCCGTACGAGAAGGAGTTGGATACATAGTAGCCGTCCTTTGCCGTCAGTAGCGTATTGTTGTTGCCGATAGTTATGGTTATGGTGCTGTTCGTGCTGCCGTCGTCCAAAACGACGTACAGTATGTTGCCGCTATTGGGAACGTCGTCGCCGAGCACGACTTTGATGCGATAGCCCGTGTAGGGTATGGTAACGTCGACCGAATCGGTCGCGCCGAGATTGTACGTCCTGACGACGTTGGGCTCGTCACCCGACTCGTAGGCTTGTTCCAAAGACACGGTGTAGCCGAGAGTTACTTCTTTGAACACCGTCGTTACGCCGAAAGTGAGCGTAAGGTCGCCCGTGACGACAACCGTAGCCGTCCACACGCCCTCTTCGAGAGTGGCGTCCGCGCCGTAGGGCGGGTTGTTGTCGGAAAGGCTGCCCGATACTTTTATGGCAGAAGTGCCATGAACGCCTGCCGAAACGGCAAGGTTGTTGTTGGGTTTGACGACAACCTTGTAGGTGCCCGCTGCCGCTACGGGTACGGTTTTCGTCGCGTCGGTTATGTAGACGGGCGTCGTGAGCGAAAGCGTGGTGCCGAGCGCGGTGTATTCAAGTTCGTCGCAAGGCTCGCTGTCCTCGTAGTCGTCGCTGCCGCTGACCGCTACGACAGCGAACTTGTCGCCGTTTTTCGCGTCCTTTATCGTGTAGGTCGTGGGTATAATGGTGTCGCCGAGAGACTCAAAGCCCTCAACCGAATCGACCTTCTCGCCGTTCTTGTAGATGTCGTAAGAGGCTGCGTTCAAAACAGGCTGCCAGTTGAGCGCGTTGCCCTCTATGTCGGCAAGCGGAGAACTGAGCTCGTCGTCACCGCCGACGGGGGGATCGTCATCCCCGCCCGGGGGCACGTCCGGTTTGCCGCTTTTGACGGTGTACGTGACCTTCTCGGAGCGCGGGCCGTACTTGGGGCTTGCAAGAGTGTTGTAAGCCGAAACAGTATAAACGTAGTCGCCGGGCGCCGTCTTTTCGATGGTGTACGTCGTCGCTCTTACGATTTCGCCTTCGCCGTCCGCGACGTCCTCGCCCTCGTAAACCATGTAGTAGGTCGCGTTCTTGACCTCTTTCCAGCTGATGACGTTGTCAACAAGCTTGACGTCGGGCGCCGTGAGCGTCACGACTCCGACGGGCAGCTCGGCATCTTCGCATGCGGCAAGACCGAACGCGGTCAAGCCGAACACGCAGGCGAGGCACGCCGCCAGCACTAATAGGGTGCGTTTTGCTTTTCCTTTCATGTGAACCTCCGTAGCGCGTAGTGCGCCGAAAATAAATTCGGTATTATACCCCGTGGCAAGCCCCGGGTAGCGGCGCTAACGCGCCCCTCCGCCGCAAGGCGGCGTGTATTACACCTAATTTGTCGACGTCGCAAATTTGCTCCCGCAAGCGGGCAAATTTACTCCTCGAATAAAAAAGGCAGTCGAAGTTTTTTCCCCGACGCCCTTGTCGACACTATTGATATTGTTGCATTATACAGTATATGCGCAGTATTGTCAAGCGAAATGCCGTGTATATCGAAATAATATCGAATAATTGGCCTTCTCGAAAAGCGGCCGCATTTCGCTCTTCTTTTATAATATGCGGCCTTCCCTCTCCGCTTCCATTCGCCGCCGCTAATATAAGAGCTTATGTATTCGGCTTTATCGCCGCGCGGATAGTTTACTCCGCTTCGTAATATCGCTTTGCCGCTTCGTCGAAGCGGAACGGAATGCACTCGCCCGCGTGCTCTCCGCGCTCGATCACAAGGTCGACGCGGTCGGCGTCGCGAACGTTTAACAGCAACAGCTGCGTCTTTCCCTTGACGTCGCCGTCGATACGGAAATACAGCGACCGCCACTCGGCGTGCTTCTCGCACGGAAACATGACGACAACAGGCTCGCCCGCAGCGGCTTGCGCCTGCGAGCCGATAAAGCCCGCGCCGTCGGAGCTTTCGTAGCCGTCGCGCCGAAAAAGCGTGTATAAGCGAATGCCGTCGGAGCTTTCGGCGTCCGCTGCGTCAGTGCATCCGCCAACGGGCGGCAAACATATCTCTCGGCAAACGGTGCGGTATTTGCTCTTCAAATACTCGGTAAACGGCGCGACGTGCTTGTCCGCGCCCGCGATGATCGTCAACTCGGACTGCTTGAGAAGTTTAAGCAACGTGTCCTGCGAAAAAGTTTGTTTCTGCTCCATTTACTTACTCCTAATCGTCAGTAAGCTTTGCGATAAACGGCGAAAAAGCCGAGCTCGCACAAAAAGTACGAGCGCAGTTTTCGCGCGTTCGCACCGCCCGCTTTTAACGCGAGTAAAAGTAAAACCACTTTCTATGGAAACTTATTATATATGCAATTCGGACTTAAAAAGACCGATCAATTGTTTTGCCGTCTCGGCAGTAATGTGGAGCGACTGGCTGACGTCGCCGTTTTTGGACTTGGGATTGTACGTGCTCAAAATGAGACAGGGCTCCCCCGTGTCCAGCTCGCCCATTTTCCAAAGGCAATTGACCTTGGACACCTTGCGGCGGATCTGCGCCACGTCGTCATGCTCGATTTTGACTATTTTAGACATAATTCCCTCTCTTCCCCTGCGGTTTAATACATACAGTATATATCTTTGCCCCCGCCTTGTCAACCCCTGTTCTTGCCACTCCTCCGCACTTCAAGCTCTCGCATTTCTGCCGCGCCGGCTTGACTGATGCGAGCCTTTTCGTCTTGCAGTTCCGCAATTCTCTTGCCTACAAATCTCGCAATCGAAAATATGCCGGCGATTACTTTTTTACCCGCGCTTTTCGTATCGTATCGAACGCATAGTATATTCCCAGCAAATCGGACGACAGGTACGACAAGGCTTTTTCTTCCATTTCGAACGGAACGCCGTAGTAGGCTTCCGCGATGCTCCCTGCCATTGCGCCTATGGTGTCGCTGTCGCCGCCTATGTATACTGCCTTTCTTATGGCGTCCTCGAAACTCTCGCTGTCCAAAAACGCGACGAGCGCCTGCGGAATGCTGCCCTGACAGGTCACCCAATTCCCCCTATAATCATATCCGTAATGTCCGTAAATGTTTTCTATGGTGAACTTTTCGTCTTTCAGCTGCGGATAGTATTCCTGCATGCGCGCCCTTATTTCTTCCTTTCCTTTCCCTGTCCGCGCAAGATAAACAGCCGTCGCAACCGCTTCCGCACCCTTCATTCCTTCGGGGTGATTGTGCGAGACCTCGGTTATGATTTTCGACAGCTCCTTAACCTCCGCCTCGCTGTCGGCCACCCAACCGACGGGCGAAATTCTCATGCCCGCGCCGTTCCCGTAGCTGTTGTACGGCTGTGGGTTTTTCTCTTCGAAAAGCCACTTGTAAAACCTGCCGCCCCAGCCCGTATCGGGGTGATCGTGAGCGACGTCCCTCATGCACCGCACGACGACCTCCTTCAGCTTGTCCTTATCGCCTTTTGCAATGAACAGCGCATGCGCAACCGCCAACGTCATAAACGTGTCGTCCGTCGGTCTGCATCCGCTCACGAACAGCCCGAAGTTTTTGTCGCGGCAAACATCCTCCACGAACTCAAACCTGCTTCCGACAATATCTCCGATAATTGCGCCTATCATAAAACCGCATCCTCCTCGTATCTCATAGCAGCCGATGATTTATTTGCTCTGCCGTGCGCCCTTTGCGCCCCGACTTCAATTTGCACGCTCTTGCTTTTGCACAACGGAAAGCCGCCCGTCCGATTAAATCCAGGGCGGCAGCCCCAAAGGGTTGTCTATTGTTTCTATCTCATCATTTACAATAGCTTCAAAATAATCGTCGAAATTCCACCGAGCTTCCTCCTCGTCCTCGTCCCAGATTGCCGCACAAAGCTCTCTGAAAAATTCAGCGCACCCAACGCAAACTTTTTCGATAAGTTTTCCGCCGTCAAATTTTATATAGGTATAAGCCAATTGCCCTCCACGATAATATCCGTCATACAGAACTTCCGGATATCTTTCTTTCAATTTTTGATAGGTTGAAAGACTGTTGTGTTTTAAAAAATGCCAAACGCAGTAACCGAGATCATAATCTTTGTAATGCTCCAACTTTTCAATATCAACGTTGTTTTCTGCGCCTATGCTCTTTAGAACGTTCCTGTTAAAGTCTTTAACGTCTATTTTGTTATTCTGCAACACCTCAATCTGCACCGCTTCAATCTTAGACATCATTTGATGAAAAAATTGTGCATACATGCTGATTATGAACTTGTTGCATTTTGCCAAATACGCACTACGCCTAAACATATTAGTCATTCCGACGTTCAATTCCGCTTCATCGTAATCTAATATCCCGCTTAGAAAATTATAGTCGTCGCCAACCGTCAACTCGGTGGGCTTTTCTATGCTTTGTACCGCCTGCGCTATGAACCATTTAAATCCGCCCTTGCCGGAATTTAATTCTTCCACTGCCTTATTCCATTGTTCCGCATCGAAATGAGGCCCTGTCATGCTGCGCAATTTATCAACCGCATCCCCCAACCAATCCACTTCGATTTCGGTCATAGTGCGTTCAAACACATTGCAACTGTATTCAGCCCAAGTTGTTTTCTTAGGATAAAAATAGTGCGTTTTGCGCTTGTTGATTATCTGCAATTGTTTTTCGGTTAAAACGGCGTGCGTCATTTTCAAAAAGCGTTTGATGTCTATTCTCACTTTGCCGTCTTTTCCGCAATAAAACAAACCCCAATAGCGAGAATCACTGTACGCATAATTTGCCTCAAGCTCATCGTACAGTTTTAAATTGAGATTCCTGCTTTTCCTTTCTCTTTTCATAAACGCCTCAAAAAAAGACACTTTCGGCAGAAAGTGTCCCGCTTGATTGATTACCAAGCTATTACATAAGACACATACCACGCTAACCGATGTTTGTCCGAAACAAACGGGTTTATAGGCACATGTTCGGCAACACCCGAATTCCGAACAATCTCTTATGTGCATTATATTTTAGCACATAAGTCATCTCATGTCAATATTGTAGCATTAAAACTCCGCAGAGCGGAAGCTACGAAAAAGCCGATAGCACACGAAATACGTGTTGCTTGCTTTGGCGGCAAAAATGGCGAAAATGAAGAGTGACACTGATTTCCGATTGAGTGATGCCGTAAGTGCCTTTTTATATGTCGTCATAACATAAAGACCGCCGCAAATAGATGAACGCCAAAGTATCTGCGCATGCGGAAAATTCTTTACGCCGAGCCGTCACCTTTTGTATTGCTGTTCCCATTTTGAGCATGTTGCCATGGGTGACATTTCCGCCAAATTGAATGCGCCGCCGTAGCACTTGCCTTTTTGATTGCCGTCAAATTCGACGTAGTTCAGAAACGGATCGGCAGGCCGTCTGTTTCCGCCCCATCTTGCACATGTCGCGCAGTTTTCCGGTGTGAAGGTAATTGTTGATTCATAATATTTCTCCTTTATTATAAGAATATTTGTAATGATTGGATCCGTCCGAAACAAACCTGACGGACTTTATTAAGTTTTCCTCCGTCAAGCCGAATTGACCTGCAATAAAACCTTGTACATCTTGATTGTTGATATTCGGATTGAGATACACCGTTGCCTTGGCGTTTCTTATCTCCACCCTGCCGCGCGGAAAATAATCGAACGGTTTTCCGAATGTTACGTCTTTCGGCAAAGTCGCCCAAAGCTTTTTATGATTATAGTTGCTTCCGTCCTTTGAATTGAGCGGATATTCGGTCTTTCCGATTACATTTCCGTCAATATCGCACGGTATGCGAAATAAATACTTTTCCGCATTGTCCGCAATCCAAAACACGCCTTTACATAAGTTCATTTTATTGGCACTCTTTCGCCCATAAAAGCAAAAGTTTCTTCCAGCCGATCGGCTTGCGCGTCCGTTATTTTCCCGGGCTTTTCGACGTATTTCAATTTAGTATTTAACCTAATCCAACCCGACTCTTTGAGTTCCTGCGGGGATTTACCCAACAACTCGCAAAACTCGGCGTGTCCGTATTCGAGCGTGCTCAAATCCAACATTCTGCCGTCCGGCAATATGTACATGGCGCCGTATGCGACCGACCTTGTTACAAACGTCGCGATAACATCCTCATAGCTTTTCACGAAAATCACCTCCGCCGATTTCTTAAGACTTTTCAGCCTGTCGATATTCATTGCCGTACCCTTGCTCTCGCCGTTCCAAATCATAAGCCCGCAGTCCGCGTCCGCCGCCATGCGCTCGTCCTTTAATCTGTAGAAATCATAGCCCGTAAGCTCGGTATTGCCGAGCGCAACAACCTTCCATTGCCCTATGTTGCTTCTCGGAGAAATACCGCTGAAATAAACGGTGACGTTGCGCACGCCGCTCTCGGACAGATATTGTTGAACAGCCTTGTCGACGCCGTGACAATCCCCGACGAGAAAGTCGTATCCGCGCTCGATATACCCGTCGATTGTCCGAAACGCGCAATTAGGCAGGTCTATCCGCTTGCTACCGCTCACAAAAACTTTCATAAGCTTTCCCCTATTACGTACTTGAAAGGCACTTGCTCGGTCTGCCACACACCGTTTGCGGAGCATAGGAAAATATAACCGTCCTCATACATTTGCCGCGCATGTATTTTAAGTACAACTGCTTCCCCGTGCCGCCGACCGACTTTTATCGCCGTTTCCGTATCCTTTGAAAGATGAACGTAGTTGCGGCTTTTCTTTAAAATCCCGTCTCTTCTAATGCTTTCTATATATTTCTTCGCTGTGCCGTGGTAGAGAACGTCGGGCGGAGTGCAGACTTTCATTTCCACATTGACTTTAACGGAATGCCCTTGATTTGCGCGGATTTCAGTGTGGTCGGCATTGAAGTCAAATCGATGTTTATTGTCTGTTTGCACAATTTCTTCCAACATCCGAATATCGATAAAACGGCCGGTTTTGCATATGCCGACTATGAGCGCGCCGACATCCGCCCAACCATGCTCGTCCAATTCAAGCCCTGCCGCAGACGGATTATGCCGCAAAATATATGCGATAAACTTACTTATATTCTTCATTCTTGCTTCCAATCTTTATTTAATTCAAAAACCTCGCGCCGGGCCTGACGGTTATCAAACGACACTTTACCTCCGAAAAGATTATCCTTCAGCTCCGAAGAAATTTCCGTCGAGACATTGTATGACCGCGCGCTTCGGAATGCACTGATTGTCGTCGGCAATTGTCAGAAACCGCTCCGCACTCCCATTAAATATAATCTTCTTAAGGCTTTTGCAGCCCGCATACGCCTCATGCCCGACAAATTTCAACGTAGACGGAAGCGACGCCTCGCGCAGGTTTTCGCAGCCGTAAAACGCAAGAGCGTTCAGTCGTTCCACGCCTTCGGGGATTGCGATTTCGGTTAGCCCCGTACACGCGTGGAACGCGCTCCACACCGTAGTCACACTGCCGTCCGCAGGTATAACACTCGCCTTACAGCCGATTATCATTCGCTTATTGTCGCGACGAATAATGCAATTGCCGTCGCTGTACAAATGCGGATTATCGGACGACACGATAAGCTCGCGCAGATTGATGCAACCCGAAAACGCCGAACACGCAATAGACTGCACGTTCTTTCCTATAACGACGCTTTCAATCTCGCCGCGACCTTCAAACGCCGAAAAGTCAATGCCGAGTATTTCGTCGGGAATGATTATCTTTTTACGCACGCCCACCAAATTATGCGCGACATATTTTACCACCACGCCGTCTTGAATAATTGCGTTATCTTCGGTAATTATCTCTTCCGTCAAATTGTCGTCAACCACGGCGATTACCTCCGCGTCCAAGAGTCGCGACGGTGATTCATTCTTTTGATTGCGCTTCGCATTTCTAAAAAACTTTGTGCGAGTTCGTCGCCGTCCGCCCCGTCGTCCGCGCGCGTATCGGCGGCGGCTTTTTCAGTATTTCCCTCTAAACGGCGCACAACAGGATGAAGTTCCTTGTCCTCTTCGGGTAGGGCGATAAGTTCTTTTATTGTCATGATTTTTCCTTATTTACTTACTGCCAAAGCTCAACCGTCGCCCACAATATAATGTTGCACAAACGGGTCCGCGTTCGGTGCACACATTATAGCACATTAATTTTTTATTCACTCCGTGTGAGGGGGTCCGAAGCAAAAAACCTTCTAATTTCCCGCAATTTTCTGATTTTTGACACAATTTTAGCATTTCTGTATACTGCATTCGCCATATAACCGCGCCCATTCATACGTCATAGTTACATATTTTGTGATTGGCTTTATCCGTTTATTAACTCCAAGAGATAGGCGGACTCGGCACTTTGATTCGTCTGCTTGGAGATAATAGCCGTATAAAAGACTTTCACATCATAATCTTTCAGAATATACCGCACTTGACCGTTATTAATCGCTATCGTGATCAAGTCGCGCATTTCTTCCTCGCTGAATTTACCTATATATTGAGTTAGCTTTTTAATCGCAATATGAGTGCTTGCAAAGTTACGGCTATCTGCAATTGCGACTATAGCCTCCCTGCGCTTTAATTCATCCTCATCGTTTCTAACGTAAAAATCGAAACATTCTTTTTTATAGCGGTAATACATACTTTCGAGGATTTCGTTGTCTACCGTCCTATCTATTATGACTTGAACAATATGTTCCAACTCCGAACCTTCCGAATAATCGGTTGGAGCAAAATACTTAATGCGACCGTCTTTCATCATTTTGTACACTTTGGTTTTGTTGTGAGAATTTGCGTCAAAAACGCCTATTGAATGCCCGCCGAGCGAGCTGACCATCCGCATGCACGGGATATCGGTGTCGCTGTCGCCTATGTATATCATATTGCGAAACGGAACTCTGATATCCTCCGGTTCAAAATGGTCGTTGACACCGGGATCGTTAATGTCGAGAATGCCCTTGGCTATTCTGAAAAGAAACTGCGTCTTGTTGGTAAAGTTGACCACCTGCGCAGGCCAAACAGCCACGCCGTCTTTGTCATAGTAAAATGAACTTGCATAAATCTTTTCGATTGCTCCGTTCTTCGCTATGGCTGTACCCTCAATCATCTCTTTCAGTCCCGATGAAATGATATAATGCTCTATAATAACTCCTTTTTTATGTCCGTACTCCTTAATTCTGTCAAACCAAGTGTCTACGCCGTTAAACAACTTTATATTAGCGCCATATCGCAACAGCGCGTCTTTATTAAGAATAACTTTGCCTCTCGATTTTTCAATCATTTGATACATGTACGCCAAATTCTGATCCATGTCGTTATCTGCGGCAAGCCCATTCGAGTCTTTCCAGAATTCTTCGACGTCGCAGTCGACAGATTGAATAAAGCCTTGCGCCTGCATGTCATCGGGCGATAACGTCCTATCAAAGTCATAGCATATAGCAATGACCGGCTTATCTTCTTTGCGCTTTCTTTCAAATTCCTTGCTTGTCATGCGCGTTCACCTCATTTATTACTTTGCTTATATGTGTAAAGTGGGAAAAATTATCTTTTATGTATGATAAAAACGTCTCTTCTTTGCCTGCGGCTTACAAAAAGACATTTTTCTGCACTTCCAATAATAAATAGCGATTTCCACGCTATTTTTTCACCGAAAACAAAATCCCAATATATTTTATTTAAACATGCTTTTGACTATATCCAATATCGATTGTTCTGTTATCGGATCATACAATAAGATGTAGTACTTATATGCGTCGTATTCAAAATATGCTGTTGACAATGACAAACTGTATGACCAACCGATATTCGTGTCATTGTATGTGTAGTGAAAATTGCACGCTTTTTCTATGGAATCAAGAGTGTCTACATTCGTATTCGTATTTACAACACTAAGGCAAACATGATCGCCCGTCTCGCCGTTATATAACTCCTCGGACAAATATATAATATCGTTTACTTTGTTAGGCAGAAAATATTTTGTGGTCATATAATCATCTGCTATGTCGTACCAATCTATATATAATATATTTTTACCGGTCTGTTCGGCGTAATCCTTAATAGTGAAGCCTAAATCCGCATCGGAAAAATCCGACGCGTTGTAGGTATATTTGGCTGACGACGGCGACGATGCGCTTTTATGCAATGATATAGGCAACACTATTGCAAGGCAAACGGCGCACAGACCCGCTATCCCAAACGAAATCACCTTGGGAGAGAAAAACCGTTTGCGATCTTTCTTCCGAGGTTCTTCATTCTGTGACATGCCAAGCCGAGCGTGTAATTGTGCGCGCATCTCCTCTTTTTTTTCGCTATTGACGCTTTCAATAATGTTGTCTATATCGATGTCTTTCATAAAATCCCCTATACAATGTTTACAATATATGCGTAGTTTAATTTGTGGTTGTTCAACTTATAACAAGCAGTGCCAATGCCCTGCAGTCCGGTCGAAACTATTAAATACCTATCTGTTCTAAATAGTGTACCGTTCTTATAATATTTATTTTCCTGATACCCTCGCGCTATCATGATGTGCAATCCGGATATTGTGGACGGGACTATGACGTCTTGCGTTGCCCCCTCACTTAAAATATATACATCCGTAGCGCGAGATAACAACGCGATTACTTTGCTGTTGTCTATCGCAGTTTTGCAAGCTGCAAAATCGATGCTTGAGCCGCTAACCACATTCTGCATACTTACGCCATATCCTCGACCATTTATGTATTGAGTCAGCCCATTGACGAAATCGCTGTCGCTTACGCCATCGCCTCCTATGTTTGTGTGCATGAGCGTATAAAGCTCAGTCATAACGCTCGGAATATAAACCTTGTCTTGCGGTCTGTATTTCCCACTTGCCGCATAGAATGATTCCCAATCGGGTATCATGTCCGGATAATACTTATCGTAATATGCTACAACTTCGGTGCCGGCTACAGCGCCGCAAGCGTTTGTCAAGCCGGATACTGCCGTATACATCGGCGCGCTGTTTATATTCGCATCCGTCTTTTTTTCATCAAAATCAATCGTTTCTGTTGCATACCGCGAATATACTTGCACGTCTGCGTATCGTTCCTCAACAGATACGACATTTGTCGGCATCCACGCGCCGAGCAGGCTAAGGCTTAAAACAGCCAACGTCACATAAATGAAGCTTTTGATTTTTTTCATATTAAACCTCCTACAATATAAATAGTAATGTATGAGCCGTTCTTTCCACCTCAATCACTAACTTTTCAATTTTTTTAATATTTGCTGTTTGCGCTTGTGTACCGCCGAAGTACTTAAGCGCAAAATATCCGCAATTTCACTCAGCGTTCTTCGCTCGAAATAAAGCATAAAGACCATTTTTCTATCTTCATCGTCCAATTCAGATACAAAGTCAGATAATCCAATTGTTTCGTACATCAAGTTTATGTCATCTAAACTGTTATTGTCAATAATAGGCTGTTCATATTGCTTAACTGCTTGTTCTTCTGCATTAAGATTATATATTATTCTGCTTAGAATCGTGAACATCCAGCCGACACCGCCCTTCTTTGCGTCAAACGACTCTATGTATTTCATTATATTCTCATACATAGACATTACCGCATCCTCAGCTTTAGACTTATCCCATATTTTAACTAACGCGATGCCGCAAAAATGATTGTATGTTTTGTCAAACAACTCAGTCATTGCCGCCGTGTTGCCATGTTTTACTCTATTTAGTATCTTAGTAATCAATTTGTTATAGTTCTTCGGATCGTATGCCATTTAATAAGTATACACAAAAAAATTAGCTATGTCAATGTGCTAATGCAATATGATTTCATAGTACTACGGAGAAAATACTATACTTTTAAATCATCACAACTATATAATGCCTCTCCTTCTGCCATATGGAAACCCTTATGCTTTTTTCATTACAATAACTATTAATTATTTGGAGAAATATAATGAATTTAGTTCTGTACGATGGAAATGAGAAGTTACTAAGTCTAATTGCAAATTTCTTAAAAGAACAAATTATTAAAAAGAACGGATTTATTAACAACATAGAGCTTAGTGAACTAGAAAAAAGTAATTTTGATAACATATATTTACATCCAAATACTGCATTCTGGTGTGTTATGAGCGAAGATAAAATTGTTGGAACACTTGCTCTGCGTACATATGAAGAGACAGTAGCTGAATTAAAACGCTTTTACGTTGTTGAAAATTCTCGTGGAAATGGAATAGGTTTAAATTTATTATATTTAGCTATTAGTTTTGCCCAAAAAAACATGTATTCAAAATTAAGAGCAGCCATTTCAGAAAGCGCATTAGCATGTCAACATTTACTTGAAAAAGAGGGCTTCGTGAAAACAAAAAAATATCGAGAAAGTCAAGCACAATTATTCTACGAAAAAGATTTGAAAAATATAAAAGATAATTGTTATAAAGTCGGCTCAATTATTAGAAACTCACTCATGCAACAAGAAGTACACTTTAACGATTCTCTAATCCTTAACCCTGTTGAAAATATTCCATTTGATGACACATTATATCCTGCTACTTCTTTCTTACATGGATTATATAATACAGACACCTTTCGCACTTCTTCGCAGAAGTACAATACAAAAATACAGTTTTCAGGAAGAGATACTATTAATAAAGATGTTAATATGATTTACGATGCCTGGGCTTTATTATTGAAGGCAAAAGGTGTAACGATGCGCCTGCTTTCGGGTTTGCACGCTCATATAATTCTATTCATGTCAATTGCTAAAATTGGAGATCGTGTGTTATTGCTTCCAGAAGAAGCAGGTGGACATTATTCTACATTGAAAATATTAGAACGATTAGGATTGGAAGTAAAGTGTCTTCCTATTGACATTCCTAATCGCAGAATTAATAAAATTACATCTCTAAAATTAATAGAAGAATTTAAGCCCAAATTCATTTTTATTGATAGAAGTGAAGGGCTTATATTTGAAGATTTTAGCTGGATTAAAGAAAACACTGATGACATATATAAAATCTTTGATGCATCACAATATCTAACAAATATAATCGCGGGAGATTATGTTAATCCATTTGACATGGGGTTCGATCTGATTTTATCAACAACACATAAAAACCTGCCAGGACCACAAATGGCTTTAATTGCAACAAAGGAAACAAATGATAATTGGTTTATGTTAAAATCTCATATTAGTACATTTGTTTCCAACATGCATGTATTCAATATATATACCGCGGGATTAATGCTTAATCATTATGATGACCTTATTCAGCATTCTCAACTGATGTTGCAAAACACATTTAAATTGGAAACGGCTCTATTACAAAGAAATGTACCAGTCGTCCAAAGATCCATGCAATTTTCAGAGCCAATGACTCACCACATTTGGATAAATACCCCATCACAAGATAAATCGTTCTCGTGTTTTTTAAATCTTGAAAAATTAAATATAAATGTTAATTATCGCTTATTGCCATATAATTTAGGGTATGGACTGAGATTAGGATTATCCGGCGCAACACGTATGGGATTACATAATGATGAAGATATCGTTGATATCGCTGACATTATTGCAAAGTGCTATAAGGATGTTCCAGTGGCTTGTGATTATGTTAAACATATAATAAGAAGGATCAAGAAAAATGATAAATAGAATTGCTTTTCTCAATAATCCTGGCTCTTTTATATTTAAAGATGTTAAACTAAGTAAGCTTAAAAATGATTATGTAAGAGTTCGTAATCTGTATTGTGGCATATGTGGGAGTGATTACTCGTGTTATATTGGGAGACGAAATCATTATCCTCTAAGTCTTGGGCACGAAGGAATAGCTGAAGTAATTGAATCTAAAAATGAACATATTGGTATAGGAGATTATGTAATTACGGATTTTAACTATAGATGTGGACTTTGTTATTACTGCAAACATAATCTATCTCATCTGTGTGACAAGAATGATATAGGTCTTTTCTCAAACCGTATGTTTGCTCTATTTTCTGATATACACTACTCTTATTTGACTGTTATTTCTAAGCCAAAGAGTTTGATACTAGGTACACTTGCGGAACCTTTATCATGTTGTATACATGCACTAGAAAATATACCTATTGAAACAAAAAGTTCTATCCTTATTTTTGGAGTTGGCAACATAGGCACATTAATGGCATTCTATTTGAAGTTTTATAAAAAATGCAGCAACATAGATGTGTATGATATAATCGATGAAAAAGTAAAGAATTTATGTGATAATTTTAAAATTGGAAAATATTCTTTAAATAAGCATTACGATATTATTATAGAAGCAACGAATACAACGGAAGGCTTTCTTAGCGTTTTACAGAACTGTAAAAAAGGTCAAAAAATATGCTCGATGTCACACTTATATGGGGAAAATACTTCGCAAATATATGAGTATATTTTAAAGAATGAACTTCATATTTCATTTCCACTTCGCAATGGTAAAAAAACTAATTTAAAGTCGGCTTCCAAAATAATAGATGATTATTGGATTCCTACATTTGATAATCTTATTTCTACACATCCTTTCAACGAAATCAACAACGCATTTAAAAGTAAGATAGATATTCATTCGAATAAGCAAATTATCGCAATCTTTTAACAAAATTACTTATAGCTGAAACAGTAGCATCAAAATCTAACCAATCAAATTGACTTTTTAACTCTGCAATTTTATTTAGATCATTTTTTATAATGTAAATTGGTAGTAGTAGAAAACGATAAACATTAATTTTCTCAATTATATCTAAAATTGAAGTAAATGTATCATTTGATATAATTCCGTTTTCTGCATATTCTAAATAGGCTAGTGAAATATATCCGAACAATTGCCCTGATATATATTTCGATTTGGCATTTAGTTTAATAGATTGCGCAATATAGCGTTTGCTTTGTTTGAATTGTTTTAAATGTATATTATAAATACCTTTAGCATAAAGAATTTTTGCCATATTATTTTTATGACCAGATATTTTATTGTATTTGTAAGCCGGTCGCATATAATGCTTAAACTTTTTTAAATTAAAATAACACGTAGTTTCTAATAGTGTAGTTAAAAAGTAATTTCTTAAAGATATAATACAATTATTATTTGTATCAAAATATCCACTCTCATAAATACTTTCTGCTTTATCTAATAAAAAGTTAAATCTATAACAATGCCCAATTTGTTTTTCAATTTCATAATAGTCATAATACTTATTGCCGGCATTATATAATTCATTTTTTATTTCATTAAAAATTGAAATCGCTTTTTTGAAATCTCCTTTTAATATTAACATATCTGCATAATAAATCTTAGCCTTAGCATAAAACCAAAAATCAAACTCATCTTTACGTAGAGATTTGTATATTGATTCAAAATTCACCAAAGCCTTATTATAATTACCACACAAAGAATTTGAATACGATTCTAATAATTCCAATGTCTTATTATGTCGTTTGAATTTTTTTCGCTGTTCTTGCTTAATGCGTGAATAGCATTTAAGCGCTTTATTGCTTCCAAATAACTTAGAAACACAAAATCCCTCAATTAGACTGTAAAACTCATTATCTTCATCAGTCTTAGATAGTGAATTTTTAAGAAAATCATATATTTCCGAGTAATATCCAAATTCAACAAACAATAGAAAGATGTCAATTAACAGTTCAATGACTTCGATGTTTGATATTAAATCATGTTTTAATTCTATGCTTTTTTCTAAATTCAACAATATAGATAACTTAGTGTCAGCTGATAACCGATAGAAGCTACTATAGATATAATCACGACAAAGCTGCAAATTCAATACAAATTCATCTTGATCCATTTGGTATTGTAGCGTCTTTGCGACTATATCGAATAATTTAAAGGTGGGTTGCTGAGCAAGATTTTCCCCACAGTGCTTTAATAAACTAGATTGCATGAATATTTTTCGTTCTTCTAAAGATAATTGCTCTACTTTTTTAAATGCAAAATATGATACGGTATCTTCGTCAAATACATTAATAATAGCTAACGCCTTAATTGTTGAAATTAATTGTATAGATAGATGGTTAAACACCGCAATAATAAATTCATCCATATTTTCTACACAGAAAATATCTTGTTCACCTAATTGCATAGTACCATTTTCTATACTTGATACTACAAGCTCAAGGCATCTAGGTAAACCGTCAGTAAAGCTAAATATTTTTTTTCGTGATTCGGGTGATAAGTTATTAATCCTATCTAAAAGCATTTCATCAGAAAAAGACTCAGGCAAACCTTCAATTTGGTGCTGTTCAAAAATAGTCGGGGTTTTATTGCCAAATGATAATCGCTCTTTACTTGTGATAATCATTAATATATTAGGAATTTCATCAAAAAACTTTAATACCCATTTTCGATTTTCTCTATTCATATTTTCAATAAACGAATCAATAAGAAAAACGAGTTTGTTCTTTTTGCCTATTTTTTTATTGATATCGCGTCCTAATAATGTTGGCAAGCTAAACAGTACTTCTATTTCTGATTTCTTATCAAGTTCTATTAAAAAATTATATTCATCTTCATTTAGTAAGAATGAGCTTTTTATTTTAGGTTTATGCTTTTTCCAAACATCTAATAAACCAAAAAATGATGAAATATATGGAATACCTGCTGATGCTAAAACATCAAAAAGTGCATTTTGGGTGTGATTATAATAAGAATTATCAATTACTGACATATTTGACGTCTTGTTCCACCATATAAGAAATGCATAATCAAATTGTATACAATTGAAATCAATTTTTTCTCGAATTCGATAGAGTATTTTTGCGGGCGTGAATCGATCTTCAAGATTTATCTTAAAAAATTTAAGCTTATTGAAATCCTTATATTTAAAATGCTTTTCAGAATACAACCTTTGAAAATACTCATCTAGGATGCTTGTTTTTCCACTTCCAGAAACGCCACATAGCGCAACAATTTTCTTATAATCATTGGTTGTAACTAAATTTTGGGTATTTTTCAGTAGTAAATCAAGAATATCCTTTCTATCATAAAACTTATGTGAGTATATTATATCCATATGAATTTGAGTATCTCTAAATAATTAATAGTTATTGTAAGGTACTTTGTACCCTAATCTGGTATACTGTAAGATAGATAATTATACATTTGTGGAGGAATCATGGACTGTTTGTCGAAATTCATCAGCTACTTACGAGCTACTA
>JAFLVC010000005.1 GCA_022508505.1 Clostridiales bacterium | reverse complement strand
CTCGTGCGAACCAAAAGGCGTAAAAATCGTCAAGATGAACACACAACAGACCTTTTTCGACGAGTTTGTCGCGGCGGGGGATAACTTGTATTCCATGAAGGGCTGTCGGAACTTTGAAAGCTTGGATAGACGTACCGACGAATGGTATTGTCACGACGGTTATGTTACTATAACTCCGATTTTGTGCGACTGCACCGATTATTCGGCTGTAAAATCACTGAAAAACAAGGAATTTAAAATTTGAGAGTCGCCGTGATTGGTGGCGGCGCAGCAGGATTGACCGCCGCCGGAAGCGTAAAAAATGCCGACGTCGTTCTTTACGAGCACGCGGACAAGGTCGGTAAAAAGATTTACATCACCGGCAAGGGCAGATGTAATTTTACCAACCTCTGCGACACTCAGACTTTTTTGCAAAACGTTGTGCGAAGCGGCGCGTTTTTACGCTCTGCGCTTTCCGTTTTTCCGCCGGAGGCCGCGGCGACGCTGTTGGAGCGAAACGGCTGTCCGACAAAAGAGGAACGCGGCAGGCGTGCATTCCCAAAATCCGACAAGGCGAGCGACGTCACGAAAGCGCTTTTGCGCTATGCGGAATGCGCCGGCGCTAAAATTTCGCTCGGCGAGAACATTACCGATATAATCAAAACCGACGGCGGTTTCATAGTTGAAAGCTCGTGCGGCGACAGTATATTTGACCGCGTAATAATCTGTTCTGGCGGAAAGAGCTATCCGACTACAGGCTCGGACGGAAGCATGTACGCAGTAATAGAAAAGCTCGGACACAATGTCGTAAAACCCGTGCCGTCGCTTGTAGGGCTTACTACAAAAGAGGACTTATCGTCGGCGGAGGGATTGACGCTAAAAAATGTGACGCTCTGTGCGGACGGAGTTAAACCGATATTCGGCGATCTCATGATTACGGCCGACGGCATTTCGGGCCCGATTGCGTTGACGCTTTCGGCACTTGCAGCGCGGCGGGACAAGCCGTACAAAGTGAGAATCGACTTGAAGCCTGCGCTTACAGACGAAGAGCTTGACGCCCGCATACTCAAAGACTTTCGCGCGGCGCTCAACAAGCAGTTTAAAAATTCGCTTGACGAGCTCTTGCCGAAGTCGATTATTCCGATTGTCGTAGCCCGCTCTAAAGTTTCGCCCGAAAAGCAGGTCAACGCCGTGACTAAGCAGGAGCGCGCGGCTCTTGTTGATTCGATAAAGCGTTTCGAGCTTACTGTCGTCGGAGACGAGGGCTTTGAGCGAGCGGTAGTTACAAGCGGCGGGGTTGACGTGAAGGAAGTGAATCCCAAGACGATGGAATCGAAGATTGTAAAGGGTCTGTTTTTCGGCGGAGAGGTTTTGGACGTCGACGCATTGACGGGAGGCTACAATTTTCACATAGCACTCGCGACAGGATTTGTCGCGGGCACGAACGCAGGAGTGTAATATGAGTAAAACAGTTTCCATTCGCGGTGCGGTCACCGCCGAAAACGACGTCAAGTCCATATCAAGCGCGTCGATACGGCTTATCGAGCGCATTTATTTTAAAAACGGTATAAAAGACGAGGACGTCATAAATATCACTATATCGACTACTCCCGACATTACGGCGTTTTATCCCGCTCGCGCCATACGCGAGGCGGGTCATGCCGTTCCGCTCTTTTCATGCGTCGAGCCGAGCATAGACGGCGCGCTATCCGGCTGTATTCGCGTAATGGCGACTGCCGACAGCGACAATCCCGTCCGCAACGTGTACTTAAGCGGTGCGCGCGCACTCCGTCCCGACATCGCGGGAAGGTACGCAATAGCCCTCGACGGTCCGTCGGGAGCGGGCAAGAGCACGGTCGCAAAGCTCGTTTCCAAAACGCTCGGAATAACATATCTCGACACCGGCGCTTTGTATCGAGCGCTCGGACTCAAGGCGATTGAGAATAAGGTGAATACCAAGGACGAGAAAGCGCTTGAAAAGTGTCTCGACAAAGTCGAGGTTTCGTTGAGCTACGAAAACGGCGTTCAGAGCGTGCTTTTGGACGGCGTTGACGTTTCGGGTCGTATAAGAACGCCGGAGGTTTCCATGGCGGCTTCAAACGTCTCGGCGGCGCCGTACGTTCGAAAAAAGCTTCTCGGAATTCAGCGCAAAATCGCGGAAACGCAATCGGTCATTCTCGACGGCAGGGACATAGGCACGGTGGTGCTTCCCGACGCAGAGTTCAAGTATTTCTTGACAGCTTCTGCGGAAATCCGCGCAAGGCGCAGGTTTGAAGAGCTCAAGGCGAAAGGGCAAAACGTGGTGTACGAGGACGTCTTGCGCGACGTCAACGAGCGCGATAAAAACGACAGCACTAGGGCGGTTGCGCCGCTTAAAAAGGCTTACGACGCGGTTGAGATAAATTCTGACGACATGACTGCAGAAGACGTCGCGAACTTAATCGTTGCGACGGTAAAGGAGGACGTGCTGTGAGGAGAATGTTCAACTTTTTAAAGGTGCTTTTGTACCCCGTAGCTACTGTTCTCGTGCCTTGCAAGGTCATGGATAAGGACAAGTTTAAAAAGATAGAGTGCGGAAACCTGATAATATCCAACCACTTGTCTTGGATGGACGTTCCGTACCAGATGTTTTGGCTGCCGGGTTTCAAGCGAATGCTTTCCAAGAAGGAAAACGACGGCGGAAAGTTTAAGCACTGGTTCGTAACAAACGTCGGCATAATTTTTATCGATCGCGACAAACCGGAGCTTTCGGCAATGCGCGAGTGCATAAATGCGCTGAAAAACGGCGAAATAATGACTATATACCCTGAGGGAACGCGAAACAAAGTAAACCGCGACCTTCAAGAGCTCCATTCCGGCGCCGCGCTTCTTGCGTTAAAGGGCGACGCTACGGTTACGCCCGTAGTCTGTCATCATAAGGGCGTGCCCTTCCACCGCAATTATATAGGTGTTGGCGATCCTGTCAACCTCGACGATTTGCGCGGCAAACGCATAGACAACGACATGCTCATCGAGGCGACGGCGAGATTTCGCACGGCGATGGAAAAGACGCTTGCCAAGCTTGACTATTGGGTGGAGCATAAGGGCTGGAAAACGGATAAAAAGGAAAAACGAAGGCGAAAACGGTTGCTGAAAAAGCAGTACAAACAGGCGAAAAAGGCCGCGAAGAGTGAAAATGCTTAATGTTTTGATAGCAAAAAACGCGGGATTTTGCTTTGGCGTTAAAAAGGCTGTCGATATTGCGCTGAGTGCCGTCGAGGGTGGAGAGTGCTACATGCTCGGCAACATCATTCACAACGCGACCGTCGTGAATGAGTTGAAACGCCGCGGACTGAAAACAGTGACGGCGATTTCGGAGCTTCCGGACGCTACGGCCAAAGAGCAAAGGCCCAAAGTCATAATAAGATCTCACGGCGCGGCGAAAAGCGAGTACGACGAGATTGCAAAAAAAGGCTACGACATTATCGACGCGACGTGTCCGTTCGTGTCCAAAATCCATGATATAGTAAAAACGCACTATGAGGCGGGCGAGCACATAGTAATTATCGGCGCAAAAGATCACCCCGAGGTCCAAGCAACCGCCGGTTGGTGCGATAACACCGCTTCAGTAATATGCGGCGAGGACGATCTCGACAGCCTGTGTAAATTCGAAAGGCTGTGTTTTGTGTGTCAGACTACTTTCGACGGTAAAAAATTTAATGAACTTTCTGAAAAAATACGCAAAATGGGATTAAAAACGGTTGAAATTTTCGACACGATTTGCTATACTACTTACGAGCATCAGAAGGAGGCGGCTTTACTTGCCGCTAAGTGCGACTTAATACTTGTTGTCGGCGATAAAAAAAGCTCAAACACAAACAAGCTTTTCGACATCTGTCGGACCGTCAACAACAATACGTATTTCGTCGAATCAGTCGACGAGCTCAAAAAAATCAAATTTCCCCTAAGCGGCGATATAGGGATCGTAGCGGGGGCATCGACTCCGACAGAGTCGATTATGGAGGTAAAGACTTACATGGGTCAAGAATTCGGCGAGGCAAGCAACGAAGAGTTTATCAACGCCATCAACAACGAAACCGTAGCGGGCTACCGCGAGGGCAAAGCCGTAAAGGGTACCATTCTTTCCGCGGACGCGGACGGAATACGCGTCAATATCGGCGGCAAGAACGACGGTTTCATCGACAAAGACGAGGTCTGCGAGGACGGCGAGTATAAGCCCGAGGACTATCCTGTCGGCTCGGAGATATTGGCAATTGTCATCAAAAAGCGCGACGACGCAATCGGTTGCGTGCTTCTTTCCAAGCGTCGTGCCGATCTCATGCGCAAGACCGACGAAGCGGTCGATCAGATTCGCAACGGCGAGACCTTTGAGATGACCGTCAAAAAGGACATTAAGGGCGGACTTACCGGATCGCTCGGGACGTACCGTGTTTTCGTTCCCGCGTCGCAGATACGCCTTAAATTCGTTCCAGACCTCAAAAAGTTCGTCGGCAAAACGCTTAGGCTCCGTGCGCTCGACATCGACGACATCGGACACAAGATCGTAGCGTCGCAGCGCGTCATTCTCCAAGAAGAGAAGGACGAAAAAGATAAGCGTGCCGAGATATTCTGGGAAAATGTCAAGCCCAACGTTGTTGTTTCGGGCGAGGTCAAGCGCATCAGCCCGTACGGCGCGTTCGTAAGCGTCGACGGCATTGATTGCCTTGCGCACGTAGATCATCTTTCGTACTCGCACATCGAGTCTCCGGACGAGGTGCTCGAAATAGGCAAGACGTACGACTTCCTCGTTCTCAAGACAGACAGGGAAAAACAACGCGTTTCGCTTGGCTATCGCGAGCTTCAGCCGCACCCGTTTGACAAGTGCATGGAAAAGCATCCCGTGGGCTCTGTCATAACCGGCAAGGTAATAAGCGTTCTTCCTTACGGCGCGTTTGTCGAGATTGAGCCGGGCGTCGAAGGTTTGGTTCACGTTTCCGAAGCTGCCGCTTCGTACGTCAAGGACATCAACGAGGTTCTTCATCCCGGAGACGAAGTCAAGGTCAAGGTTCTCGCATACGACGAGGCTCACCGCAAGACGACGCTCAGCATAAAGGCATGCCTCGAAGATGCTAAGCCTACCGTATCCAAGCCCGTTTCCAAAAAGGTGGAAGAGAGCGACGTTTACAGCGAGAAGTCGGACAACAACGTACTCGCGAGCCTTCTCAAGAATGTCAACGAGTCCGCCGACGACGAGAAAAAAGATTAAAACTCAAAACCGCGCGTCGATATTCTCGGCGCGCTTTTCATTTTAGCGAGTTTTGTGTTAGTTCAAATCCGCCGTCGCTTTAAAATCGAAGTAACCGCAAGTCGATTACAAGCGTATATATGCGTATGATATTTGATTTGCACAACGATTTTCCGACTGCGATAGATAAAACCCGCTTTAATGCCTACGCAAGTGCGTGCGAAGGAAAAGTAACGGCGGCTATTTGGACGAGCGAGTTCGACACAGTCGATGCAGAGACACGTGTTGCCGATATTTTGGGCGCACTCAGCGGATTGAACGAGCCGATAGCGATAGAGGATATCGGGTTCTTAGGCGAAAACGAGCGCTACGAAATATTCGACTTTTCAAAGTTCTTTTACTGTTCATTGACTTGGAATCATAACAACCGATTTGCGGGCGGCGCACTTGACGACGGTGATCTTACTAAAATCGGTCGCCGCGCCATTCGGCGCATGAACTGTGCGTGTGCGGTCGATTTGGCGCACCTCAACAAAAAGAGCTTTTTTGCGGCTCTCGATGTGGCAAAACACCCGATTTGCTCGCATACAGGCTTCAATTCGCACCCGCGCAGCCTCGACGGCGATCAAATAAAAGCGCTTGTAATGCGAAATGCTCCGATAGGGCTTTGCGCGGTGGCCAAGTTTACAGACGCGTACACGGCGGCAGAGCTTGCCGACGTCATGGACGGCTTCGTTCAAAGCTACGGAATAGACCGCTTGTGCTTGGGAACCGATTTCAACGGAAGCGTCGATCTTCCGAAAGATTTGAAAAGCTACGACGATTTATATAGGGTAGCAGACCGACTGAACAAGCTCGGATACAGGCAGAAAGATATTGATAATATTTTTTACGGAAACGCTATGCGTTTTTACGAGGAGATACAATATGAAAGACATTTATGAAAACCCGCTGATAACGCGTTATGCCGACAGGGCGACTGCCGAGATATTCTCGGACGACTATAAATTTCGGCTTTGGCGCAAGCTGTGGATAGCGTTAGCCGAGAGTGAAAAAGAGCTCGGACTCGACATAAGCGACGCGCAAATCGCCGAAATGAAGAAGTACGCGAAAAAGATCAATTATGACTTCGCGCAGCAGGAAGAAAAAATAGTGCGCCACGACGTTATGGCGCATGTTCACGCATTCGGCGAACAGGCAAAGACGGCAAAACCGATAATTCATCTCGGCGCGACGAGCTGTTTTGTCACCGACAATGCTGAGCTCATTCAGATTTACGACGCGCTCAAGGTTGTGCGCCGCAAGATGCTGACAGTCATGGACAAGCTCCGCACATTCGCCAAAACATACAAAAACCTGCCTGTACTCGGATATACCCATCTTCAGCCGGCACAGCTTACCACACTCGGAAAGCGCGCGACGCTGTGGCTGTACGAGCTTTGCCTCGATTTTGAGGACTTAAAGCACTTGATGAACGGATATAAACTGCGTGGCGTAAAGGGCACTACGGGCACGCAGGCTAGCTTTTTGTCGCTGTTTGACGGCGACGGCGGCAAGGTGCGCGAGCTTGAAAAAAAGGTTGTCAAAAAAATGGGCTTCAAAAACGTCTTTGCCGTCAGCGGTCAGACGTACACGAGAAAGTTCGACTATCAGGTTGTGTCGCTTTTGTCGCAGATAGCGCAGAGCGCGTACAAGTTTGCAAACGATATGCGAATCATGCAGTCGTTCAAAGAGGTGGAAGAGCCGTTTGAAAAGACTCAGATCGGCTCGTCGGCGATGGCATATAAGCGCAACCCCATGCGCAGTGAAAGAATATGTGCGCTCAGCCGCTTTGTCATGTCCATGCCGATGAACGAAGCTGTAACCGCGTCTACGCAATGGTTTGAGCGCACGCTCGACGACAGTGCCAACAAGCGCCTAACTATACCGCAGGCGTTCCTCGCGCTCGACGGCGTGCTCAACATCTACATCAACGTTACAGAAAACCTCGTTGTGTATCCCGGCGTCATCGGAAGGCGTATCAACGACGAGCTTCCCTTTATGGCGACGGAAGAGATATTGATGGAATGCGTCAAGGCGGGCGGCGACAGACAGGAGCTTCACGAGGCGATTAGACAGCACTCGATGGAGAGTGCAAAAGCGGTTAAAGAGCGCGGCGAGCGCAACGACCTTATCGAGCGCATCAAGGCCGACGCCAAGTTCGCCGCTGTCAAGGATAAAATCGACAGTATCCTAAGTCCCGAAAACTTTGTCGGGCGCGCACCGGAGCAGGTGGACGAGTTTATCGAAACAGTCGTCGATCCGCTCCTTAAGTCCGAAAAGTACGAGCCGTACGAGCCCGAAATCAACGTTTAAATATCTTTATATAATTGCATACTGCCCGACAAACGTCGGGCAGTTTTGTTGCTAACAAAAATCGGCAAAATTTGTTTTTGCCGATTTTTGGTACCGCTGACCGGACTTGAACCGGTATGGAATCTCTTCCGTTGGATTTTAAGTCCAATGCGTCTGCCTATTCCGCCACAGCGGCGCGTCATCTCTTGTTTTATATGCAAAACGCGGAAGACCCTCCGCGTTTCGTTTTTTTGGAGGCACCACCCGGAATCGAACCGGGGGTTAAGACTTTGCAGGCCTCTGCCTTACCGCTTGGCTATGGTGCCGTATGAACATGAAGTGGTGGGAACAATAGGACTCGAACCTATGACCCTCTGCTTGTAAGGCAGATGCTCTCCCAACTGAGCTATGCTCCCAATCGTGCCTTACTATAATAACAAATCACACACTAAAAATCAACCTTTTTTTACGTATTTGGCAAATTTTTTTGCACTTTTTTGGCGACGTCGGCTTTTATATGTCCGCTAAATTCGTTTAGCGTGCGTAAAACGGCATTACTCTTCATAAAATACTTTGGTAGTCACTGTTTAGTCTATGCGGCATAGGAATAATCGGTGTCTATGCGGGAGTATTTTATGTTTCAGATTACGGTAAGTGTCGACGCGTCCAAGGCGGATTGGTTATACTCCGTCGAGGACGTCATAAAAAGCAAGCTCGAGGAATGTTCCGCAGTATCCGCGCTAAATCTTTCGGGTAGGCGGCTTTACTGCGGGTTCGGTTGCGAGACGGAAAGTAGAACTCTAATGCTTGCGGCTATTAAAGAGTGCCTTATCGAAATGTATGCGGTCTACACAAAGTTTGATTATATTAAACAAAACCTTTTGCTCGGTCTGCCGACGGCGCGATACGAGCTTTTACTGAGAACTCTCGTGGCGTTTGACAGAGAAAATGAGCACAAACTGCTCGCCAAGCTGATAAAGGTCGAGGACGGGATGGCGCTCGACGGCATTTTCAATTTTAAGCTGGGCGAGCTCAAGGACAGATGGCTTGAGATTTGCAAGCTGACAAAAAGTAACGGGGCATACCTTTACGACAATGCGACATACAATGAATTGCTGAGATTTTTGATAAGCGCGGTAGATCCCAAGATAAATAAGCTGACGGTCTACGAGGCCGACGGAAAGTACAGGCTGACCGGCGCACTTAAAACGGGTACGCTCGACCTCAATGCGGGCGACGGGATGGAACTCATGTACTACTTGATAGACCTCGCGCCGCTGGAGCTTATCATTGACGGCGGTATATCAAACCGCGAGCTGTCAGACCGACTTATAGGAATATTCGACGCGAAAACTTCAGACACCCGAAAAAATAAGACAAAAAAGTAATAAATTACTTTTTATCTACCCGATATTCGATTGATTTTTGTCGCACGTCATGATATAATATTAATAAAGAAAACTGTTTAGGAGATTAATATGGTATCGAATACCTTTTTAAGCGCGGCCGACGGCGTTATGCAATGGCTGTTTGTGGGACTTTTGATCGTGCTTGTTGTGGTTTTGCTCGTAGTTCCCATGTTTACCAACAAAAGGCGCGCAAAGCAGACTATGGACCTGCATAACTCGCTTATTCCCGGCGACGTCATAAAGACTGTCGGAGGAATCATCGGTGTCATCAAGGAAATCAGACAGGTTTCGCCCTCCGAACGCGAAATGGTAATCGAGACGGGCGTCGGCGACAGCAAGTCGACTATGACATTCGATATCCAGGCACTCTATCAAATTCTCGAGCGCGCTCCTCGTCCCGATTCGACCGACCTTTTTGACGATCAGTCGAACGAGCATGCCGCCGAGGTTATGGCGCCCGCGGAAGAGCCCAAATACGACGAGCCCGCCGAAGAAGTTAGCGCTGTAGACGCGCCTGTCGAAGAAAAAACTCTCGAAGTCGAGAAAGAGCCCGTCGCAGAGAAAGTCGACACGCAAGAGCCTGCAGCCGAAGAGGCCGCGACCGTCGAGGCTGCTTCCGAAACTCCCGCGCCCGCTCCCGAAAAGAAAAAAGCCGGACCGAGCAATTCCGGCAAGAAAAAGTCGAGCACTTCGAAAAATTCGACAAAAAAGTAATTCCGACAATATTCTAACCGAACAGACCTCCGCATAATGTAATTGTGTATGCGGAGGTTTTTCTATGGCAAAACATGAGGTCAAGGACAGGGGATATATCTTTGAAATAGTCAAGGCTAACATCATCGCCTTGATAATAGCGCTCATCGCAGTACTGCTTTCTGCGCTCGCCGTCAAGCTTTTTAACATATCCGATTCGGCTATACCCGTAATTAATCAAGTCATAAAAAGCTTGGCGATATTCCTCGGTTGCATTATTGCTCTGAGAAAGCCGAACAACGGCTGGCTGCGCGGCGCCGTCAGCGGGTTGATATTCGTTTGGTTGTCGTTTCTGGTGTTTTCGCTTTTGGACAATCACTTCCAATTCGGGCTGTCGCTGTTCAATGACTGCGTGCTCGGCACGCTGTCCGGCCTTATCAGCGGCATCATCGCGGTAAACGTCAGAAACCACCATTGAGCTCTGTAATTATCTTACCTTTAAATTTAATATAATTGCTTGATTTTTGCGAAGACATGCTGTATAATAATACAAAAGAAATTCGGAGGCTATCATGGCACATATAAAAGTCATCAGAAGTTCCACTATCGACAACGGTTGCGACACCGCTTGCGGCGAATGCCAGACGAGCTGCCAATCGGCTTGCAAGACGAGCTGCACTGTCGGCAATCAGACTTGCGAACGCAAAACCGTCAAAATCCTTAATCCCGAAAAGAAAGAAAAATAATGGTCCATACTTTCGGACTGCTTGACCGTCTGTTTGCTTTGGACACCGAGAGCGGGGCATTCTTTGAGATTGACGCTGTAGTAAAAGCTCTTTTGGACGGCGACGATACGTCGCCGTTTTCGTCGTGTGAAATAGAAAGCGCAAAGGCTGAGATCAATAAGCTCAAAAGCTCGGGCACGCTTTTTGTGAGCGAGTTAAAAGCTGAGCTTCCGCCGTATTCGCCGGTCATTAAGGCGATGTGCCTTAACGTATCGCACAATTGCAATTTTGCGTGCGAGTATTGCTTTGCCGACGGCGGCACCTACCACGACGAGCGGCGCAACATGGATTTCGAAACGGCAAAAGCCGCAATCGATATGCTCGTCGAGGCGAGCGGGAAGCGCCGCAATCTCGAAATTGACTTTTTCGGCGGCGAGCCCATGCTCGATATAGACGTCGTCAAAAAAGCGGTATATTACGCGCGCTCGATAGAGAAAGAGCGTGACAAAAACTTCCGCTTCACCATTACGACGAATGCGTACAAGCTCTCTGACGAGGACATCGACTTTTTCAACGAGCAGATGTACAACGTCGTTTTGAGTATCGACGGGCGAAAAGAAGTTCACGACCGCGTTCGTAAGACTGTCGGCGGCAAAGAAACGCACGACACTGTCATTAAAAACGCGCTGCGGTTTAAAGACAGGCGAAAAGGGCAATATTATGTTCGAGGGACTTTTACGCGCTACAACCTCGATTTTGCCGACGATATTTTGTACCTCAACGACGTCGGCTTCGATCAGATATCGATGGAGCCTGTAGTGCTTCCCGACAGTAGCCCTATGGCAATACGCGAGAGCGATTTGCCGACGGTAATAAAGGAGTACGACAGACTTGCGGCCGAATACATTGTGCGCAGAAAGACGGACAAGTGGTTTAACTTTTTCCACTTCATGATCGACATAGACAATGCACCGTGCGCTTCGAAAAGGCTCAAAGGCTGCGGCGCAGGAGGCGAGTACGTCGCTGTGGCGCCGGACGGCAAGATTTATCCCTGCCACCAATTCGACGGCATAGAGCAAATGGCTCTCGGCGACGTGTTTTCCAAAAAGCTCGACGAGCAAAAGCGCAAAAAGTTTTACTACTGCGGCGTCCCGAGTAAACAGGAATGTGTTTCCTGTTGGGCGAAGTACTATTGTTCGGGCGGGTGCATGGCAAATTCGTTTAAGTACAACGGCGATATCAATAAGCCGTATAAGCCCGCTTGCGAGCTGATGAGAAAGCGCGTGGAGTGCGCGCTCGCCGTAAAGGCGATAGAAGAGAGCGAAGACGGCGATTAAAAGCTCAAAATTCTTTAAATTATTTCGCGTTATGCGTTTGAAATATTTGACTTAGACCTTTCTTTTTTATATAATATATGGGTATCATGTCGGTATAGCGCAAAAATACGTTTTAGATAAGATACCGTGGAGAAATTTATGGACAACAATCGCTCCTTGACGGGAGAGGGTTCGAGCGTAAAGCCGCTTGACGCTCCGCCTACACACAAGGCCGTCAAGAAAAAATCAACAATAACAAAGATTGTCCTCATGGGCGTTCTGCTCGTGGTCGGAATGATTTTTTGTTTTGTTCCCATGAAGTTCGGCTTGACGGACTATCATCCGTTTTTGTCTAAGGAATCAATCAGCCTCGGACTCGACCTCGAAGGCGGTGTTTACGCCGTTTACGACGTTCCCAACTACACCGAGATAGATAATTTCGAGTCGAAGATCAACGGCACGCGCTCGTCGCTCGAGGCTATGCTCGTCGGCAAGGGCTTTACCGAGGCGACGGTCGTTCGCGAGGGCGAAAACAGACTGCGTGTCGAAATCCCCGACGTAGAGAATGCGTCCGATATTCTCGACATTATAGGCGATCCCGTTCAGCTCGAATTCGTGCTGGACAGCGACCTCAACACACCCGTGCTCACCGGCGATGACGTCGTACGCGCCGATTATTCTTATAGCGCGGAAAACGGCTACTATGTTCAGCTCACGCTGACGCCCACCGGCAACACCAAGATTGCGGAGATCACTTCGGCGAATATCGGCGAGTATATGCGTATATACACTACTCGTAACGGCGTTCGCGACGACAACTATATAAGCCGCGCTGAGATTAAATCTGCGATACCTCGCGACCCGATTATTACAGGTAACTTTACCGAAGAACAAGCGGAAGATCTCGCCAATCAAATAAACAGCGGTACTTTCTCCGTTCAGCTCAACCTCATTCAGTCGGAAACCATTTCGCCGACGCTCGGTGAGAATGCGCTCACTTACGGCTTGATTGCCGGCCTTATCGGGTTTATTCTCGTCATAGCGTTTATGTGCTTCCTATACAGAATGCTCGGTTTGGCGGCGACGCTCGCGCTTCTTTTCTACGTAGTGCTTTATATGTTCTTCCTCGCAGTATTGCCTTGGGTGCAGCTCACTCTTCCGGGCATTGCGGGTATCCTATTGAGTATCGGTATGGCGGTCGACGCAAATATAATCATATTCGAGCGCATTAAAGACGAATACCGAAACGGCAAGTCGATTATGGCCGCATACCACGCCGGTTTCAAGAAAGCGTTGTTCGCTATATTGGACAGTAACGTTACGACGGTCATCGCGTGCATACTGTTGTTGCTCCTCGGTACAGGCTCCGTAAGCGGCTTTGCGCTCACGCTGCTCGTCGGCGTTCTGCTCTCGCTCTTTACGTCGCTTGTCGTATCGCGCGCGATTACGCACTGGTTTATCAATCTCAACTCGCACAACGAAAAACTGTACAACCTAAAGCGCGGCAGGCAGTATCAAAATCTCGAAGCCGACGCAACCGACGCAGCTGTTCTCCAAGTTTTGCAGCAGGAAGAAGAGCAGAAGCGGCAAGAGAAGGAAGAAAAACAAAAGCTCAAAGAGCTTGAAAGGAATGCTCATGCGGCTCACCGCGCAAAAGAAACGGGAGGTGAGGCATAATGAAACGACTTGATAACCTCCTCGAAAAAGATCTTCACATAGTCGAAAAGCGCAAGACATTCTTCATTATCCCTATTGCAATCGTTGCAGTAGCCGTGATTATGATGATAATTTTCAACTTCACCCTCGGCTCGGCGCTCAATCTCGGCACCGATTTTACCGGTGGATACTCGATTGACGTTAACCTCGGTGAAAAGTTGACGACAAGCAATTACGACGATTATTGCGATCAGATTAAAAAGGCGATAGCCACAGTCACCGACGAGAACGGCAAGTCCTATAATATCGACATCGATAGGTTTCAGCGTCAGGGCTCGGGGCGTTCCGCTTCCATCCACGTCAAGTATTTCGCTGTCGACGGCGTGTCCAACGATGCCATGCGAGAGCTTGTCAATCCCGCAATCGAGCAGAAAATTAACGACGAAGTTCTCAAAATCATTCCGAAAATAGCAGTTGACAGTGACAAGAAGACCATAACATTGACTTATCAAGAGACCCTTGTCGACGCCGACGTAGAGGAAATGGTCGAACAGTTTATCGCGGCAGTAGGTGATCTCAATAGCAACGAAGTCGCCGCGGGACTGTCATTCGAGAACAACGATATCGAAGGAGCGATAGAGCGCGGCGAAGACAGCAAGCAGCTCATCATCACGTACAAGACGATAAATAACAGCAAATCGGTGAGAAACGCTATCGTCAATGCCATGAAAAAGACCGACGTCTTTGCGAGCAGGGCGACGGAAGGCGCGCTCGTAAGCGCTACGGTTTCGACGGAATTGATTTTCAACGCAATACTTGCCGTGTCGCTCGCACTTATATTCATGCTGTGCTATATCGGACTCAGGTTCCAGCTTTCGAGCGGCTTGGCGTGTATCATAGCGCTGTTCCACGACGTGGTTATGATGTTTGCGTTTATGGCAATATGCCACATCGAAATCAACAGTACGTTTATTGCGGCGCTCATTACCATACTCGGCTATTCGATTAATAACTCGATTATCGTATTTGACCGCGTTCGTGAAAATACCAAGTCGGTGTATGCAAAGAACATGTCTGCCGAACAGATTGCCAACAAGTCGATACGCGAAACGCTCATGCGTTCCATCAATACGACGATTACAACGTTGATTATGATTTTGATGGTTGCGATAATAGGCGTTGCGGACATTCGCATATTCGCGTTCCCGATCATCATAGGTCTTCTTTCAGGTACGTTCTCATCCATATGCATTGCGCCGTCGTTCTGGGCTATATTCCAACGCTTCGGTAAGAAGAGCAACAAAAAATACGGCTTGTCGCCCAAAAATAGCGGCGGCAAAATAGGCGACTCCGAAAAATCGGAAGCGCAAGCGTAATACAATTCGCACATGACAAAAGCCTTCCGTTTGAGAAGGCTTTTGCAATAAAATCATTCGGCACGTATAAACTATAAGAAATCATAATTTTTTACGATTACAGAATATATCACAAGTAAGTATATCAATAGAAATTAGTATATTATAGAGTAGCATCATGAATTTAAAAACGCAAAAAATCAACGATATCACGCCCGATCCCAAAACCGTCGAAGCAATCAGCGAGAAGCTATGTTTAAACAAGCGACTTGTCGAATTGTTGATTATGCGCGGCTACGACAACGTCGATGCCATCAAGGTGTTCCTCGAACCCGATGAAGAGAACTTTTATCCCCCCATGTCCATGCTCGGCATGAAAGAGTGCTGCGAGCGGCTGGAGCAAGCAATAGAAAACAGAGAATCGGTCGTAGTGTACGGCGATTACGATGCGGACGGAATTTGTGCTTCCGCCATTCTCGCGCTGTACCTATCGTCGCGCGGGCTTGATATTCACACGCATATACCCGATCGTGTTGGCGAGGGTTACGGTCTTAACGTCGACAGTATAGAAAGAATTATCGATAACATCAAGCCCGATTTAATCCTTACGTGCGACTGCGGCATTTCGGCCATTGAAGAGGTCGAGCTTGCAAACGACCTCGGTGTCGACATAATAGTTACCGACCATCATGAGGCGGGGGAAAACCTGCCCGATTGCGTTATAGTAAACCCGCATCAAAAGAACTGTGCCTATCCGTTTAAGGATTTGTGCGGCGCAGGCGTCGCGCTCAAAATCGTACAGGCGCTCGGCGGCGTTGAGCAGTCTCGGCAGTATTATGATTTGGCGGCGATAGCTACTATTGCCGACCTAGTAAGCCTTACCGACGAAAACAGGTTGATTGTCCAGCTCGGTCTTAGGCAAATGAAAGACAGCAGCAATTTCGGCGTTCTCGCTATTATCAACGACCTCAACTTAAAAACCGTTACGGCTTCTGATATTGCGTTTAAGATAGCGCCGCGCATCAATGCCGCGGGAAGAATGGGAAGCGCATACAGGGCGTTCGAGCTGTTTACGTCCGACGATCAAGCCGTCGTTTCGAAAATGCTCGACGAGATAAACAGCGACAATATTAAGCGCAAAACGCTTTGCGACGAGCTTTACAACGAGGCTATATCGATGCTTAAATCCGAGGACCTCGTCAATAAACGCGCAATAATAATAACGAGCGAAAAGTGGGAAAAGGGAATAACCGGAATTCTCGCCGCGCGGCTTGTGGGCGATTTCAAGCGCCCGACCTTTGTCCTTGTCAAAAATAACGACGATTATAAAGGCACATGCCGAAGCATAGAAGGAATAAACATCTATAAGATTTTGAGCCAAAATTCCGACATTCTAAAAGAATTCGGCGGACATAATCAAGCTGCGGGCTTTACCATTCTTCCCGAAAATGTCGAAGCATTTAAAGCTCGCGTTTACAAGCAGCTTGCCGAAATCGACGAGGACATGTTTATACCGTCTTTGACGTACGACATGGAGCTTGAAGAAAAAGACGTTACAAAAGAATTTGCACTGTCGCTTGACTTGCTTGAGCCGACCGGCAATAACGGCAATCCCAAGCCGCTGTTCATGACAAAAACGGCGTCCATGACGGCGACGCCGCTAAAGACGAACATCAATCACACCATTTTGCGTTCTCCGGGCGGTTTGCAGTTTTTTGCGTACAATTCCTATGCGCTCAACACTTATTACAACGGTGAAGCAGAGCGCGAAATGATATATGAGCTCGTCGACAGCGATTACTCTCCGCGCCTGTATGTCCGAGGATGTGCGGTAAACAGGCTGTCATTTAACGACGCGCTCGCAAAAGCGGGATATCTCCGCTTGCTCAATTATGCGCCGTCCGAAAATCCGGACTGCATCGAATATGACGAGTCGGAGCTCGATTCGCTCATCGATAACAAGTTCGGCATTCTGCTGATAGCCGGTTGCAAGGCTACTTACGATAAGTTTGCCGCCGGAAATCACAAAAACGTCATAATGCATGAGATATTTGCAGAAACCGCCGCCAACGTATATACGCGCGTAATGGTTTCGCCTGAGTTTAAATCTCTCATGATTGAAAATTATAATAAGATAATATTTTTAGACTTTCCGCCGTCCCAAAACGTCATCGGCTTTTTGAACAGGCGCACAAAGGCTAAAGTTTATATACCGACTGTAGACAACCGCAAGTCGCTGTTTTCTTGCGTAAAAGCGGACAGGGCGGTGTTTGGAACGTATTTCAATGCAATCAAGATGGGCGGCAGTATAAAAGCTCCAAACGTTTATGCGTACTTTAAGGCGCTTCACGCTAAGAACAAAACGCTTGAGCTTCCGCAGTTTGTCGCATGTCTTTCGGTCTTTACACAACTCGGTCTCGTTATGTTCCGCGCAGACGCGGGCGTCAAGATAAACAATGTCAGCAATCCTCTTGAAAATTCTTCGATTTACAGAACTATAGAAGCGTGGCAACAATGACAAAGGAAGAAGCTCTGAAAATTGTTGAAAGCGAGTCTGAGCATTTGCGTTCCAGATACTCGCTAATGTACAGCGAGCCGCAAGTGCAAATGCTTGACGCTGCTCTTAAGTATTCGGTCGACAAGCATGACGGGCAGTACCGCATGTCTGGCGAGCCTTACATAGCGCACCCTATAGCCGTTGCCAATTTATTGCTTGATATCGGGTTGGACAGTGCGACAATCGCCGCGGCGCTGCTTCACGATTGCATTGAAGATACCAGCGCGACTTCAGAGGAAATCGAGTCGCTTTTCGGATCGGAAATTTGCATGCTCGTTAACTCGGTAACAAAGCTTGATAAGATGATCTTCAAGTCTAAGGAAGAGGAGCAGGCAGAAAATTTCAGACGCATGTTTTTTGCTATGGCAAAGGACATTCGCGTTATTTTAATCAAGCTTGCCGACAGAGTTCACAACATGCGCACTATAGGCGCTCTGTCAAACGAACGTCAAGTGGCGATGGCTACCGAAACGCTCGATATATACGCGCCGCTTGCATCGCGGCTCGGTCTTTCGTTTTACAAGTGCGAGCTTGACGATTTGTGCTTGAAAACACTTCATCCCGAAGCGTACGAAGAGCTTGTAAAAGAAATTTCACTAAAGCGTGCGGAGCGTCAGGACCTCGTCGCGCATATTTGCGACACTCTGCGAAACACGCTCAAAGAACTCAATATCAACGGTCAAGTGAGCGGCAGGCCAAAACATTTTTACAGCATATACAAAAAGATGGTCAATCAGCACAAGACCTTTGAGCAGATATACGATCTTACGGCAGTTCGCGTCATTGTAGAGTCAATAAGGGATTGTTATGCCGTTTTGGGCGTCATTCACACCATGTGGAAGCCAATTCCGGGTCGATTTAAGGATTACATTGCAGTTCCCAAGCCCAACAACTATCAGTCGCTGCACACTACCGTCATGACGACTTTCGGCATGCCGTTCGAAATACAGATTCGCACGTTTGAGATGCACAAAATTGCAGAGTACGGCATAGCTGCGCATTGGAAATACAAGGAAAACCGCAATATCGATTCCGACCTCGACGAAAAGCTGCAATGGTTGCGCGGCGTTATGGAAACAGAAAAAGAGCAAACCGCCGATCCGCAGGAGTTTTACGAGGCGCTTAAACTCGATCTTTACAGCGGGCAGGTGTTTGTTTTTACGCCGCGCGGAGACGTCATAGCGCTTCCCGAAGGCGCTACGCCCGTCGATTTTGCTTACAGCGTTCATTCCGAAGTGGGCAATAGGTGCGTAGGAGCTAAAGTCAATAACAAGATTGTCCCGCTCGAAGCTAAGCTGAAAACAGGCGATTACGTCGATATAATAACGTCGCCGACTTCTAAGGGTCCCAGCCGCGATTGGCTGAGGTTTGTCAAAACGTCGTCGGCAAAGACCAAGATTCGCGCTTTCTTTAAGCACGAAATGAAGGAAGAGAACATAAAGCACGGCAAGGAATTGCTCGAGCGCGAGGCGAAAGCAAGAGGCTTTGCACTGTCTACGCTCATGGTGCAGAAGTGGCTTGACGTGATTATGCAACGCTACTCCTTTTCGTCGATTAACGACATGTTCGCGTCGATCGGGTACGGCGCGTACACTCCCAATCAGATACTGTTAAAGCTCATCGACTTTTATAAACGCGAAAATCCCGAGCCGCCCGAGCCGCAAACCTTTACTCACGCGACAAAGAGCGAGGGGCAGGGCGTCGTCGTAAAGGGGCACAGCGATCTTTTGGTGAGAATAGCCAAGTGCTGTTCTCCAGTGCCGGGTGACGCGATTATAGGCTTTATTTCGCGCGGTCGAGGCGTAACCATTCACCGCGACAGTTGTCCTAATATCAAGAATACCGAAAGTTTCAGGCTCATAGAAGCACATTGGAACAAGGAAAGTGCGGCGCCGTTTGTAGTTGCACTCACTATAGAATGTAAGGATTCTGGCGGCGTTCTCGCACGCGTGACAAAAACCGTTTCCGACATGAAGATGTCAATCGAGTCGCTGACTGCGCGCGTTTTAGATAAGGACAGTAAGGCGATTATATCCATTTCTCTGCGCGTAAACAGTCCCACACAGCTCGATTTGGTGATGAATAAGATTCGCTCCATCCGCAATGTCGACAAAGTGTACCGCACTATGAATTGAGTTGTATATGAAATTTACATGTATTAAAACAGGTATTAACCGGACCAATACTTACATTATCGAAAATAACGGTGAAGCGATTGTTGTAGATCCTGGCTGTGATGTCGGTAAAATCGACATTGCGCTAAAAGAAATAAACGCCGTACCTAAATACGTTATAATAACGCACACCCATTTCGATCACGTCGGCGGAGTATCGGCGCTTCAAAAAATGGGTGCAAAGGTCTACGTTTCGAGCGTCGATTACAAATTACTCAAAGACGCCGATTTTTACATAAGACTCGGATTTGGCGACGAGCCCGTCGAGTCTTTTGATGCAGATGTCGAAGTAAATGACGGCGATGTATTTACTTTGCTTGGGCATGAGTTTAAGGTGCTTGCTACACCCGGACACACCCCGGGCGGCGTGTGTTATATTATGGACGGTACGAGCATATTCAGCGGCGATACTCTGTTCAGACTTTGCATAGGAAGAACCGATTTTCCGCAGTCATCTCATTCGGAAATGATGAGCTCGATTAAAAAACTTTTTGCGCTCGACGGAAACTACGACGTCTATCCCGGACACGACAAAGCGACAACGCTTGATTTCGAGCGCAAATATAATCCGTATGCCAAGGCTTGATATAAAGGACGATACAGAGCTTCGCGACGTGGCGCGGCTGTTTTTCGGCGACGACATACCGCCGGCGTATATTTTGCGTGACAACAATATGTTCACAGTCGAGGCGTTTGATATGGTTTTTCGTTTTGACTATTCGGACATCGCGCAGCTGTTGCCGACAGAGCGACGGGCGGCGCGGCTATCTAAAATTGCGCTGTACGACGCCTTGTCGGCGCACACGGGCGAGAAGTCGCCTTGGGGCGCTCTTACAGGCGTTCGGCCTACAAAGCTGTTTTACGAGGCGTTAAAGGGCGGAAATAGCGAAGCGGAAGCAACGCGGTTAATGCAAGATGTATACCGCGTAAGCGGAGAGCGTGCAACAATACTGCGGAAAATAGTCGATGCGCAACACGGAAAAGTATTGTTTCCGCGCGACTACATAAATCTTTATATTCATATCCCATTTTGTCCGACTCGGTGCAATTATTGTTCGTTCGTATCCGTTCCTCTCGATAAGCGCAAAGAAAATAGTGAACAGTACGTTTCACTGTTATGCAAAGAGATTGATAGAACGCTTGTGTTTTTGCGTGAAAAAAACATGAGGATTCTTTCGGTATATATAGGCGGGGGAACGCCTACCGCACTTGACGAGAACAAACTGTGTGAGGTGCTGGATGCAATAGGCGACTGCGATTGCGAATACACCTGCGAGGCGGGACGACCCGATTCGATAACAGACGGCAAGGCGCAAGTTATGCGCGAGCACAACGTCACGCGGGTGTGTATCAACCCGCAGACTTTGAATGACGAAACATTGCGGCGAATCGGCAGACACCACAATTCTGCGCAGTTTTTCGACGCATACAACACTGTATCAAAGTACGGATTCGATATCAACTGCGATCTTATCGCAGGTCTCGACGGTGAGAGCGAAGAGGATTTTGCAAAAAGCTTCGACGGCGTAAAAGCACTGAGTCCGCATAACCTGACCGTTCATTCGCTCGCCAAAAAGAACGGAAGCGAGATACGCTATGAAAAAGGCGAAAACGAACGCACCGCCGCCATGACGGACTACGCTTTTGCTCACAGCGACGGGTATGTTCCGTATTATCTGTATAGGCAAAAGCGGCAGTCTTGTAATCTCGAAAACGTCGGTTTTTCGTTGCCCGGCAAAGAGTGTATCAACAACATAACGACCATGGAAGAAACAGTGGGCGTAATGGCTTGCGGCGCCGGCGCAATATCCAAATTCGTAGGGGACGGAATTATTTCCCGCTTTGCAAACATTCGCGACGTAAAGCTGTATGCGGAGAGGTTTGACGAAAAGCTCGACGCAAAACTCGAATTCTTTTCTCAAATGTGCACAAGCGATAAAAAAGCGTAAATTCGCTGTACAATCGATATAAAAAAGTGTATAATTAAACAGATGAAAGGTTGCTACCACATTCATACATACGGCTGTCAGATGAATGTCCACGAGTCCGAAAAGTTGGCGGGTATTTTGGAAACCTGCGGTTTTGTCGCGTGTGACGACGTCAAAGACGCCGATATAATAGTTATGAATACGTGTTGCGTGCGCGAAACGGCTGAAACCAAGGTTTTAGGTCATCTCGGCAGAATTAAAAGCATCAAAAAGTCGGGCGCAGTGCTTGTCGTATGCGGTTGTATGACGCAGCAGCCGGGCGCGGCGGAAAAGCTTGCCAAGCGTTGCGCGTTTGTCGATATAATTATAGGAACCTTTAATCAGCACCTTCTCGGAGAATACGTCGATACATTCCTCGGCACGGGAACTCGAATAATCGATGTATGGGACAAAGAGCGCGAGGTTTCCGATACGCCAGCCGTAAGGGCGCAAAACGTTAATGCTTGGGTCAATATTATGTACGGCTGCAACAACTTCTGTACGTATTGCATAGTGCCGTACGTTCGCGGTCGAGAGCGTTGCAGACCTGTTGACGACATAGTATCCGACGTCGAGCGGCTGATAGCTTCCGGACACAGACAGATAACGCTGCTCGGTCAAAACGTCAATTCGTATCGGTACGGTGACGTCGATTTCGTGGGGCTTTTGAAAATGCTGGAGCTCGACAAAAAATACAGACTGAAGTTCATGACCTCGCACCCCAAAGATTTTTCGCCGGCGCTTGCGGAGAGGATTGCACAGTCAAAGGTTTTGAGTCATAACTTGCACTTGCCCGTTCAGGCGGGGAGCGACAGGATTCTCGCCGCGATGAACAGGCATTACACGCGCGGCGAATATCTCGATAAGATTGCGGCCGTTCGAAGCGTCGTTCCCGATATCGGGTTGAGCTCGGACGTCATGGTCGGGTTTCCGACGGAGACGGAAGATGATTTTGCTCAAACGCTCGATCTCGTGCAGCAAGTCGAGTATAACAATCTTTTCATGTTCATATATTCGAGGCGAAGCGGGACGCCCGCCGCCGATATGCCTCAGCTCGATTATAAGACCAAGCAGGCGCGAATCGACAGTCTTATAAAGGCGCAATTCGAAATATCTAAGTCGATAGCAAACGGCTATATCGGTAAAAACTTTGAAGTGCTTGTCGCCGAAAAGAAGGGAAATACATGCTTTGGAAAAGCGCAAAACGACGCGGCGATATCTTTTGAAAGTGATACGGCTAATATCGGTGATTTTGTAAATGTCAAGGTTGTTTCGGCAAAGAATGCCAATCTAAAAGGCGAGGTGGCTGAATAATGGCGCTTTCCCCGATGATGGTGCAATACAAAAAGATAAAACTGCAGTATCCCAACGCGATACTCATGTTCCGCTTGGGTGATTTTTACGAGATGTTTTTTGAGGACGCGATCACCGCGTCGCAAGAACTCGACTTGACGCTGACCGGAAGAAATTGCGGGCTCGAGGAGCGCGCGCCCATGTGCGGCGTCCCGCACCACGCAGTGCAAACATATATCTCGAAGCTGATTAAAAAGGGGTACAAGGTTGCGGTGTGCGACCAGCTTCAAGACCCTAAAGAGACCAAGGGAATGGTCGACCGCGGCGTTACGCGCATTATTACGAGCGGCACCATTACGGACAGCGAATCGCTTTCGGACGACAAAAACAATTACATAATGTCGCTCTATCTCGACAAAGATGGCGTCGGCGCGGTTTGGGCGGATATCACGACTTCCGAAACGTTTAATAGATATATTCCGTATCCCATAAAGGTCAAGCTGAACGACTTGCTATTGAGGGTTAAGCCCGCGGAGATTATCTGCAATTCGAAAATGCTTGAAGAAAGCGTCGAACTGTCTGCCGTCAAGTTCGGATCTATTTGCGAAATGTCGCAGTACGACGACGATAAATTTGAGTTCGAAAATGCAAAGGCGACGGTGGGCTCGGTCGTCGATCCCGCATCATTAAAAACACTGCTCAAAACTCCCGCGTGCGTTTGCGCCGAGGGCGCGCTTATCGAGTATGTTCGGGCGATGCAGTTCCGCTCGGACGTAAACGTCGGGGTTTCGGAGAACTACGAGTCCGAAAGGTATATGGATATCGACGCCAACACCGCAAAGACGCTCGAGCTTGTCGATTCGCAGAGCAGAAAGCGCGGTACTGCGCTCATTGACATCATCAACAAGACATGTACGCCTATGGGCGGACGGTTGATGCAGCAGTGGCTGCTCAGACCGCTTTACGTCAAGTCCGAAATAGACGACAGACTAAACGCGGTCGACGCGCTGTATGCCGACACAGTTACGCGCGAAAGACTGCGCACGACGCTTGCCAAAGTTAAAGACGTCATACGCATATCGTCGGCGCTTGCGCTCGGCGAGATTAAAACAAAGGACGTAACTGCGCTCGGAATCTCGCTTGCCGTCGTTCCCGAAATCAAATCGGCGCTGTCTACGCTTTCTTCGCGCGTACTCGGCGCGATAGCCGGCGAGCTAGTCGATCTTACGGAAATCGCAGATTTAATAGACAGGGCGATAGCTAATAACATTTCGGGCGACAAAGAACAAGAAAAGTATATTATTGCTTCCGACTACGACGAAAAGCTTGACGAATATCGCAATCTCGTCAACAATTCGCGCGGCATCATTGCTAAAATGGAAAGCGAAGAACGCGAAAAAACGGGGATTAAAAATCTTCGCATTTCATACAACCGACTGTTTGGATATTATATCGAGGTGCCGAGGCAGTTTGACTCCGCTGTTCCGCAAAATTATCAACGCCGTCAAACGGTCGCAAACGCCGAGCGTTATATAACTGATGAGCTCAAGGACCTTGAATACAGAGTACTTAACGCCGCAGAGCTTGCCGAAAGAAAGGAACGCGAGCTTTATCTCGCGCTGCTCGAAACGCTGCGAGTGCATTGCCGCGAATTTAACGCGATAGGCAAGGCTCTCGGTGTGCTCGACTGTCTTGTCGCGCTTGCCGTCGTCGCCAAAAGCAACGGTTATTGCAAGCCGGAAATAACGACTACGGGTGAGATTGTCATTACCGAAGGCCGCCATCCGGTGGCGGAAAACTTGCCGTCCGACGAAATATTTGTGCCGAATAATACTGCGCTTGACAGCGGCGAATCAAAGATAATGCTCATTACCGGCCCTAATATGGCGGGGAAAAGTCTGTATATGCGGCAAGTTGCGCTCATCGTTATACTTGCGCATATGGGCTCGTTCGTGCCTGCAAAAAGCGCGAAAATCGGTCTTGTAGACAAGTTGTTTACTCGCGTCGGCGCTAGCGACGATATTTCGACGGGGCGCAGTACGTTTATGGTGGAAATGACCGAGGTATCGCAAATACTCGAAAACGCAACCGATAACAGCTTAATTCTACTCGACGAGATAGGTCGTGGCACGGCTACATACGACGGCTTGAGCATTGCTTGGTCGGTTATGGAATACCTTGCGAATAACCTAAAAGCAAAAGTTCTGTTTTCCACACACTATCACGAGATGACAGAGCTCGAGGGCACTTTGTCGGGGTTAAAGAACTACAAGTTCACCGCGAAAGAGCAGGACGGCGGCATCAAGTTTTTGCGCAAAATCATGCGCGGAAGTGCGAATAAAAGCTTCGGTATTGAAGTTTCGGCGCTTGCGGGGCTTCCGCGAACTGTTATCGACAGAGCCAAACAGCTTCTCACAAAGCTGTTAAACGCCGACATAGCGCATAAGGCCAACGACACGCGGCAGGTGTCGATGTTTGACAATGTGTCGCGCTATGACGAAGTGATAACGATACTAAAAGAGATCAACGTCGACGACATAACGCCGCGCACCGCGCTCGATATTCTGTGCGACTTAAAGGAAAAAATCGAACTATGAAGATAAACAGACTTCCGAGCGAAATTTTTAACCGTATAGCCGCCGGCGAGGTGGTGGAAAGCCCGTCGTCGATTGTCAAAGAGCTCGTCGAAAACGCCATTGACGCAGGCGCTACGGAAATTACCGTCAGCGTCAGGGGTGGCGGAATAGACTATATTCGCGTTGACGACAACGGAAGCGGCATTGAGTTCGACGACATGCCGACGGCATTCATGCCGCACGCGACGAGTAAAATAAAAGCAATCGACGATCTCGACACGATTTCCACGCTCGGCTTTCGCGGCGAGGCGCTTCCGAGCATTGCGGCGGTTGCGGACGTAACAATGACGTCGCGCGTAAAAGACAGCGATATGGGCGGAGAAATTGTTTACAAGGGCGGCAAGCTCGTCTCGCACGAGGAATGCGGTGCCAAGCTCGGAACGACGGTTACGGTCGTCAATCTTTTCGAGCGCATACCCGCGCGCAAAAAGTTTTTGAACAAGCCGTCCAAAGAGGAAGCGAAAATCCTCGCGCTTATAGAGCATTTGGTGCTCGCAAATGCAGACGTCGTGTTTAAATTCGACAGCGAGACAAAGAAATTCGCTTCGTCGGGCGAGGGGTTAAAAAGTGCGATATTCGCAGTCTACGGCGACGCCGTATTGAAAAACACCGTGCATGCGTCGCTCGAAGAACCGCAGCTCAAGATCGAGGGGTACACCTGCGTTCCGTCATTTACAAAGCCGTCTAAGAACTATCAGCACGTCGTAATAAACGGCAGATACGTCGAAAGCGCCGACATCATGTACGCCATATATTCGGTGTATGCGCCGTATCTCATGAAACGGCAATACCCGCTGTTTGTCCTGCATTTGACTATGCCGTACGACATGGTAGACGTAAACGTGCACCCGAGCAAGCTACAGGTCAAGTTTGCCGACACTGTTATGGTAAAGTCTGCCGTCGCTCGTGCAGTCAAAAACGCTATTCAGCCGCGCCTTGTCGACGCAAAGCACCTTACCGACGAGGATTTTTCTCAGGAACAGCGCGTCGAGCAGCAAGGATTCGGAAAAGCTGCGCACACGATTAAATCGTTTTTCGACATAGCGCAAAAGCCTCGGGAGGAAGAGTCGCCGTCACCGACGTTTAAAACGACTTTTTATTCTGACGACGTTATATCGGGTTCGCAAGACAACGGCGCACAAGCGACTGTTTCAGAGCCGAAATACAAGGACGTCTACGACAGCGCCGCGTCTTTTGAAGAACAACCCGTCTTTGCGCCGGTCGAATGCAAGTTTGTAGGCAAGCTGTTTAATACGTATTTGATTTTAGAGCGCGGCGAAATGTGCTATTTCGTAGACCAGCACGCGGCTCACGAGAAATTACTGTACGATGCCTTGCTTTCAGATTACGAAAAGAAGCGCTTGAAAACACAACCGCTGATTTTGCCGTTCGTGTTCGACGTTTCGCCGTTGGACGGGGAAGCGATAACCGAAAATCTCGACCTTTTGGCGGACTGCGGGTTTGTCGTTTCGCCGTTCGGTGAGTGCACATTCGCTCTTTCGCAGGTGCCGTACGAGTGCGCCGGCATCGATTTGAAAAACTTTGTTTCCGACATGCTTACCATCGTAAACTCGCGAGACAAGAGTCCGACGGCGCTCAAAGAACGCCTTATGCAAGCGGCGTGCAAGGCCGCCGTTAAGGGCGAAATCGACGACCTTTCGCAATCTGAAATAGACGCATTACTTTCCGAAATGGCGGCGCAGAACATAACGCTATTCTGCCCGCACGGCAGGCCTATCGCCGTCGCATTCGGCAAAAAGGAGATTGAAAAGTGGTTCAAGCGCATCGTATAAAGGCGATAGCGCTTGTCGGCTGCACCGCCGTCGGCAAGTCGGATACTGCAATTAGACTTGCCAAGCGGTTTAACGGCGCAATAGTCGGCGCCGATTCAATGCAGATTTACCGCGGCTTCGATATCGGAACGGGTAAGCTGAAACAATCGGAGCGCGGCGGAGTCGAGCACAGCATGATAGATATTGTAGACGGCGATGCGTCGTTTTCTGTCGGGGAATATGTGGAGCTCGCGGCGAAGGAAATAGATAGAATTCACGCGGGCGGAAAACTCCCAATAGTTGTCGGCGGTACGGGATTATACGTAAATTCGTTGTTTTCGGGCTATAACTTTGCGGGACAGCCCAAAAACGATGACGTTCGAACGGCACTGAAAATATCTTCTCACTTTGTAGGTTGCATGCACGAGCTTTTGGCTCTTGCGGACGATAAGTCGGCGGGCGATATAGCGCGAAACGACGTAAAGCGGACTTTGCGCGCGCTCGAAATTTATTATACGGGCGGTAAACCCAAATCGGCGGCAGTAACTGTCGACAAGCCGTATGACGATCTTTCTATTGTGCTTACGCTTCCGCGCGAAACACTGTACGAAAAGATAAACGCACGAGTTCACGCCATGTTTGACGACGGCTTGATAGAGGAGACAATAGGGCTTTTAAAGTACAAGAATTGTCAAGCTATGCAAGCGCTCGGATATAAGCAGATTGCGGAAAGCCCCGACACTCCGAGAGAAGAGCTTGAGGCGCTTGTCGCTCAAAAGACAAGAAACTACGCAAAGAGGCAAATGACGTACTTCAATAACATGAAGCTACACAAGGTATTTATCGACGCGCGCGATTACGATTCGATCGAAAAATGCGTCGCTACGTTTTTGGGAGACGGGAATGAATAAACATATTGAAATCGCGCTCGAAAAGCTGAAGCCGCAGTTCGAAAAAGTAGAAGAAACGTCACTTTTTAATCAGCGAAAGGTGCTTGACGCGTTCAGAAAGAACAGGGTGGCTCTGCGCCACTTCGCGCCGTCTACAGGCTACGGCTACGACGACGCATCGCGGGACACTCTAAACCGCCTGTACGCCGACGTTTTCGGCGCCGAGGACGGCATAGTTTCTCCCATGATAGCGTCGGGGACGCACGCGCTTACAATCGCTATGTTCGGGCTTCTTCGTCCGAATAGCACCTTGCTTTTCGCTACGGGAAAGCCGTACGACACGCTAAACGACGTCATTTTCGGCGACGGAAACGGCTCGCTCAAGGACTACGGAATTAAATGCGAGCTCGTGCCGTTAAAGGACGGGCGGCCCGATTTAAAAACTATTTCAAAGGCATGTGCGAAATTTAATCCGCGCGTCGTCATGATACAGCGCTCGCGCGGTTACGATATGCGCCCCGCGCTGTCCGTCGACGATATAAAAAGCATTTGCAATATTGCCGCAGAGAATAATGCAATGACGCTCGTAGATAACTGCTACGGCGAATTTACCGAAAAAACCGAGCCGACGGCTTGTGCGGACGTCATAGTCGGTTCGCTCATAAAAAATCCCGGCGGCGGCATTGCACCGACCGGCGGCTATATTTGCGGCAAGGCAAGAGCAATACAGATGATAGAAGGGCGGCTCACCGCGCCGTCTATCGGCAGGGAAGTCGGTTCGTACGCAGGCGATTACAGACCGTTTTATCAAGGTCTGTTTCTCGCGCCGCATACAGTCGCGCAAAGCGTCAAGACGGCAATGCTTTTTTCGGAGGTTTTCAGCTCGCTCGGATACGAGACGCTTCCGAAAACAGGTGAAAGCTACGACGACATTATATGTTCAATTAAGTTCGGCGATCCCGACAAGCTAATAAGCTTTTGCCGCGCTGTGCAGAGCGCGTCGCCCATTGACAGCTTTGCTGCGCCCGAGCCGTGGGATATGCCGGGCTACAACGATAAGATAATCATGGCGGCAGGCGCGTTCGTTCAAGGTGCGTCGATCGAACTGTCGTGCGATGCGCCGATTCGTCCGCCGTACGTCGCATATCTGCAAGGCGGGCTTACCTTTGAGCACGGCATAATAGCGCTCGAGGAATGCCTAAAAGCTATCGAATAACAGTTAATAACGCGTATTATCGCGACAAAAAGGAGAATATTATGAAGTTTTACGTACACAAGCAAACAGGCGAAATCGCAATCACGCGCGACCAAGCAGAGCTTTGCGACGCATGCAAGCTTCTCGTTCCCAACACAACCGACGCGGCGCAGGAAAAACACGTTCCGGTCGTTAAGGTCGATGGCGACACCGTTTGCGTCGAAGTGGGATCTGTTACGCACCCGATGACCGCCGAGCACCAAATTGCTTTTATCGTTCTTGAAACGGATAAAGGCTATCAGCAGCACTGCCTAAAGAGCACCGACGCGCCCAAGACCGAGTTTAAGCTTACGGCTGGCGAGAAGGCGGTTGCTGTTTATGAGTACTGCAATCTCCACGGTCTGTGGATGACTAAGCTGTAATCGCGCTATTGCCGCAATGTAATTTGTAGCGCAATAGCGATTAAAGTTGCTTTAAATTACTTGCTTTTTAAAGGTAAGTGCGCTATACTTTATACGGCTAAACCAAATAAAAATCAAAGGAGTTATCATGTCTGAATTAACGATTAAAAAAGTTGTCGGCAGAGAGATTATCGACTCGCGCGGCAACCCCACAGTGGAAGCCGAAGTTGTGCTCGAAAACGGCGTTATCGGCCGCGGCGCGTCGCCTTCCGGCGCTTCGACGGGCGAGTTTGAGGCTATCGAGCTTCGCGACGGCGACAAGACTAAGTTCGGCGGCAAGGGCGTTTCCAAGGCCGTAAACAACGTCAACACCGTCATCAACGAGGCGCTCAAGGGCGCAAACGCGTTTGACACCTACGGCGTAGACAAAATCATGCTCGACGCCGACGGCACGGACAACAAGTCCAAGCTCGGCGCAAATGCCATTCTCGCCGTTTCGATTGCGGCGGCAAACGCGGCGGCAAAGGCACTCAATATTCCGCTTTACCGTTTTATAGGCGGCTGCTCGGCAAACCGTTTGCCCGTTCCCATGATGAACATTCTCAATGGCGGCGCGCATGCGACCAACACCGTTGACGTTCAGGAATTCATGATTATGCCGGTAGGCGCCAAGTCGTTTGCCGAAGGTCTGCGTTGGTGCACCGAGGTTTTCCACGCGCTCCAATCGCTCCTCAAAGGCAAGAACCTTGCAACATCCGTCGGCGACGAGGGCGGCTTTGCTCCCAACCTCGCAAGCGACGAGGAAGCTATCAAAAACATTCTCGAAGCCATTAAGAAGGCGGGCTTCAAGGATGGAAGCGATTTCGTTCTTGCCATGGACGCCGCTGCAAGCGAGTGGAAGAGCGGCAAGAAGGGCGAATATCACATGCCCAAGGCCGGCACCAACTACACGAGCGCTCAGCTCATCGAGCATTGGAAAGCTCTTACCGAAAAGTATCCTATTTATTCCATTGAGGACGGCTTGGACGAAGAGGATTGGGAGGGCTGGCAAAAGCTCACCGAAACGCTCGGGAAGCGCGTTCAGCTCGTCGGTGACGACCTGTTCGTTACCAACGTTAAGCGCCTCCAAAAGGGCATAGACATCGGCTGCGGCAACTCCATCCTCATCAAGCTCAACCAGATCGGTTCCGTTTCCGAAACCATGGAAGCAATCAAGCTCGCGCAGAGATCGGGCTACACGACAATCGTTTCTCACCGCAGCGGCGAGACCGAGGACACCACGATTGCAGACCTTGCCGTCGCTCTCAACGCCGGTCAGATCAAGACTGGCGCTCCCAGCCGCAGCGAACGCGTGGCTAAGTACAATCAGCTCCTCCGTATTGAGGACGAGCTCGGCTGTGCGGCCTGCTATCCCGGCATAAAGACGTTTAATATCAAGCGCTAATAGGGTTGTCAAAGACAAAATACAGAAAAGCAAAAGCTCTCGGATGCATGCCGAGAGCTTTTTTACAGTGAAATGAGCGACGCATGCACAATATTTGTTGCATTTGATTGATTTGTATGTTAAAATACGGTTGTAATTTCGGGAGACATTATGAAAAAGTTTTTAATTTTTATATTGAGCGCCGTGCTTGCGCTCACTGTTACAGGCTGTTCGACGACGGGTAAAGGACCGTCTACTCCGACTGAAAAGAAGGACTTTGATACCAAAAACTATTATTTGGTCGGAAGCTTCACTGCTTGGGAAACCAGCTATTCCGAAAGCATGAAATTTACGCGCCTGTCTAAGCAGGATAAGGATGGGTTTACCGTATATACGAAGGAAATCATGCTTTTGGGCGGCGATCAGTTTAAAATTGTAAATGACGGAGACCCTTCAAAATTTTACGATAACGAGATGAATTTCAACTCGCTAAAGGCGGGCGGTGCTTCTACACTGTTCTTTTGCGAGAGTAATCATCTGAACATTGTACTTTCAGACGGCTTCGACGGTAAGTACAAGATAACATTGCATACCGATCCGGACACGCCCGAAAATAGCTATTTCACTATTGACGCAACTGCTATAAAGCCCGACGTTCCGTCGCCGGATGACGATATATACGAGTTCGGCGACGAAATATCAAAAGAGAATACGGCATTCTATAAGGACTACACAGAGGAAGAAAAGGCCCTGTATTACTCGCTTTGGCAGGAAACTACTTCGATAAGCATTAAAGTAGATATAGAGCCGAAAGAGCTTCAAAAAATCAACGAGGCTTTTAAAAGTGAAGATATTGTCAAGCAAGACACATACCGTAAATGCAATCTCACGGTTACTGTTAACGGAACGGACTATTATTACGATGAGGTAGGCATACGCATGCGCGGCAATACGTCGCGCCGAGAGTTTTGCGACGAGAACGGTCAAATATACGCCTATGTTCATTACCGCTTCAATTTGGGCGAAACATTTGACGGCGAGGAATACGAAAACGGTGCGTGGGGCAGCGACATTTTGCATGACTGGTCCGGTGATTCCGCCGGACGCAAAGCGCGCAAAAATCGCTCGTTTGCCACGATGGAAAAGTTCTATTATAAATGGAATAAAAACTACGATCAGACCTATATACGCGAAATATACGCTAACAGAATGTTCCAAGCCTACGGCATTCTCGCTCCGCACATCACGCTCACGCAGTTCAGCGTCAAGCAGGACGGCGAAATGGAAAGTCTTGGGATAGGCAATCTTTACGAAACGGTAGACAAGCAGTTTATTAAGCGCAATTTCGACAAGGAAAACAAGGGCGGGGACCTTTATAAGTGCACTTATACCATGGGACCTGCCGATCTTTCCGCTGCAAAGTACTACGGCATAGGCGACGAGTACACTTATGCACTCAAAACAAACGACGATCCTACAGACGCCGATTACAACAACCATAAGTACTTGCTTGATTTTATCGAGGCACTCAGTGAAAAAGACAATGAGGTTTTTGCCGAAAAACTCGAATCACTTATGGATATGAACTATTTTACAAGATTTGAGGCTGTCAATTACGCGGTAGGCAATCCCGACTGTATTCGCAACAATTTTAATAACTATTACTTGTATTTCACACCTGCGGGTAAGACGTATATTATTCCGTACGACTACGACAGATGTTTCGGAATAAACAGGGATTGGAATCCGACAGGGAACGGCATGACGCAGGCGGGGCCTTACGATACGACAAGCTACGGATCGAATATTAAAAACACAAACCCGCTCTACACTAAAACGATACTTCCGGGCGGAATCGATAAATACCGTAAACTTTATAAGAGCAAGCTATATCTCGTTTTCAACGGCGCATGGATGCAATATGACAACTTCTATAAGATATATTATGCGTATAAAACTGTGTATAACGATTATACCGCGCCGTCTCCGGCTATTGTCAATAACTGCGACGGCAACGTCGACTGGTCGCGGCTCGGTTTCAGCGAGAACGGTACGACTAATTTCGGAAGCACGACAAGTAATATTTCCATGCAGGACTATCTCGCGCAAAAGCACAAGACGTGGCAAAAATTTTCTCAGCTTTAAGACCTTGCATGCGAGTGCTTATACAATCTCAAAAATCGAGCGGGCTTGTGTAAAAGCCCGCTCTTTTACTTTTTTCTCGGCAAAAAAATATTTATATATCTTCTTGCAAAATGGCTAAATATATTGTATAATTGTTATAAGGCGTGAAAGAGGTCAAAATATGGATGATTGTGTTTTTTGTAAGATAATTAAAGGCGAGCTGCCGTCCAAAAAGTATTATGAGGACGACTTGATGATTGTCATTGCAGATATTAACCCCAAGGCTGCAAAGCACTATCTCGCTATTCCCAAGAAGCATTATAGGCTGTTTACCGAAATGACGCCCGAAGATGCCGAAAACCTCGGTAAGTGCATAGCGAAGGTGGGCGAGCTTGCTCCGTCGCTTGGGCTCGAAAACGGGTATAGGCTAATTGTCAATCAGGGCGAGGACGGAGTGCAGACCGTTCCGCACGTTCACCTCCACTTGCTCGGCGGCGAAAATTTGCGCCTGCGTCGCGTCGCGTTAGATGACTGATCCGCATAATAGCATTTCCGCAAGGGACATAGGCAGTCGTTTTAAGCGGGCAGACGAAATTTTGAAAAATTCAATGCTGTTCGGATATGTCGACACCCGTTCGTCAAATGCAATAACGGACAGAAGTAAGGCGTTCGACCTCGCAAAAGAAGCATTTCGCAAAGAATCGCTGTCATTGCTTACAATAAAGCCGTTAGATGAAAACCGCGACAGCCCTGCGCGACATGAACGGCTTCGTACATTCATCATAAAGCTACTGCTTTATATTGGGAAGATTCCAAACGATTCTTCGTTTGTGGTCGCCGCGAGGCTTATAGAAGCGAGCGTGTTGCGTCCCGCCATGAATATAATCGATCTTATAAAAGAGCTTGCCGTGTCGGTCGGATCTACGTTTCCTACGGTGAAGCGTATTGCGGAAAGTAGCTTCGACTGCTACAACGATTCTGTTGTCAATCGCATTGCCGCTTTAACCGGAAGTGTGCCTATGGTGGCGCTCGAAGCGATATGCGATTTGGCAATTTATATCAGAATGAAATTTTACAACGAGTACAAGGATGAATGATCTATCGGACAACAGGTTTATTGCCGAACTGTGCGGGAGAGACGAGCTTACATTAAACTCTTATATGTTTAACAGGCATGTTCCGCAAAGACAGCTTGACGTGGAAGAGTTTTACTCAACAGTTTATGGGCTTCTTGCCGCTTTAAGCTTTAACATACATTTATCGGGTTACGCATATTTGGCAGGGCTTGCGGTTATGTATCTCGCATTCGACGACTACGACGAGAACGTCGCAATAACGGCAATTTCAGACTATTATTCAATAGAAGACAGCTACGTAATTGCCGGCATTACGGAATTGATAAATATAAATACGCAATTGATTTCGACGGCATCGCACCTTTTAAACACCCAACTATATCCGCGTGATTGCAGCAGCATTGATGACGTTTTGCAAATTATCGGCGTGGTATTTAAGATGTATTATAATTTTACGGTCGACAATAACAAATTGAAAAAGGCTGAACACGACGTCGCACCGCTCCAAGGTTAATGAATTATGCAGGAAAATGAAACGATAAAAGCCCTTATAGTAGACGACGATGAAAATATCTGTCAGCTTATCGGGTTATACCTCAAAAAGGACGGATTGGAAACGGATATGTGCCACGACGGCGAATCCGCGCTTGTCAAACTGAAGGACGGACATTTTGACGTAGTTCTTCTCGATTTGATGATGCCCGGCATAGACGGCTTCGAAACGTTAAAGATTCTTCGCACATTTTCAGATGTGCCCGTAATCATGCTGTCGGCACGCGGCGAGCCGATGGATAAAATATCGGGGCTCGATCACGGCGCGGACGATTATATCACAAAACCGTTTGAGCCGCAAGAGCTTATCGCAAGAATTCATGCAATACTGCGGCGCTTGAAACCGACCGACAGCGGCAAAAAGAGGGTAGAGCTTTTTAATTTGATTGTGAATATTTCAGACTTTTCGGTTTTGCTTGACGGAGAAAAGATAGATATGCCGCCAAAAGAGATAGAACTATTGTACACGCTTGTAAAAACGCCGATGCATGTATTTACTCGTGACGATTTGTTAAATACCATTTGGGGGCAGCATTATTCTGGGGATTCGCGTACGGTTGACGTTCACATCAAGCGTATTCGCGAAAAACTCGGGGATAATCCGCATTGGAAACTGACAACAGTTTGGGGCGTAGGCTATAAAATCGAGGTTTATTGAGCTTGTCGCACAAAAAGACAAAAATCAAGAGGTTTTTCAAATCTCATATTTTACGCGCAGCACTTGCGTCAATCATACTGTTTTGTACGGTATTTTTCCCGTTAGTATTTGCATTTCCGTCCGCCTCGGCCGAATACCAAGGTGTTTTAATAGTAATCGTCGTTTTCACCGCATTGCTTGAGATTTTTTCGTACATTTTGCTTACGCACTATTTGATAACCGCAAAAATCAATGACAGCACAAAACGCTTAAACGACATGATTCACGAGAGCGATTATTCCGACAGGCTTCCCGAAAGCGCGATAGATTCGTCCGTGTCCGATCTTGCCGCGGCTGTAAACGCCACATCCGATGAGTACGTAAGGCTCGAGCAGGTGAGAAAAACGTTTGTGGCAAACGCGTCGCACGAACTTCGCACGCCGCTGACCTCTGTTCAAGGCTTTTTGCAGGCAGTGTTGGACGACGTTGTGTCCGATGACGATAAAGAACAGTACCTTAAAGTGGCGCTCGGCGAAACAAAGCGGCTCAATTCGCTTATAAATTCTCTGCTCGATTTGTCGAGACTTGATTCCGGCAAAAACCCGCTCGTGTACACTAAATTCGATATTAACGACGTTGTGCGTGAAATATCGGCCAAGCTCGAACTTTCTCTAATCAAAAAGGCGCTGCAAATTAACGTCGATTTTGCGCGCGAACCGTGCTATGTTTACGCCGATAAGGACAAGATTTATCAGGTGATTATCAATCTTGTAGACAATGCAATTAAGTACTCGCCGACATACTCGCGCATTCTTCTTACGACGAGTATTCACGAGGATAAGGTGTATGTAACTGTCAAAGACTTCGGCTACGGCATAAGCAAAAAAGACCAGATGCTTATTTGGGACAGGTTTTACATGACCGACAAGTCGAGATCTCCCGTCAAGGCCAAGGGAACCGGACTCGGGCTTTCGATAGTCAAAAAAATAATCGACGAGCACGGCGAAGTTATTTGGGTGGAGAGCAACCGTGGGGCGGGATCGACATTTATTTTTACGCTTACGCTTTTCGATCCGGCTAAGCACAAGCTAAACAAGGGCAAGATCCTCACTAAATCCGACGACGCACTTGAGGAGCGTGACGACAGCGCGACGGAGGCAAAATAATGGAATTGTACTATGAACAAAACGTCGTAAATCATAATATCGAAGAAAAAGCAAGAAAAACCAAGGCGCTCGGCATTGCTAAAATGGCGTGTATAGTCATTGCCGTATTCGTTTTGTCTGTCAGTATGCTGTGGGTTACGGAAAGCACATTCGGCGTTGTCCTTGGCATCCTTGTTCTTGTCGACATACCTTTTGTAGTTGCCGCTATTATAATAGGTCGAGTCAACAAGCGTAATAATACAGAGTATGATTACGTCATAGATGACGAGTACCTCAGAATTTCGGAAATATATTACAGAGAAACTCGCAAACTCAAGTATTCAGTGCGGCTTCGCGCCGTGGAATCGGTGGGGATGTTTGATTCCGATGGATACAGAAAGAATGAGGTAAAAGCAAACAAAAAGCAGCTCGCAATAGTCAACTATGACGACGAAAAATCTATCATTTATATTTTGTACAGCACAGAGAAAGGGCGCAATATAATATTTGTCGAGCCCGACCGCGGATTTATAATTGCACTTCGGCGCATAGTTTCGGCAATAACCGTTTTCGACAAAAGCATGGCTGACTTTGACAAAATACTCGAAGAAAAAGAGGCTGAGCAGGAATGATTTATCTCGATAATGCCGCAACTACTAAGGTTTTCGACTGCGCGATAGAGGCTATGGAGCAGACCATGAAGGACTGTTTCTTCAATCCGAATGCCACTTATAAAAGAGCAATTGACGCAAAAAAAGGCATTGACTCCGCGCGAAAAACGATTGCGGACTGTCTCAAGGTGCGTGCCGACGAGATAGTATTTACGTCATGTGCCACGGAATCAAACAATTGGGTAATGAATTGTGGGCGTAAAAGACCGAAGGGAAACGTTGTAATTTCGGCAGGGGAGCACTCTTCGGTATATGAGCCCGCTATGCAACTGAAAAACCGCGGCATCGACGTTCGCATTGTTCCGCTGTTAAAGTCGGGAATCATAGACGAAGGTGCTTTTTCGCGTGCCGTCGACGAAAATACGACGTTTGTTTCGATTATTCACGTCAACAACGAGACAGGCGCAATAAATCCCATCAAACGCTTGGTCGATACAACAAAACGGCTTGCACCCAATGCGCTGTTCCATTCCGACGGTGTTCAGGGTGCGCTCAAAACCAAAGATACGATATCTTCGCTCGGAGTCGATTTTTACAGTGCAAGCGCACACAAGCTCGGCGCGCCGAAAGGTATAGGATTTTTATATATCAAAAACGGAATCAATATAGCGCCTATGTTGTACGGTGGGGGACAAGAGGACGGCAAGCGTTCCGGCACGCAAAATACGCCGTACATTGCCGCATTTGCCGCCGCTGTCGAGCATCTTGCCGCAATAGATAAGTCGCATGTTTTGCCGCTTAGAAATGAACTTGCCGAACACTTCAAGTCACACGGCTGTACCGTAATCGGCGATGATAACAACAGCGGGTATATTCTCGGTGTTGTCATTCCCGGAGTAAAAGCCGAGATACTTCAAAACGCCGTCTGCGATCGCGATGTCATAATAGGCAAAGGTGCGGCGTGCTCGGGCGCTAAGCGTGGCAACCGCGTTCTTTCAGCAATTGGCTTGACTGACAAGCAGATAGAATGTTACGTGAGACTGAGCTTTGCAGCAGATACATATAGAGACGAGGCAATGAAAGCTGCGCAAATAATTACGGAAACCGCTCAAAAAATAAGGAGTGAAAATGTTTGACAACGTCATTTTGATAAGATATGGAGAAGTGTATCTTAAAGGCAAAAATTTTTCGTATTTTGAAAATATCCTCAAAGATAACATTCGCGAAAAGCTTAACGGAATCGGCTGTAAGCTGTATTTCGGGCGCGGCAGATATGTAGTCAAGGAGTACGGCGAAAGCGACGAACTGGAAATTATACGTCGTCTTAAACAGGTTTTTGGGTTGCATTCTGTTTCGGTTGCTCGGCGTTGCGGATATGATTTAGAAGAGATCGTAGCGCTTGCCGTCGAAATGACGCCGGATATCGGTAGCTTTAGGGTTACGGCACATCGATCGTATAAAAAATATCCGCTCGATTCGCTCCAAATAAACATGAAAATAGGCGAGCGCATTTTAGCGGCAAAACCCAATCTTTCGGTCGACCTTCACAGTCCTCAAACTACAATTAATATTGACATCAGAGAGGGCGGCGACGTTTATGTTTATACAGACGCTCTGACGTGCGCCGGAGGAATGCCGTCGGGAACGGCAGGCAAAGGTCTTTTGCTGTTGTCTGGCGGTATAGATAGCCCAGTCGCAGGATATATGATGGCAAAGCGAGGAATGGAACTCACCGCGCTGCACTTTCACTCGTATCCCTACACGTCGCAGGCCGCTAAAGAAAAAGCTTGCGACCTTGCGCGCATACTCTCGGACTACTGTCCGTCGCTGAAAATGCACTGCGTATCGCTTACAAAAATTCAAGAGGCGATACACAAATACTGCAAACCGAATTACATGATAACACTCGTCAGGCGCGCAATGATGCGGATAGCTCAAGCGGTTTCGAAAGAACACGGTTGCGGCTGCATTATAAACGGTGAAAGTCTCGGACAGGTGGCAAGCCAAACTCTTGAAAGTATAACCGTCACGAATGCAGTCGTGGATATGCCCGTGTTTAGGCCGCTTATCGGCATGGATAAAGACGAAATTATCGCAATTTCCGAAAAGATAGGTACATTCAAAAAGTCTATTGAGCCGTACGACGACTGCTGTACTGTGTTTTTGCCGGAATTTCCGCTCATAAAACCTACCATGGAAAAGGTCGAAGAGCAAGAACATTTTATTCGGGACTACGACGAGTTGATTGCAACTGCCATATCCGAAGCCGAGCCGATAGAGCTGTAATATAAATATTGCGCAAATAATTACGCCCGATTGCCAAACCAATACCGTCTGTCAAAAAAGTCTATATAATCTATGTTCTTTCGAATAGGCAAGTTCTTCTTGGAAAACAGCTCGCGGCGACGGTAACGCTTTGGTAAAAACGGATCGGCAAGATACACTTCATGCGACTCGCGCAAAGCTTTATCATCTACCTCATAATATGCTACAGAGTTTGGCATATCGAATTCAAAGTCTGTGCGGATTACACCGGTGTCGCACAGATTTTTTATGATATTGCAGCACGCTGCGCCTGTAATTGAGTTGTCAATATAAGAATTAGGTTTCGCCCCAAACCATATGGCTATTGTGTTTTGCGGCGTATACGCGATGCAATAACAGTCGTAATTTCCGTTTTCATCTCCGTTAGTGCCCGTTTTGGCGGCTATAATGCCACTTCCTGACAGTTTTTTTGCAGTGCCGGTTGTTGCACAGTCCCGTAACATATCTGTCAACAGATACGCAATATCGTCCCTTATTGCGCGTTTTTTATATGCTTGTTCGCCGCGGTCAAAGTATGATATAGGCGTAAAAATACCGCCGTTTGCGAGCGTTCTGTAGGCGTTAGCAAGCTCGGCAAGTGTGACGCCTTTCTCCATGCCGCCGAGCGCCAATGCGAGCGTATTGTCTCCGTTCTCGAATTCAATTCCGAATCTTTCCGCCGTCGATTTCGCTTTTGGAATCCCCACGTCGTTAAGAAGCGTTACTGCGGCAATATTTGAAGATCGAATTAGACACTCGCGCACGGATTGATACCCGCGGTAAATGCTTTTGTAGTTGCGAGGCGAGTATCCGTCAAAGTCGGTTGGCGCGTCGACTATTTGAGTTAGGGGAGTGTAGCCGTTTTCGAGCGCAGGCGCGTACGATATAAACGGCTTAATCGCGGATGCCGGCGACCTGCGCATATCGATAAACTTATTCGTGTTCGTCTCGTCGCAAACTATTCCACCCGAAAGATTGTCGAGAACAAAAACGCGAATGTAGCCGTTAATGTCGGACATTTCGTCGATTGCTTTACGAGCTGCTTCCGAAACAGTCGGATCGTACGCCGTTTTAAACGTAGGATTGCGCAAGAAAAGTTCTTTTTCGGAACACTTGTATTCGGCACATGCGCTTTTTATCAAGCCGTTGATAAACTGATTGCGCCTGTTTTTACAAAACTCGATTTGTTCGTTAATGGCGTTCTCATATTGCTCGTCGTCTAAATAATGTTGTTCGTGCATGAGCTTCAGTACGGTTTTAGTCCGTTTATCCAAGTTTTCTCTGTTAGTATACGGGCTGTACCGTGACGGATTGTTTATGATAGAGGCGAGCGCCGCGGACTGTGCAACAGTCAATTCGGTAGCCGGTTTATTGAACATGACGCGACTTGCAGTGCCAAGCCCGTGTATTCCGTAACCGAAATATAGAATGTTTAGATAGCTTTCGAGTATTTGGTCTTTATCATATACTTGCTCGAGCTGACGGGCCAAGCGCATTTCGCTGAGCTTTCTTTTAATAGTCTTTTCATTTGATAAATGAGTGTTTTTTATTAGTTGCTGCGTGATGGTTGACGCGCCTTCGCGAAACGATCCTGATTTTATATTGGAAAATGCCGCGCCCGCAATACGTTTGTAGTCCACGCCGCCGTGGCTGTAAAAGCGTTTGTCCTCTATGGCGACAAAGGCCTTAGGTGTGTAGTCCGGCAAATCCTCAAGCCGTACGTAAATCTTGTTGTGATCGTAGAAAGCGCTGTCAATCGGTTGACCGTCTTTATCCAATATGGTAACTGTTCTGTCATAGGATGTCAACCGCGACAAATCGAGGTTCGGTAATTTGAGCATGTTTACATGCGGTGAAATAATCAGGAAAAACGTGCCGACGGCTATCGCTATTAAAGCAATAAATATAGACAACACAATGATTGTAATTTTTACCGATTTTTTTAATTTCACATGAATAGTATTTTGACGAACAACGTCTTTTATGTAACAACACGAAAGGAGAATATAATGATAATCAGTTACTATGAAGTCACGCGGTACAAATATAGCTAAACAACACAAGAAAGAGCTCATTTAATAGCATAACCCAAAAAAACACCTAAATTTCGCTATTTTACTTCGCAAAAGCTGTCTTTTGCGAAGTAAAATGCCGTATGTGAAAAAGACCTCTACCTTTCCCTCTCTTGATAACGTGCACCATACTACTTATAAAATTGATTCTATAGTGTGTTTGTTAATTTATCGAGTAGAGTAAAACTGTGTACTCACGATATTATTGTTCGGGAGCGATTCCGATTATGCCGTCGAGATATGGCTCGGTAAGAATGAGTTGGCTTATCATTCCGCAAGGAGAATGAGAATAGACCTTGAGATAGTTTGTCGAGTACCCTACGTTGTAGTTCCCCGACGGCTCTTCCGTGTAAACCTCTGCAACGGTTCCGATGTTATTCTCGGCGAAATCGGACTTTGCTCTGCGTTTTACGGTGAGGAGCCGTTCTACGCGCTGTGACACAATTTCCGGATCGAGTGTGCGATATTTTTTAGATGCCAGGGTCCCCGCTCTATTGCTGTATGGAAACACATGGATATCCGCAAATCGGCAATTTTCCATAAATTGTACGCTACTGTCAAAATATTCATCACTTTCTGTAGGGTACCCCACTATTACGTCTGTAGTTATTGCCGCAAGCGGGAAAAATTTACGTATTAGTTCGACTTTTTCCATGTAGAGCGCGGTAGTATATCGCCTATTCATGGATTTAAGCACTTCGTCGTTGCCGCTTTGCAGAGACAGATGAAAATGAGGACAATAATTTCCGTCTATCATTACAGTCAACAGTTCTTCGCTTACCACCTCACATTCGAGAGATCCCAAACGTTTGCGCACGTCTTTAAATCTCGAAAGTGTGCGCAGTAGCTCTGTTAAGCTCGAGCCTGTATCCTTCCCGTACGACGACATGTCTATCCCGGTCAATACTATTTCCTTAGACTTACTTCTCTTTATCGATTCTATAATCTTTTGTACAGGCTCAGACTTGCATCGCCCCCTCAAATAAGGGATTATGCAATAATTGCAAAATCTATCACATCCGTCCTGAATTTTGATAAAATCGCGTGTTTTTGTACTATTTTGCGAAATTCTAACATCATTTTCGCAATATAATACTCTATCAGATATAGTACTTTCGCCATTATCTGTAAAGTTTTGGTTAATTGCTGACAGAACGAAATCCGTTTTACCGTGTGTTCCGCCTACTGCTATCACGTTCGGTCTATTGAACTTTTCCGTTGAGTTTTGGGAACTGCACCCCACTACTATTATACTGCACTGCGGATTGAGCTTTTGCATTTTCGATATATATTGTCGCGATTTTTTATCGGCTTCCGCAGTTACCGAACATGTGTTCAAAATATAAACATCGGCAGGCTCGAGACCTTCCGATGCGTTGTGGTTAAGGCGTTGCAGTGCGGACACGATGTCCGCGCTTTCGCATTGATTGACTTTGCAGCCGAGAGTTACTGTGCGAATTATCACAGGTCCCACTCCCCGAGCTCAAAGCATATTACAGAGAGCGTTGTAATAGCGGCTGTTTCTGCACGAAGTATTCGCGATCCGAGAGTCACCGGCTTTGCGCCCGCCTGTGTGAGACGAGCAGCTTCATCTTCGGTTATGCCGCCTTCGGGTCCGATAAATACGGATATATTCTTTTGTGTTTTATCGATGGCGTCGTGAAGTGTTCCGCGCCGTTCCCTCTCCCACGGAAAAATCATGTGGGTATTTTTTGTTCGAGCTATAAGTTCTTCAAATTCGATACAATTTTCAACTACGGGAAGCTTACTTCTGCCGCATTGTTCGCATGCCGCTACAACAATTCTGTTGAGTCGCTCTATATTGAGCGATCCTCCTCGCTGTGTGTACGTCGTATAAACGGGAACTATTCGCCCTACGCCAAGCTCGGTAGCTTTTTGTACGGCAAACTCGAATCTGTCCTGTTTTATGACAGAGATATACAGCGTGTAATCGCGTTGCGTTTCGCCTACGTTTGTTTTTTTGTCAATTATTTTAAGCTCGGTTCGGTCTTTTTTGACAGCTGAAATTTGGCAGGAATATTCTGTTCCGCGCCCGTCGAACACGGTTATAAAGTCGCCTGTCCGTATGCGCATGGCGTACGCGGCGTGCGTGTGCGCTTCGCCCGTAAGTTCGGCTTTATTCTCGTCAATGCCTTGAAGATAAAATCTCATAACTTAAATATAAAAGCGCTCCATTCGTTTTTTCTTTCGCTACGGAAAAGCTCAAAGTCGGATAAATATGCCGATTTTACGGCTTCTGCCCTTTCGGTTATTATTCCGCTGATTATTGCGTATCCGTCTTTTTTGAGCGCGGATTTGATTATCGGCTCGACGTCGATAAGGACATCTGCTGTTATGTTTGCCAAAACGATGTCGGCGGGTTCAGACATGTCCCTGACGTCGCGAAGTACAACCTCCGGCGCATCGATTGCGTTTAGCTTGCAGTTATGTTCTGTTGCCGAGATGGCTTGCTCGTCGTTGTCTATGAACACGACGCTATTTGCGCCGAGCGCTTTTGCGCAGATGCCGAGTATTCCGCTCCCACAACCGAAATCAAGCACTCGCGCATTAGCTACGTCGAGCTTTTGCATTAGTTCGATACACATGGACGTCGTTTCGTGCGTGCCCGTGCCGAAGGCCGGACCGGGATTAAGCCTTACTGTCTTCTCGCCCGCTTTTGCGGAATATTCAATCCATTCCGGCACTATCGTAATTTTTCCGAGTGAGAACGGCTTATAGTACTTTTTCCATTCGTCTTCCCACTCTTTTGAATCGATAATCGAAACGGACATGGATATTGAAGAAAAATCGGCGTAATCGAATTTCTTGAGCGAGCATACTTTTTCTACAACGGCGTCGATATCGGTCTCGATTGTATAAAACCCGCTCACCGAACAACCGTCGGTGCGCTCAAACAAGCTCGCGTCGGCGTAGTCCCATCGTTTTTCGGCGAGTACCTGCTCTACGGCAAAGTAGTCGTCAAACACTTCGCCGAGGCTTCCCGCCTCATGAAGCACGTACGACACATCATCCGAAATCAGCGTGGTACAATCGACTGTGAGCTTGTAGAATTTCATCTTATTATGCGTTGGCCGCGCTTTGCAGTGCCGTCATGGCTACGACGTTGACAACGTCCTCGCTGCTACATCCGCGCGACAAATCGTTTACCGGCATGTTGAAGCCCTGACATATAGGGCCGATAGCCTCGGCGCCTGCGAGTCTTTGAACGAGCTTATAGCCGATATTTCCGGCTTGAAGGTCGGGGAAAATGAGGACGTTTGCCTTGCCAGCTACAGTGCTTCCCGGGGCTTTCAGGTCGGCCACCGTAGGAACGAGCGCTGCATCGGCTTGAAGCTCGCCGTCTATTTGAAGATCGGGATGCGATTGCTTGACTATGTCAAGCGCGTTGATTACTTTATCGACAAGATCGCCTTTTGCGGAGCCTTTGGTGGAGTACGACAAAAGCGCGACTCTCGGCGAGATGCCGGCAATTGCCTTTGCTGATGCCGCCGACGCTACGGCGATGTCTGCGAGCTGTTCTGCGGTGGGATCGGGATTGACAGCACAATCGCCGAATACCAACACGCCGTTATCGCCGTACTTGGAATCCTTGTCCATGACCATGATGAAACAAGAGCTGACGGTTTTGATGCCGGGCGCGGTTTTGATTATTTGAAGCGCCGGACGCAAAACGTCGCCGGTAGCGTTTATCGAGCCTGCAACCATGCCGTCGGCATCGCCGTTTTTGACGAGCAAAACACCGAGATAGAGCGGATTTTTTGCGAGCTTACGCGCAAATTCGATATCCATTCCCTTTGCCTTACGGAGCTCGTACAAAAGCTGTGCGTACGGCTCGGTCTCGAAGTGCGCAATATCGATTATTTTAATGCCGTCAAGCTTGGCATTCGGGCATTTTTGCTTTATGACGTCGGGGCTCCCGATAAGTATTATATTGGCTATCCCCTCTTTTTGAATCTTTTCCGCAGCGGTGATTATTCGCGGCTCCTCGCCTTCTGCGAGCACGATAGTCTTTTTAAGCTTTTTTGCTTTTTCGCAAATGGTGTTAAGTAAGTCGTTCATTTTATCTCCTTATAGGTTTACAAATTACGTATTGTGTGTTACAATATCAATAAGTCAATTATACTCTCATTGAAGTTAAATGTAAAGTATTTATGCGTAATTGCGGAATAGTTTGCGAATATAACCCGTTCCATACAGGACACAGATACCAAATCGAACGCGCACTCGAGCTGGGCGCTTCGAACGTTTTTTGCGTGATGAGCGGGAATTTCGTGCAGTCCGCCATGCCGGCGTTTTGCGATAAAGCAATTCGCGCAGAGTGTGCCGTTCACGGCGGAGCGAATGCCGTAATCGAGCTTCCCGCCGTTTATGCAACCGCGAGCGCCGGATATTTTGCGGAAGGCGCAGTCAAAATCATATCAAAAATAAAAGATATTTCGCATATCGCTATGGGCGCAACGACATCTGCCGATATTATATTGCGTCTTGCGGAAATAAAAGTAAATCACGCCGCCGCATATAACGAGCGCGTCAAAAGCTATCTGAAAAGCGGGAAAAGCTACAATTTTGCATGCGGACAAGCTTTGACAGAGCTTTACGGCAGTATTACCGATAATTCCGAAGTTCAATCGGTCATTCAAGAGCCTAACAATATGCTGTGCATTGAGTATATCGCGGCTATCGATAAGCATGCCGCAAATATCGAGCCGTTGATAATAAAAAGATTGGGCGCGACGCACAACAGCTCTGCGACCGACGGCGATTATATTTCCGCAACCGTTATCCGTCGAGAGGCCGAAAATAATCGTTTTGACGAAGTAAATAAATTTGTCCCATATTTTTTCGGGCGAATGACAGAGCAGCTAAAGCATCACTCGCCCGACATCGGCGCGTACAAAAAAGCCGCGCTTTTTGCTTTGAAATGCTTGAGCGCAGAGGAAATATCGGATTTACGCAACTGCTCGGACGGAATGGAATATTTGATTAAGAATTTAAATGCGGCGAGTTTTGACGATCTGATTAAGTCTGCAGAATTAAAAAAATTCGGAAAGAAGCGGATAGAACGACTGCTTTTAGACTGTCTGCTCGGTATAAAAAAAGAGTACATGTCTATGCCGTTTGTAACTCGACTACTCGCCTGCCGAAGCGATTTCGACTTTAAACTATTGCCGGAATTTGTCAAAATCTCAAATGCCGACATCAAGGCTGCCGCCGCCGAGTGTAAGTCCGTCCTCGAAGTCGACGAACGCGCTACGGCGTTGTATAATACGCTGTGCGGCATCGACGGCGGGTACTATAACTATTCGTTGGTGAAGGTATGAATTACAGGATTTCGCCCGATATTTTAGCCCGACTCGTCGCGGGCTCGGAAGGAAGTATCTTTCGGTTGCATGTCGAAAGAGCTGTTGGCATACTTTTTAAGAGCACGAGATATTTGACAAGCCAACGGCTTGTAGACTGTATAGTTCTCAATCTTTTGCTCAATACCGACATTACGCCCGGTTCGGAAAGAGAAATTCTTACGTTTATTCAAAGTAAATCACGTTCGTTCTATCCTTCTGTAGAGCGCGAATTTTCGTTTATCAAAGACAAATTTATGGAATACGCAAAAACCGTTGTTGAAAATATCGACGATATCGTCGCACTCGATATGCGCGTTGCAAATTTTATAGTTTATATAATGTCAAAGGATATCTCGCAAACGACTAAGCTCATTCCCGACGAAGTGTATCTTCGCGCATTTGATTACAGCGAGCTGCTTGAAATAGGAATACCGCATTATTGATGCGCTATTTGATTTCGACTATCGTAACGCCCGAATCCCCTTCTCCGTAGTTTCCGTATCTGAAGCTTTTTATTCTTGCGTGCTTTTTGAGATACGCCTGTATCCCCTTGCCGAGCGCGCCCGTGCCCTTTCCGTGCACTATCCTCAATGTGCTGTGCGGCGGTATGTCGGCAAGCAATCTGTCAAGCGATTCCGTAGCGTCCATTACGGTCATTCCGAGCATCATTACTTCTTTACTGACAGGATCCGCTACGCGTTTTACCGATTTTTTAGCCGATCGTTGTTCTTTTGTTTCTATTACCGAAAGTGATGCTATCGGAATTTCAGTCTTTATTTGACCTATTGCTACCGTAATTTTGTCGCCCTTTGCTTTTCCGACTACAACGCCGTCTTTTTCAAGCCCCGATATGTGAACTTGAACACCGGGGACGAGCTCTGACGGCTTTGACGGTTTTGTAGCCGCAGACGGCGCTTTGATTTCGACAGGAACATCGTCGGACAGTCGTGCCGCAATCTTTCGCGCAGCAAAAAGTCCTTCCTCGTTTCCCTTTTTGAGCTCTTCTTTGAGCTCGTCGATAAGCGCGTCGGCACGTTCGATGTACTCGTCCGCTTTGCGGCGAACGAGACTTCGTGCATTCTCGATAATGTCTGACAGCTTGTACTCGTATTCACTTTTCAGCTTTTCTGCCGTCTTTGCGTTTGCTTGCGCTTGCGCGACGTAAGCTTCCGCCTGCTCCTTGTCGGCGAGAGCTTCGTTTCTGAACTGCTCCGCCTCTCTCAGTATTTTGTCAAACGCAATCTTTTCTTGGGAAAGCGACGCGCGCGCGTCGCGTATGATGTTTTGATCTATGCCGAGCCGTTCCGCAATTTCTATGGCGTAGCTCGAGCCCGACACGCCTGTAATAAGCCTGTACGTCGGAACAAGGTTTTTATTGTCAAACTGCATACACGCGTTTGAAACCTCGTGACAGTTGATTGCAAACGTCTTGACCGCATTAAAATGCGTGGTTATAACGGCTGTGGCGCCGCAGCGTACTAAATACTTGATTATACCTACGGCAAGCGCCGCGCCCTCTTCGGGATCTGTGCCGTCGCCCGGCTCGTCTAACAGCACGAGCGAGCGATTGTCTGCGACGGCAGTTATTTCGCCTATATTTTTCATGTGCGCCGAAAACGTGCTGAGCGACTGCGCTATGCTCTGCGCATCTCCCATGTCGCAGTGTATCTTTTCGAACACGCACATTTCGCTGTTGTCCGATGTAGGAAGATACATACCGCTTGCAGCCATGAGTGCGAACAGTCCAACCGTTTTGAGCGCAACCGTTTTTCCGCCTGTATTCGGTCCCGATATAAGCAGTATGCGCTTATCGGTAAGCTCGATGTCGACAGGAACGACGGAATTTTCGTCAATGAGCGGGTGTCTCGCGCCGTTTAAAACAATTTTTCCGCTGTCGTTCAGCTTCGGCATGTACGAATCTGTCCTTCGTGCGTACTCCGCTCTTGCAAATATTATGCCGCACTCGGTAAGCACGCGTTGTCCGTCAATGAGCCCGACAGCATTCTCTACGACTTTTTTTCCGAGCTCTGCAAGAATGCGCTCTACTTCGATTTGCTCTTCGGTAATGAGCGTTTTGAGCGCATTGTTCGCCTCGACAACGGCAAACGGTTCAATGAATACGGTGGCGCCCGTAGAAGATATGTCGTGTACAAGTCCTTTTACCGCCGACCTGTATTCGGCGCGAACGGGAACGACGTACCGTCCGTCACGCACGGTGACGATGTTGTCTTGCAAATACTTGCTGATTTCGCTCTGACGGGTATAGCTGTCAAGGCGCTCTTTGAGCTTGGCGTTTGCACGAGTGATCGCGCGGCGCAGTGTGGAAAGCTTTTCGCTTGCACTGTCTTTAAGCTCAGTTTCGGTATCTACGGCGCGTGAAATGTCGTTTTCAAGCTCTAAGCACGCCCGCACCCATGCGGTGATGTCCTTTAGCGAATCGCAACCCTCGGCGCTTTCTACTCTATTTTTAAGAGCGCGCAACTCCGAAATGCTATGTTTTATCTTCAAAAGCTCCGCGGGGCTCAGAAGTGCACCGACACGCGCCTTGGCGATTATTGGTTCGATATCGTCAAATGCCGGGTTTATTTTTGCTGATGCGAGTATGGAAACAGCGTCGGCAGTTTGCGTCAGCAACAATGAAGCAGTCTTTAAGTCGTCTGTCGGCTCCGTGCATTTAATCCTATCGGAAACGACTTCCGACGCCGAAAGCGCCGCAACCCTTTGACATATTATATCGAATTCGAGTTTTTCGTAAAGCGGTTTCATTTATTTCAACCCTTTATTTATGTTGCCGCGAGTGAAAGAGCTATCTATTCTGTCGCCATTCAAAACGCACAAAATATCGGAGGCGGACATTCCTCTGCAATCGTATACACGGTCTTTGTGCTTTTCTGCGGCATTTCTCAAATCGTGCGGAACGCAGTTTAGCAACTGCCAATAGCAGTGTGTCAGCTTGTATCGTCGCAACTTAAATTTTCTGTTGCTTTCGTCAATCAGTTCGTCGTATCCGTCGCAATTGATGCACTTTCCGTACGGACAGTGGCACAAGGTCATCATCGGCGCATAGCCGTACATATATGCAAAACCTTCTATCTTGTCCGCTTCATAAGACGTTATGTGCGGGAAATCGGTGTACCCTATTATATTATGCCCCGTACCGAGCAAAATCGGCTTGTCGGTAAGTCGCAAAGTATATAAGTTGTTGGAAATCACGCCGTAAATACCGACATTTTCTATCGCCGATTTAATTATATCGATATCTTTCCCGCGTGCCGTTATCGGCGCATTAAGAAGTATCGGCTTCCCGACGTCAGGAACCGAAAAATCGCCGTAATCGCGCGGATCAATAGCAATATAATCGATTTTGTCGACGATATCGGGAGTCAACACCGCAGCGTCGTCAATCAAAAGAATGGCGCCGTGCCCGTCAAATTTGTTGTAGTCGAGTTTGTATTCGGCTTGTTTTTTTCTTATAGGCGCATTCGCTTCGGCGAGTGCGGAATACAGTTTCGCGTATGCGGTTCGTCTCAGCTCGTTGAGAGCAGAAACCGGCAGAAAAGGCGCGCCTGTTATGTTTATATGCAATTTAGGACTAAACGGAGTGTCCGAAACCTTGTTGAACGCACGAAAAACGTCTTCATTCGCTATTGCGCATGATTTCGCAATTTGCGGCACATGTTCGCCGCAGTGCGTAATGGAGACAGCTCCCGCTGTCGCGGTTACAACGGGCGGCACTTCGGGCGCCAAATCGACTGACACGTCAATATCTATTTTTCGCTCGAATGCCAAAAGCTTTTGAGAAAGCGCTCCGTCATGCGTTCGCCTAAGCTCGTCGCCTACCTTGCAGGCACAGTCTGCCGATATTTCACCGTTGACTGCGTGCGCGCCGCCTATTTCCTCGCCATTGCGAAGTATTTTAAAGCCGTCGTTTTGATGTGCCTCAAAATCGTTCACGACAACGCGCTTTCCGACAACTTTTGATATTTTGCCTACAGACTTGCCGATATTGCCCTGAGATTTGCTGTATATGACGTTAAACGGACCGTTCCCGTCAATATATGCGGCGCAGTAGTCGCCTCGGTTATAGACTGCTTTTAAGGCGTCTCTTGCTTCGTCGCTCGGCATATTCGATTTGTATACGCGTACGGCTTGTGCGACGTATTCGTCGGAGCGCATGCGCCCCTCAATTTTAATTGCGTCCACTCCGAGCTTCTCGAGCACGTCGAGCTTGTCGTAAAGACAGATGTCCTTTGCGGAAAGAAAATAACCGCGCTTGCCGTCTTTGATATACTGCTTGCGGCAAAGTTGCATGCACTTTCCGCGGTTGCCGCTGTAAGACGATGCAAGCGAGGAAAAATAACAGTTGCCCGAAAATGATATACACAAAGCGCCCTGAACAAAGAACTCGATTTCTATTCCCGTTTTCTTTATTTCGGAAATATCTTCGGGAAGCGTCTCGCGCGATAAAACTGCGCGGCGTATTCCCATATCGAGTAACACCTTTGCGCCGTCGGCATTGTGAACTCCCATCTGTGTGCTTGCGTGGAGCGGAAAATGCGGCAAAATGCGCATAAGATTTTCTATATACCGAATATCTTGAACGATTGCCGCATCCGCACCGCAGTCATACGCGCGTTTAGCCATATCGAGCGCCGTTTGCATTTCATCGTCTTTGATTAGCGTATTAAGCGTGATAAAAACTTTCGTGCCGAAAACATGCGCAAAATTAATTTCGCTTTTTAGCGTTTCGAGTGGGAAGTTTTCCGCTTTCGCCCGCGCACCGAACAAAGGCAAACCGAGATAAACGGCGTCCGCTCCCGCGTTTACCGCAGCTCGAAGTCCGGATTTTGAGCCTGCCGGTGCGACAATCTGCATATCAACGCAGCTTAGCGCCGAATTTTGCGGCTGTTTCAGTCAAAATATTGTCCATAATCTGTTTTATTTCGGCATCGGCGAAGGTGTTTTCGGCGGGCTGAAGCCTTACTGAAAACGCTACGCTCTTATAGCCCTGCGGAATCTGTTCGCCCTCGTAGATGTCGAAAAGCTTGACTTCAGATATATACTCGCTGACGGACTTGACAAGAGCGAGCATATCGCCTACAGGCGTGCTCTTATCAACTATCAAAGCGAGATCTCTGTCCACCGGCTGAAGCTTTGAAATCGGATTATACCGTGTAAGCTCAATGGGTTTGTTCAATGCGCCCGAAACGTCAATATGCGCGACGTAGACATTCGCATTGATATCGTAATTTTCGCAGACGAGCGGATGAACTTTGCCGAAATCGCCGATTATGCCGTCTGCTTCTACGTGAAGCGATTGATTTGGATGGAGATACGGCGCGGTAGACGGCGCATACTTAGGAGACTTTCCGAAAAGCTTGACAGCCTCTCCCACTATGCTCTTTAACGTGTAAAAATCGCCGTCGTTGCAAAGCCCTACGCACAGCACGTCGCGCTCATCGGGAAGTTCTTTGAGCGGAAGTTCCTTTGCGAGAAACACTTTTCCGAGCTCAAAGAATCGCATGACGTCGTTCTTTCTCGCGCAGTTGCGAGCTATAGACGCCATCATTGACGAGAGAAGTTGTGTGCGCATGACGGAAATGTCGCGGCTAAGCGGGTTTTTGATTGGTATTTCGTTGAGCTCGGCGCCGTTTAACATAATTTTTTCGGCGGCGTCCGGAGAAATGAACGAGTAGTTGAGTATTTCGTCGACGCCCATCGCGACAAGCCTCGACTTGAGTCTTTCGGAATTGATGTCATGGTCGCTCATGTATCCGCGCGTCTGATGCGTGTTCTCGGAATACGTCGATATTATGTTGTCATACCCGTAAAAACGCATTACGTCCTCGGCAAGATCGGCATAGCCGTCCACGTCCTCACGAACAAGCGGAACGGTGCAAGTGAGAACTTTGCCGCTCACTTTGACTGTAAAGCCCTGTTTTTTGAGTAAAGACACGATGACATTTTGGTCTATATCGATACCGAGAAGATTGCAAATCTCCTTTTGGGTCGTAGTAATAACTTTATTTTGCGGCTGAGGTATGCCGTCGGAAACTATACCTGCGCATATTTTTCCGCACTTTAGCATGTCGATAAGTGCGAGAGCGCGGTTAGAGCCGTATTCGGTGGTCTGCCAATCGACGCCCTTTTCGTAGCGCGTCGACGAGTCGGAGCGAAGTCCGATTTTTCTCGACGTGCGGCGGATATTGCTGCGCTCGAAACGCGCGGCTTCCAAAAATACGCAGGTTGTATCGGGGAAAATACTCGTATATTCTCCGCCCATTATGCCGGCTATTGCAAGCGGCTTTTCGGCGTCGGCTATCACCAAACAGCCGTCCACGTCGTATTCTTTGCCGTCGAGTGCCGTTATCTTCTCGCTTACTCCCTTTCTGACGATTATGCCGTCCTTGATAAACTTCTTGTCAAAGGCGTGAAGGGGCTGACCGAATTCCAAAAGAACGTAGTTAGTGATGTCGACAAGGTTGTTTATCGGGCGGATACCGCACATTCTCAGTCTGTCACGCATCCATTTGGGCGATTTTTCGATTTTTACGTCCTTTATGAGCCTACCGATATACCTCGAGCAAAGCTCTTTTTCGAGAATTTTTACGGGCGGGATCTCGCCTTCGGCGTTCGCCGTGCATTTGTACGTGAGCTTTGGCATCTTGAAAGGCTTATCGACAAGTATTGCGATTTCCCTCGCAAGATTGCAAACGGCCTGACAGTCGGGACGGTTGGCCGTAATCGAGACGTCGAGAACGGTGTCGTCTATGCCGAGCGCGCTCATGATGTTTTCGCCCGGAGTGAAGTCGCTTGGAAGGATCAATATGCCGTTGACGCTTGCCCCGTCGATTACGTCGTCGTCAACGCAAAGCTCGCCGCCCGAGCACAGCATGCCGTAGCTGTCGATGCCGCGAAGCTTTGCCTCTTGAATTTTCTTTCCGCCGGGAAGCTCGGCGCCCACAGTTGCGACGGGCACGACGTCGCCCTTTTTAACGTTTTGCGCGCCGGTAACAATCTGAACTGTTTCACCGCCTATGTCGATTTGGCATATCCACAGCTTGTCCGAATTTTCGTGTCGGACTATTTCGTTCACCTTGCCGACAACTACGCCTTTTATGTCGTCGCGCGGCATGATGATTTCCTCGACTTCGAAGCCTATGGAGAGAAGCTTATCGGAAAGCTCGGTCGGCGTGATGTCGCCGATATCCACGTATTCTTTTAACCAGCTTAAAGGTAATTTCATGATGTCTCTCCTTATCTGAACTGACGAAGGAAACGAACGTCGTTATCCCACATGAGTTTTATGTCGTCTATCGAGCACTGTATCATGGCTATACGGTCGAGCCCGACGCCGAAAGCGAAGCCGTGATACTCGTCGGGATCGATCCCGCAGTTTTCGAGTACCTTGCGATTGACCATGCCGGCGCCCAAAATCTCTATCCAACCGGTGTTTTTGCACACGCGGCAACCCTTTCCGTGGCACTTAAAGCACGAAACGTCCACCTCGACGCTCGGCTCTGTAAACGGGAAATAGCTCGGACGGAAGCGAATCTTGGTCTGATCGCCGAATATGAACTTTGCAAAGCCTTCGAGCGCGCCTTTTAGATCGCAAAGCGTGACGTTTTTGTCGACGACAAGTCCCTCCATTTGGTGGAATACAGGCGAATGCGTCGAATCGTCGTCGTTGCGGAAAACCCTGCCCGGGCAAATCATTTTGAGTGGCGGCTTGTACTTTTCCATAAGCCTGACCTGCCCGCTCGATGTCTGCGAGCGAAGCAGTATGCCGTTCCCGATAAAGAACGTGTCCTGCATATCGCGCGCCGGGTGATCCGGCGGAATGTTGAGCGCCTGAAAATTATAGTAATCTGTCTCTATCTCGGGACTGTCGTACACAATATATCCGTTTCCCACAAAGTAATCGGTGAGTTTTTTACGGACTTGATTTATCGGATGCACGGCGCCGCTGTGGCAGTCGCATTTGTCAATCGAAAGGTCTATGCACTCCGATTTGAGAGCCGCTTCGATTTTGGCCTTGTGCAGCTCTTTTTCCTTTTGCTCGCATTTTTCGACAAGCTGAACGCGAAGGTCGTTTATCGCTTTGCCTGCCTGAGGCTTTTGGTCGGGCGGCAAATCCTTGAGCTTTTTCATAAGCTCTGTAATTGCACCGTTTTTGCCGAAAATCGTAGCTTTAAGCTCTGCGAGCTCGCGTTCCGAGCTAACCTTTTCAAGCTTTTCGAGCGTCTCTGACAAGAATTCGTTGTAATTCATAGTTCCTCCAAAAACAAAAACCCCCGACGTACATCGGGGCGTTTAAACGCGGTACCACCCGAATTGGGGCTCATTTTCGCACATAACGCGGCGGACGCCGACGCCTACTGCATTTCAACGTCGGTACTCGTGCGGTGAATATTTAAACGCACGCCGTCTTTCAGCCACGAACGGCTCTCTGTCTTTTGCGTTTTTCTTGTGCCGCACTCAAGCGTATCTGAATTATCATAATTATAACACAATGAAACGGTTTTTGCAAATGTTTTTGATATGTTGTTCCGTTCTATCTGACTACAAGATCGAGCATATCGCCTATGTGCGAAGCGTTTAGATACGTGGACGGAACGTCTCCGACTATTATGAGCTCGCTCATGAGCACTTGCGTAGACGTTTTTATTGTCGACGGAAGCCCCGGAACGGCGACTGCGACAGAGCCTGTGACGGTTAGATACAGCCTGTGCAGCGTCTGATTTATTCCCGCGTCAGAAAATACGGACAGTATTTGCGTCTGCGTCGAGCCGACGAGATAGACCTTGACGTTTATATCCGGTCCGAGTCCTGTAAACAACGTAACGCCGCTGAGCGAGCCGAGCGGAATTTTTATACCGTCCCGCCCTACTTTGTTAATTCTGTGCTGGGCTTCTATTGTTATCTTTTGCGCAAGTGTGCTTATGAGTTCAGCGTTCACGTCGACGGTTTGAATGTTTCCGTCGGTGTCACGCTCAATACTCAAATAGTCGACGTCGCCAGCGCTACCCATGACGTCGATTACGGCGTTTGAAACCGCGTCGTTTGTCAGCTCTTTGATTTTCTCATTAGACAGCGTAATTATCATCGGATTGACGTTTTTGTAAATAAATATACAGATCGCGGCTACTAACAGCCCGATTATAAAAAGCGCGATCAAAAGTCTCCTTTTACCGCGCTTTTTCTTTATTTGTCTGCGGCAATCCCTCATTTGAAGATATATATGCCGCAACTGATAATTTTGTTACATAAATTTGTATTAATTTACTTTGTTTTCGGGCTGAACACGAGCGTCACGATATAGCTGACTACAATCGCCGCACCCACTCCGTACGCCGTGCGAACGAGCCCTCCTGCAAACGCGCCGAGAAATCCGTGCGTTCGCGCCATTTGTATAGAGCCCTTTGCAAGCGACGCGCCGAAACCGACTATCGGCACGCTCACTCCCGCTTGACAGACCTTTAGTATCGCGTCGTACACTCCGACCGCTTCAAGAGCTATCCCCGCTATAAGAAATATTACGAGAATACGTGCGGGTGTGAGCTTTGTTCTGACTATCAAAAGCTCCGCCAAGGCGCACAGTGCGCCGCCTACGGAAAAAACTATTGCGTATGTTCCTACTGTTGACCAAACAGCTCCCATTATTGTTCACCTCCGAACGGGCTTTCCACGACGACCGCATGAGATATGCACGGAATTGTTTCACCCTGATAACAGCTCTGTGTGCTCATGAGCGCGCCTGTCGCAAGGTACGCGACGCGCTTGTACTCGCCCGACAAAAGCTTGTCCATAATAAACGAATTGAATATCGTGGCAGAGCATGCGGCGCCGCTTCCACCTTGATAGCACTTTTGATCCACGTCGTATATCATGTTTCCGCAGTCTATATAGTTTTGACCGATTTTGATACCGCGTTTTCGCATAAGATCGCGCAGAATATCCGAACCGAGCTTGCCGAGATCGCCCGTAACAATCAGATCGAAGTCGTTTTCGTCGTATCCTGTTTCGGTAACTAACGTGAACATGGTGTTCATTGCCGCCGGCGCCATTGCCGCACCCATGTTGTTGAGATCGTTTATGCCGAAATCGGTGATAATTCCCGGAATCGCCATCGTTATTTTCGGAAAGCGCTCTACAGCTTTACAGTTTTCGGAAACGACCGAAGCGGCTGCGCCGGTAACCGTCCACTGCGCATATGGCGGTCGCTGACAGCCGTATTCGAGCGGAAACCGAAACTGCCGCTCGGCGGTAGCAAAGTGGCTGCACGTCGCGCACAACACGTTTTTATAGTACCCTGCATCCACCATAGCCGCCGCCACAAGCAAGCTCTCCGTCATTGTGGAACATGCGCCGTAAACGCCTAAGTGAGGCACACCTATATCTCGTGCGGCATAACTCGACGTCGTCATTTGGTTGAGAAGATCGCCCGACACCATGAGGTCTATGTCCTCTACTGACATCTGAGCGTCGCGTATAGCGCCGCGAACGGCGGTATCGAACATTCTAAGCTCTGCGCGCTCGAACGTCTTTTCGCCGAGCTTGTCGTCGCTCTCGCACTTGTGGAAATACTTGCCGACGGGCCCTTTCGACTCTTTTTCGCCCACCACGCTCATTCTTCCGACTATGCGCGGCGTGTTAAAAAACCGCATGACGCGCTGGCGCTGAGAAAAATAAGTCGGAGGCGGGAAAATGTCGGCATTTTCTTCTGTTCTCGACTTGGGAACGGTGTGCTTTGAATTAACGTTATTTTCCATCAGAACGCTCCGAGAATCCATAGATTTATAAGCCCGGCAAGAGTAGACCACACGACGCCGTTTACAATTACAGGTCCTACAACGGTAAACAGCTTTGCGCTGGTTCCGAATATAAGCCCTTCTGTCTTAAACTCCATGGACGCGCTTGCCATGGCGTTTGCAAAGCCCGTAATCGGCAAAAATGAGCCCGCGCCGCCCTGACGCGCTATCACGTCGTAAAAACCGAGGCCGGTTAAAAGTATTGCGACCGTAACGAGTATCATAGCCGTAATGTTGGCGACCATGTCCTGCGAGAGCGACGGCACGGTGTATGCCAAAATATCGCCTATTCCCTGACCGATCATACAGGTTACGCCGCCTATCCAAAAGCTGTGCCAAAGCGCTTTTATTATGCTTGTTTTAGGCGTAACCGTGTCGACATATTTGTTGTATCTGTCGTTGCGTTGCTTTACGGCGTTAGTTTTTTCCGACATGCTCGTTTGCTCCTTTAACCATCTGCTCGCGTTCGGTGACGATAAAAAGGCCTTCTCCTACTGCGTGTTCTTTGCTTTTCATATAGCTAATTTGCCTTTTAACAACCGATATTATGCGCAAAAAACAAAAACGCGAGGATGCCCTCGCGCCTTTTACATGGAGATTTAATGTTTTAGCTGAATTCGTATCGAATGTAATGTACTTTCTTTTCGCCTTTTTTCAGTATCGGCTTGTCAAAGCCTTCCATGTTTATAGCGTTGGGACAGTACTGCGGTTCAAGACAAAACCCCGCCCATTTGCCATTCTTCACCGTCTTTCCGTCCGCACCGCGAAGCTTTCCGCCCGTATAAAACTGCATGCACGGCAAATCGGTGTAGACGTCCATCTGTATACCCGTTACTTTGCTTTCGGCGTGCGCGGCGTGCTCGCCGTTTAAAATGTAGTTGTGGTCGTATCCGACGGTACGCGACAATTCCGACTTGTCAAAATCCGCGCCGATTTGCTTCAGCTCGCCGAAATCAAACGGTGTATTTTTTACCGAGCTTTTCTCGCCTATCGGTATATTCCCGTCGTCTGTCGGCGTGTAGTAATCGGCGAATAGCTGTAAAAAATTATCTCGACAGTCGCCGCTGCTTTCACCGTTCAGATTGAAATACATGTGGTTTGTCGGATTCCAAAGGGTGTCGCTGTCGCACTCTGCGGCAAAATCTATGCTTAGAACGCTATCTATCACGCAGAATTTGACGGTGAGCGTAAGCCGACCAGGATAACCCTCTTCGCCGTCGTCGCTCACGTATTGTAAGACAAGGCAACAATTTTCGGCACTCAAGACTGTAAAAAGCTTTTTATCGAAGCCGACCGTTCCGCCGTGCGAATGGTTTTCTCCGTTGTTCTTGTTGAGCATATATTCCTTGCCGTCGAGCGTGAATCTGCCGCCCGCTATCCTGTTTGCAACCCTTCCTACCGTCGCGCCGACATATCCTCCGCCTATAAGATAATCGCCGACCGACTTATATCCGAGCGTTACATCAACACCAAATACCCTTATTGCATTGACGCGCGCACCCATTTCGCAAATATCCACCTCGATATCTCCGTGCGCTATCGTGTAGATATAAATATCCTTGCCGTCAATCGTATCGTACAGCTGTTTTATCATAAAGCTACCTTGTTTACGTTAATTATATCCCTTGGGGTTTTTTGACTGCCAATTCCAAAGCGAAGCGCACATCTCGTCGATGCCGAGTTCTGCCTTCCACACGAGTTCCTTTTCCGCCTTGCTTGCGTCCGCATAGCATGCCGCAATGTCGCCCGCGCGACGCGGCTTTATTGAATACGGAAGCTCTTTCCCGCACGCCTTGTCGAACGCATGTATCACGTCGAGCACCGAATAGCCTATCCCTGTACCGAGATTGTACGTGTATACACCCGACTTATTTATCTTATCTATCGCCGCGACGTGCCCCTTAGCAAGATCCACAACATGAATATAGTCGCGCACACCCGTGCCGTCCGGAGTGTCGTAGTCGTTTCCGAACACGCCTATTTCCTTCAATGCGCCGATTGCAACCTTTGCTATGTACGGCGTCAGATTGTTGGGAATTCCCTGCGGATCCTCGCCTATAAGCCCGCTCTCGTGCGCACCGACGGGGTTGAAGTACCTAAGCAGCACGACTGTCCACTCGTTGTCTGACTTATATATGTCGTTAAGCATTATTTCTTGGAAATATTTGCTCGTGCCGTAAGGGTTTGTCGTTCCGCCTGTCTTGCTGCTTTCGGTAAGCGGCAAAACTTCGGGGTCGCCGTAAACAGTCGCCGACGACGAGAACACGATTTTTTTGCAGCCGTGCGCACGCATTTTGTCCGTTAAAACGAGTGTTCCGTACAGGTTATTGTTGTAGTACTCTATCGGTTTTGCACAGCTTTCTCCGACGGCCTTGAGCCCTGCAAAATGAATTACCCAATCGATCTTATGCTCGGAAAAAATTTTATCCAAAAGCGCGCCGTCGCGAACGTCGCCCTCGTACAGCGCGATCTTCTTGTTCGTTATCATTTGCACTCGTTCAATGCTTTTGGGCGAAGAATTGTCGAAGTTGTCGATTACGACCACTTCGTAGCCTTTTTCAAGCAGTTCCACACAAGTATGCGAACCTATGTATCCCGCGCCGCCTGTGACCAAAATCTTCATAAGACCCTCACATATCTTTGTAACGGTAATGCCGTCGGATATTTCCTTACGAAAATAAATGTTATTTTTTACAGTATAGCATAAGAATGATAAAATAGCAACACATAATTTAAAGCCGAGAGTTTTGCGAGCTCTCGGCTTTTTTCGAGCATATGTTACACTACTTTTCGACGAAGTATTTTTCACGCATTTGAGACAGTATTCTGTTTTCAAGCCGCGACACCTGCACCTGCGACACGTTGAGCACGCGCGCTACCTCACTCTGGGTTTTGTCGGCAAAGTATCTTAGCAGTATTATCTTTTTGTCGCGCGGCGGCAGCGTGTTAATTATCTGCTTAAGCATCATCTTATCGAGCTTTTCTTCCTCGTTTTCGGATGTCTGCAGTTTGTCGAGAAGCGTACGCGCATTCTCGTCATCGTTACGCTCGTAAATGGACACAGGGTATTTATTGGAGTCCATGATAAACACAGCTTCCTGCGGCTCTATTCCGAATTCCGCTGCTATCGTCTCAATTGTCGGCGAGCTGTCGTTTTCGCGTTTATACTTTTCTATGAAACGATTTATTTTTATCGCCGCGGTTTTAGTCCCGCGCGAAACCTTGACAGGCCCGTCGTCGCGCATAAAACGCTTGACCTCGCCCGCTATCATAGGAACGGCATAGGTAGAAAACCGAACTTCGAACTCGCTCGAAAAGTTTTTTACCGCCTTGATGAACCCCATGCAGCCGAGCTGATACAGGTCGTCGTAGTCTACGCCCTTGTTTTTATAGCGGCGAATTACCGATTTTATGAGCGGCGAATTATTCTTTATCAACAATTCGCTCGCGTCGCGATCGCCGTTTTGAGCGGAAGAAATTAGTTCTAATGTTTCTTGTGTTTCCAATCCGCACCGCCTCTTATCGTCTTGGTCATGGAAACAACGGTGCCCGTGGGCTCGTTACGCTCAACCTCGAGCTTGTCTGTAAACGATTCCATCACGGTAAAACCCATGCCGCTGCGCTCCTGTTCGGGCTTTGTAGTAAAGAACGGCTGCATGGCGTGCTCTATGTCGTCAATGCCTATGCCGTTGTCCGAAACGACGATATGTACGGTGTCGTCCGATAACGACGTCCTGACTGTCACAAGATCATCTTCGGATGGATTCGGATATGCGTGAACTATCGCGTTGGTAACCGCCTCCGACACGGCTGTTTTGATGTCGTTTATCTGATCGACGGTAGGGTCGAGAACGGCGCAAAATGCCGCAACCGCGTTACGCGCAAACCCCTCGTTTTCGGAAATTGCGCTGAAAGTCAAGGTCATTTCGTTCTTCATTTCACACCGCCTTTGGCATAATATCGTATATTCCGGATAGCCCAAGCACTCGGTCCACCGTAGGATTTGGCGCAAGCAACAAGATAGGTATGCCGCGCGGCTTTAGACGTTTATACCGCCCTATCAAGACTCCGATTCCTGTAGAATCCATAAACGACAGCTCTGACATATCTATGACAAGCCGCTTGATGCCGCCGTCGTCGACAAGGTTGTCGATCGCCGCGCGAACGTAGTTGCTGCAACTCTCGTCAAGCTCACCCAAAAGCTTGACGCGCAGTTCATCAGATTTTCTTTGATGCTCAATCCTCATGATTTCTTGCTCCGTTTAGAGAATAGCAAAAAAAATGCGGGCTATTTTGCCCGCATTTGTCGAAATAACTTCATAAATATCGAAAAAAGCTCGCCGATTGCATTTAATCGGCGAGTTAGTATCTATTATTTTTCATCGCGCAATATCGAATATATATGTTGGTCGCATATTCCTAAATTGTTTTTACCGCGCTTACGCAAAGTGCCTTCGTATCTCATTCCGCATTTTTGCATAACCTTGCCGGAATTTGGATTGCGCGGATCGTGCGTCGCTTCCAACCGCATACAATCCGTGTAATCGAAAATATACGATATTACGGCTTTCAACGCTTCCGACGTAAAACCTTGATGCCAATATTTTTTTGAGATGCAATACCCGACGCTCATTGCGCAGTCATTCATTGCGCCGATATTCGGATTACAACCTATCGAACCGATTGGATTGCCGTCCTTAAGTACAATGGCCCAATTATAAAAATCATCGCGCGCATACAGCTCAATCCAAGAATTCAAAACGCTTTTCGTCACCGAAATATCGCTGTGAGCTTGCCAAGTCATAAATTTAGTAACTTCGTCGTCACTTGCCCAATTTACAAACATGCGCACAGCGTCGTCTTGCGTAAACCTCCGCAAAAGCAACCTCTCTGTAATTATCGTTTGCGTGCCGCAATGTTTCATGCTGTCTCCTTGTAGATATTCCGTTAAAAATACTATTTATTGAAAATATCGGAACGGGCAATCATACCCATTCCGATATTGCCGAATATATACTTATAAATAGTGGTTACTTCGCGTACTCGACGGCGCGTGTTTCGCGAATTACGTTTACCTTGATCTGACCGGGATACTGCATATCCTGTTCGATCTGCTTTGCGATTTCCTTTGACATATACAGCGCCTTTACATCGTCGATGACTTCCGGCTTTACGATTATGCGAATCTCGCGTCCCGCCTGAACGGCAAACGACTTCTCGACGCCCTCGTAGCTGTTGGCAATCTCTTCGAGTTTTTCGAGACGCTTGACGTAGTTGTCGAGCGATTCGCGGCGCGCGCCCGGTCTTGCGCCCGATATTGCGTCGCAGCACTGAACGATGATAGCCTCGATAGTTTCGGGCTCGACGTCGTTGTGGTGTGCCGCTATGCAGTGCACGACGCCTTTGGATTCCTTGTACTTCTTTGCGACGTCCACACCGATAGAGACGTGAGTACCCTCAATCTCGTGGTCGAGAGCTTTACCTATATCGTGCAAAAGCCCGCCGCGCTTAGCAAGAGCGACGTCCGCGCCGAGCTCTGCCGCCATAATACCCGCGAGGTTTGCGACCTCAATGGAATGCCTTAAAACATTTTGACCGTAGCTTGTGCGGAAGCGTAACCTTCCGAGAATACGCACGAGTTCGGGATTAAGTCCGAACACGCCTGTTTCGTACATGGCGTTCTCACCTGCTTCCTTAACCTTGACGTCGACTTCTTTCTTTGCCTTTTCGACGAGGTCCTCTATGCGTCCGGGATGAATGCGACCGTCGCTGATGAGCTTTTCGAGCGCGATACGCGCAATTTCTCTGCGGATGGGATCGAAGCACGAGAGCACGACCGCCTCCGGCGTATCGTCGATTATGAGGTCGCAACCGGTAGCCGTTTCGAGAGCGCGTATATTGCGCCCCTCTCTGCCGATAATGCGCCCCTTCATCTCGTCGTTGGGAAGAGCCACTGTCGAAACGGTAATTTCCGAGCTGTGGTCAACCGCACAGCGCTGAACGGCAAGCGCGACAAGCTTTTGCGCTCTTTTGTCGGCTTCTTCGCGCGCTTCGGCGTCTATCTCTCTAACCATCTTGGCCGCGTCGTGCTTTGCTTCGTCGCGGATTGCGTCGATGAGCTTGGCTTTGGCTTCTTCCTTGGTCATTTGAGATATGTGCTGTATCTCGTCAAGAATACGGTTATTCGCATCGTCGAGCTCTGCTTTAAGCTTGTCCGCATCGGCGTGCTTTTGTGCAAGCGAGTTGCGCTGATTGTCGAGCTCCTCCGATTTGCGGTCGATAGCTTGCTCTTTTTTGTCGAGCGATTCCTCGCGTTGAATGATGCGTTGTTCTTGTCTTGAAAGATTGCTTTCTCTGTCGCGCATTTTTCTTTCAAGGTCGTTGCGCTCTTTGTCGAGCTGTTCTTTAGCTTCCTTTGCTGCGGTTTTACGCAGGTCTTTAGCTTCGTTTACGGCGTCTTCGATCATTTTATTTGCTGTCTGCTTAGCGTCGCCGATTTTCTTGGTCTGAATCATCTTGAACACAACAATTCCGACGACAGCGCCGACTATCAAGCCGATTATGGGCAAAAATACATATAAAACAACTTCCGTACTCGAAAGTAGGGCCATGATATCCTCCTTATAGAATTTTTATGTTTATGCCGCTCAAAAAGCATTTATTGAGAGATAAGAGCTTATCGGCGGCTAAATTACAGATAGCGCACTGCGCTTATATAATAATAGCACGGAAAACAGCAATAGTCAAGTCCTTTATCGGCGAAAATCACGTATATTTATGACCTGTTTATCGGTCAATGCCTGTTCGGGAACGGACGCGAAAGTCAGGGCAAACACGTTTTTTGCGCCCGCTTTTTTGAGGACTTTTGCGCACTCGCTGAGCGTCGAGCCGGTAGTCATGACATCGTCTATCAACACAACGTGTTCGGGCGGACGCGTCACAGCCTTGAATGCACCCGCTATGTTTTTCATTCGTTCTTCGCGGGTAAGCCTCGCTTGATTGGGCGTATCTACCGTCTTTTCGAGAATGGTCATGCACGGCGTGGTTGTATGCTCGGCGACAGCCTTTGCGAGCAATTCCGCTTGATTGTATCCGCGCTTCTTCTGCTTGCGCGGATACATCGGAACATAGGTAAAGCAATCAAACGTCCAATCTGTTGAAAACAGCGTATCGAGCATAAATTCGCCGAGATGCCTTGCAAGGTATGCGGCCGAGCCGTACTTAAGCCGATGAACGGTTTTCTTTGCGTTGTCCGAATACATGACGGAAGAGCGTGCTTGGTCGAAGTGCAGCGACATTTCGGAACACGTCCCGCAATAATCGCCAATACCCACCTTGTGCCTGCCGCACAGCCTGCAATAATTGCCGTTCAAATCAAACGAGCACCTGTCGCACAGACCGTAGCGGCTTTCACGCATCTCTCTGCCACAGACAATACACTTCAATCCGTCGGGATAAAGCAACTGTCTCAGCTCGCTCAAAAAGTTGCCCGCCATCGGCATTATGCCGTCTTGTCGTCCTTATGCTTGAGCGTTTCGCGAGCTATATAAAGCTCCTCGTTGGTCGGGATAATGTAAATTTTGACCTTTGATTTTTTGGCGCTTATTTCGACTTCGGCGTCGCGCGGCGGGTTTGCATTCTTCTTTTCGTCGAGAACTACGCCGAGATATTCCATGTCTTTGCAAACCGCTTCGCGCACGCAAACCGTGTGCTCGCCTATTCCGCCCGTAAATACGAGGCAGTCAAGTCCGCCCATAGCGGCGGCGTAAGCGCCGACATATTTTTTGACGCGATACGAGAACATGTCCATTGCAAGCTTTGCACGCGGGTTGCCTTCGTTGACTGCCGCTTCGAGATCGCGGAAGTCGGAGCTGACGCCGCTGATACCCAAAACGCCGCATTTTTTGTTGAGATAATTGGTCATCTCATGAACGTCGATATTCTTCTTGTCCATGAGAAACTCCACGGCGGCGGGATCGATATCGCCGCTTCTCGTGCCCATGACAAGCCCTTCAAGCGGCGTAATTCCCATGGATGTATCAACGCACTTGCCGTTCTTTACGGCGCTTATGCTTGCGCCGTTGCCGAGGTGGCAAACAACGGTTTTTATGTCTTGCTTTTGCATGAGCGCTGCCGCTCTTCCCGACACGTATGCGTGGCTGGAGCCGTGGAAGCCGTACTTGCGGACCTTGTGCTTTTTGTAGTCATCGTAGTCGATTGCGTACATGTATGCGTAATCGGGCATGGTCGAGTGGAATGTCGTATCAAAAACGGCAACCATGGGCGCGGACGGCATTACCTCGCGGCAAGCCTTTATGCCCATGATGTTAGCAGGCATGTGAAGCGGTCCGAGGTCGACGTTTGACTCGATGGTTTTGAGCGTTTCGGGCGTGACGAGCACCGAATCGTCAAAATCCTCGCCCGAATGCAGAACGCGGTGTCCCACAGCTGCGATTTCCGACATGGAGTTAATTACGCCGTGCTCTTTGTCGACGAGAGCGTCGAGAACGAGCATTATCGCTTCCTTGTGCGTGGGCATCGGCTTTTCAAGCTTGACCTTTGCCTTACCTGTGTGCGTGAGCGTCGAGCCGTCGTTGCCTATGCGCTCGCAGACGCCTTTGCTGAGCACCTCTTCGGTGTCGGTCTCTATAAGCTGATATTTCAGCGACGAGCTGCCTGCGTTTATAACCAATACTTTCATTGAGTATCTCCTTGTAAAATATTTTAAACCGCACGCGCCGCAGTCTGCGACCGCATGCGGCGACAAAGTCAATATAAATTGAATATTACAGATAAAACGCAAATAACCGCCGAAAATTTCGGCGGTATTCACGCTAATTATTGTTTTCTCATGAACTCACGCGCTTTATCGTACTGTTCGGGCTTAAAGCTCTCATGAAGTTCCTTGATTTTACGTTTTTGATCACCGGAGAGATTTTTGGGTAATTCTATATCGATAGTGACTAGCAAGTCGCCTTTAATCTGCTTTTTGGGATTTTCAAGACCTTGCTCCTTTAGTTTGAATGTCATTCCGCTCTGAGCGCCTTCGGGTAGCGGGAACGATATTTTGTTGCCTTTCAGCGCGGGAACGAGCACCTTGTCGCCGAGCATCGCCTGTGTAAACGTAACCGGTATGTCGACAAGAAGATCGAGCCCCTTTCGTCTAAACAGCTTGTGCGGCAAGACGGTTATCATCAAAATTAGGTTGCCCGCCTTTGCACCCGCACGCCGCTCACCCTCGCCGGGTATGGTCATTATCTGATTGGGCTCTACTCCGGGCGGGAACGTTATGCGCAGGTTGGAATTTTTGCGCATCGATCCCCTGCCGGCGCACGAAGGACAAGGCTCTTTGATTATCCTGCCGCTGCCGCTACATACGTTACACGGCTTCATGCTTACAACCCTGCCGAACGGAGTTTCCTGCGCGTAACGGACTTTACCCGTTCCGCCGCAGTTGGTGCACTTTACAAACTGCGTGCCGTTCTTTGCACCCGTGCCACGGCATGCCGCACACTGCTCAAAACGGTTGACCGCAATTTCCTTTTGCGTCCCGAACGCCGCCTCCTCAAACGTCAAAGTAACGTTAAGACTGATGTCGCCCGCACCGCCGCCGGGCTCGCCGCCGTGACCGGGGCCGCCCGCACCGCCGAACATATTGAAGAAATCGTCGAATGCTCCGCCGGGGCCGCCGCGTTGACCGCCCGCACCGCCTGCTCCGCCACCGGCGCCCGCCGAGGGACCGGCCTGCTCGCGATCGTACTCTGCGCGCTTTGTGGGATCGGACAGCGTTTCGTACGCTTCGTTAATCTCTTTGAACTTGTTTGCCGCAACTTCATCGCCGGGATGAAGGTCGGGGTGATATTGGCGCGCAAGCTTGCGGAACGCCGATTTCATCTCATCGTCCGAAGCGGTTTTAGATATGCCCAATATTTCGTAATAATTTTTTGCCATACTTACTCCGAGGAATTTTTGCGATTCGCATAGCAGATAAATTCGTGCACAAAATAGGCAAAGTCCTATCTCGAACAATGCTATGCGAATGCTGAAATGAGTGCTCGAATAATGCGACCGACGGGCACTGTATACCTACAGTGCCTGCCGCCGCAATAATTTAGTTGTATTAGTTGTTATCGCCTACAACCTCGGCATCGTCAACGACGACGTCGTCCTGAGGTTGAGCGGTGCTGCCGTTTTCGTAGAGCTTAGAGAAGATACCGTTGCTGAGCTTTTGCAGGCTCTCAACAGCGTCGAGGATAGCATCGAGATCTTCGGTCTTGAGAACCTCTTTGACGTTGGTCATTTCTCTGTTGAGATCAGCCTTATCGCCTTCGTCAATGGTGTCGCCGTTCTCGCGCAAGAATTTCTCGATAGAGATAACGAGCATGTCTGCCTGGTTCTTTGCGTCGACGACTTCCTTGCGCTTATTGTCCTCGTCCGCAAACTTCTCGGCATCCTTTATGGCCTGCTGAATCTGCGCTTCGGTGAGGTTGGTGGAAGCCGTGATGGTGACGCGTTGCTCTCTGCCGGTGCCCTTGTCTCTTGCGGAAACGTGAACTATGCCGTTTGCGTCGATGTCGAACGTAACCTCAATCTGAGGAACGCCGCGAGGTGCAGGCGGAATGCCGCCGAGCTCGAAGCGAGCGAGCGTCTTGTTGTACGCAGCCATACTGCGTTCGCCCTGCAAGACGTGAATGTCAACAGACGGCTGATTGTCGGTAGCGGTCGAGAATACCTGCGACTTCTTGGTAGGTATAGTCGTGTTTCTCGGAATAAGCGTAGTGAAGACTCCGCCGACCGTCTCGATACCGAGCGAAAGCGGCGTGACGTCGAGGAGCAATACGTCCTTGACCTCGCCGGCAAGAACGCCGCCCTGAATTGCCGCGCCGACAGCAACACATTCGTCGGGGTTAATGCCCTTGAACGGATCCTTGCCGGAGAGCTTGCGAACAGCCTCGACAACCGCTGGAATACGAGTAGAACCGCCGACGAGAATAACCTTGTTGATGTCGTTGTTGGTAAATCCGGCGTCAGCCATAGCCTTTTTGGTGAGCTCGATGGTGCGGTCTACGAGCTTAGCGGAGAGCGCGTCGAACTTGCCGCGCGTGATCTCATACTCTAAGTGCAGAGGACCTGCCGCGCCGGATGTGATGAACGGCAAGCTGACAAGCGTCTTTTGCGTGCCGGAAAGCTCGATTTTTGCTTTTTCCGCCGATTCTTTGAGACGCTGCATAGCCATACGGTCTTTGCTGAGGTCGATGCCGTTATCGTTTTTAAACTGCTCGATGAGGTAGTCGATAATGACTTGGTCGAAGTCGTCGCCGCCGAGATGCGTGTCGCCCGCAGTAGCGAGAACCTCGAATACGCCGTCACCTATATCGAGAATGGAAATATCGAACGTACCGCCGCCGAGGTCGTAAATAAAGACCTTTTGGCTGCCGCCATCCTGACCCTTGTCGAGACCGTATGAGAGCGCCGCCGCCGTCGGCTCGTTGATTATACGCAGAACTTCGAGACCTGCGATACGGCCTGCGTCCTTTGTCGCCTGACGCTGAGCGTCGTTGTAGTACGCAGGAACGGTAATGACCGCTTGAGAAACGGTCTCGCCGAGGTAGGCTTCCGCGTCCTTCTTGATCTTGGTAAGAATCATAGCGGAAATTTCCTGCGGCGAATAGTCCTTATTGTCGATACGGACTTTTTCCGGAAGTCCCATCTTACGCTTGATGGAGATAATCGTTCTGTCGGGGTTGGCAACAGCTTGACGCTTTGCGACCTGACCGACGAGACGCTCTCCGTCCTTCGCGAAGCCGACTACGGAAGGCGTAGTACGAGAGCCTTCTGCGTTGGGAATAACGACAGGCTCGCCGCCTTCGAGAACAGCTACGCACGAGTTGGTGGTACCTAAGTCGATACCTATGATTTTGCCCATAAATAAATCCTCCGAAATTGATTTTAAAATTTATATGCTTTAATTGGCAACCTTGACGATACTGTGTCGCAGTATACGATCGCCCAATCTATAGCCCTTGTTGAATACTTCGATGACCATACCCGACTTGCTCTTGTCGCTCGTGCTGACCTGCATCACCGCGTTGTGGAGATTGGGGTCGAACTGCTCGCCCAGCGCAGGGATCTCTTCCACGCCGAACACGGTGAGAATATCGAGCACCTGACGGTAAATCATCTTGACGCCTTCCGCGACCTTTTCGTCGGGAATGGTCTGAATTGCCTGCTTGAGAACGTCAAGCTCGGGAATAAGCTTTTCCAAAACGGCGCAAATGCCGTCTTCTTTGAGCTTTTTGTTGTTCTCGTTCATGCGTTTGCGGTAGTTGTCGAAATCCGCTTGCATGCGGTTGACTAAATTCGAGAGCTCTTCGGAACGCGTTTTTTCCTTTACTGCGATAGCCTGCGCAATGCTGAGCTGTTGCGTAATGGTGGCGAGCTGTGCTTGAAGTGCCTTATTTTCTTCTTGCTGCATCTCCATAACCGGTAATTCCCTCGTCCTCTCTCTCTTATCGTCGTTCATTGTATCCTCCGATTGATATTATTCTTCGTCCGGCTTGTTGTCGTCGGATTCTTCGCTCATCGCTGACGATCCGTCGCCCGCGGGGAGCATCTGAACGGTTTTGGACAGATAGTCCAACACCGATACGACCTTTGAGTAGTCCATTCTGATAGGACCGATAACTCCGGCATTGCCTACGGTAACGCCGTTAATCGTGTAGCTCGTGGTAACGATAGCGCATTCGGGCATACCGTCGCGTATCTCGTTATCCTTGCCTATCCTGATAGAAATGTCCATGTTGTCGGAATTTTGCAGGACGGGTATGAGTTCGTCCTTTGCGTCCAAAAACTCGAGCATCGCTTTTGCCTTTTGAAGGTTGGCGTATTCGGGCTGTTCGAGTATCTTTGCGCTACCCTCGAGGATGATGTCCGACTGCAACTCCTCGTGCGAATAACTTTTGAATATGCGGATTATCGTTTTGAATAACTGCTCGTACTCTTTGCGCACCTGTTTGACGAGCGCTTTAGGTTTATTGATTTCGCTTATCGTGTGCCCGCCGAAGATGTCCGTGATTATCCTCGAAGCCCTGTCGCAGTACTCGTCTGTGATGCCGCTTCCGATATCGACCGTCGTGTCCTTTAACACGCCGAGATCGGTAACTATGATGATGAGCGCCGTGGAATTGGATATGCGAACGATGCGAATGTTTGTTACCGTCGCGTCGTCGGCGTTTTGAACGTAAGCAACCGACGTGAGGTTGGTAATTTCCGATATGACCTTTGCCGTACTCTTTAACATGTCATCAATTTCTGTAACCTTTCGGTTAAAGTAACGCTTGACGATTTTGAGCTCCGACCTCGAAAGCTTACGGCGAGGCATCAGCTTTTCCACGTAAAGCCGATACGCCTCTGCGGTGGGAACGCGTCCGGACGAAGTGTGCGGCTGCGTGAGATACCCCATTTCTTCGAGAGCTGCCATCTCGTTTCGTATTGTAGCGGTCGAAAGCGCCGGCAGGTGCCTGTCTCGTATCTCTGCACTTGACACCGGCTGGCAGTTTTCTATGTAGCCGTCTACAATAGCCTGCAATATCTTTTCTTTTCTACTTGTCAGCCCCATTGAAACCGGCTTCCCGCCGCTTTAAATAAATTAGCAATCAAAACCTTAGACTGCTAAACAAAGTTTAACACACCCCCTTACCTTTGTCAATAGTTTTTATGATAATTTTTCGATAAATTTTATATCCTTTTCCAAAAATAGTATGCAATAAAATTTTCAAACACAACATATAGATATAGTTATTAAAATAAATTTTTTCTTACGGCTGCGGCTCAATAGGCGCATAAGCTATAACTTCTGTGCCATTGTCGACAATGACGCAACCTTTTTTCGACCGCGTCATCACGCGCATCATATACACGTCCCCCATCGAACCGAAAACATTGTAGCAAAGCGGCAAAAACGGCAACGGAAAGAACTCTGCCGGAAGCAACACGCACAGCGGAATGAGCGCCGCGCAGTAAAAAACGAGCGGGAACGACGCGGCAAAAACGTACTGCGGCTTTGAAAAAGTAACGGACGGAGCTCCGCACGACGCGACGAATTTCCCGAACTTGATTTCGGGCTTTTTCCTTTTTATCATTATTATCGCAAGGGCGTGTGCGAGCTCGTGCAGATATATATACGCAATGCACAGCGCAGCGCCGCCAAGCGAGTACACGAAGTACATTCCGCCGGGCATTCTCAACATGCGCAAGACATAATTCAAGACAAGCCCAATCGCGCCGCACGCAATAACTAATATCATGGCGGCGGCGTTTAGTTTGTCGATAAGCTTGTGCTTATTGCCGAGCATGTCGAGGCGGACGACCTCTTTAAATCCCTCAGGTATCATAATGCTTTATATCATTAATTCTTCTATGATGCCGTTCATGACGAACATTTTGTCGGGTGAAATGCGCACGTATTTTCCGTCTCGCACAACGAGACCGCTCTTTGTAAGGCTGTCGAGCACACTGCCCGCCCGCTGCTCGATCGAAACACCGAAACGCGAAGCAAAATCGTCTGTGTCTATTCCGCGCTCCGTCCGCAGCGCGAGCATGACGTACTCGTTATAAACGTCCTTATCGGAAAGCTCGGTAAAGGTCAAGCTCGAGCCGCGAATGTACTTATTTACGTCGTTTGTATGCGCGTAACGGAGCCGTTCTCCGTCAAACCCATGCGCCGCGACGCCGAAAGCCAAGTACGGCTCAAAGCTCCAATACTTTTGATTGTGCCGACTACGCATGCCGCATTTTGCGAAATTGCTGACTTCGTAGCGCGAAAAGCCGTTTTCGCAGAGCAATTTAACGGCGAGATCGTACATATCCGCAATGCCGTCGTCGTCGGGACAAAACCCGCTTGCATAAAGTGGCGTACCCTCTTCCACAGTCAATGCATACACAGACGCGTGCGTACAATATTTTGAAAATGTCTCCGCCGACTTATGAATATCGTCAGCCGTTTGCCCGGGTAAGCCGAGAATGACGTCCGAAGAAATGTTTTTTATACCGCGCGAACGCAATCTTTCCGCTGCCGCGACAAAGTCAGAATAGCAATGCACTCTGCCTACGCGCTTTAGCACCTCGTCGTCCGACGACTGCAAGCCCATACTGACGCGGTTTACTCCGCAATCGACGCATGCGCGGGCAAAATCGTCGCCGCAGCTCTCGGGGTTTGCTTCCACAGTTATTTCGGCGCCGTTTTCAACATTAAACGTACCGTAAACTGCCTCGAAAATGCGCAAAATCTCATCGCGCGTCAAACACGAAGGTGTGCCGCCGCCGATATAAACCGTATCGACTGCCCCGCTTTTTGCCGGACTGTTCGATATTTCGTCCGCCAAATCCGCAACGTAACGCGCTTTGCACGACATGTCGGGCGATGATACAAAGGCGCAATACGCACACTTTGATTTGCAAAACGGGATATGAATGTAAACGCCATATTTTTTATCAGGTGTGAACGATGCGCGAAACTTGTCTTGCATTATTATTTTTTCTCGTTATCGAGCTTCAAGACCGACATAAACGCTTCGGACGGAATTTCGACCGTGCCGAACTGCCGCATGCGCTTTTTGCCCTCTTTCTGTTTTTCGAGCAGTTTTTTCTTGCGCGTGACGTCGCCGCCGTAGCACTTGGCGAGAACGTCTTTTCTAAGCGCTTTTATGGTTTCGCGCGCAATCACTTTGCCGCCGATTGCCGCCTGAATTGGAATCTCGAAAAGCTTACGCGGAATAACCTCTTTGAGCTTTTCCGCCATGGCGCGGCCGCGCGAGTACGCCTTTTCCCTGTGAACTATTATGCTGAGCGCGTCGCACACCTCGCCGTTGAGAAGAATGTCGAGCTTAACAAGGTCGCTCGTCCTGTATCCCGCCTGCTCGTAATCAAAGGACGCATAGCCGCGCGAACGGCTTTTCAGCCCGTCGAAAAAGTCGTAAACTATCTCGTTCAGCGGCATCGTGTACGTAAGTAGCACGCGCGTTTTTTCAATGTACGTCATATTGACGTACTCGCCGCGCTTGTCCTGACAAAGATCCATGATCGGACCGATATACTCGGGCGGCGTGTAAATAGACGCCGTGACGACAGGCTCTTCCATTCTGTCTATCTCTCCCGCCGGAGGGAGATTTGACGGATTTGTCACCTCTGTCATTCCCGATGCGGTGTAAACCTTGTACACGACGCCGGGCGCTGTAGTGATGATATCGAGGTCGAACTCGCGCTCGAGCCGCTCCTCGATTATTTCCATGTGAAGCAGCCCCAAAAATCCGCAGCGGAAGCCGAACCCGAGCGCCGATGAAGTTTCGGGCTCATAGAAAAGCGACGCGTCGTTTAACTTAAGGCGCTCGAGCGCGTCTTTAAGATCGTCATAGCGCGAGCCGTCGGCAGGATATATGCCGCAGTACACGACAGGCTTGACCTTTTTATACCCGGGGCACGGCTCGGCGGCGGGACTTATTGCACTCGTGACGGTGTCGCCGGGCGCGGTGTCGGCAATCGACTTTATCGACGCGCAAATGTATCCGACGTCGCCCGCGGAAAGCTCGGGAACAGGCAGAGATTTAGGCTGATAGACGCCAACTTCCGTGACGTCGTAGCTCTTGCCGTTTGCCATCATCATTATCTTGTCGCCCGCCTTGACCTTGCCGTCGATTATGCGGACCATGCAAACGGCGCCCTTATAATTGTCGTAATACGAATCGAATATCAGCGCTTTCAGCGGTTTTGCGATATCACCGTTGGGCGGCGGCATTTTTTCGACCACTGCGCGAAGCACGTCGTCTATATTCAAGCCTTCCTTTGCCGAAATGCACGGCGCGTCGTCCGCCGGAAGTCCGATAACCTCTTCGATTTCGTTCTTTACATAATCGGGACGCGCAGCGGGAAGGTCTATCTTGTTTATTACGGGGACAATTTCGAGATTGCTGTCGAGCGCGAGATATACGTTTGCGAGCGTTTGCGCTTCCACGCCCTGCGCCGCGTCGACGACGAGAACGGCGCCCTCGCACGCAGCAAGCGACCGCGACACCTCGTAGGTAAAGTCGACGTGCCCGGGCGTATCGATGAGGTTTAGCATGTACTGCTCGCCGCCAAATTCGTAAAACATACGAACGGGCGTCAGCTTGATGGTGATGCCGCGCTCGCGTTCTATATCCATGCTGTCGAGCATTTGGTCGGTCAGCTCGCGCTTAGTAAGCGTTGCCGTCGCTTCCATCAGCCTGTCGGCGAGCGTGGATTTTCCGTGATCTATATGCGCTATTATGCAAAAGTTACGGATGTACTTCTGTCTGTCCATGCCGAAATTATAACACATATATTAAAAAACGGCAATAATTTTAGCCGTTTTAAGGAAAAATAAGGCAAAATTATCAAAACCGCCGCAAATCGATTGTAAAATACTTCCATCGGTGCTATAATTATAGTACAGGCTCGCCTGTATTTATACCGAAAAGGGACCGACATGGAACTCAAAACTTCATGGCTTATAAATATACCTATCGCGCACCGCGGACTGCATAACTTTGAATTTCCCGAAAACTCTCTCCCCGCATTTGAAAACGCCGCAAAGCACGGCGTCGCAATCGAACTCGACGTAAGGCTGACTGACGACAGAACAATAGTCGTATTTCACGACGAAAAATTGAGTCGCATGACCAATCACGACGGGTACGTTTCCAACCTCAAAGCGTCAGATCTCGGAGAAATAAAGCTCAAAAAGACAGACTACGGCATTCCTACTTTAGAGCACGTGCTCGAAACGATAAACGGAAGCGTTCCACTTCTCATCGAGATTAAAAAGGCAGAAACCGCGTTTACACTCGAAGAGCAGCTTATCGACATGCTTAAAAGCTATAACGGCGAGTATGCGTTGCAGTCGTTTAATCCGTACGCCTTGGAATACTGCTACAAGAACGCGCCGAGAATTATGCGCGGTCAGCTGTCATCGTACTTCAACCACGCCGATTTCGACGCACCGCACCGCGACAAGGTAAGGCTAAAAAAGCTCAAATACAACGACATATCACACCCCGATTTCATATCGTACAAGGTGTCGAATCTTCCCAACAAATACGTCACAAACGCAGGACTTCCCGTTCTCGGTTGGACGGTCAAGAGCGCACTTCACGCGCAAAAGGTTTCGAAAATCTGCGATAACTATATTTTTGAGGGCTTTGTTCCCGAAATTGCCGACCGCGCAGAAAAATAGTCGAAAATAATTTATTTCAAATGTTAAAAGCCGCGTCAAAGCGCGGCTTTTTGTGTGTATATTGTTTAATTGTTCTATTCCGAAAGACGCTTGATGTTGTATTCGAGCTTTTTGAATATCTCATTTACGTCCGGATTGGACTTGAAGAAGTACGCTACTGCGTATTTGACGCCCAAATAGGAAGAAATTATTCCGTCGCCGTCATCAGCTTTGATGTTTTTGACAAGTCCGTTTAGGCATGCGGTGTATTCTGCTCTGTCATAAACGCCCGATATCGCCTCGTTTGCATAGTCTATAAGCGCGGCAAGACACACCAGAGCGTCCGCCTTGAGGTCGTTTCTATACTTTTCGCCCATGTCGTCGTATCGCTGCGACATATCGGCGTTCTCGCCTTCCGCCTGCGATATGAACATGCGGCAGTACGATTCGAAGGGCGACACTATTTCAAGCCCGAACCGCGCGTACGACTCGTTGACCGACTCGCTGTAAAAATACGCTTCCAAAAAGTTTCGGAGCGGCATTTTTCCGCTGTCAATGTCCATAAGAATACGGAACACGATCGCGATTGCCGTTTTTGGATCGGTCGGAAGCGTGAACATATTGTTGCTTACGCATTCCGAAAACACCGTCTTATAATCAAATCCCAAAAGCGACGCGCCGAACATTGAATACAGCTGCTTGTTGTCCGCAATGGTCTTTAAAAGTGCGGTGATTTTACTTTCCGCCAAAATGTACTTACAGTTGCGCAAATTCTCGCAAGCAGTCAAAAACTCGCCGAATCCGTCGGCCTTCATACTGTCAAGATAGTCTCGACGCATATTTCTCCTTACTAAACGTGATAGCCGTTATTTGGCTATGTATTTTGTTATATCCTTTAAAAGTTCTTCGCAATTGTCGTTGTAAATCTCGCAAACGATGGGCTTGGCGAGATCGAGCGAGTAAATGCCGAGTAGCGACTTTGCGTCGACGACGTATCTGCCGCTGTGAAGGTCCACCTCGTACGGATAGCGCGAAACTGCATTGACAAAGTTCTTTACGCTGTCGATCGTGGGAAAATACACTTTTACCGATTTCATATTTTATACTCCTTTTTTGTGGTATTTGTGTTAATTACAGCAGAATCCTTATCTTTAGTGTAAAATCAGCCTATTACGTATTCGTTGCTCTTGGGCGAAGAGTTGATTTCGGCAAGCTTACTCTCGTAACCGGCGCGGCCTATCATAGCGAACGTCGCCTTTTTGCCCTCTTCTACGCCCGGTTGGTTGAACGTGTCGATGTCGAGATACGCACCCGCAAACGCGGTGATATACATAAAGTACATAAGTAGTTCGCCTACGGTTTCAGCCGTGACTTCGGGCAAAAGCACAGTATAATTTGAGCGCCCGGCCTTGGTGAGAGCGAACTCGGTCGCTTTGCGCTCGGCGTTGATGAGCTCGTTGAGCGTGTGGCCTTTGAGGAAGTCGCCCACTTCCGCTTTTTCGCCTTTGGGAATGTCGACGGTAGCTCCGAAGTTTTCCACGCCGATAAACGTGACGACCTTGTCGTAAGGCCCCTCTGTGTATAGCTGAACTTGGCTGTGCTGATCGGTGACGCCCAATGATTTTGCTGGAGTCTGACCGCAGTTTACGGTCTTGCCTTTCTTGTCAACCGCTTTGCCGAGCGATTCCGCCCACAGTTGGCAGTAAAAGTCTGCCATCGTCCTGAGTCCGTCGGCATACGGCATCATAACCGAGATGTTTTTGCCCTGTTTCATGGAAAGCACTTGCAAAAACGCGGTCATGAGCGCGGGGTTCTTGTAGATGTCTTTCTCCTCGCACGCTTTGCGCATTGCGCGAGCGCCGCCGAGCATACTCTCTATGTCAATGCCCATGACGGCAAACGGCACAAGCCCGACGTTTGAAAGAACGGAAAACCGTCCGCCGACGCCGCTCGGAATGCCGTAAATTTTGAAACCTTCCTTTTCTGCGAGTGCGTAGAGCGAGCCTTTCCCGATAGTAGTAGTGACGGTGATGTGCTGTTTCGCTTCCGCTTCGCCTACCGCTTTTTTGAGCAGATTGTAGACGATGAGTAGTTGACTGAGCGTTTCACTCGTTTCGCCCGATTTTGTTATGACGTTGAAGTATGTAGTCTTGATGTCGATGACGTCGAGAAGCGCCGACATGCGCTCCGGATCGACGTTGTCCTCAACGTAGATTTTGGGCGCTTTGCGCATTTTTTCGGGAAGTTCGTTGTGGTGCAAGTGCAAAAGCGCGTTGAACACGCAGATGGGTCCGAGCGCCGATCCGCCAATGCCGAGAACGACAAAGGAGGACGCCTTTTCTCTTATTTTACTTCCGAAAGTATTGAGCTCGTCAATCGTTTTCTTGTCCAAAAGCGGAGTTTCCGTCCACTCCTGCCAGCCCTTTCCGCTGTTGTTAATAACGTCGGCATACGCCGCTTCGTGGGCTTTGCCCGCTTTGTCGATGTCCGACTTTTTGATGCCGTGTGCGCCGATCGCACTGTCCATCATATTGTTGTAGTCGAATTTCAGCTTCATAGAGTATCTCCTTTTTAGTAACGCCGAAGGCGGCGGACCCGCCGTCTATTCGAACAAACATATTATACAGCGCGAACACGATAAAAGCAAGCGCACACAATCGATTTCTCGCCGTTTTTTTAACCAAAAATCAACATAAATTTTGCTCATTTTACACTACGGTTTCAATGAGACCGTAGTTGCCGTCGTGGCGCACATAAAGAACGTTTATTGAGTTCGTCGTCTTGTTCAAAAATACGTAGAAATTGTGTCCGACAAGTTCCAATTCCTCTATCGCGTCGTCGATTGACATAGGCGTAAGCGTGTAGCACTTCGAGCGGACGAGCGACTTTTCCGTCTCCTGCGGTTCCTCCGGAAGATCGGCTTCGATAGAATAATCCTTGGCACGGAACTTTTTGGACTTGCTCTCAATCTTTTTGTGGTGACGGATTATCTGCTTTTCGAGCTTGGGTATTGCGAGATCGATGTTGGAATACATATTGTCGCTAGTCACCTCGGCGCGCATGACGACGCCGTCGAGAATGATCGTGAGCTCGAGCGTGTAAAGGTCGTCTGTGTTTCGAGTGCTACCCTTTTTGAGCACGATTTTAATTCGCGTGTTGTCCTCAAAAAACTTATCGAGCTTTTGAACTTTTTTGTCGATGATTGTCTTGAGCTTTTCGCTCGCGTCATAGTTTTTGCACAAGTACTCAATCTTCATATTAGCCTCCGGCGTAGTTTAATTTGTACTGATATAATTGTACCAGATTTTATAGCAATTGTAAATACGGTTTTATAAATTTGTTTGCCGTCGCTGAAATTCGACGAATCATTCAGCCGATAACTATTCTGTCGTCTACACAATCGACGCGAACGGCGCTGTTTTCGGAAATTTTTCCGTCGATTATGGCCTCGGCAATCTCGTCCTCGATGTTCTGCTCGATAACTCGACGGAGCGGACGCGCGCCGTAATCGGCGTCATAACCCTTGTCGATAAGCCAATCAAGCGCCGATTTCGTGACGGACAGCGTGATATTCTTGTCTTTCAGCGTATTCTCCACCTTTTGAAGCATTATCTTGGCGATCTCGCCGACATCCTCTTTAGTGAGCTTGTCGAATACGCATATCACATCTATGCGGTTCAAAAACTCAGGTCTGAACATGGATCGCAACGCCTTCATGTATGCCTCGTCGCGAACGTCCGAATCCTTTTTGCCGACGGCGTTAAACCCTATCTCGCGCTTTGCGCTCGCCTCGCTCGCACCGACGTTGCTCGTCATGATGATAATAGTGTTTTTAAACGAAACAGTGCGCCCCTGCGAGTCGGTCAACCGACCGTCGTCGAGTATTTGCAGCAGCGCGTTAAACACGTCGGGATGTGCCTTTTCTATCTCGTCGAACAGCACGACGGAATACGGGTGACGGCGCACCTTTTCGGTAAGCTGCCCACCCTCGTCGAATCCGACGTACCCGGGAGGCGCGCCGATAAGTTTCGACACCGAATGAGATTCCATGAATTCGCTCATGTCGAGGCGGATTATCGAGTTTTCGTTGTCGAACATGGCCTCTGCGAGCGCTTTTGTCAGCTCGGTCTTGCCTACGCCCGTGGGACCGAGGAAAATAAACGAGCCGATAGGCCGACCGTCGCTCTTCAATCCCGCGCGAGCTCTTCGTATGGCTTTTGCCACCGCTTCGACCGCCTTGTCCTGACCGATTACGCGCTTGTGTAAGATTTCTTCCATGTTTTTGAGCCGCTCGCTTTCCGTCTCGGTCAGCTTGTTGACGGGAATTTTCGTCCAACGCGACACGACGTCTGCTATATCGTCGGCATATATTGTCATTGTGGCGCGCTCGGTTTCCGCCGCGTTTCTGAGCGACCGTTCCTTTATCAATCTGTCGATTTCGTCGCGCTTTTGTTTATATATTTCCGCTTGACCGTATTCGCTTCGCGCCGCAAACTCTTTCATCTTCTTGTCGTAATCTTCACGCTCTTCGGTGAGCGCCTTTATGTCCGACGGATCGGTGGAAACGCTGACCTTTGCACAGCTCATCGCCTCGTCAATGAGGTCTATTGCCTTGTCCGGCAAAAACCTATCCGCAATGTACTTGTCGGAAAGTTTTGCCGCCGCCTCTATCGCCTCGTCGGAAAGCTTGACCTTGTGATAGTTCTCGTAGTTCTGACGCAAGCCGCGCAAAATTTCTATCGTCTGCTCCACAGACGGAGGCTCTACTGTAATCGTCTGGAAGCGACGTTCCATGGCCTTGTCTTTTTCTATATACTTGCGGTATTCGTCGGTGGTCGTCGCTCCGATTGTTTGCATTTCGCCTCGCGCAAGGTACGGCTTTAAGATATCCGCCGGAGTAACCTCGCCCTCTTTTGAACCCGCCTGCATGAGAGTATGAAGCTCGTCGATAAAGACGATGATGTCGCCGCGGCTTATGATGAGGTCGATTGCGTCTTTTAGCTTTTCCTCGAGCTGACCGCGGTACTTGGTGCCCGCCATGAGCGAGCCGATGTTGAGCGAAAAGACAATATGGTTTTGAAGCTGGCGCGGCACCCGTCCGTCGACTATCGCACGTGCCAAGCCGTCGACTATCGCGCTTTTACCGACGCCCGGCTCGCCGATGAGCACCGGGTTGTTCTTTGTTTTGCGGCACAAAATCTCGATTATGCGCTCCACCTCCTGAGCCCTTCCGATAACGGGATCGAGCTTGTTGTCTCGGGCGCGCTGTGTTACGTCCACACCGAGATCGGCAAGCTGTGCCGGAAGCGTCGGGACATTAGTGCGTACGCCCGTCATGTCGCCTTGTTCCGAAGATCTCGCCGACGCGCTGTTCGCCTGTAAATATCCTATTATATTGCTTCTGTACAGATTGCAGTTTACGCTGAATTCGCGGTACAGCGCCGCCGCAGCATAGCAAAACGGCTCTTCGAGAATTGCGAGCATGAGATGGTCGGGCGTTATGAGCGGCGCGTTAAACCGCATTGCGATATTGTATGCGGCAAACGGAATATTCTGTATACGCGGCGAATCGACGGGCTTTTGCAGCACCTTGTTTTCCTGCTCGAAAATATACCGCAGCTTCTCGGGATCGAGATTGTTTATCTTGAATAATTTTGAAGAGACGCATTCAGTTTTGAGGATTCCGTACAACAGGTGCTCCGTGCCTGTAAATTCGTTTGAGTATTCTTCCGCTATACTTCTTGCTGTGTTGAACGCAGTTTTTGCGTTTTCGTCCATCGGATAATTCGACATATATTATATTCCTCCTATAATTCTTTAATCGTTTTTAACTGTAGATTTCTTAATGCCTGCGGCAATGTATTGCGCCCTTAAAATGTCTCGCTCGAGTGCGCCTATATTCTTTCCGCTAAGCTTTTGCATATTTGCGGGCAAGCATTTTGTCGTGAGAGCAGTAAAGATTTTTTGATCGTTTACCGAAATATACCCGTAGTATGCGCCGAGCCGTATCATGGCAAGCGCATGCATGGCCTCCGTCGTAGTAAGCTTATAAGCGTTTGTCGCAAGTCCGTACGCCCTGAAGATCTTGTCTTTAAGCTCGGGCTCATCGCGCTTCAACAGCTCTCTTGCGCGGTTTTCCGCATCGACTATGTGGTTTATCGCGCTGCCGACCGAATCGAGAATATCGCCTTCGGTTATGCCGAGCGTGCGTTGATTGCTCACCTGATACAGATACCCTTCGGCGTTGCTACCCTCGCCGTAAATGCCGCGCACCGTCATATTGAGCCTACCGACATCGTTTATGCACGCGTCGATGAGTCCCTTCATCGTGAGCGCTGGCAAGAACATCATGACCGACGCGCGCATTCCCGTTCCGAGATTTGTAGCGCACGCGGTAAGATATCCGTATCTCGGCGAAAAAGCGAACTTCATTGTGTTCGAAATAGCGTCGTCTATCATATTTATGCGATTATATGCCCGTTCAAGCGACAATCCCGGCAAAATTACCTGTTCTCTTATATGATCTTCCTCGTTGACCATAATCGATACCGTTTCGTCCATGCCGATCAACACAGAGCCGAACGGACATTCAGTCAAAAGATCGGGGCTTATGAGGTGTTTTTCCTGCAAAATAGTGCCGTCGAGGTTTGATATCTTGTTCATGTCGAAACGAGTGAATCTGTCGACAGAGGAAAGCGCGTGCTCGACGCCGTCCGTAATCTGTCTTGCGGTCGCCTCGTTAAGTTTGTGCGGGAAAGGCAGGCCGTCGATGTTTCTCGCAAGCCGTATGCGCGTCGATACTATGGTGTTGTCGTCCATATCACAGCCCTCCGTTGCCTTCGAGTTTTTCGAGCACTTTGCTCAGCTCGTTGACTCGCGAATAGTTTCCGCTGTCCAAAGCCTCTTGAATCTCCGCCCTGAGCAGCGCGACGTCGCCGCTGCCGCCGCTCACGCCGTAAGGGCGCTTGCCGACGTGCCTGTCGGCTTGTTGCAGTTTTTTGACCGTCTGACGAATGAGCGGCTCAAATATCTCGTAGCACTTCGGGCATCCGACATATCCGCTCTTTAAAAACTCGTCGCTCGACGTCTTGCAATCGGGACAAACAAGCCTAATTGCCTTATTCGTATTGAAAAAATCGCTGAACCCCGAAAGAAGCCCCATCGGCGATCCGTTTATCAGCTTGTCGAGCATTTCGAAATCGTCAAATACTTCCGGTCTGTAATCCCTCGCGCATTCGCTGCAAAGATACAGCTTTTCGACGTGGTTTTTATATCTCTGAATAATCTCCGTTGTCGCTTGGCGTTGTCCGCATTTAACACAAATCATATTGTTCACTCCTCGCTGTCGCTGTTGTCGTCGTTTTGGGATTTAAGCGTTTCCAAAAGAATATTTTTAAGTATTGCGCCGCGTAGTCGCGCTTTTGCAACCGTCGGCGCCAATAAAGCTTTGTCCGATATGGCGGCTTTTATAAGCGCCGCCTCGCTTTTGGTGTATATCTCGTCATCGGTCAGCCTGTCTATTATTTGGCACGCCTTGCCGTATTCTATTCCGGAAGCGAGCGTCTCTTCAATGTACCTGATAATGACGTCGTCGGCGTCTTCGCTGACTCGTATAATCTTGATCGAGCCGCCTCCGCCCCGCCTGCTCTCGATGATGTAACCGCGTTCGGGTGTAAACCTCGTGCTGAGGACGTAATTTATCTGGCTGGGCGCAACCGAAAAATACGTCGCAAGCTCATTTCGGTTAAAGCTCACCGAAAGCTCGTTACCAAGCGTTTCGAGCAAAAAACTTTCGATTATATCGCTGACAGTCATCGGCACCTCCCTTTAGAATAATTACGAAAATCAAAGGTCAAAGAAAGTCAAACTTCTACATCAATTATATATCACTATTATGTCATTGTCAAGGGATTTTAAAAGATTTTATAAATTTTCAATTGTAAAAAACTTCTTCTCTACTCACTATAACTTGCGGCGAAAGCGCCTAGTTCCATCGGCTACGCCGGCGCTCGCTCTGAATGACATAACAAGAGCACGGCTTATTTCTAAATAGAATGTCGTAAAGAAAAGCTAGGTTTAATTGGTCATCTTGGGCGTCGGCGAAGGATCTTAAAAGCGCGAGCATCTTAATCTCGCGCTTCTTTCATTCTTATCTCTTATATCTTATCTTTTGTTTCTAATTTTAGGTATATTATTCTCTTGCACTGCACGCAAAGATACAATACGCCGATTTTCTGTAATACAAATTAAAATGGGGCCTGCGATTCCCTATCGTAAGCCCCGTAAATAATGTCTATTATATTTATGCAAAGTTGAACACGGCGATCGTGCCGAGAAGAACGGTCAGCGCAACTATGATTCCCACAGCAAGGCATATATTGTCGCGAAGTGCGTTGCTGCCGGCCGAGGTGATTTTATTCATCAAGCCGAGCGCACAGAAGCATACGCCGAATATGAGCGCAAACACGCCGAGAGTTATTGCGAAGCCCGAGGACACGCCCAAATACATTCCCGCGACTTCCATGAGAAGGTACGCAAGAAGCCCTACCGAGACAAACAGCACCCAAAAATACTTGTTAAGGAAGCCGCCCGTCGACTTTTTGACGGTGTTGGTGCTCTCTTGCTGCGTCGGCTCTACGGCGGGCGTTTCGATCTTTTGTGCAATCGGGGCCCCGCATTTCGGGCAGAATTTTGCTCCGTCGGGAACTTGAATTCCGCATTTTTCACACTTGTTCATTTTATTTCCTCCGTAAAAGGTTTTTTACTGTTTGCTTTCGTCGCCGATCGGCGTTTTGGGATCGACCACGCCGGGCACGTACTTTTCAATCACTACTCCCGCCTCGTTAAACAGCTCCAGCGAGAAATCGTCGGGATAACCGTCCTCGTAAACTACGCGCTTGATGCCGCTGTTGATAATCATTTTCGTGCAGATCGAGCAAGGCTGATGAGTGCAGTAAAGCGTTGCGCCGTCTATACACATTCCCATTCTTGCCGCCTGAATTATGGCGTTTTGCTCTGCGTGGGTGGCGTAGCACACCTCATGCCGAGTGCCGGACGGTATTTCGAGCTTGCGGCGCAGGCAATATCCTCGCTCCTTGCAGTTTTTAATGCCCGAGCTTGCGCCGTTGTAGCCGGTGGTTAGAATGCGTTTGTTCTTTGCAATGACAGCCCCGACCTGACGGTTTTCCTGAAAACAGCTTGACCAACTCGACACCGTATGCGCAATCTCCATAAAGCGCGCGTCCCACTTATCCATCTTTTGCTCCTTAGTGTGCATAGCTCGGAACGCCCGAGCCGCGACAACATTGATACAATTATATCACAATCGCAGATTGATTCTCAGATTGCATTGCTTTTATCAACGTCAATCACTCTGCAATATTTCAGATTGTTACATTGTATCACAATCACACCGCAAAATCAATACATTTTTACAGTTTTACGTGCTCAGTTTTCTACAATTTGCTTCTTTTCCTTTCTGTCCCTTATTATTTCCATGCAGAGCTTTACTATTTCCACAGCGGGAATTATAGAGAACGAACACAACAGGACGGTCAGCCACTGCGCGAAGTTGAGCCACTGAAGCGCGAAAATGTCGTGCGTTATCGGTAGACACGCAAGACCGATCGTGAGCGCGGAGCCGACGAAAAACGCTATAAACAACATTTTGTTTTTGAAGAAATTTTTGTTGAATATGCTGCCTGTAAGGCTACGGGCGTTGAAGCTGTGGAATAGCTGAACAAGGCACAGCGTGAGAAACGACATGGTAGTTCCCACCTCATGTCCCCAGCCCGTGAACGCACAGCCGAGGAACACTCCGAGCACTATGCCCGTTTGCAAAATACCTTGATAAATTATGTTGATTCCGACTTGACCCGCGAAAAGATTGTCGCTTGACGACAGCGGCGGGTTTTTCATGACGTCGCCCTCCGGCGGTTCCATGCCGAGCGCCAAGGCAGGCAAGCTGTCCGTCACGAGGTTTACCCACAGTATTTGAAGCGGCAATAAGAACACTATAGGATCTTTTCCGAATGCAAAGATGAGCGTCGACAAAAAGAGCGACAGCACTTCGGCTATGTTTGCCGCTAGCAGATACTGAATGGTCTTTTGCATATTGGCAAATATCGTTCTGCCCTGCTTGACCGCAGACACAATCGTAGCAAAGTTGTCGTCGGCAAGCACCATGTCCGCCGCTTCTTTCGTAACCTCGGTGCCGGTAATGCCCATGCCGATTCCGATGTCTGCGGCTTTTATGCTCGGCGCGTCGTTTACTCCGTCGCCCGTCATTGCGACAATCATGCCGTTAGCCTTCCACGCCCTGACTATCCTAACCTTGTGCTCCGGCGAAACGCGCGCATACACGTGAAATTCGCGGACGCGTTTAATTAGCATATCGTCGCTCATGCGCTCCAATTCGGCGCCCGTAATCGCTTCTTTTCCAGCGTGGCAAATTCCGAGCTGCGTAGCAATGGCTACCGCCGTGTTGCGGTTGTCGCCCGTAATCATGACTACGTTTATGCCCGCGCTCTTGCAAAGTTCTACCGCGCTCTTGACTTCCTCGCGCGGCGGATCGATCATGCCTGTCAGTCCGATAAACACGAGATCGCGCTCGTATGTCGAAGCGTCGGTCGAAGTGCGCTGTTTGTACGCGTATGCGAGGACGCGAAGCGCACTGTCAGCCATACGCCTGTTAGCGTCCTCAATCGCCGAAATGTCATCTTGCGTTATTCTGCGCTTTTTGCCGTCGACTATAATGTGCGTGCAAAGCTTTACGAGAATGTCCGCCGCACCCTTTGTGTAGATAATTTCTTCGCCGTTTTCTTTTTGAACGGTCGTCATCAGCTTGCGCTCCGAGTCGAACGGAATCTCGTCTATGCGCGGGTACGATTTGTCGAGCGCCGGTTTATCGACGCCAAACGTATGTGCATAGTCTACGAGCGCCGTCTCTGTCGGATCGCCCATAGTCAAAAATCCGTCGTCCTGTCTTACTATCGTGTCGTTGCAAAAGCACATGCACCGCAAAAGCCGTTCAACAGAATTCGACTTGGCATTCGGCTCGAACGTGCCGTCGGCGTAAACCGTCTTGACGGTCATGCGGTTTAGTGTCAGCGTTCCCGTTTTGTCCGAGCAAATGACGTTTGTGCTTCCCAAAGTCTCCACCGCGGGCAGCTTCTTTATAATGGCGTTTGCTTTGGAAAGCTTTTGCACACCGAGCGCCATTATAATCGTAATGACCGCCGTAAGGCTCTCGGGGATTGCCGCGACCGCAAGAGCTACCGCCGTCATGAACGAGTCGAGCACTTTATCTACAGTGACCGAGCCGGTCCCGACGGCAGAAAGTATTCCTATGACAAACACCGCCGCGGCAATTGCAAGAACGGCAATCGAAATGAATTTTCCGGTCTTGTTCAGCTTCTTTTGAAGCGGCGTAACGTTCTTTTCTTTTGTGTCGAGCATGGACGCGATCTTGCCTATCTCGGCGTCCATTCCGGTAGCGGTAACCACACCTTCACCGTGCCCGTATGTAACCGTGCTCGACCCAAAAAGCATGTTATCCCTATCGGCGAGCGGAATTTCTACGTCCGCTATGGCATGAGTGAACTTCTCTTCGGAAACGGACTCGCCCGTAAGCGTTGCCGACTCGGCCTTTAGCGAGGCGGACTTAATGAGCCGCATGTCGGCAGGCACGACGTCGCCCGCTTCTAATATAACGACGTCGCCCTTTACGAGCGCGGTCGTCTCTATCTTTTTTATCTCGCCGCCGCGCCGCACCTTGCAGTAAGGCGCGCTCATCTTTTTCAGCGACTCCATCGCTTTTTCGGCCTTGCATTCCTGAACAGTTCCGATTACGGCGTTTAACAACACGATAGCGAGAATTATTCCGACGTCTATAAAATCGGAATACTGCTTTTCCACAACGGCAATCACGGCGGAGATTATCGCCGCCGCTATTAAAACTATGACCATGACGTCGGTAAATTGCAAAAAGAACTTCTTTGCAATCGAATCGCGCCCGACCTCTTTCAGTTTGTTTTCGCCGTCGCGGGCAAGGCGCTTGGACGCTTCCCCGTCGGACAAGCCGCTCTCGCTTGTCCCGAGCTCGCGTAAAGTCTCCGCCTCAGATCTGTTGTACCAATCCATATACGCTCCGAAATCCGATTGTTTTATGAAAATTGCGGACTTCTATATAACAATATGTCGACGATTTAAAAAATTGCCGCAATTCGGTAAATTACATTAATCGCCTTTGATATTGTAACCGTAATGCGTCATAAATGTCAATCATATTGTAAGATAAAATCATCCGGCATTTCCGTTACGCCTGATAACGACGTCTGCGGCAGTGTCGCATAATCTGATAGTGTCGGACGCTATCGAAATTCTGTCGTAATTTATCTGCCATGAGCCGACCGTATCGCTGTCGTCGATGAGTATATGCGTTTTTTCAAAATCCGACGATATGTCGAACTCCAAATGCGGAGTGTTCGCCGCGGTGTTCGGAGATATCTTCGCCCTATCGCCGCGCACCGATATGCCGAGCAGTCTTTCCGTTATCAAAGTATAAAATAACGACGCAGTGACTCCGTCAGGGTCGGCGTAAAGCCGAAAAACTCCGTCCGAAAACGCCTTATCGGCAAGCTCTTTTACGGCTTGGTACGCGCCTTCGCAGTCGTACGCCTCATACCTTGCAAATGCGGTTGCAACGCCCAGCGGATCGAACTCAATCTGCGCGGCTTCGAGCGCTTTTCGCCGGTATTCTTCTCTTTTCGCGAGCCGAGAAATGACAAGAGAATACGCTTTTACTCTGTCGGTGTTTGTGCTGTACTCGATAAACGCTTTTGCGGCGCGAAGCAAAAGTGCAGAGAACGCCCTGTCGGCTTTTTCGTCCATGCTCGCCGACATGAGAATGGAAAAGTCTATTGCGCGGAAGCAATGCTCGAGCACAGACGCCTTTTTGAACGGTAACCGTCCGACGGAAAAGCTCACGCTCTCGCTAAACAGCCTGCAGTCTCCACGGTAATTTATTAAGTCAATCGTCGCAAGTGGCAAAAGAAGCGTCGCAATCTGCGTTTTGCGCCCTATATCAAGTCGCCCGCAGCTTTCCTGCTTTTCGAAAAGTGACAAAAGCGCGTCGCATACGCAGTCGGGATCGGCATATTTTGCGGCAAAGCACGTAAGAAGTGCTCGGTCGTAACGCCCGACGTACATGTACTTGTCCAAAAGCGCGCGCGCTACATACAGAGAATGCGCATGCACCGCGTTAAGCAAAGGATCGGATGATCGCAACGTAATGCGCTCGCTGCTCTTATAGTACTCCGCCTCGCATGCTATATACTCCTCCGCATCCTCTACTGTAATTCCGTCAATCAAAATACCGCCGGAATTGAGTGCGCGGCAAAACGCAACTTTTTTTTCGGAACGCGCAGGTATATAAAGCCTGACGGACAATGTCGGCGCGAGCGTTTCGCCGCCGCTTAGAAAATTCGAGGCGCGAGCGATTCTGCCGTGATCGAGATAACCTTCTTTGTATTCGCAGTATTCGGCGGGGCTTTCGGACGACATCAATGCGAATCCGTTCTTGCCGACTGCATACACTGTGTCACCGTTCTTTACGATACGCGCATCGCTGTCCGCTTCCGAAGTGAGCATGACGTCTATACACCTGTCAATGTCCGTGCGGTTGTCGACGGCAACTAGCAAAATTTCGGCACGCTTTCCTCGCGCAACAGTGCGCGTGAGCGTCGTCAGACAACCGTTTCGCACGCTTCTGTAAACTATATAGCCGCGACAAAACTCGCACGTCGCGCCATCTCCCGCAAGACTCCCGAACGGCGACCAAACGACGCCGTCCTCGTCAAGCACCACGTTCATTGAGCCGTATTCTCCGCCGCCCGATAGCACGGTTTTCTCGTTGCCGTCACTTTTTACATCGGCAAAAACCTCCCCATCGAATAGCATGCCGGTTAGCGCATATTTACTTGTCGCGCCGACCTCTATGCTGTACCCGTCGTCGGTAAACCCGCCCGCGCCGCGCTCGAAAATACAGCTTGCGCAATCGACGGTCGGAGCATACATATCCTGTTTTACGTCGCGGTAAACAAAACGCTGCGTATTATCGTCAATCAGTGTGCCGGCATAGTTATCTGCATAGTAAGCTTGTGCGGCGACAAGTGAACGTAAAAAGTAAAGCTCATCCGAATATCTATAAAGCTGTGGGGCGTTTAGCTTTTTGCCGATCGAAACAGCAAACATCACCGAACGTTTTTCAAATGCGCCGACTTCCGTGTAGCGCTCTGCGCAAACGGACTGCTCGGCTTCATTTGCGGCATAATCGCACTGCGTATCGGCACATAGTCCCACTTCGTACTCGTCGGCAGATAGCAGAATGCCGATGTTCTTGATACTCTTCGATCTCAGAACATTGCCGTCGGCGGCACGAACTCGGCAAGCGGCGGATATTGTTGCCGATATTGGCTGCGGCGTTCGGTTTACGACGGAAACGCGTACAAGCATACATCCGTCTGTCGGCGGCGCGATGACGTCCGCGCTGTATTCAAGGCCGTCGGCAACAGTTCTGTACAGCGTATTGTTGCACTGAAATACCCCGTCGGTGTCGCTTAGCTGTATAGTCTTTCCGTTTACCGTAACCGACGCCGCGAAATTCGCGAAAAATCGACGGGCACTGTCGGATATTTCTATAACGCCGCGGTTGTCCGTGCAAACCGTAAGGCGGCGGTTTTGGAAGCGGTTGCAAATTCGCCTCGTTTCCCCGCCGAACACATACGTTCCGCGGTCGCGCGAAAAAGGCGTGCCATGCTCTTTTTCGGACAACACGCACAGTGAACGAACAATCGAATCTATCGTTTCGGCAAGCTCTGACAAACGTTCCCGCCTTGTCAGCTTTTCGTCAAAAGAAGATATTTCGTTATCGTCGAACAGCTTTTTTAGCGCACCGTCGTCGTTTGCGCTGTCTATAATCCCGCACACATAGTCGCAAGAGAATAGCATATCGAGCCCGACTTGCCCCGCCGCGCCGTCGGTAAGCCCTTTTTCATATTCGCTGTCGCGGGCTATTGCGTCAAAGAGCGTGCGCTCCAGAACGCCCAACAAACAAAATGCAAGCATGGGCAGAAGCTGCGACATTTCATCGTAGCCGAGCGGTGCGAACTTACAGAACGCGTCGACGGCGCTTTCCACAAAGCTTTTGTCAATGCTACCGCATGTGAGCCCGACAATGTAGTCGCAAAGCAAAAACAACCGCGGAACACCGCGCACGTGCCCTATCTTTCGAGCCTCGCCGAGCTTCGCATTGCAAAGATCAATTGCCGCCCTTACGACGGGAATAGACGCTTTTAACACATATTTCCAAAGTTCGCATTCACCGTCGCAGCTCGTATCCATGCGCGTCAAATGCCCATCCAAGCGTTTCAAAAGGCGCTCATATTCGACACCGTTTCCGCGCACTGTCGACGAGCACGATTTCGCAAGCTCCTCTATTCGGCGTAATGCGGCATGCCGAACAAGGCGCTCAATCGTAAAGACAGGCTGCGTGGGCGCGGTCGCTATTTTATAGAGAAACACCGCAACAGCGGCTATAATCGGCAAAACGAACAAAAGCTCCATTTGAAAAATTGTTGCCGATTACATGCGCGTTTACTCTTTTTCGGCACAAAAAAATCGGCATATGTGCCGATTGTTTTTGATTTGATGCGATTTATTTTTCCTTGATCTTAGCCGCTTTGCCGGAAAGATTGCGAAGGTAATAGAGCTTTGCGCGACGGACCCTGCCGTGCTTGATTACGGCAATGTCGGTAATGCGCGGCGAATGAAGCGGGAACGTACGCTCGATACCGACGCCGAAAGAAACGCGGCGAACGGTAAACGTCTCGCGGACAGAGCCGTTCTTTTTGGCAATGACTATACCCTCATATGCCTGAATACGCTCGCGGTTGCCTTCCTTAACTTTGACGGATACGCGCACGGTGTCGCCTACGTCAAACTTGGGGACGTCTGTCTTCATATACTCTTTTTCGATTTCGGCAATGATGTTGCTCATGTAAGGCCTCCTATGCTTGCAAAAACTCCGCACTACACAAAAAAAGTGATATTGCGAAGTCACATCACAATATTTCTTAATAATTATATCATACCTATCTGCGCATGGCAAGCGTTTTTAACTACCTTTTCGATAAATTTTTACTTACCATCTCCGCTTCCACTGTGCGGTTTTTGAGCTGACCGCATGCGCCCGCTACGTCCGAGCCCATCGAACGCCTGACGGTTGCCGAGATTTTGGCGTCGTTCAGCTTGGCGCAAAACGCATACGCCTGTTTTTTGGTCGGCGGCTTCAAGTCGCAGTGATCCGTGGGGTTTAGCGGAATCAGATTGACGTGGCAGCAAAGCCCTCGCAAAAGATTTTTTAGCGCCGAAACGTCCGCGTCGGTGTCGTTGAAGCCCGCAATCAAGATGTACTCGATAACCACGCGCCGACGGGTTGCGTCGAAGAATGTGCGCATGGATTTTACAATGTCTTTTACGGTGTGGCTGTTTGCGACACGCATGATTTTTTTGCGCTTTTCGTCGGTCGCAGCGTGAAGAGACAGCGAGAGCGTGCCGCTGAATCCGTCGCGTGCAAGCCGCTCTATCTTGTCGGGAAGCCCGCACGTAGATATGGAAATGGAGCGCATTCCGATATTGAGCCCTTTTTTAGAACTCAACAGTTTAAAAAACTTTACGGTATTGTCGTAGTTGGCAAGCGGCTCGCCGCTCCCCATCATGACGATTTTTTTGACGCCGCCCTCGTCCTTTTTGTCGCGCGCAATAAAAAGCGCCTGTGCGAGTATCTCGCCCGCCGACAGGTTGCGCTTAAAGCCGTAATAGCCGGACGCGCAAAACGTGCAGCCCATGGCGCAACCGACTTGACAGGAAACGCACACGCTGTTGCCGTAGCCGTGCGGCAAGAACACCGCCTCTACAAGATCGCCTTCCGCCGTTTCGAACAGATAGCGAGTAGCGCCGTCGGTCGACACCACACGGGACTTTTCGATAAACGGTCTGTCGAAGTAATTTTCGCGAAGCTTGGCAATAAAGCTTTTGGGAAGATCGGTGTATTCCTCGAAGCCGTCGTACGCCACAATATGACGGCAGAGCTGCTCGGCGCGGTACCTGGGTTCGCCCGCCGCTGCGACCAACTCTTCCAATTCGGAATACTGCAAATCGCAAAGCGGAGTTTTCACGAGCGCACAAACCTCGCTATATAGAATCCGTCGCAAGCGTCGGCATCGGGTAAAAGCTTTGTCTCGTCAAGCAACGTGTATTCCGAATGCGATTCCAAAAAATCGCGCACAATTCTCTCGTTTTCGCACTTTAATACAGAGCAAGTGGAATAGCACAAAATCCCGCCGCGCTTTGGATAAGTTGCGGACGCCGCGAGAATTTTCGTTTGCAGTGCGTTAAGTCCCGCGAGGTCGGACGGTTTTCTGTGCAACAATATGTCCGGCCTGGAACGGAGCGTGCCCGTTCCGCTGCACGGGCAGTCGGCAATGACCAAGTCGAACGCGCCGTCGAACTCGGCGTTATGCACGGTCGCGTCGTTAAGCCTGACCGAAATCTTAGCGCCGTACTTTTTGGCGTAGCCGCGCATGAGGTCTAGCTTGTGCGGATATATGTCGCACGCAGTAATTTTGTAGTCGCCAAGCTCGTACAAATACACCGATTTTCCGCCGGGCGCGGCGCAAAGATCGAGCGCCGTGCCGCCTGTAAGACCCTCGGCGTACTTTCTGACCGCCTTTACTGAAGAAAGCGACTGTACGGCATACGTTCCGCCTTCGAGCTTATCGAGAGCGTTTTTGTCGCAATAGTAGCCGTATTCGGTGCTTTTCAGTCCTTTGCACGCTTCCGAAAACTCGGCGTCCGTCGTCCGACCCTTTACCGGACGGACGTGAGTGCCGCTCGGTAGCTCGGCGTCGAGAATGGACGCCGCACGCGTTTCCGAATAATCTGAAATCAGCATTTTGCACAGCCATTCGGGCGTGCAGTGTTCGTAAGAAAACCGTTCGAGCGTGCTCTTGAACTTAGGCGAATAACCTATAGATTTTTTGAGCACGGCGTTGATAAACCCGCCGAATACGCCGCCTATCGACTTTGACAGTTCCACAATCCGATTGACCGCGGCGTAGTGCGGGATGTCCGAATATCCGACGTAGTAGAGCCCCTGCTTGAGTAAAACCTCGGCGTTTTTTTGCGGCGGTCTGTCGCAAAGCTCTTTTATTATCTTTTCGAGCCGCACATTCTTGTCCAGCACGCCGTAAAACGCGCTCGTCACGAATGCGCGGGCGCGCTGTTCTTTGAGATTTTTGATAGCGTCAGTTATCGCGCGAGCGCAGTATGCGCCGCCAATATAAACGTCGCACAGCGCGTCGTAGACCGCTTTATCCGTCATTTTGTCGGCATACACCGCGCCGGCATTTATAGGCTTTTTGTTATTTGCCACAAACCGTACCTACCGCAAATTTTTTACCGCGCAAAAACTCGGCAATGTCGAGAACGCGCTTTGACGGCGCTTGAATTTTGAGTATTTCCACGCAACCGTCCCTGCAGGCTATTACGAGCTTACTGTCGCAGCGCACGATTTCGCCTGCACTTCCCGAATAACTATCTTCCGCGACCGCCGCGGCATACAGCTTGTACACCTCGCCGTTTATAGAAGTCTTAGCCGACGGAAGTGGCGAAAGCGCGCGGATTTTATCGACCACCTGCTGCGCAGAGCGCGAAAAATCGATTATTTGCTCGTGCTTTTTGATTGTGCGACAGTGCGTCGCCAAAGTATCGTCCTGCTTGATTGGCACGATTTTATCAAAGCCGTCAAGCGTCGATATCAAAAGCTTTGCGCCCATTTCGGCAAGCCTACCCGTAAGTTCGCCCGCCGTTTCGGTTTTTCCGATCTCCGTTCGCGCTACGGAAAGGATATCTCCGCTGTCGAGCCCGAGCGCCGTTTGCATAATAGTTACGCCTGTAACCGCTTCGCCGTTTTCGATTGCGGCGGCTATCGGAGATGCACCCCTATACTTTGGCAAAAGCGAGGCGTGCACGTTTATTACGCCGCGCGGGAATGCGTCGAGAACGGTTTGCGTCAACAACTGACCGTACGCCGCCGTCACCGCAATATCCGCACCGAAAGCCTTGAGCTCTCCAACGCAGTCGCGTATCTTTTCGGGCTGTATTATTTTCAGTCCCAAATCGGCGGCCGCAAGCTTCACGGCTCCGCTCTCCGTTTTTCCGTGCTTTACAGCGCGGTCGGGCTGCGTTACGACGCCGACTACCTCGTGTGAGCTTTCGATAAGCGCGCGAAGACTCGGCACCGCAAACTCGGGCGTTCCCATAAAAAGTACTTTCATTATTTCCCTACTTCTTTATCGACTTATCGGTAAACAGAATGCCGTCGAGGTGGTCTATCTCGTGGCAAAAGCACGACGCTTCGAAATTGCTCGCCTTCAAGACTATGGGATTGCCGTGACGGTCAAACGCTTCAACTTCCACGTGTTTGGGGCGTTCCACCTTTTCCCTGATCCGCGGAATGGATAGACACCCTTCGGGAGCGACGCGCTTGCCTTTAGTCTTGACAATTTTGGGGTTTACAGCCTCGATTATGGTGTTTCCACCGTCGAACGTGGCGATAAACACGCGCTTTAACACCCCAACCTGCGGCGCGGCAAGTCCTGCGCCGTCTGCGTATATCAGAGTGTCGCGCATGTCGTCGAGGAGCTGCCAAAGTCTGTCGTCAAACTCCGTGACGGGCTTACTAACCTCGCGGAGAGTGTTGTCTCCGACTTGATAAATATTTCTTCTTGCCATAATACACCTCTTAACTTAGGTCGTTTGGATTTATTTCGGTAAACAGCTTTACCTGCGGATAGAGCGCGGCGACTTCGTCGGTCGCGGTATAGACCGCGCTTCTTATGCCGTCTCTGTCGGGTTTTATGCGCATCAAAATCTGCATTCTGTACTTTGACTGTATGCGCTTTTTGGGCGACCGCATTGCGCTCAGATACACGAAATCGTCCGGATGAGAGCTTGCAAGATCGCGTATCTTTTCCATTGCGTCCCGCGTAGCGTCGAGCGCGGCGCTTTCGTTTTCGCAAGTGACCAAGATACGCAATATCTCGGTAAACGGCGGAAAAGCAGTAGTCTGCAAAAGATTGATTTGCTTTTTGTAAAACCCTTCATAATCGTACTCGGACGCGAACCGATAAACGTAGTGCCCCGGCGTATAAGTCTGCAAAATGACGCGCCCCGGCTTACTCTCGCGCCCCGCGCGCCCCGCAACCTGCGTAATGAGCTGAAAGGTGCGTTCGACTGCGCGAAAGTCCGAAAAGTGCAGGCTCATGTCCGCGTCGATAATCCCGACGAGCGTAACATTTGCAAAGTCGTGCCCTTTTGCGACCATCTGCGTTCCCACCAAGATATCGGCGTTGCCGCTCGCAAACGAGCTCAAAAGATTTAGGTGCGCGTCCTTGGTGCGCGTAGTGTCGTTGTCCATGCGAATCACTCGCGCCGACGGGAACATCTTGTTAATCGTCTCGACGACGCGCTCCGTGCCCATAAAGCCTTGCTTTATATGCGGGCTTTTGCAGTTTGGACAAAAATCGAGCATTGAATACCGCCGCTGACAATAGTGACATTTCAATACGTTTTCGTCCTTGTGATAGACGAGCGAAACGTCGCAGTCCTCGCACTTTGCGACAAACCCGCACTTTTTGCACATGACGTACGAGCTGTAGCCGCGACGGTTGATAAACAGTATCGCTTGATTGCCCGCTTTTAAGCACTCGTCAAGCGCCGTCACGAGCTTTGCCGAGAACATACCGCCGTTGCCGTAGATAGCCTCGTTGCACATATTTACCGTTTCGATTTCGGGCATTTTGCGCTTATTTATGCGCTCGGAGAGCTTTGCGAGCGTATAATTGCCGCGCTCAGCCTCGTAAAAACTTTCCACCGACGGCGTGGCGGAGCCCATGACGACCTTAGCACCGCTGTACGCGGCGCGGAAAAACGCGACGTCGCGTGTTATGTAGCGCGGATTGGATTCCGATATGTACGAGGTGTCGTGCTCTTCGTCGATTACTATAAGCCCGACGTTGCTAAGCGGCGCGAATATAGCGGAGCGCGCTCCGACCGCCACGTGCGCTTTGCCTGTAAGTAGCCGCCGCCACTCGTCAAACCGCTCGCCGTCCGAAAGCCCCGAATGAAGAAGCGCGACCTCGTCGCCGAACCTCGAGCGAAACACGCGCATAACCTGCGGCGTAAGCGAGATTTCGGGAACGAGCATAATCGCAGTCTTGCCGCCATTCAGCGTTTTTTCTATGCAGTCGAGATAAACCTCTGTCTTGCCGCTTCCCGTTACGCCGAAAAGCAGCGTCGGTTTATCGCTCGTCATTATCGAATTTACTGCGGCGTTTTGCGCGTCGGTAAGCACGACGCCGCTGTCCTTTTGCACAATTCCGGCGTACGGCGTTCTAAACACGCGCTCGCGACGCGCCACCAGCACTCCGCGCGAAAGAAGATTTCTGACAGCCGCTGCGGAGTAATTGGCGTTTAGATAGCTCTGCTCCGCCTCGCCGACTTCCAAAAGATATTCGTACACGTCGCGCTGAGATACCGCCGATTTCTTTATAAAAAGCGAAGGGTCTTGGTCGATAAATTCGGAAGATATTTCGATTATGTTCTTTTCGAGCGCACGTATTCTACCGCCTCGCATTTTGGACGGCAACAGCAAGCGCAACACGTCGATTTTGCGCAGGTGAAAGCGCTCGGTCATGTAGTCGCACAGCTTTAAAAATTCGTCCGAGATTATCGGACGGTCGTCGAGAACTTCGGTTATGGACTTCAATTTATCGGCGGGCACGTCGGTACTGTCCGAAAAGTCAATCACGTACCCTTCGATGTTTCTGTTGCCGAACGGCACGGTTACGCGCGAGCCTTTTTCCGCACCGTCGATCGCCGTATAATCGAATACGCGGTCGACGTCGCTCGCCGAAATATCCACAATGACCTTTGCTATCATAGCGAGCCGATTTTATCGAGAATCTTGTCCGCAAGAAGGCGCTTGCTCATCAAAGGAAGCGACTCTTGACTGTCCTTGGTGATTAACGTTGCTATGTTGGTGTCGACGTCGAAGCCCGCGCCCTTTTTTGTGACGTCGTTTAAAACGACGAGGTCGGCGTTCTTCTTTTCGAGCTTTTCTTTTGCGTTCTTTTCGCAATCCTCGGTTTCTGCTGCGAACACTACAAGTTTTTTGTCGCCTTTATGCTCGCCCGCCCACTTGGCGCAGTCGGGAGCCTTTTTGAGCTCGACAATCAGTTTTTGCGCCTTTAGTTTTTGCGGCGCGCAATCGACATCGTAATCGCACGGCGCGGCGGCCATGACGAGAACGTCCGCAAAGCCGATATTGTCTTGGACCGCCGAAAACAGCTCCGAAGTAGTGGTTACGTCGACTGTTTTCCATTCGCTCGGAATGGCAGTGCCGTCTGTCAACCCTCTTATATAAATTACCTTTGCGCCGCGAGCAAAAGCGGCAACCGCAATCGAATACCCCATTTTTCCGCTCGAACGGTTGGTCAAAACCCTCACGGGATCGAGCGAGGTGCGCGTCGCACCCGAAGTCACGAGCACGGTCTTTCCGAGATAATCATGCTTGCAAAACAGCTCCGATATAGCTTCGTACAGCGCTTCGGGCTCCGCCATTCTTCCGCGACCGGTATCACCGCAAGCGAGATACCCCTCGCCGCCGTACACGATTTTCACGCCGCGGTCTTCCAAAGTTTTGAGATTTTGAACGGTCGGCGGCGCGGAAAGCATTTCGCAGTTCATGGCGGGCGCCACAATGGTCGGGCACTTGCAGGCAAGCGCCGTAGTCGTCAAAAAGTCGTCGGCAATGCCGACTGCAAGCTTTGCAATGACGTTTGCGGTGGCAGGAGCTATAATGAGGACGTCCGCCTTTTTAGACAGCGCGACGTGCTCCACTTCCCAAGTGAAATCGCGGTCGAATGTATCGACCGTTACTCGGTTGTGCGACAGCGTTTCAAACGTGAGCGGAGCGACGAATTTAGTCGCGTTTTCGGTCATCATGACGTGTACGACCGCACCGCTTTGCACGAGTTTTGAAACGAGAGAGCACGTCTTATAAGCGGCAATACCGCCGCACACGCCTACAAGGACGGTTTTGCCCTCGAATTTTTTCAAATGTTAACCCTCTTCTACGAGTTCTATCTTGCCGTCGATTACTTCGTGAGCGGCAAACGAAACGGGATTTACGTTTTCCTGTTCGAGATAGTCGGCGCGCTTTTCCATGAGCGTTCTCGAGCGCTTGGAAAGAAGACCTACGAGCGCGTACTTGTTTCCGACTTTTTCCACAAGCTTGTCAATGGGCGGATCGATTAACATAATTATACCTCTTCAAAAGTTTTTAATTCTTGGGTTACACTATTTCAATAGTGATGTAATAGCGTTGATGTTGTTTTTTACGCGGCAACGCTCCGCGTTGATTATTTCGAGTACGCGTTCTGTCGCGTCGTCGATGTTGTCGTTGAAAACGATGTAGTCGAAAAGCTCGTATTTGCCGAGCTCGTTCTTTGCAGAGCCGAGCCGTGTCGCTATGCTGTTTTCTGTTTCCGTGCCACGCCCCCTGAGCCGCCTTTCGAGCTCTTCAAAGCTGGGCGTCATGACGAATATTGCGATCGCCTCGGGGTACTTGCGCTTTATCGAGCGCGCACCGTGGACGTCCACCTCGAACAGCACGTCTCTGCCGTTGTCGATATTGTCGAAAACAGGCGCCTTGGGCGTGCCGTAAAAATTGTTGTAAACCGCGGCCGTCTCCAAAAACTCGTCGGCGGCTATCATCTGCTGATACTGTTCTTCGGTCTTAAAGAAATAATCGATACCGTCGACCTCGCCGGGGCGCGGAGCGCGCGTCGTAACGGACACCGAACGCTGCATGCCGGTACGCTCTATAACTCTGCTGTAAATTGTTCCCTTGCCCGCGCCGGACGGGCCGGATATTACGACCAACAATCCTTTATCCATTATTCGACGTTCCTTATCTGCTCCTTGATTTTCTCGACCTCGTTTTTCATTGCGACTACGTAACCCGTGAGCGTCAAGTCGTTTGACTTACTGCCCATTGTGTTCACCTCCCGCACCATCTCCTGCGAGAGAAAATCGAGCCTTCTGCCCTGCGGCGAGCTGCCGTCGTCGCAAATAGCTCTAAACTGCGCGATGTGCGAAGAGAGCCTTGAAATTTCCTCGTTTATGTCGGCCTTATCGGCAAAGAACGCAACTTCGTTGAGAAGCTTTGCTTCGTCGACCTCGTGGCCGTCCAACAGCTCTTTTACCCGTGCCGTGACGTTTTTCTTGAACTCCGAGACAACCAACGGTGCGCGAGATATGGCGAGCTTTAAGTACGCGTCGAGATTGCCCACGAGCTTATAGAGATCGTCGTAAATACTCTTGCCCTCGGCAAGCCGCATTCTTTCGAGATTGTCTAGCGCTGTATCCGTCGCTTCTTTGGCAAGCTCAGCGACGGTGTCGCGATCGTCGTCAGGCACTGTAACCGTTACGACCTCGGGGGTTCTAAGTAGCGCAGTGACGGCAAAATCGTCTGCCAAGCAATACTCGGCGCGAATGCGCTTTGCTGCGGCCACGTACTCCGCCGCGAGTGCGCTGTCGATATTTACCTTTTTAGATGAATCGGAAAGGTTTTCGTACGTCAAATAGACGTCCACGCTTCCGCGCGAAACGCGAGCCTTGATACACTTAGTCACCACGTCGTCGAGATACATCAACGACTTGGGTAGCTTGCACCCGATTTCGGTAAACCTGTTGTTCACCGACTTTAATTCTACGGTTACGGTTCGCTTATCGCGGGTAGCGACGCCCTTTCCGTATCCGGTCATACTCTTCATAAACACCTCGACATAATAATTATATCACAAGCAAAATATGCTTGCTTGCAATAGCATTTTTGCGTTGTGATTCAATACCGCAGTCGCGCGGATGCGCGAGGCGCATTTGCGCCAAGATTGCGACAGCAATCGAGACTGCGTATATTATATCACATCGAAAGAACAATATCAAGCTTTTAGCATGCTCATGAGCTCGGTTTCGTCTATAATTTTGATACCGAGCGCCGTCGCCTTGTCGAGCTTTGAGCCCGCAGCCTCGCCCGCAACAACAACGTCGGTCAGCTTTGAAACGGAGCCTTGAACAACGCCGCCCGCAGCTTCTATCATGGCGCGCGCCTCGTCGCGCTTCAATGTGGGAAGCGTTCCCGTCAGAACGAACTTCAGTCCGTTCAGCTTGCCGTCCGATTTCTTTTCGAATTTGGGATCTATGCCGAGCTCTTTATATCTGTCTACAACCTCGCCGTGGCGCGCGAAGTAGTCGACTATGGAATGAGCGACAATCTCGCCTATGTCGGGAATGCCGACAAGCTCTTCTGCGCTCGCCGCTCGAAGCGCGTCAATAGAGCCGAAATGCTCGGCAAGGTCTTTTGCCGTCTTTCTTCCGACGTTGTCTATGCAAAGCGCATTTATAAAGTGCGGAAGGTCGCACGACTTGGATTTTTTTACGGCGGCAATAAAATTGCTTATCTTTTTGTCCTTAAAACCGTCGAGCTTTTTAAGCTGTTCTTCGGTTAGGTCGAAAAGCTCCGCCGCCGAGCGAACGCCGAGCACGTCGTAAAGCTGTTCGGCAGTCTTTATACTTATGCCCTCGATGTCCATGCACTCTTTGGCGCAAAACTGCACAAGACGCGCGACAATCTGCGGACGGCAGCCGTAAAAATTCGGGCAGAACAGGTTAGCTCCGTCCTCAATGAGCTCGCTTCCGCAGCCCGGACAGACCGTCGGCTTTTCTATTTGCCGCGCCGCGTCGCTCTTTTGCGCCACTCCGAGAATCTCGGGAATGACGTCGTTGCTTCTTCTGATGAACACGCGCGAGCCGATCGTGACCTCTTTTCGGCAGATGTCACCGTAGTTGTTGAGCGTAGCGCGCCGAACCGTCGCGCCGCACAGCTCAACGGGCTCCAAAATTGCGAGCGGCGTGAGCTTGCCGGTTCGCCCGACCTGCCAAATAACGTCCTCGAGTACGGTGGTAGTCTCCTCCGCTTCAAACTTATACGCAATAGCCCACTTGGGGAATTTGTCGGTGTAGCCTAATTTTTCGCGGACGGAAGGGTCATCTACTTTGACCACCATTCCGTCGATTGCAAAGTCGAGCGCGCCTCTATCGACAGCCTCAATTCGCTCTATTATTTTTTCGATATCGTCCGACTTGAAGCAAATATCTGTCTTGAACCTGTTCGATTTTAAAAACTCGATCTGCTCGTGCTGAGACATGGTACGGTCGCCGTCCATGTAGTTGACGTTGTAGAAAATGACATCGAGGTTGCGCTTTGCCGTTTCCTTTACGTCGAGGTTGCGTATTGCGCCCGCAACGCCGTTTCTCGGATTTTTAAGCGGCACGGCCGCCGTCTCGTTGTACTTTTTGAGCGCGCTGTACCGCATTATGCCCTCGCCCTGAACTTCGACCACTCCGGCGTACTGTATGGATAGCGGTACCGAGCGAATTGTCTTTACCTGCTCGGTGACGTTTTCGCCCGTTTCGCCGTTTCCGCGCGTCGCGCCGCATTCAAGCTTGCCGTCGCGGTACGTCAAGCACAGCGTCAGCCCGTCGAGCTTGTATTCAAGTGTGCATAGAGGCGCCGCTCCGAGCGACGATTTCAATTTATCAAACCAAGCGCGAAGCTCGTCGAAGCTGTTGCACTTTTCGAGACTGTAAAGACGCCGAATGTGCGTGTGGCTTTCGAACTCTTTAAGCGGCTCGCCGCCCACCCGTTTCGTGGGCGAATCGGAAAGAACTACGCCCATAGTCTTTTCCAAAGCGACGAGCTCGTCGTATAATGCGTCGTATTCCTTGTCGGAGACAATGGGCTCGTCGAGCACGTAATATCTGTACGCGAGGTCGTTGAGCTTGTCGACAAGCTCTCGCATTTTTTCGATATCGTTCATACTCTGCCTCCTATTCCTCTACGACAGTGATCGGAGCAAAACCAACGGCAAGCTGCATGACTCCGCCCGTTTCGAAATCTATTTTGGCGTAAACATTATCGCCCAATTTTTCGAGACCGATAACCTTGCCCTTGCCGAGCCGTCTGTGCATGACTGTAGCGCCTATATACACGCCCTTGTCGCCGCCCGCGCTTTGCTTTTGCTCTGCGGTCTTGCCGTAGTCGCTCTTGTACGCGCCGCTAAACCTTCCGCCGTCGGACGTATATGTCGGCTTGGCAAAGCCGTCGAAAGTCCTCCTCGTCGAGCTCGCTCCGTACGACGGCGACGAGGTGTAGACGTCGCGGTAGTCGGTCTTGACCTCAACAAGCCCTGCCTCTTTTAAAAACCGCGACGGAATGTTGTACTTTGTTTCGCCGTAGAGATATCTCGACTTTGAGTACGTCAAATACAGCCGCTTTTTTGCGCGCGTCGCCGCGACGTACATAAGGCGGCGTTCCTCTTCCATGTGGTCGGAATTGGTTTCATTCATACGAATGGACGGAAAAACACCGTCCTCGAGCGCAACTACAAACACGACGGGAAATTCCAAACCCTTGGCGCTGTGGACGGTTGCTACCGTCACGGCGTTGTTATCCTCCGACATGTCGTCGGTGTCGCTGTACAGCGAAACCGTCTGCAAATAGTCCTCGACGGTGCCGCCCGGGTTATTTTTCGCAAACTCACGAACGGAATTTATAAGCTCGTTCAAGTTTTCGAGCCTGTTCTCGTCGTCGTCCGCGAACAAATCGTTGATGTTTAGAATATTGTTAAGCAGGTGTCTGAAAAAGTCCACAGTATCTCCGTCGACGCGGCTGCGAAGGCTTGCAATATCCTCGCCGAAGCCCTCGAGCTTTGCATTGAGCGCGTCGTTGAACGGCAAAATCTTGCTCGTAACGACGTCGTAAACACTCAGTCCGTTTGTTTCTGCATAGGCGCGAAGCTTTTCTATCGACGCCTCGCCTATGTGGCGCTTGGGAAAGTTTATTATGCGGTACGCCGCCTCGTCGTCGAGCGGGTTTACGGCGAGCCGAGCGTATGCGAGAACGTCCTTAATTTCCTTTCTGTCATAGAACTTGAAGCCGCCGTAAATCCTGTGCGGTATGCCGTACTGCAAAAACCGCTCCTCAAACGGGCGCGTCAATGCGTTGAGTCGCATGAGTACCGCAATGTCCGAATAGTTGTAATTGAGATCGTGCGTCAGCTCGTATATCGTCTTTACGACGTAGTCCGCCTCAAAGCCCTCGGTCGCAACTGCGTAACACACCACCTTTTCGCCGTCGGGATTTTTCGTCCAAAGCTTTTTATCGAGCCGCTGTTGATTGCCCTTGATTATCCTATTTGCAACATTTAAAATGTTGGTAGTCGAGCGGTAGTTTTGCTCAAGCTTGTACACCTTGCACTTAAAGTCGCGCTGAAAATCGAAAATGTTTGCAATCGACGCGCCGCGCCAAGTGTAAATGCACTGATCCTCGTCGCCGACCGCAAAGATGTTTCCGTGCTTTTGCGCAAGAAGCTTGACTATCTCGTACTGAATTATGTTAGTGTCTTGAAACTCGTCGATATGAATAAAGCGGAATTTATTTTGGTAATACTCGCGCGCCTCTTGATTTTCCCGTAAAAGCTTCAAGGTAAGTATCAAAAGGTCGTCGTAGTCGAGCGCATTGTTCGCCCGCAGTGCCTTTTGATATTCGGCATACGCCGCGGCAATATCATCCGCGTCCTGCGAAAACTTAAACACCGCCGCATACTCGCTAGGCGCTATCCCCTTGTTTTTGGCGTCGGAAATCGCCGACAGAATGCGTTTATTCATGTCGTCGGTTAATCCACGAGATTTACATATGCGCTTTACGACGGACTTGGTTTCTGCCTCGCCGTAAATAGTAAAGTTCTTTCCGAATCCGATCTTGTCTATGTAGCTTCTCAGTATGCGCACGCACGCGGCGTGGAATGTGAAAATCCAAATCCCTTGGGCGTCGAGCATTCCCTCTAAGCGCGTACGCATCTCGTTTGCCGCCTTGTTTGTAAAGGTTATCGCGAGAATGTTGTACGGCTTTACACCGCAATCATTAATAAGGTGCGCTATCCTGTGCGTAAGCAGCCGCGTCTTGCCGCTGCCCGCGCCGGCGGTGACGAGCACGGCGCCCTCGGTGTCCAAAACCGCGAGCTTTTGTACTTCGTTTAGTTCTTCTATGTCGTACATCTGTTTGTAAATCCCTTTTTTACGCGCCTGTTTTTTCGCGGTAATACCGTTCTTTCAGCTCGCGAAACTTATCCGACAGTTCGAGAATGTACCGCTGTTTCGCGGCAGGGTCGAGCCCCTCGTACACCTCGTCGTCGATTAGCTGACCTATTGGATTAATAGTCAGCTCGTCGCGATCGAGAATCGCGCACACCTTGCGGTACAGACCGTCATCAGGCGCAGGTACATTCTGCATCAGTCGCGGCGCTCGCGGCTCAAAAGCGCCCGTTTCGCCCTTAGTCGATTCCCAATACCCCATTTTCAGCCGCTGTTTGGCGAGCCAAGCGCGTTTTTTCAGTTCTCCAGATTGATTCAGTGCCATGATTGCCTCCAACGTAAGCAGTATAGCACATTGAAAAACTTATGGCACACAAGCGCGCTTTTTCGATTAAAGCTTACCTAATTCGACATTTTCGGACGAATTTCGGACGAAATTACATCGAAATCTTGTCGGCGGCGCGAAGCAAAAGCTTTTCTGTATTGCTCCAGCCGAGGCAGGCGTCAGTTATCGACTTGCCGTAAACGCCGTCCGAAGGGCTCTGATTGCCATCTTCGATATAGCTTTCTATCAAAAATCCTTTTACGAAGCTGTTAAACTCCGCAGACTCGTGCGTGTTGTTGAGCACTTCGTTGACTATTCGCGGCTGCTGTTCGGGGCGTTTTCCGCTGTTCGAGTGGTTGGTGTCGATGATGACCGACGGGTTTTTGAGCCCCTGCTTGTTGTACATATCGGCAAGCCGCATGACGTCCTCGTAGTGATAGTTTGCGATGTTGTTGCCGTAAACGTCGACCGCGCCGCGCAAAACGGCATGCGCCAAAGGGTTGCCCGGCGTTTTAACCTGTATGTCGCCGTACTTGAACTCGTTGGGAATCTGCGCCGCATAGATGGAATTTAGAAGAACGGTAAGACTTCCGTTCATGGGGTTCTTAACTCCGACGGGAACGTCGATACCGCTTGCGACAAGCCTGTGCATTTGATTTTCGGACGAGCGCGCGCCGACCGCGATATAGCCGAGCACGTCGCCGATGTAGTCGAGGTTGTCGGGATAAAGCATTTCATCGGCGGCAAAGAGTCCGCTCTCTTTTACGACGTGTATGTGCATTTTCCGAAGCGCCAAAATGCCCGCCTGAATGTCGGTGGCGTTTTTGTGCGGATCGGGGCTATGGAACATGCCCTTATACCCCTCGCCGCGCGTCCTCGGCTTGTTGGTGTACACGCGCGCAAGGACGTAGATTCTGTCCTTGACCTTTTCCGCGACGCGTGCAAGACGGCAGCAATAGTCAATCACCGCGTCCTCATTATCGGCGGAGCACGGACCGATTATAAACAGCTTGCGCTTGTCCTTGCCGGTGAGAATGTCGGCAATCTGTTTTTCGGCGGCTTGCTTTTTCGATTTTAGCTCGGCGGGAAACGGCTCGGCTTGCCGCACTTCCTCAGCCGACATGATTCTTCTTACGACGTTAAACATTTTATCTCCGTTTAGTTGTTGTCATCTATGCGAGCGGCGCGCAATTCCTCTCTGTTTGTGCGAACGACTGACAGCGTAGAGAGCAAAAACTGCTCCATGTCCTTGAACAGACCGTCGAGGTGCGCCTTTGTGCGCAATATCAGGTTGTCGCACTGCGCATACGCGTTTTCTATTATCTGTTTGGCGCTCACCTGCGCCGCCCTTACGACTTCGGACTCGCTCACAAGCTTTTCCGCCTTTTCCTCGGCGGCGCGAATGGTGTTCTTTGCGACCACGTCGGCATTGGCGAGTATTTCCTTGCGGCGCTGCTTTACGTACTCCGCCTCCTCCAAGGAGTTCGGAAGTGTGCGCACGAGCTTGTCGCACAGATCGCAGCAAAGCGGGACGTCTACCTTTTTGGAAAACAGTCCGTGCGAAGTGTTGAGCTCCTCGCGCAGTTTCTCGAGGATTTCGAGCGCGTTTTCGCTATCTTTCATGATTACTCCTTTTTGCGGTTTTGCAGTAAACTTTTTTTACATAATCGGCTGCTTGCGGTACCACGTAGCTATCGAGCTTTCCGCCGAGCTCGGCAAGCTGTCTTACCGTAGTCGACGAAACGTGCTCGAGCTCCGCTCGAGAAAAAAGATATACGCATTCGCAGTCGCTTTCGCCGCCGTAAATGCGGCAAAGGTCGCGTTCGTACTCGGCGTCGCGAACGCCGCGTAGTCCGCGAAGCAGCACGACGGGCGCGTTTTCGTTCAAAAAGTCGGTCAACAGTCCCGAAAACGGCACGACTTCGACGTTTTCGAGATTGGACGTCGAAAGCTCGGCAATGGCAAGCCTGTCGGAAAGCGCTGCCGTGGCTTTGCCGGTATCTTCGGCGACGGCGACGATTACGCCGTCGAAAATCTTTGACGCGCGAAGAGCAAGATCTCGGTGTCCCGCCGTAAATGGATCAAACGCTCCCGCCAATACCGCCTTCATTATCACCTCGCGTTATTATTTCGAGAGCGGCCGCTCCCAAAACTCTACGTTCTATTATACAATTTTCCGGCGCGTTTATCAAGCCATTTGAGCTACTATGTTCGATAATTATGACGCCGTTCGGCTTAATCATGTCGTACTTAAAAACGCATTTCAATACTTCTTCCGCATATCCCGCGGCGTACGGCGGATCGGCAAATATTATATCGAACTTACTGCCTCTGAGAAGTCTGAGCGCTCGCCGAAAGTCGGCGCGTACGAGCCGCGCATTTATTCCCATGGCGTCAAGGTTGCGCGAAACGTTGTCTGTGTTGTGGTCGACAAAGACGCAGGAATCGGCTCCACGCGACAGCGCCTCAATGCCCACCGCGCCCGTGCCGCAAAACACGTCGAGCACAGCCGCACCTTCCACGAGCCCCCTGTTTTCGAGTATGGAAAACAGACTGCCCTTGACTATGTCGGTAGTCGGGCGCACCTCGCCGCGCGGCGAATAAATATTCCGTCCTTTGTACTTACCCGATATTACGCGCATATTTCCGCCGTTACTGTGATGTATCTTAAGTATACCACGACAACCCCGATAACGCAACAATAAATATGCAAAAGTCACGGCTTGTCCGCACGCGGCACTCTACTCTCTGTTTTCGCGCGGAAGCAATCACATGTAAATCCTTTCAGCTCGCCCGTTCAGCCCGGTCAGCACCTCGTACACTATTGTATTATACGCCTTGGCTAAGTATTCGACGTCCGCTTTATCTGCTATCATGTACGCAAATTCGCCAACCCGAGCAGGAACGCCGGAAATATCTATCATTGTAAGATCCATGCACGGCATACCGAGTACCGGGCACTTCACGCCGCGCACCTTTAGGTACAGCGGCATTTCCGTTCGCCGCAGTCCGTCGGCATAGCCCATGCGCACGGTTGCTACCGTGGCGTCGCGCTCTAAGATAAAATCGCCGTAGCCGACGTGGCTTCCGTGCGATACTCTCGCAATGCGCACTATCTTTGCCCGCGCCTTTAATGCAGTTTCGAGCCCTTGCGCAAAGCCATACATAGCTATCCCGCACCGCGTCATGTCAAACCTCTCGTTCTGCGGAAGGTCGAGCGCACACGAACAGTATATGTGCCGCCGCGCTTTGAATATCGGAATATCGTATGTCAAGTCGCTCAATTTTTGCGCCTGCTCGCCCGCCGAGCTCATACCGTTATAGACGTGCGAATACACAGACCACGGCACGGCGCCGTAGCTATCACACACAGCGGCAATTTCTTTAAGCTCCGCAGCCGTTGCGCCGAGACGGTTCATACCCGTATCGACTGCGACCGAAAAGTTTATTCCTGCGCGAATCATCGCTTCGGCGTCGCGCGCAGTGCTCACTGCGGGGATTATGCGGCTGTCCGGCTTGACCGTCGGAAGCTCGCCGCCCATGACGAGTATTGGTTTATTTACGCCGGATAGCAACGCTTCCTCCGCCTCGTGGTACGTCGCGACCATAAAGCAGTCGACGACGGGCTCTACGTACGGCGCGACAGCCGTGCCGTGCCCGTAGGCGTTTGCCTTGATGACTGCACAAAACCCGCCCGACAGCCTCGAGCGTATAATCCTGATATTATGCCGCAAGCGCGACAAATCGACTACAATCTGCATACTCGGTGTTTATGCGCGAATGTATGCAAACGTTCTTGTTTTATTTTTCGTCGCCCAGCTCTCTCATGTGCTTGAGCGTCGCCGCGAGCTGTGCTTTTGCCGTCTTGTACGCGTGGGCGGAAGCGGCGTCGTATTCACTTTCCGGCGCGTCATCTTCCTCGTCGCCCTCAAAACGGCACTTTTCGGTCAAAATAGTCACGCCGTCGGAGTTTACGAAAAACAGCCCGTCGCCGCAGTACGCTCTTTGCTCGAGCACGGGAGTCTTTATCTCTATGCACCCTGCGGAAAGTACTGCAATGCGCGAAATAGCGCCGTGCATGATTCCCACCTTGCCGTCGGGTGTATCCACGCACAGGTACTCGATTTCGCCTGTATAAAAATCGCTACTCGGCGTTACAATGTGCAAACGAAAGCTACTCAATCGAACGCCTTTTCCTTTACCTCGTCGAGGTCGCCGACCATGTAAAACGCAGACTCGGGGTATCTGTCGGCCTCTCCCTTCAATATTGCCGAAAAGCATTCGAGGGTGGTTTTGAGCGGCACGTACCTGCCCTCTAAGCCTGTAAAGCCCGCTGCAACGAACAGCGGCTGCGATAAAAACCGCTGAATCTTGCGCGCGCGGTTGACGAGCGCTTTGTCCTCTTCGGAAAGCTCGTCCATGCCGAGTATCGATATTATGTCGGACAGCGCCTCGTAACGCTGCAGCGTCGACTGAACTCCGCGCGCTATGTTGTAATGCTCCTGACCGAGTATCGATTTTTCGAGTATGCGGCTCGTCGACTGAAGCGGATCGACCGCGGGATAAATGCCCTGCTCGACTATTTTGCGGCTTAGCACCGTCGTCGCGTCGAGGTGCGAAAAGATTGCGACGGGCGCGGGATCGGTAAGATCGTCCGCGGGCACGTACACAGCTTGAATTGAGGTTATCGAGCCGTGCTTAGTGGTCGCTATTCGCTCTTCGAGCGCGCCGAGCTCGGTTGCGAGCGTAGGCTGATAGCCGACCGCCGACGGAAGCCTGCCGAGAAGCGCCGAAACCTCCGAGCCCGCCTGAATGTATCTGTATATGTTGTCGATAAACAAAAGAACGTCTTTGTTCATCTCGTCGCGGAAATACTCTGCGACAGTCAGCCCCGTAAGAGCTGTTCTCATACGTGAGCCGGGCGGCTCGTTCATCTGCCCGAAAACGAGCGCCGTCTTGTCGATGACACCGCTTTCAGTCATGTCCTGTATCATCTCGTAGCCTTCGCGGCTGCGCTCGCCTACACCCGTGAATATCGAATATCCACCGTGCTCTTTTGCGACGTTGTGAATGAGCTCCATGATAAGCACGGTCTTGCCGACGCCCGCGCCGCCGAAAAGCCCTATCTTGCCTCCGCGAAGGTAAGGCGCCATGAGGTCGATTGCCTTGATGCCCGTTTCCATAATTTGCGCCGCAGACTTCTGCTCGTAAAATTCGGGCGCGCGGCGGTGGATCGCGCGGTGAGTTTCCGACTTGATTTCGCCCTTGCCGTCGATTGGTTCGCCCAAGACGTTCATAACGCGTCCGAGCACCGCTTCGCCGACGGGCACCGATATCGGATGTCCCGTGCCGAACGCCTTCATGCCGCGCGAAAGCCCCTCCGTCGGCTCGAGCGCAATGCAACGCGCCGTCGACGGCGGCGTGTGGCTCATGACCTCAAGCGTGACGAACACGTCGTCAGACACCTGCACGAGCACCTTTTCGTGTATGGCGGGCATTCTCGTTTCGAACTTGACGTCCACGACGGGACCGAGAATGACCGAAACTATGCCTTGATTCAGTTCTTTTTTCATACCTTACCTATTGCCCTCGCCGAAGCGACGACGTCTATTATCTGTTCGGTAACCGCGCTTTGCCTCGCGCTGTTGTACTCGATAGAAAGGTTTTCTATCATTTCGTCTGCGTTTTGAGAAGATGCCGACATTGCGGCCTGCCGCGCGCCGTGTTCTGCGGTCGCGCTGCTGATAAATGCGCCGTAAATCATGCCGCTCACGTACAGCGGAAACAGCCGTTTAAAGACACTCGCTTGCGACGGCTCGAACTCAACGCCCGACAAATTCACTTTATCGCTATTTTCGTCGCCTATCTCGTCGTTAGTGAGCGGAAGGAGCTCGACGACCTTGGGCGTCCACAGCGTGCGCGAAACGAGTCGCGTATAAACGAGCCTTACCGACTTTATGCTTTTTCCGTACTCGTCGAGAACGACATCGGCAAACTTTTTTGCTCTTCCGTAATCAGGCGCGCACACTTCGTCGATAAACCTGTCGTCGATTGCATCGCCGCGGCGCGAAAAGTGCTCATAAGCGAGCCTTCCTATCGGCATAACAACCGTTTCGTCGTCAATGATTGTATCGGAAAGCGCAAACACGTCGTGATTGAAGGAGCCGCAAAGCCCCTTATCGGACGCGACGACTATAACAAGCTTTTTGCCCTCTTGCGGCGGCTTGATGAGCTCTTTTACGTCGACGTCGCCACTGTTTGCTATAGCTCTGATTGCGCCGAAGAGAATATCGAAATAGGCGCTGTTGCTCTCGAAGCGCTCGAGCGCTTTTTTCATTTTGGCGGTGGAAATTGTTTCCATAGCGCCCGTTATTCGGCGCGTCTTTTGAACGGACGCGAGGCGGCGTTTTATATCAGCGAGGCTTCTCATCGCCGCCGACCTTCAGGAAGTACGCCGAAAATGCGTTGACCGCTTCCTCGATTTTTATGCTCGCGTCCATGGTTATTTCGCCTTTCTCTTTGATCTGCGCTACTACGGACGCGTAGTTGATGTCGAAATACTTGATAAATCTGTCTTTAAACTCGGTGACGCGCGCGACGGGAAAAGAGCTAAGCATGTCCTTTGTCGCAAGGTACAACAGTACCACTTGATGTTCAATCTCCATCGGACGGTGGACGTCCTGCTTCAATATTTCGCTTATGCGCTTGCCGTGCTCGAGCTTTTTTGCCGTAACGTCGTCAAGATCGGCGCCGAACTGCGCAAACACCTCGAGCTCGCGGTACTGCGAAAGGTCGAGCCGAAGCTTTCCGGAGACCTTTTTCATTGCGCTACCCTGCGCGCTCGAGCCGACGCGCGACACCGAAAGCCCGACGTTTATCGCGGGGCGCGTGCCAGCGTTAAACAGGTCGCTTTCGAGATAAATCTGCCCGTCGGTTATCGATATGATGTTGGTCGGAATGTATGCGGAAATATCGCCCGCCAGAGTTTCCACTATGGGGAGCGCAGTCATGGAGCCGCCGCCGAGCTCTTTTTTGAGCTTTGCCGCACGCTCCAAAAGCCTTGAATGCAGGTAGAATATATCGCCCGGATACGCTTCGCGTCCAGGCGGGCGCTTTAGCAAAAGGCTCATAGCGCGGTACGCCACGGCGTGCTTGGACAGGTCGTCGTACACGATTAGGACGTCTTTGCCGGAGTACATAAACTCTTCGGCGACCGCACAGCCCGCATACGGCGCGATGTACTGAAGCGGTGCGCTGTCGTGTGCCGTCGCGCAAACGACAACGGTGTAGTCCATTGCGCCGTGCTCTGTCAGCGTGTTTACAATCGTCGACACGGTTGACGATTTTTGCCCGATTGCGACGTACACGCAAGCGACGCCCTTTCCCTTCTGATTGATTATCGCGTCGACGGCAAGCGAGGTTTTTCCCGTCTGCCTGTCGCCTATTATTAGCTCGCGCTGCCCGCGCCCAATCGGTATCATTGAGTCGACCGCGAGTAGCCCGGTAAGGAGCGGCGTGTTGACCTTGTCCCTGTCGTTTATGGGCGGCGCGGGCGCTTCTATAGGTCTGTACCTGTCAGCTTCAAACTCGCCGAGGCCGTCAATCGGTTTTCCGAGCGGGTTGATAACCCTTCCGAGTAGCTTTTCGCCGACGGGCACAGAAACGATCATTCCCGTAGTTTTTACGAGCATGTGCGCCGAAACATTGTCTACGTCGTCGAGCGCAATCGCGCCGACGCCGTCCTCTTCGAGGCTTAAAACTATCGCTTGCGCACCGTTTTCTATCTGAAGCATTTCGCCGTACTCGGCGTCTGACAGTCCGTTCGCCTTTATGACGCCGTCGCCGCAAAACACGATACTTCCCGCATGCCTTACGTCAAAGCTTTTGCGGTAGTCGGCGACGCTCTTATTGAGCTCCTCGTCGACGCTCTTTCGAATGTCCTCCGCCGTCGCGTTTTCGCTTACGCTTACGCGCACCCTTGCGGGCTTTCCGAAGGTGCTTTTGCCGCGGCGCGGCTTTTTTGCCTTGACCGACTTGGACGCCGTCGCCGCATCGACAAACTTTTGGCTGAGAATAAACCCGTTGTCAAACTTGTCAATCTGCGAGCGGAGCGTTCCGTCGTAGAACTTGTCGCCGTCGACGACGAGTATGCCGCCGAGTATGGCCTTATCTATCTTATATACAAAATTCGGTTTTTGTCCGCTGTGCTTTGCGGCAAAAACCTTTTCTATTCGCTTCTTTTCCGCTTCGCCTAGTTCGGTAGCGGATGTAATTTCGATAACGGGAGCGCCGTCTGTCATTCGGACTCCTCCCATTCGGAAAGCGCCTGCTCGATGAGCGCGGCGTTGTCGGCCTCGGTAATTTCACGCTCCAACAGCTTTTGCGCAATGCCGACGGCAAGCTCGTTTACGCTGTCGCGGTACTCCGTCTTGAGCTGCTCTTTTTGAACGAGCGCGTCCTTTTTTGCGGCGTCGACGATAGACTTCGCCTTTGCCTGCGCTTCTCCTATTATTGCGTCAGCGCGCGCCTGCGCTGTTTCGGCAACCTCTGCCGAAAGGCGTGCGCTCTCTGTCTGAAGTTCTTCCACCTTTTTGTCGTAGTCGGCTTGTAGTTTTTCGCTTTCCGACTTGAGCTTTTCATTTTCGTCGTACACGCTGTTTAGGCTGTCGCGCTTGTTTTTGAGCATTTTTTTAATGGGCTTGTACAGCAAAAGCCCAAGAATGACAAGCAGTATTACAAGGTTGCCCAAGTAAAACAGTATGGAACGCCAATCAAGCCCGAGCGCGTCGAAAATGTTTGCCGATATCAAAGTCATGATATGCCTCGAAATTATACCGAAATCACATTACGATAAGCATTATTGCGATAAACACACCGTAAATAGCCGTCGTTTCGCAGAACGCAAGACCTATGAACAGCGTAGAGCGTATCTGCTTGTGCGCTTCCGGCTGGCGCGAGATACCCTCGACAGCCTTGCCGGTCGATATGCCCATGCCAAGTCCGGCGCCGATACACGCGAGCGCGGCAAGACCTGCGCCGATTGCCGCAAAGGTGTCTGCGCCGAGAAAGGTTATTACCGGCATGATTGCATTGATTAAAGCTTGCATATTTACCTCCGTACCGCTTTCCGAAATTCGGGAAGCGAGAATACTCATTCTATTGCTTCGTTTATGAAGTTCATAGACAGGAACATGAATACGTATGACTGAATTACGGCGTGGAACAGCGTAAACAGCGGCTCCATGGCGACGGGCAGTATGTTGGGACACACTCCGTAGACTATCTCCATTATCAAATAGCCCGAGAAAACGCTTCCGAATAGTCTGAGAGCCATGGAAAACGGCACTACAAAATCGGTAACGAGCGGAATTACAGGCGCAAAGTGTTTGAGCCGCCTCGCCTTGTGCTTTGCTATGCCGAGCGCCTGCACAGTCAAAAACGTCATTGTGCCGAGCACGAGGTCGCAGTTGAGATCGCTCATCGGCGAGCGCAGACCGAAAAGCTCAATGAGCACGCCGAACATTATAAACGCCGCACCGCCGAAATACATAGGTCCTATCGCCTTTGAGTACGTGCCGGTAAGCTCCTCGCTGTCCGACGAGAACATTCCGACTATCCACTCCAAAAATGCGCGAAGCGGCGACATGTGCTTAAAGTCCTTGTTCCAACGCGGAATGCACACGACGCGCACCACTATAGCAAAAACAATCAAAAGCGCCGTCACGATAAGCGATGAAAACATCGTGACGGTAAATTTAAAGTCTCCGCTTTGATAAAGCACTCCGGGTGCGATGGACGGCAAATTATCCATTACCGAATAATATACCACTTTAAGTGCAATAAAGCAAGTGTTTTACGTTCTGCAATTCAGATAAGTGTCGAATGCGTTTTTAATGTGATTGACCTTTTTGTCCTCGAGGTACACCTCGATAATGTCAAACCTGACGGCAACGCCGAACAGTCTGAACTGCTTTATATACTGTGAGGTTACCTGAGAAATCTTTTTGATCTTATTATATCCGACAGCTTCCGCAGGCGTGCCATACTGAAGCGAAAGCCGCGACTTGACTTCGACAGCAATAAGGGTGCGGTTATCCGTAGCGAATATGTCGACCTCGCCAATATTCGTAGTGTAATTGCGGTCGAGAATCCTGTAACCGTTGGTTTCGAGGTATTTTACAGCCAAGTCCTCGCCCTCTTTTCCGCGCGTGTTTATTCGTTTTTTTCGCATAAAAACACCTCTACAGCCTATGCCGTTTCGTCGACGTCAACAAAGTGTCCGATAAAGCTTTTGCGGTGCGCAGGGCAAGCGCCGACAGCTTTTAGCGCGTCGATATGTTCTTTGGTGCCGTAGCCCTTGTTTTTAGCAAAGCCGTACTGCGGATATTTAATATCCAGCTCGCGCATGAGCCTGTCCCTCGTCACCTTAGCTATTATGGAAGCTGCGGCAGTGGCGTAGCTTTTTGCGTCGCACTTTACAATCGACTCGCACCGCACCGACACGTCAAGACCTTTAACAGCGTCGATGAGCGCGACCGACGGCGCTTTCTTCAACCCCTCTATCGCGCGTTTCATTCCGAGCTTTGTCGCTTGAAGAATGTTTATTTCATCAATCGTTTTCTCGTCGATGAGAACCACGCAGTAGTCGGCGACTTCGATTATTTTTTCGTACAGCTCCTCGCGTCTGCTCTCGGAAAGCTTTTTGCTGTCGTCTATGCCGAGAATTGGAATGCTCATCGGCATGATGCACGCGCAAACTGAAACCGGACCCGCGAGAGGTCCCCGCCCCGCTTCGTCGACGCCGCAAACGACTTCGCCGAACGATTTGTCGAAGTCTATCAGCCTTTTCGCCTTTTCGACTGCGGTTTCCCTATTTTTCATCTGCCTTCTCCAACGCGATCTTGCCGAGCCGCCCTTTTCTGAAGTCGTCGACGACAGTCGCCGCCGCGCGCTCATAGTCGGGCTCGCCACCGCGAATTTTATAGCCGCGAGCAATTGCAATCTGCTCAAGTCTGCCGTATGAGCCCGTAATTTCGCCGTAACGCGCCGAAAGAAGCGTTCCGTCTATCTCGTCAAGTCTCGATATGAGCGCCGCCGCAATCTCCGTAACGTCTAAAACCTCGTCGCGAATGCTTCCGATAATCGCGAGGTTTTCGCCGACGCGCCTGTCTGTAATTTTGGGATATAGCGTACCCGGCGTATCGAGAACGTCGAGCGTTTCGTCAACCCGCGCCCAGGTCGCCGCGCGCGTAACGCCGGCGCGATTTCCCGTCGTAAGCCGCGCTTTTCCGCAAAGGCTGTTAATGAGCGTCGACTTTCCCGTATTGGGAACGCCGACGACCGCCGCGCGGATATGCGCGTTGAGTCCGCGCTTTTTCTGCCTGTCGAGCGTAGGCGCGCACACTGCCTTTATCGCCGACGCGAGCTTGCCGCGACTTATGCTTTCGGTGCCGTTGGTCGCTATCGCCGTATTTCCGCCCGTAGAAAGTTTTTTAACCCATTGTGTTACTATGTCTGCGGGCGCGGCGTCCGCTTTGTTTATGACGTATACGATCGGAACTTTTATCATCTCGTCGAACTTGGGATTGAAGCACGACCTTACCGCTCGGCTGTCGAGAACGTAAACCACGCAGTCGGCGATTTTGAGCGCGCTTTCAATCTCGCGCGTCGACTTTGCCATGTGGCCCGGAAACCAATTAATTTCCATCGCTTTCTTCCCCGCTTTTGTCCAACAAGTCGGCGCGGCGCTCTCTCGTAAGTTTTTCGCTCTCTTGCCGCCTGAACTTATCGACCTCTTGATGATTGCCGTTTAACAGCACTTCGGGCACTTTAAGCCCCATAAACACAGGAGGTCGCGTGTATTGATGGTGTTCGAGAAGTCCGTCCGAAAAGCTTTCGGTCTCGTGCGAAAGGCTGCACCCCAGCACGCCGTCGACAAACCTCGACGCCGCGTCGATTACCGCCATTGCCGCAATCTCGCCGCCCGACAGTATGTAGTCGCCCACCGAAATTTCGCGATCAATGCAAAGGTCTATGACACGCCTGTCGACACCCTCGTAGTGCCCGCAGAGTATCAAAATATTGTCGTGCGTGGAAAGCTCTCTCGCCGCCTTATCGTCAAAGCGCGGTCCCAATGGCGACATGAACACGCGAAGATACTCGTGATTTGGATCGACCGCGTTTATGCAGTCGTATATCGGTTGCGGCGTCATGACCATACCCGCGCCGCCTCCGTAAGGCGCGTCGTCGCACTTAAAGTGCTTTTTGTCAGCGCTGTACTCTCTGATGTCGACAGCTTGAAAGTCTATTATGCCGTTTTTGACGGCACGCCCGAACATGCTTTCTTGCATGCAGTCGAACATTTTGGGAAAAAGCGTGAGCACTCTAATTTTCATACACCGATACCTCGCTCAGCTTTTTCTTGTCTACGTACAGCGTTTTTTCGGATTCGCTAAACTCAGGGTTCAGCGCCTTCAAAAACGGAAAGGAAAGGCTTTTCTCGCCCTCTACGGTAAAGACGTCGGCGGCGCCGAATGAGTCGACCTTTGTTATCGTGCCGACTTTTTCGGTAACCTCGCCGTCTCGCGCAACGAGCTGTGCACCGATTAAGTCCGCGACGTAAAACTCGCCTGCGTCAAGCGGCGCGGCAGCCGCCCTATCGATTTTGAGCATTGCGCCGCGAAGCGCTTCGGCGGCATTTCTGTCGTCCACGCCCTCGAGCTTTATGAACGCGTCGGCGCCCGAAACACGTGCGCCCGTTATGCGGTACGGCTTGCCGTTCACTTCCACAGATTTAAGCACGCAAAAACGCGACGGGTCAGAGGTTTTCACCTTAACTTCGCCGCGTATGCCCTGCGGTTTTACTATTTGACCGACGGTAAGCAAGGCCTACTCGTCGACCTCGACCGAGTAGTTCTTGCCGTCCTTGACGGAGGCCGCCTTAACGACAGAACGAATGGCCTTGATTATGCGGCCCTGCTTGCCGATAACCTTGCCGATGTCGTCCTTTGCGACCTTGACTCTGACGGTTTCGCCGTCCTCGGTGACGCTGACCTCGTCCTTGTTGTCGACGAGCGCAGTAACCATGTACTTAACAAGCTCGACCATGGATTAGTCCGCCTTCTTTTTCTTGTCGACCTTGGTCTTTTGCGTGCGTTTTTTGGAATCGAGCACGCCGGCATCGATGAGAAGCGAACGAACGGTGTCCGTGGGCTGTGCGCCGTTCTTGATCCATTCCTTTGCCTTGTCCGCGTCGAGCTTGAGTCCGTCGTCGAGGTGCGGATCGTAAGTGCCGAGCACTTCGATAAACCTGCCGTCACGCGGCGAGCGCGAGTCTGCGACGATTATGCGGTAGAAGGGCGATTTGTGATCGCCGAGGCGTGTGAGTCTGATTTTTACCATGATATTTCTCCTTTTAAGTTGTAATTAACATTGTTTTATTAATTTCGGTTATCTGAACCGACGCTTTTGACGGATGATCTTTTGCGGCATCATCGGCATCTTGCCCGAGCTCGCCGCCTTCATCATTTCTTTGGTCTGCTCATACTGCTTCAACAGAGCGTTTACTTCCTGCACGGTCGTGCCGCTGCCCGCCGCAATGCGCTTACGGCGCGACGACTTGATTATTTCGGGATGGTTGCGCTCCTGCGGCGTCATGGAAAGTATAATTGACTTGTACTTGCCGATGCGTTCGTCGATCATTTTGGAATCGACGTTCGCCTTGTTCATGCCGGGAATCATGGCGACCACTTCGTTGATGTCGCCCATCTTTGCGAGCGACTTGAACTGCGTCAAAAAGTCCTCGAGCGTGAACTTGTTTTCGCGCATTCGCTTTTCCAGCTTTTTCATTTCCTCTTCGGAAACGGCATTCTGCGCCTTTTCGATAAGAGTCAGGACGTCGCCCATGCCGAGTATGCGCGATGCCATGCGGTCGGGATAGAACGGCTCTATGTCGGTGGGCTTTTCGCCTGTGCCGCAGAACTTAATCGGCTTACCCGTTACCGAGCGAATAGATAGCGCCGCGCCGCCGCGCGTGTCGCCGTCGAGCTTCGTGAGAATTACGCCGGTGATGTCGAGCTCGTCGTTAAAAGTCTTTGCGACGTTTACGGCGTCTTGGCCGGTCATTGCGTCGACGGTGAGCAAAATCTCGGTGGGGTTGGTCTTTTGCTTGATCTCTTTTAGCTCGTTCATGAGCTGTTCGTTTATGTGCAAGCGGCCTGCCGTATCGATTATGACAGTGTCGTAACCGAGCCGCACCGCCTCCTCAACCGCTTTTGCGGCGATCTTGACGGGGTTACCCGTACCCATTTCAAACACCGGAAGATTAACCTTTTTGCCGACGACTTGGAGCTGATTGATTGCCGCGGGACGGTAGACGTCGCACGCCGCGAACATAGGCTTTTTGCCCTGCTTTACGAGGTAGCTGCCCAGCTTGCCGCAAAACGTCGTCTTGCCCGCGCCTTGAAGTCCGCACATCATGATTACCGTCGGGGGCTTGGACGAAACCTCGAGCTTTGAGTTGGTCGAGCCCATGAGCTCGATAAGCTCCTCGTTGACTATTTTTACGACCTGCTGTCCTGGAGTCAACGATTTGAGCACCGCCTCGCCGACCGCCTTTTCGGACACGCGCGCGACGAAATCCTTGACTACTGCGTAGTTGACGTCGGCTTCCAAAAGCGCAATGCGTATCTCGCGCATCGCCTGCTTTATGTCGCCCTCGGTCAGCTTGCCGCGCGACGTTATCTTGGAAAATACGTTGCCGAGCTTTTCGGCAAGTGATGAAAATAAACCCATGTTCTACCTCGTCAAATTTCGGAAATCAGTCTGTCGAGCGCCGCTTTTGCGCCGTCGGGGTTTTCGTCGAGTTCATTTCGAATCTGCGTCAGCTCCTCTTTGAGCCTGTCCGCCTTTTCGACTGCTTTGAGCGCCGCTTCGTAGCCGCGCAAAGCCTTTTCCGCTTGGCGGATGCTGCACAGCGCCGCCTGGCGCGTAATGCCGCTGTTTTCGCCTATCTCGGCGAGCGACAGGTCGTCGTCGTAATAGCTGCGAATCATGTCAAGCCGATGCGCCGTGAGCAATGCGCCGTATGCGTCGCACAGCCTAGTTATTTCCAAATCCTTTGCCATAAACAGATAACGGTGTAAAGCATTTTGACTTTACACCGCTATTATACACCGTAATAAAATTATTTGCAACTGTTTTGACAAAAAATTCTTATTATTTTTCTACTTTGATTTTTTTGACGCAATCGTACACCAAAACGCCTTCCGCACGCTTGACTTTGCGCGCAAGTCCGACGCGAGGGTTGCACAGTATAAATGACGGCTCGTCGTTGCGCGCCTCGATAACCTCGAAAATCGCGTAAGAAATAGCAAAATCATTGTTGTTATTTCGGGCCGCCGCTTTAAAAGTCAATTCAAAAGCGAACGGATAATGCACCGAGCCGTCCGGCGCCGTGAACTTGCTCACATACAGTTTTTTGACGGCGTTTTTTACCGTCTCGTTGATTTTGTCCGCAAGCTCCGCTATGACGGATATATCCAAATCGCACGGCTCGGTGGGGCTGCTCTTTTTAAACTCGTTCTCAATCATTTTGTCCTGCGCAGTCTGCATTACGTCGGCAATGTCGCTTCGGTACTCCTCGAGCAATTGCTCGTTGCCTGTCATGAGCGCATATTGACCGATAAGCGTGTACGCCTGCTCCGCATACTCGGGTTTTTCGGCGGCTTTTTTGAGACACTCGACGCAGCTGTCGTCGTGCAGTCTGCTATACACGAAGCCTTTGACAAAGTATGCGGCATGCGCGCGGTCGTTATCCTCAATCATTCTGTCGGCTAAAGCCATGGCGCGGTCGTCGTCTACGCCGAGAATTGCCCAAAGCGCCTTCTCGCGCGCCGCGCCTTTAAAATCCTCACCTTTTTCTTCGGAGCTGTCAAGGCTTTCAATAGCCGCCTTGCGCTCGATATACACCTGTTCCCTCTGCTCGGCATAATGTTCCGCACTATGCTTATAAATATACGCGTCTGCATGCTCGAGTACGCGCTGTTGTTCTACGACGTACATGGGATCGGGATCGGTCGCATTTTCGACGCAAGACTGCAAATCGAGCCCGAAGCTTTGTATGCGCATTTTAGACGTAGGGTGCGTAGACACTTTTGACGGCAATTCATGTTCAAATTCGTAACGCCAGATTTCTCCGTACTTCTTGTAGTACTCAAAGTACGTTTTGTAATCGGTGGTCGCAAAATCATTGCGCAGAGTTTCCGATTCGAAAAAGTAATAATCCAATTCCGGCACAGGGCATTTTACGTATTTTGCAATCATTTCCGTCTTTGCCAAAGCGTCGGCAAAGCTTCCGTTGCAATCCAAACGCCGCACTGTTTCGTCCGCCGCCTGTTCGTTTATGATCGAAGAAAAAGTCTTGTATATTTCGATATTATATGAAAGAAAGTTAGCAATCAAGCTCAAAAAAGCCAATCGAGGAAGGAATGTTAAAGCGGCGTCCGTATTGTCCGGATCCCAGAGCCGTTCTATGCGATTAATCCGCTTAGCATGATTAACGTCGGCATGGACTATATGCGAAAACTCGTGTAGCATGACGGCATACAGCTCTTTGCTTGTGAACAGTGCCGCTTCCTTGTATCCGATTGTTATGTAAGCCGCTCCGCGGTAAACGTTGACGGTAATATTATTCTCCACTAAAAAGATTCGAATTTTGCCGTTAAAGCCGACAGCGCGTGCCGCCCGTTCTGTCGTTTCGTGCATGAGCGGAAAATCGCCTTTCGAGAGCTCAATTTCCGATTGATTTAGCTCTTTGCCGATCGGAAAAAACAAAATATCGAATACGCTCGCCAAGAAGTAAATAAAAATCAGCATAAACGTAGTCGTCACGTCCACACCGAGTTTAGCTTTTCCCATTGCAAACGCGCACAAGCAAATCAATACAAATATCGCCGCAAGATACACGTAAGCCAAAACAACGTGGCAAACCGTCTTTTTTCTCACGCCTTCTATGTCGCTCTGCGCCTTTTTACGCATGTCTTCGGCATAATCGAACAATTCTTGAAACCTCATCCTTCCGAACTTTCGAGAAATCACGAAATTGCACACAATGTTCAAAACGCTAAGTAGCGCTGTTGCGCCGAGAGAAACGCCGAAAGCAATATTCCAACCGTCGCCTTCCTCGGCGTACACAAGTCCTATCGTCCAAACCCCGATAGCAACCGCCGCAGAAAGCACGAATATTATTATATAATATAAGATAGTTTTTCCCTTACTCATTTTTTGCCTGTAAATCACAAAGACCGACGTAAACGTCGGTCGAATAACTAATCTTCCATTATGCCGTTCACGAACGTTTTTGCGTCAAAGTCTTCGAGGTCGTCGATACCCTCGCCTACGCCTACGTACACGACGGGCACGGACAGCTCGCCCGCTATTGCGAGCACCACGCCGCCCTTTGCCGTTCCGTCAAGCTTGGTAAGGACTATTCCGTCGATGTCGATTGCCTCGTTAAAGACTTCTACCTGCGAAATCGCGTTTTGTCCCGTCGTCGCGTCGAGAACAATATAGTTCATGACCATGGCGTCCGGAAGCTCGCGGGACACTACTCGCGAAATCTTTTTAAGCTCTTCCATGAGGTTCTTTTTGTTGTGAAGCCTGCCTGCGGTGTCCACCAAAAGGACGTCGCCGTTTTTGCTCTTTACGCTCTGCGCCGCGTCGAAAACGACTGCTGCGGGATCCGCGCCCTCGGCGTGCTTGATAATCCTGACGCCCGCGCGGTCCGCCCACACGGAGAGCTGGTCGGAAGCCGCCGCGCGGAAAGTGTCCGCCGCCGCGATAGTGACGGTCTTTCCCATGGACTTGAACTTTTTGGCAAGCTTGCCGATAGCCGTCGTCTTGCCCACGCCGTTTACGCCGGAAAGCATGATGACGAGCGGATACGTGTAGTCCGGCTTTTCGTTTTCTTCCAAAAGCTCGACGAGAATGTTCTTTAGCAGTGTGCGAACTGTTGCGGTATCTCGCACATGGTTCTTGTCGATTTCCTTTTTGAGCCGCTCCATGACGGTGTCCGTCGTTTCCGCGCCGATATCGGATGTGAGCAAAATTTCTTCGAGCTCGTCATAAAAATCGTCGGTCAAAACGCCGCCCGTAAAAAGCTTGTTGAGCTTGTAGGCGATCGCTTCTTTTGTCTTTTTAAGTCCTTCTTTTATGCGAGAGAACAGTCCCATAATTCACTCCTATTCCTCAGCCGGAACGGAAACGGCGCCTTGAACAGCGTCGTTGAGGCGCACCGAAACTATGGTTGATACGCCCTCTTCTTCCATCGTAACGCCGTACAGGCAGTCCGCCTGTTCCATGGTAGGCTTTCTGTGCGTTATAACAATAAATTGCGTGTCCTGAGAGAACTTTTTGAGATACTGCGCGAACCTTCCGACGTTTGCATCATCGAGCGCCGCTTCAATTTCGTCCAAAAGACAGAACGGCATAGGGCGCAACTTGAGTATCGCAAACAGTATGGCTATTGCGGTGAGCGTTTTTTCTCCACCCGACAAAAGCGTAATCGACTGCAAGTTCTTTGACGGCGGTTGAGCCTTGATTTCCACGCCGCGAAGAAGCGGATCGGGATTGTCTGTGAGCTCGAGGTCGGCCGTGCCGCCGTTAAACAGCTCTGCGAAAATGCTTTGGAAATTGACGCGAATCTTTTCGAAGCACTCGTTGAAATCGCGGAGCATTGTCGCAGACATTTCCTTTATGACGCGCTCCTCGTCGGCAAGGCTCTTTTCGAGGTCGTCGCACTGTATCTCCTTTTCGTGATACACGCGAAGGAGTTCTTGCGACTCCTCTATTGCGTCCATATTTATATTGCCGAGATTGCTTATCCTGCGCTTTAGCTTGGCTATCTCGATGCTGCCGCTTTCTTGGTCGTAGTTTTCGTCCTTAAACTCGAGGCACTGCTCGTAATTGAGCCCGTACTCCTCGTTTACACGTTGCTGCATTGTTTCCATGTCCGAATCGACGCGCGTCAGCAAAATCTCCTGCTCGTGCTTCTTTTCGGTGAGCGCGCTTATCTCGTCGCTTTTTTCTATGCGCGCCCTGTCGCTTCTCGCGGAGCGCTCGTTGAGGTCGGACTTGTATTTTGCAAGGTCGGAAAGCTTTGCGCTGAGTTCCTCGCGCCTGCTGTCGCCGCGCTCGCCGCTGCTTGCGGTAAGTTCCTTGAGCTTATCGTTGAGGTCCTGCATGGCACTGTTGTTGCCGAGAATCGCCATGTCGTTTGCTTCCATATTGGTCGCCGCCGCCTGCGCCTCGTCGTTTAACCGAACTATGTCGTTTTGAAGCGTCTCAGCATCCATTCTCAACGTGACCAGCCCGATATTGAGCGCGCTGACCTTGTCGCGTAGCCCATCGCGCTTTAAGCGGAGCTCGTCGAACTCGCGGTGCGACTTGTCGTCCTCCTCACGGCGCTCGGTGCCTAACTCGTCCTGAGTCTTTTCGGTAGCTTCAATATCGAGGTTTATCTCCTCGAGCCGCTTTATGAACGCGTCGAGAATACCGTCGTCCGACGACTTTGAACGCAAAAGCGATTCGATTTCCTCTTTTAGGTTGGCGCACTCGAGGTTTTCCGTGTTTTCGGCGAGCTCGTAGTCGTGAATATCCTCGCGCAGCTCGCGAATGCGTTTCGACAGCTCGCCGTGCGCCTTTTCGAGCCGTGCGTGAGTGGAGTTAAGCTCATCCACGCGCACCTTGAGCTCGTCCACGCGTGCCGTTATATCTTTGAGATCGCGCTCGTACGAGAACACGCTCGGCACGTCAGACTTTTTGCTGCCGCCCGTAATAGAACCGTGAGGATATACGACGTCGCCGTCGAGCGTAACAATCTTGAACGCATAGTTACTCGCCTTGGCAAGCGAAATCGCCGTATCCATGTTATTCACAATGACCGTGCCGCCGAGAAGCCCGCTGACAACAGTCGAGAACATTTTATCGCTTGACACCGCCTCGGTAGCTACGCCGTAACAGCCGTCGCGCTTTAGGAGCGGCAGATACGCGTCGTCGATCGCGCGCGGTTTGAAACTCGTAATCGGAAGAAATGTCGCCCTACCGTAGCGGTTTTCTTTGAGGTACGCAATAAGGAGCTTGGCGTCGTCCTCGTCCTTCGTGACGATGTTGCCGACCGTCGAGCCGAGCGCCATTTCGACAGCCGTTTCGAAGCCCTCTTTGACCTTTATAATCTGGCCTACGACGCCGAGAACTGCGGAGGCAATCCGAATGTTACTCTTAGCGTCGTTTAAAAGTTTCCGCACGGGAACGGCATAACCCTCGAGCGAATTTTGAAGCTCGGCGAGCATGTTCTTTCTGACGACAGACATCGAGTACTCGCGCTTGGTGTCGACGAGCTCGTCCGCGGTGGATCTTAACTTTTCGTCCGTTTCGGCAAACTCGGCGTTGCACCTATCGAATTCACCGATAAGCTCAGCCTTTTCTTCGGCGAGTTTTTTAAGCTTTTCTTCGCGGTCTGATAATTCCGCGGCGTTTGTCGCAATCTTTTCGGAGGTTGCGGCGATTCGCGCGTTGAGCACTTCTATCCTGTCCGAAAGTCCGGCACGCTCTGCGGTGAGCTCGCCCATACTCATTGACACCGCCGCTTTGCGCTCCATTGCGGCGAGCATGGCGCGTCTTGCGCGTTCGAGTTCTTCTTCCTGCGCGACGACGCGATTGTTGAGCTCGGTGTATTCGGCATTGAGCTTTTCGTACTCGGCGGTTTTGGCCTTTAGCTCCTCCGTCTTGCGGTTGAGCTCGCCTTGCTTTTGATCGGCGGAGGCCTTTAGCTTGTTGTAGTTATCGCCGAGCGTAGCGTTTGCGGACATCAAGCTGTCGTTCTGCTTTGACAGGCTGTTGAGCTGATGAGTAAGAAGCTCAATTTGACCTGCGACCTTTTCCTTATCGACGCTCAACATCAAGAGCTCGTTTCTGTACGATTCGAGGTTTTCGTCGATGCGCCGCAGCTCCTCCATGGCGGAATTGTAGTCGCTCGAAGCGGTCTCGTACTCTGCCTGCTTTTCGCGTATCTGCGCGTCGTAATCGGCTACGATCTTGCCGAGTTCCTCTTTGGTGTCGGCGGCGGTCTCGTAGCTTTTTATGTAATAATTTATCTCTTGAAACTTGAGCTTTTCGCTGAGCTCACTGTACTGCCGCGCCTTTTCCGCCTGACGCGTCAAAGGCCCGAGCCTGTCGGCGTCGCCCTTCATTGCGTCTTTTATTCGTTCCAGATTGGCGCGGGTGCGCTCGTTCTTGCGCTCGGCCTCGGTCTTTTTAAACTTGTACTTGCTTATTCCGGCGGCTTCTTCGAATATGGCGCGGCGATCCTCGGGCTTGGAGTTTATGAGCTCCGTCACACGCCCCTGACCGATAATCGTGTAGCCCTCACGTGCAAAACCGGCGTCGCGAAGCATGTCGGATATGTCGCGAAGCCTGCAAAGACTGCCGTTTATGTAATATTCGCTCTCACCCGACCTGAAAAGCTTACGAGTAATTACGACTTCCTGAAACTCATACGACGGGAAAAGCGAGCGGCCCTTGTTGTCGAAAGTGAGCGAAACCTCGGCATACGAAAGCGAGTTGCGCTTTTTCGTGCCGTTAAAGATGACGTCCATCATGCCGTTACCGCGCAGGAGCTTTGCCGACTGCTCGCCCAAAACCCAACGCACGGCGTCGGCAACATTACTCTTGCCGCAGCCGTTGGGGCCGACTATTCCGGTTATGCCTTCGCCGAACTTGACTTCAAGCTTGTTGGCGAAGGATTTGAACCCGATGAGGGAAAGCTTCTTAAACTTCAAAATCCGTTCCTGCCGATAATTGCTTGCGGTGTGTTTAACACACCATTGTTAATTATAACATGTATACACGCAAAAATCAATCGATTTGCCGTTTGCATTTAATAAAGCGTGCGAAAATATTATCGCTTTTCGACGAATGCCGACACCGCCGCTTTTGCCGCCGATATCTGCGAACCGTGTTTGGTGCTCCCCCTGCCCGAATACATGCTATCCCCGACGCGCACGTCGCTTTCAAACCCGCCGTCCGCCTGACGCGTTTCGTAGGTCACGGACAAATTATGCTTTGCCGCATATTCTTGAAGCTCCGACTTATAGTCGCGCTCCGGCATAACGGCGCCGAAAAACACACTGTCGAGCACCCCACGGCAGGCGTCCAACCCCCCGTCGAGATACACCGCGCCGAGGACGGCCTCGAATATATCCGACCGCGCCTTGACCGAAAACGCAGATTTATTCACACCCGCGCCCACTTTGAGTACGTTCAAAAGACCGAGCTCGTCTACTATGCGCGCGAGCGGCGCACGCGACACGAGCGCGGCGCGGCGGGACGAAAGCTTGCCCTCGCTCGCCGTTCTGTCGTCCGAGAACAAACGTTCGCCCACAATAAAATTGAGCACGCAGTCGCCGAGAAACTCTATGCGCTCGTTCCCGGTCGCGGCATGCTCGTTTACGTATGACGAGTGCGTGAGCGCCGACTCCAAAAGCCGCGCGTCCTTAAACTCGTAACCTATTGCTTTTTGTATGTCGCAAAGCGAATTCACTGTTTTTCGCCTTCGCTCGGTGCCTCGGCTGCAGCCTCTATCGCCGAAATACCGATTCTGATTTCTTCTACTGTGTTGTGCTCGTGCATCCTTATGAGGTTGTTTACGGACGCCGCCGTCGACACCTCGTTAGATGAGCCGTGCGTCTTGATTACGGGCTTGTTTAGACCGAGGAACGCCGCGCCGCCGTACGCGTGATAGTCCATCTTGTCTTTGAGCGCCGTTATCGACTTTTTCAATAGCAGCGCACCCATCTTGGCCTTAAACGACGAGGTCATAGCCTGTTTTACGAGCTTCATGACAGTCTTTGCCGTGCCCTCGACCGACTTTACGAGCACGTTGCCCGCAAACCCGTCGCAAACGATTATATCGTAATCGCCGGACATGGCATAGCGCGCTTCCATATTGCCGACAAAGTTTATGGGCAGAGCCTTTATCAGCGGAAACGCCGCTTTGGTGCGCTCGTCGCCCTTTTTGTCCTCCGCGCCGTTGGAAAGCAGTCCGACCGTCGGGTTCTCGATGCCGAACACCGCTTTTATATAGTAGTGCGCCATCAACGCAAACTGCGGAAGGAATTCGGGATTGCAGTCGACGTTTGCGCCGCAGTCCGCTATGCAGACGAGCTTGCCGTCGACGGCGCACGGCATGAGCGATGCGAGGACGGCGCGGTGTACGCCCTTGATCCTGCCGATCAAAAGCGTGGACGCGGTGAGAACTGCGCCCGTGCTTCCGCCGCTTATAAATCCGATTGCGTCGTCCGACTCATTCAAAACGGAAATAGCCCGAACGAGCGACGAATTGGGCTTCTGCCTTATCGCACGCGTGGGGCTGTCCTCGTTTGTGATTATGTCGGGCGCGTGCTCGATAATGACGTTATTGACAGTTTTATCGAGATGTTGTTCGATAAACTCCTTATCGCCCACAAGAACCATTTGGTAGTCGGGGTGCGCTTTGGCGGCGTTGCATACGCCCAAAATCATTTTGTCGGGATAATCGCAACCGCCGATGTCAATTATGATTTTCATTTCGCCTCATTATTGCAAAAATATACCCCGCATTAACGGGGCAATTTTTTAGTCGTTGTTTTGGCCTTTTTCGACTTTAAGCTCCGAGTCGTAATAACCGCAGCTCGGGCAAACTCGATGCATGGGAATCAGCTGATGGCATTGCGGGCACTCGATGAGCGTGGGTGCCGACAACTTCCACTGCGAACCGCGCGTGTGCGTGCGTTGCTTCGATGTTTTGTGCTTGGGGACTGCCATAATCCACCTCCTTTTGTTACGAAAAGATTATACTATGTATTCAAAAGATTGTCAAACATTTTTACGCTATTTTTATTAAAAATGCTTGACAAGTAAATCTAATAGTGATATATTTACTATGCTGAATTTGAAAAACGACTTCGGCAAAGCAAAAAATATGCGGAAGTGGCTCAGGGGTAGAGCATCACCTTGCCAAGGTGAGGGTCGCGGGTTCGAATCTCGTCTTCCGCTCCACAAGACCGTCAAGCGACGGTCTTTTATTTTACTTCCCTTCACAGAACGCTAGCGGCGTTCTTTTTATTTTCCGCTTCCATGCTCAACATAAAAGACCGTTGTAAGGCGGTCTTTTTGTTTCTACAAAAAAGCGACGCGGCGGCGCAGCTTTCGATAAATTTGACTTGTATGCTATTCTCACCCGCTTGGGTAAATGGATATTAGCAAGCAAAAAACAGGTATTTACAATAAACACCTGTTTGGAGCCGAAGATGGGACTCGAACCCGCAACCTACTGATTACAAATCAGTTGCTCTACCGATTGAGCTACTCCGGCGCTCATGTAGGTTGTGGTGCCTCGGGGCGGAATCGAACCACCGACACAGGGATTTTCAGTCCCTTGCTCTACCGACTGAGCTACCGAGGCAAAAGTTTGGCGACCCGGAAGGGACTTGAACCCTCGACCTCCAGCGTG
>JAFLVC010000004.1 GCA_022508505.1 Clostridiales bacterium | reverse complement strand
ATCACGGCTCAGCGTATATGGATTGCGTACTTCACTACAACCCCGCCTAACCGCTTGGCCGCACTTTACCATCCGTGCGGATCGACTATCCTTCTGCGTCCCTGCATCGAACTGTATGACAGTACGGGAATATCAACCCGTTGTCCATCATCTACGCCTTTCGGCCTCGACTTAGGTCCCGACTAACCCTGGGAGGACGAACCTTCCCCAGGAAACCTTAGGCTTTCGACGGAGGAGATTCTCACTCCTCTTTCGCTACTCATGCCGGCATTCTCTCTTGTGTAAAGTCCACAGTCTCTTTCGATACTGCTTCAGCCCATACACATTGCTCCCCTACCAATTACGAAAACGTAATTCCCAAGCTTCGGTAATAGGTTTTAGCCCCGATAATTTTCGGCGCAACATCACTCGACCAGTGAGCTATTACGCACTCTTTAAATGAGTGGCTGCTTCTAAGCCAACATCCTGGTTGTCTGTGCAACGTCACATCCTTTACCACTTAACCTATATTTGGGGACCTTAGCTGTGGGTCTGGGCTTTTTCCCTTTTGACAACGAAACTTATCTCCCGCTGTCTGACTCCCGGACAAAACTATTCGGTATTCGGAGTTTGATAAGGTTCGGTAACCCGTGAAGGCCCCTAGCCCATTCAGTGCTCTACCCCCGATAGTCTAAATTCCGAGGCTAGCCCTAAAGCTATTTCGAGGAGAACCAGCTATATCCGAGTTCGGTTGGAATTTCTCCGCTAACCACAAGTCATCGCCCACTATTTCAACAGGGGTGCGTTCGGTCCTCCGCCGGATTTTACTCCGGTTTCAACCTGCTCATGGGTAGGTCACTCGGTTTCGGGTCTACGACACGCTACTGAATACGCCCTATTCAGACTCGCTTTCGCTGCGGCTCCGAGACTTGATCTCTTAACCTCGCAACGCATCGTAACTCGCCGGCCCGTTCTACAAAAAGTACGAGATGACACATTCACACCTTGCGGTGTGCGTAGTGCGCTCTCTGCTTGTAAGCATACGATTTCAGGTTCTGTTTCACTCCCCTTCCGGGGTGCTTTTCACCTTTCCCTCACGGTACTAAACTCTATCGGTCATCTGGTCGTATTTAGCCTTGGGAGATGGTCCTCCCAGCTTCCCACCCAATTCCACGTGTTGGGTGGTACTCCGGATACTTGCAGGCTATGGTATAAATTTCGCTTACAGGGCTATTACCTTGTTTCGCTATGTTTTCCAAACATATTCGGCTATCCATACCAAGTACCTATACGCAAGTCCACTACCCCGCACATATTACTATATACGGTTTGGGCTCTTGCCCGTTCGCTCGCCACTACTGAGGCAATCGTTAATTTACTTTCTCTTCCTCCGGGTACTAAGATGTTTCAGTTCCCCGGGTTCCCTTGAACAAGCTATGAATTCACTTGCACATGACCATAGTTTCCTATAGCCGGGTTTCCCCATTCGGAAATCTGCGGGTCAAAGCTCATTTGCAGCTCACCGCAGCTTATCGCAGCTTATCACGTCCTTCATCGGCGCCAGATGCCTAGGCATCCATCGTACGCTCTTAGTAGCTTAATCGTCCAATTCCTAAAAAATAAGAAATTACAAGATAAAACTTACAAATTGCGATACATAAATACATATCACCAATATTTGAATAATTTGTATACTCGCTTTAAGTTATATGCAGTTGTCAATGTTCGACACGGTTTGCCTTAGAGGTCAAAAAAAACACAACAAACAACAACTCGGCTTTTTGCACCTTTAACGTTATTGCTCATCATGTCCAGAGGTATGGCTTATTCGCGATACATGGAAACCCGTGTGCGTCTCGCAATTCGCGAGAGCTTTGTCATAATACCACATATATAATGGGGTGTCAAGCATTTTTCAATGATTTTTTAAAAAATTTTTCAGAATTTTTTACCCTCGTGTGTGGACTGCCGTTATTTGCCGATTGTTACGCCCGATGAGGGGCGGGACATGGAGCAAACCTCTTACAAAATGGGAAAGCGAGACGTTACGGTAATCCATAAACAGTCCCTCGGTCAGCTTTGACAGCTCCCCTAAATTCAATGGGAGCCTGATATGCGGAAGCGCGAGAGAAAAGAGCTCGCGCTTGACAGATCCCTCGACAAGCTCGGGATGACACCCAAAAATTCCGAGCCTTTCTTTTTGATATCACTGTTCCGTGATGATATGCTCTTTCTGTGTCATCCTGAGCGGAGCGACAGCGGAGTCGAAGGATCTGTTTTCACATCCCCTCAGTCAGCCATTCGGCTGACAGCTCCCCCTACTAAGGGAAGCCTGATATGCGGAAAAAGCGCGGGCCTCTCTTTCCCGCGCTTCCTTAATTCTTATCTATTATCTTTTATCTATTATTTTATGCGCCATGCGCCGCCTATCGGCAACGACGGATTTGGCAAATGCACCTTTTTCATCGGGTGGCGCGGCTTGAACACCGTGCGCTTAAGCAGCGGATCGAGGGTGTACAGCATGGCGGGCAGTACCAGCAGCACGCACGCTATCGAAATTATCGTGCCGGTGCCTATATACATGCCTATCGACGAAATGAGCGGATCGGATGTCAGCGAGCCGACCAAGAACCCAGCGACGCACATGATCGTTCCCGAAGTGAACACCGTCGGGAATGCGCCCGACACCGCTTCGGTCATCGCCTCTCGCCTGTCATGCAGCGTTTTTAGGTGGTTGAAACGGTTGGTGACGAGTATGGCGTAGTCGATTGTCGCGCCCATCTGAATAGCGCTTATGATTAGGTACGTAAAGAAGAACAGATTTCCGCCCGTTATAAACGGCAGCGAGAAGTTCATGAAAATCGCGCCCTGAATGGCGAGCACGAGCACTATCGGAATGCCCCAGCTCCTAAACGTGAATGCGAGTATGATATATATAAAGATTATAGTAAGCAGCGTTATCAGAATATTGTCGGACGAGAACGATTGATTGAGGTCGTACGCGCTCATGCTCGACCCCGCGAACGTCGCGTCAGCGCGTATCTTTTTGACCGCCGGAGTCAGCTCCTTTATCAGCTTGAACACGCGCTCGTCCTCTATCCCCGCATTGAGGTTGAACACCAGCCGCGAGTGATTCTTGCCTACGAGCTGGCTTTTCGCAAAGCCCAAAAGCTGTTCCGCGCCCGCGAGCTTTTCGGTAAACACGGGCACTATTTCCGGCTTTCCGGCGAGCTGAAGCAATCTCACTATCCCCGCCTTGTTTTCTATCAAGTAGTCGAGAATGTCAATGACGGGCGCCGCAAACTCGTCCGAATAATCGGCGCCTATACTGCCCGCATACAGCTCGAACAGCTGCGCCGTTATCTTTTCAATCCCCGGCAGCTGTCCGTCCGCGTCGATTATCTCTGCAAACTCCGCCGCCGTCACGCTGTCCGTAAGGCGAACGCCGTTATACTCCAAGCCCCAATACCACATCGCCGAGCTTACGAGGTCGGGGTACCCGCCCATTTCCTTGACGGTTTCGACAATGCGCCGCTCGGACTCGGGATCGCCCGACTTTACGAGTATGGCGAATGTGTTTTCGTAGCCGAAAATCTTTTCGCACTCGCGCTTTGCGACCACCGTCGCGGTCGGGCGCGAGGTGTCGATATCCTCGGTGCTGTAGACGTATTCTATCTTTTGGCTGAGCGCCGCGCCGACGGCAAACAGCGCGACGAACACGGGTATAAGCACGTACCGCGCCTTGACGACGCCCTTGCCCCAAAACCTGAGCCTCGGCACGAAGTTGCGGTGCCGAGTTTTGTCCATCGCTTTTGACAGGAACAGCAGTATTCCCGGCATGAGAAGGAACACGGTTAAGAGCGAGCACACTATGCTCTTTGCGAGCACCATGCCGAGGTCGAAGCCCAGACCGAGCTGCATGAACATCAGCGCGACAAGCCCCGATATAGTCGTCAGCGAGCTCGACGCGATCTCCGGTATCGCCTTTGCGAGCGCGGCAATCAGCGCGGTCTTGGCGTCGCCCGGACTGTTTTCCTTTTCCTCGGTAAACCTGTGGCATAGAATGATCGCGTAGTCGATTGCGAGCGCGAGCTGCAACACTATACACACTGTGTTGGACACGAACGAAATCCTGCCCAGCCAGAAGTTTGTGCCCATGTTGAGCACCGCCGCGACGATAAATACTATCGGGAACGCGATCACCTCGGCAAAACTCTTTGACGTAAACAGCAGAACGGCTATTATTATCGCCGCCGAAATGGCGAGTATTATCACTACCTCGCTTGCGAGCGTTTCGGCATAGTTGTTGACGAGCGGCTTGGGCACGGTGTACTTATAGCCGCTTTCCTTTATTATCTTGACCGTCTTGTCGTACGCTGATTGAGCCTTTTTGTCCGAGCTCTTGCCCGAAAAGGTTATCGAGAACTTGGCGTTGCCGTCCTTATAATCATTTGCGGTGAACGAAAACATTGTAATCCCGTCGCCCGCTTCTTTCATTATATCGTCGTGAAGCTCGTTCGCGGCGTCGATTGACGGCAGCCCCTTGACGAGCAGCGTTGCCGTGCCGAACGACTCGAACTCCTTCGCCATGACGTCGAGCGCTTTTTTTGTGTCGGTGTTTTCGGGCAGGTACGTAGATATGTCATACTCGACGTCGACGCGCGAAATGCAAAGCGCGCAGTACACCACGGCGACCGCGAACAGTATCATGAACAGTATGCGTTTGTTGACTATAAACTCGGCAATCTTCCGCATTTTTTTAACCCTTTGCGTTTCTACACTGATTTGTTTTGCGTTTTATCTGCTTTTTCGCGCTGTATTACGCTATCGTTTTACCCTTTGCGTTTCTATCCTGTTTGGCTTTGCTGTTTGTTTTGTTTTCTATATTCGGCTCCCCTTGAATTTATGGGAGCCGTCGGCGACGAAGGAGCCGACTGAGGGGATGTGAAATTCTTATCTCCATCTATTATATAGCGGCGTTCAGCGCCCGTCGGTGCGGGGAGCCGAGAGTGTGTCGCCGCTCTTTTCTGAGCGCACCACAGCCTTGTAGTACTTGGACGGTTTTTTGACTTCGACGAGCGGGTGCCGCCAGGCGAACGGAATGAGTTCAATCTCGCTCCCCACCCACTTGGGGCTATCGACCAACTTATTGTGCTCGATTTCTTTTTTGAGCGCGGCGACGCTTTTGCGCTCCAGCGAGCGCGTGGCATTGGATGCCGCGCCGATAGCCGCCGACGCCGCCGAGTCGAGCTCCACCGTTTTTACCCGCGCGGGCCGCGCGTCCGTGCGGGTTTTTCGTCCATGCTCGCCCGTCTCGTGCGTTCTGCCATCGTGCGTTCGCCGCTCGTACGTTTTGGAAACGGGCACCGTTTTTGACGTGAGCCTGTCCTTGGCCTCCTCGTATTCCTGCGCCTTGGTTTTGGGCAGGACGACCTCGGGCACTTCGTACGAGATCGATTTGTGCTTGGGCTGCGTCGCGTCGTATTCCATTTCGGGAATGTCGATCGTTTCTATTATCTTTTCTATGTCGTTCGCCATTACACCCCGAAGTCCGAGAACTTGTTCTTATTCTTGTTGAGTATGAATTTGAGCTTTTCTATATCCGTCTTTTTGACGCGGAATGGCGTCGTCAGACTCTTGAGCGTGGAAAACGTCGCGCGGTCTGCCGACAGAACGAGTATGCCGCGCTCCTCGTCGATTGCGTAGTCGTGGACTTGGTGCCAATCGAGCATCGAGTAATCGGTGTATATGCCCTTGTCGACTACCGCGTTCTTGCCTATGCACAGCGCGATTATAAAGGCTTCCGCGCCTATCATTGCTATAAGCGGAAAGATGTACGCCACGACGGCGAGCACTCTGTCGACGCCGAAAACCGCCGCAAATTTTTCCGTAAAGTGCGAATCACCGTCCGTCATGTGCAGTATTAGCCATATCATAAGCGCCCCGATAACGCCTGCGAATATCCAATACATTATCTTGTGCGTCTTTAGCTCGACGAGCATTATCGAGTGGTTGAGCTTGATGCGCCGCATGATGAGCCGCACGGCGTGGTATATCATTGCCGCCGCCGCCGTCACCGACGCAACTCCCAATATTATGACTGTTACAATGTAGCTCGCCATGTGGATATTATATAGCAAAGCCGTTTTGTTGTCAACCAAGCACAGCTTGGATTTTTGTCGCAGGCACAGCCTGATTTTCGTCGTGTGTTTACTGCCGTTATTCGTTTTTCGTTACACCCGAGGAATTGCTTGTTGAAAAGAATTGCGCGGTGTTTTTTAGTGTCATCCTGAGCGGAGCGACAGCGGAGTCGAAGGATCTATTGTTTCACCACGAGCGCAAAAACCCTCACAACACAAAACGGGGCGGCAAGCCGTCCCGTTTGTTGATTGGAAGTATTGATTCTATGACATTAGATTAGTTCCACTGAACTGCAACTGTCTGCAACAACACGTTGCCGTCGGCGTCGCAAATTTCGAACACGTAGTCAACACCTTTCTGAACGGGGCCGCCCATATAAACATTTACGCGGTAGCTGCCGTCGGCGCCGTAAGCAAACATGTCTTTCATATCATTGTTCTTTACGCCGTTTACCTTAACGTAAGCCATTTTGCTCGCTACTTCTGCATACATGCTCGACAATTCGTCGGAAACTTCAAGAAGAAGACCTACGTGGACATCTCCGCCGTACACTTCGATTATTCTTGCGTTCTTTACTGTCGGAACCGTAGGTGTAGGCGGCTCCTCGCCCTCGCCGACAACCGTTACTTTACAGGTCGCAGTCAAGCCGTCGACTGTCGCCGTAATCGTTGCCGTACCGCTTGCGACAGCCGTCACGGTTACATAGGTCTTATCCTCGCTTTCCTCGATTGTCGCAATCTTGTTGTCGCCGTCTATAGACCACTGTATCGTTCCCTCAATCTTGCCTGATGTCGTCGCGGTAACTTTGCCCGTATCGGTCTCGCCAATCTTGAGTTGGAGAGTAGAAGCGTCGAGCTTCAAGCTCTTATCGCCCTCTCTTATAAATGTGCCGACAGCTATTACTTTGCCTGCCGCATTCTTGTATTTAATGGTAAATACATACCTGCAAGTCCAAGCGGCACTTACTGCCATTTTGACATACACAGGACCGTCGCCGTACACTTCGTGTATGGTTATCGTAACAGGCTCGCCGTCTGCCGTTGCCGTAACTTCTACGCTTTCTTTCGTTTTTCCGATGCTCTTGCCAAGCTCGGCATCGCAATCAAGCCTAATTCCGATGTTCAAGCCGTTGTAGATTTCCTGCTGGAAGAGCTTGCCGGTTACATCAATCGGTTGTTCTTCCTCGGGCTCGCCCTCGGTGACGGTAATCGCGCAAGTAGCGGTGATGCCGTCTATCTCGCAGGTGAGCGTCGCTTTGCCTTCCGCAACACCTTTTACCGTAACGGTAGCTTCGTTCGTCGCGCCCTCAATGGTCGCAACGGTCTTGCCGCCCTCGCTTGCGATAGTCCACTTGATGGCCTTGCCGTTGAGGTCTTCGCTGCCGTTCAACTTAACAACCTTGACTTCGGCTGTCTTTTCCACCTGGATTCCGAGCGTCTCGTCGGAAAGAATCAATTCGGTGACACCCTTGTATTCGAGCCTTGCCGTAGCGACAACCGCGCCGCCTTCCTTCTCTACGATAGTGAACACGGCTACGACATTGTCATACTGCGTTCCGTTGATTTGGAACTGTATTTCCGCATTGAAGAGATTTACAGCATTCGCGGTAACGGGCTGTCCGTTCTTGGTTATAGACGCTTCCGCCTTCATCGTGCTTTGATTGACGAGATTGGAGGTGAACAAACCTTTAAACCAAATGGTGACGCCGTCGTTGTAGTTGTACGGCTCAACCGTAGTAAACTCGATTACAGGCACGCTCGTTACCGTGACTTCGCATTCGGCGGTCTTGCCTCCGACGGAGATAATCAAGGTTACCTCGCCCTCTTTGAGCGGTTTTACCGTGATCGTGCGGCCGTCGTCGCCCACCGTGATTTCGACAACGTCCTTGTCGTCGCCTTCTTCGACAACGCAGGTGACTGCGTCCTCGGTGCCGCTTACAATCGCGGTGATTTTGCCGTCCGCGCCGCCGACCTTGAGGTCGAGCGTATAGTTATCGATATCGAGCGTTACGCCTGCCTTGACGGTGACGGTAACAACCTTTTCGACTTCGCCGATGCTCGCCTTGATTTTGGCGGTGCCCACTGCCTTTGCGGTTACGGTTATCGTGTTGGTGTCGTCGCCCGTTACCGTTATGTACGAGCCGCCCTCGACAATCGACCAGGTAACCTTCTCGGTGGGGCCTGTAACGGTCGCCGTGACGGTCGCCGTGTACTTGTCGCTCTCCTCGTCGTTGACGAGCTCGACATTCTCGGTGCTGAGAGTTATCGTCGTCGGATCGTCGACGTGGATGTTGAGCGTTGCCGTCTTTGCGGTTTCGCCCTCGCCCACCGTTACGGTGAGGACTGCGTCGCCCGCCTTGGCCGCCGTGACCGTTACCTTGGTGCCGGTCTCTGCCGAAAGCGTAACTACGTCGTTATCGACCGACCACTTCGGCGTCTCGATCGTGCCCTTTACGCTTGCCGTGATTTCCTTGCCGCCGCCCGTGAGAAGGTTGATTGTGCCTTCCTCGCTGAGCGTGAGCTCGACGTGCTCGGGATCGGGCGTGCCGTCGACTACTACTTCAATCGTCTTGGTTGCGCCGCCGATTGACGCGGTGAGCGTCGTCGTGCCGACCGCAACCGCGGTAACCGTGCAAGTCAAGCCGTCGTCGCTTACCGACTTTTCGGCGATTTCATCGTCACCGATCGTCCACTCGACATTGTCCTCGCCGTCGTAGTTTTCGACGGTGGCAACGACTGTGGTCGTCTTGGTGTCCTCATCGTCGAGGTCGAGTTCTACTTTTTCCTTATTGAGTGTGAGGCTTACCGCCGGCTTGGATACCGTTACCGTCGCGGTACCCGAAACGTCGCCGAGTTCGGCCTTGAGCGTCGCGGTGCCGAGATTCTTGGGCGTTACCAAAACGATATTGCCCTTTTCTGTGAGCGTGACGCAATCGTCGCCCGTGACCGACCATTTGACGATTTCTTCGGAGTTGGTGACAATCGCCGTCACTTCCTGCGCGCCGCCGCCCAGTGTGAGCTCCACTTCGTCGGGCTGAAGGGTTATCGTCACTTCGCCGGGCTCGGCTGCCTTGGCTACCGTGACGGGTATCGTCTTTTCGACAGTGCCGATTTTTGCGATGAGGCTGCCGCTTCCGACCGCCTTGGGCGCGACCGAAACCTTGTTGCCGTTCTTGGTGAGCGTAACGCAGTCGCCCGTTGCCGACCACTCTACTGCCGTTTCCGTGCCGGTGACGGTTGCCGTAACTTCCTTGGCCGCGCCGCCCATAGTGAGCTCGACCTTTGTAGCGGAAAGCGTTATCGTCACTTCGGCGGCCGCGCCGTCCGGCTCGACCTTTACCGTGCACTTCGCCGTCTTTTTGCCGACGGACGCGATTACTATCGTCGAGCCCGCGGCTACCGGCGTTATGCGGCATGTGTTGCCGTCCGATTCGATGGTCGCGACCATGGGGTTGGCGACCACCCAGTCGACGGTTTCGTCAGAACCCTTGACGGTAGCGTTGATGTCCTTGTATGTGCCGCCTTCCGTAAGGGTTACTTCGGTATCGCTTAGGCTTATCGTGACGCCGTCTACAAGACCGTCGTCACACGCCGCCATTGCGAACATCGAGAACGCAAAGACGACTGCTAAAAGCAACACCAATAATTTGCTTCTTAACTTCATCTCTTTTCCCTCCGTGAGAATATGAGTGCAAACGTGTTTCGCGCCTGCTCTACGATTCCCCTTTATATGAATCGCTTGCCGCAAGTATAACACTATTATATATGCTTTGTCAATACACTTTCTAAAAATAGTTATATATGCGCAGGCACAGCCTGTTTCCCGTCGTGTGTGGGCTGCGACGGTAACACGAGACCACACCCGACAAGGACGGGACAATAAAAGAACTCGCGCTTAGTGCGGCTTCGCCTAGATCCCTCCGCTTCGGTCGGGATGATGGCGGTGTGGATGCGACATTTCGAAAAGAGCGCGACAATACAGATCCCTCGCGGGGCTCGGGATGACACAGGCACAGCCTGATTCCCGTCGTGTGTTTGCTGCCGTTGTTCTTTTTTTGTTTCACCCGAGGAATTGCTTGTCGTAAAGAAATGCACAGCTTGATTATGTCATCCTGAGCGGAGCGTTAGCGGAGTCGAAGAATCTATTGCTTCACATCCACTCAGTCGACTGCGGCGACAGCTCCCATTATTAAGGGGAGCCTGACAATAGGAAAAGCGCGGGCATATGACCGCGCTTCCGCAATTATTCATTATTCATTATTATCTATTTAAAATACTCCACGCCCGCCTTGAACAGCTGCATGTCGGTCTTTGCGTAGCACTCGATCGTGTTCTTCATCATGAACTCGCCTATTCTTTCGCTGTGGCCCATCTTGCCCAAAATCCTGCCGTCGGGGCTGACTATGCCCTCGATAGCCATGACAGAGCCGTTGGGGTTGAACGGCGATTTCATTGTCGCATTACCCTTGTCGTCGCAGTACTGCGTCGCTATCTGGCCGTTCTTTATGAGCTCTTTTATCGTGGCTTCTGGCGCGACGAACTTGCCCTCGCCGTGCGAAACGGGGACCTGGAAAACGCTTCCGACCGGGCAGTACTTGAGCCACGGGCTGTAATTTGACGTCACGCGCACGTCGACGAGCGTCGACACATGCCTGCCGATATTGTTGTACGTAAGCACGGGATCGGTCTTTTCGGGCGTCTTTATGTGTCCGCCGGGGAGCAGTCCCAACTTGACAAGCGCCTGGAAGCCGTTGCATATACCGATTGCGAGGCCGTCGCGCCTATACAACATGTTCTCGACCGCTTCGGCAATCGCGGGATTGGACAGGAACGCCGCAATGAGTTTAGCGCTGCCGTCCGGCTCGTCGCCGCCGGAGAACCCGCCGGGAAGCGCCAAAATCTTGCACGCGCTTATAGCCTTTGCCATCGCCTTGACGCTCTCTTCGACGTCCTTGGGCGAACGGTTCTTTACTACGAAAATTACGGGCTCCGCGCCTGCTTCCTCGAACCGTCTCGCAGTGTCTATCTCGCAGTTGGTGCCCGGGAATACGGGAATGAAAACCTTTATCTTCTTGGGTTTCGCGCCGCCTTTTTTATTTCGCTTACCGCCCTTACCCTTATAGTCGGCGTTCTTGACCTCGCCGCTCGCTTCCGCCGTCGTCGGGTACACGCTCTCGAACGTGCCCGTAAACGCCGCTTCGAGCGCCGCGCCGTCAACAGTTCTGTCTATAGGCGAAATCTCGCTGCGCGTGACCGTCGTGCCGAACACGTACTTGTTCTCATCGATTGTAAAGCCCAAAGGCTCGAGGCGGTAGCCGCAGAAATCGTCGGCGTCGCGCGCCGAAAGAATTATGTCGCCCGTGCTCTCTTCGAAAAGGTCTCTGCCCGCATTGGAGAACGCAAATCCGAGCCCGTTGCCGAGACAGGACTTGACCACCGTCGCCGCCGCGCCGCCCTTTTCGACGACAGCCGCGCTCGTGACGTTGCCCCTGCCGATCTCGCCCGCCAAAAGCTTGAGAAAATCGGTGAGGTTTTCGTAGTCCGGCATGCCGTACTCGTCGCGCGGCAGTCTGTAGCGGTACACGCGCTCGCCCGCCGCCTTGAACACATTGTCGCACACCGTCGCGCTGTCCTGAACTCCGAGCGCAAAGCAAATGAGCGTGGGCGGAACGGTCAGCTTTTCAAACGTGCCAGACATGGAGTCCTTGCCGCCGATTGCCGCCATTTTGAGGCTTAATTGCGCCTTGAGCGCGCCGAGAAGCGCCGACATGGGCGCACCCCACTTTTCGGCGTCGGTGCAGCGCGCGAAAAATTCCTGCATTGTAAGGTAGATGTTCTCCGGCCGCACCCCCGCCGCCGCAAGCTTTTCCGCCGCGACGATCACGGAATACATACCGCCGACGAACGGCGATTCGCTCATGAGCTCGGGATCGAAGCCGTGCGCCGCGACCGTGCAGATATCGGTGTTTGCGGGAAGCTTTGCCGCCATAGCCTGCGCGGGCGTGAGCTGCTTTTTGCCGCCGAACGGCATGTACACGCTCGCCGCGCCGATCGTCGAGTCGAACATTTCGCCGAGGCCCTTTTGCGAGCACACGTTGTAGTCGGACAGAATGTCGCTCATGAGCGCCGTGTAGTCGCCCTTTTTGAGCATGCTCTCGCGCTTAGCGCCGAGCGAGCCGAAATACTTGACGACGGGGTCTTTGATGAGCGCCGTCGCTTCTTGTCTGACGCCGTTGGAGTCGAGGAACTTGCGCTCGAGGTCGACAATGAGGTGGCCGTCGAGGAACATTCTCATCCTGTCGGTGTCGGTTACTTTGGCTATAACCGTCGCTTCGGTGTTTTCGGAATGCGCGATTCTCTTGAACTCGTCGAGATCGCTTGCGGCAATGACTACCGCCATGCGTTCCTGACTTTCCGAAATAGCAAGCTCGGTCGCCGACAGCCCCGCGTACTTTTTGGGCACTGCCGAAAGCTCTATGTCGAGTCCCGGACTGAGCTCGCCCACCGCGACGGACACGCCGCCCGCGCCGAAGTCGTTGCAGCGTTTGATTAGCTTTGTGAACGCGCCGTTTCTCATCAGGCGCTGGAGCTTTCGCTCTATCGGCGCGTTGCCCTTTTGAACTTCCGCGCCGCAAGTTTCAATCGAGTGCGAGTCGTGCGGTTTGCTGCTTCCCGTCGCGCCGCCGCAGCCGTCTCTGCCCGTTTCGCCGCCGAGGAGCACCACTATATCGCCCGCCTGCGGCACCTCGCGCTTGACGTTGTCCGCTTTGACCGCGCCGACGACAAAGCCGGTTTCAAGCCGCTTTGCCGCATACCCGGGGTGGTAGTATTCCTTGACCTCGCCCGTAGCAAGCCCTATCTGGTTGCCGTACGAGCTGTACCCCTTTGCGGCGCGACGGCTTATGACGCGCTGCGGGAGCTTGCCATCAATCGTCTTGTCAAACGGGAGTTTGATGTCTGCCGCGCCCGTCACGCGCATAGCCTGATACACGTACGCCCTGCCGGAAAGCGGATCGCGTATAGCGCCGCCGAGGCAGGTCGCCGCGCCGCCGAACGGCTCTATCTCCGTCGGGTGATTGTGCGTTTCGTTTTTGTAGAGTATATACCAAGGCTCGACCGAGCCGTCCTTCATAACTATATCGTACTTGATCGTGCAGGCGTTTATCTCGGGCGAAATGTCCTGCGCCGTCACGTAACCCCTGCCGCGAAGGTACTTCGCGCCGATCGTCGCGACGTCCATGAGCGACGGATACTTGTCGTCCCTGCCCTGATACAGGTCGTTAAACATATCGGTATAGTCGGCGTACGTCTGTTGAATGTGCGGGTTGTCCGACTTGATTTTTGTGGTAAGCGCCGTCAAAAACGTCGTGTGGCGGCAGTGGTCGGACCAATACGTGTCGATGACCTTGAGCTCGGTGTACGTCGGTTGCCGCCGCTGATTGCGGAAGTGCGACTGAACGAAAACGAGGTCCTCAAAGCTCATCGCAAAGCCCTGCGACTTGTAAAACGCCGTGAGCTCGGCGCTCCCCATCTCGGTAAAGCCTTCCACCATGAGACAGGGCTCGGGCGGCGATACCTTTTGCTCGAGCGTCGAAGGCTTTTCGAGCGAGCACAGTCTGCTCTCGACGGGGTTTACAAGGTAGTTTTTTATCGCCGCGAGCTCCTTTTCGTTGCACTCGATGGCGTAGACGGTCGCGCACCGCACAGCGGGAAGCGCGCCCTGCGTCAGTAACTGAACGCACTGCGCCGCCGAGTCCGCGCGCTGGTCGAACTGACCGGGCAGGTACTCGACGCCGAAGAGCGAGCCTTGCGTTTTGGGCAGCTTTTCGTGGTACACCGCGTCGGTAGCCGGCGTGGAGAAAACTATGGGCGTCGCCGCTTCGAACTGCTCGTCGGTCAATCCGTCGACGTCATAGCGAATGAACATGCGCGCCTTTACCTTGATGCCGAGGTTGTCGAACAGCTCGGAGGCTAACGCCGCATTGCTTTCCTGTCTTTCCGTGTAAATTCGTCTAATCATGTTTTTTTAACCTTCGTGTATTGACTTTGAGGTTGGTTTTATGTTGCGCCCGACGAGTGTCGTGACGGTGAAAATTTCTTGACGCCTTTTTTGCTGTCGTGTGTGGGCTTTGGTGGTTGGTTTTTTGTTTCGCCCGACGAGTGTCGTGACGGTGAAAATTTCTTGACGCCTTTTTTGCTGTCGTGTGTGGGCTTTGGTGGTTGGTTTTTTGTTTCGCCCGACGAGTTGCGTGTCGTAGGTAATTGCTCGACGCCACTGCTTCGAGCATATTGTTAACCCCTTTCCCCCACTTCGTGGGTACTTTCCCCTTTGATCGCTTCGCGCTAAAAGGGGACAGCGAGGTGTTACGATAATTAAAGTGCGATGCTTTATTACTTCGCGTCTTGCCTCCCACTTTTAATACGAAGTATTCAAAGGGGGAGGTGGCGCGGAGCGCCGGTGGGGGTTTAATAAACTTCACATCCCCTCAGTCAGCTTCGCTGACAGCTCCCCTTATTAAGGGGAGCCTAATATTGAACCGCTTATCGTAGCGGCGGAGTCGCCACGTGCCGCTTACAGCTTTGCGCCTATATCCTTGCGATAGAAGCAATCTTCGAATGTTATCTTTTTTATGTTGTCGTAGACGAGCCGCTTTGCCGTCCCGAAATCGTCCGCCAATGCCTGAACGCACAGCACCCGCCCGCCGCTCGTAACGAGCTTGCCGCAGTCGGGGCACTTTTTTACGCCCGCAAAGAACACGTTGACCTTTTCGTCCGTGTTTTCCAAGCCGTCGATTATTAAGCCCTTTTTGTACGACAGCGGATAGCCGCCGCTCGCGAGCACGACGTTTATCGACTTCTTGTCCGACCACTTTATTTCCGCTTTGTCGAGCGTGCCGTCGATAACCGCGTCGAATGCGTCGTAGAGGTCGCTTTCGAGCAGCGGCAGAACGCTCTGCGTTTCGGGATCGCCGAACCGCGCGTTGTATTCGAGCACGTTGACCTTGCTGTTGTCAGCGCTTACCATGAGCCCGAAGTACAGCACGCCCTTGAACGGCGCGCCCTCCTTTATCATGCCGTCGACCGTCGGCGTTACAACGCTCTTTTCGACGAGCGCTTTTACGCCCTCGGTGAACTTGGGACAAGGACTGTACGCGCCCATGCCGCCGGTATTGAGCCCCTTGTCGCCGTCGAGCGCGCGCTTATGGTCGCACGACGTGGGCATGAGCGAGTAATTTTTGCCGTCGACAAACGCGAGCAGCGACACCTCGTACCCCGTCAAGAACTGCTCGACGACGAGAACGCTTCCCGCGTCGCCGAACTTTTTGTCGGTCATGATGTCGTCGACGCCCTGCAGTGCTTCGTCGCGCGTATTGCATATCAGAACGCCCTTGCCGAGCGCCAGCCCGTCTGCCTTGAGGACAACGGGAAGCTCGCACGTCTTGACGTACTCCTTGGCTTCTTTTGCGTCGGTAAAGGTCTCGTACGCCGCGGTCGGTATGCCGTACTTTTTCATGAAGTCCTTGGCGTACGCCTTGGACCACTCAAGCCGCGCCGCCGCTTTTTTGGGTCCGAAGGCGCGAACTCCCGCCGCTTCTAACTTGTCGACAAGCCCCATGCCGAGCGGATCGTCGGGCGCGACTACCGTCATTTTGATTTCGGGGTGCGAGCTCGCGAACTTGACTATTCCGTCAATGTCGGTCGCAGACAGCCCCGTTTCGATTACGCCCATGCCGGCATTGCCGGGCGCGCCGTAGATTTTGCCGACGCGCGGCGATTTTTTGAGCGCCCACACAATCGCGTGCTCGCGGCCGCCGCCGCCCACTACCAATATGTCGTCCTTTACGTTTGTCATATTTTCAGTTTCTATCCTATGCTGTGGCGTTTTGCCTATTTGGTGTTTGGTGATTTTCATTGATTTAATGCTTAAAATGTCTGTCGCCCACGAACACCATGGCTATTCCCGCTTCGTCGCAAGCCTTGACCGAGTCGTCGTCGCGTATGGAGCCGCCCGGCTGAATTATCGCGGTTATGCCCGCCGCCGCAGCCGCTTTTGCGACGTCGTCGAACGGGAAGAACGCGTCGGACGCGAGCACCGAGCCCTTGGCTTCCTCTCCCGCGTGCTCGATCGCCTGCTGTGCCGCCCAAATGCGGTTGGTCTGGCCCATACCGATACCCGTCGTTCTGCCGACCTTGCCTATGACTATTGCGTTGGACTTGGTGTGCTTAACGACCTTCCAGTTGAACATCAAAGCTTCGATCTCTTCCTTGGTCGGCTTGCGCTTGGTGACAACGCCCGTGCCGTAAGTCGTCTTGGTCTTGCCGTTTGCCAAAGCTTCGGTCTTGACCTCCGCCTTTTTGGAGAAAACCTTCATGTCCTCGTTTTCGATAAGCGTTTGGTCGTACTTTTGAACGAGAAGTCCGCCGTACACCTTTTTCATGTCGTAAGCGTCTTCTGCGCGCGGCGCGGTTATGTCGTCGATCTGCAGCAGTCTTATGTTCTTTTTGCTTTCCAAAACCTCGAGCGCGTCCTTAGTGTAGTCGGACGCCATGACTATCTCAATGAATATCTTGTTGATTTCCTCGGCGGTCGCCTTGTCGACCGTGCCGTTGATTGCGAGTATGCCGCCGAATACCGATACGGGATCGGACTCGTACGCCTTGAGGTACGCTTCGTGAACGGTCTTGCCAGTGCCCACGCCGCAAGGGTTTGCGTGCTTGCAGGCGACGACGGCGGGAGTTCCCGCATACTCTTTCAAAAGCTCGAGCGCGCCGTTGGCGTCGTTGATATTGTTGTACGAAAGCTCCTTGCCCCAAAGCTGCTTTGCGGAAGTCAAAGCGCCCGCGCGAGGGAGCGGTTCTTTGTAAAACACCGCCGTCTGCTGCGGGTTCTCGCCGTAGCGGAGTTCCTGCGCCTTGTCGTAAGCAAATGTGATGTGCTCGGGATATTCGATGCCCAAAAGCTTTTGCATATACGAAGATATAAGGCTGTCGTACGCCGCCGTGTGGCGGTAGACCTTGTACGAGAGCGACAGCCTGTACGTCTTGTCGTCCGTCTTTTTCTCTATGCGCTCGAGCACTTCCTTGTAGTCGGCGGGCTCGCACACGACGAGCACGTCGTTGTAGTTTTTCGCCGCGCTCCTCAGCATGGTCGGGCCGCCGATGTCGATGTTTTCAATCGCCTCTTCGAGGGTTACGCCCGGCTTTTGAATGGTCGCTTTGAAGGGATAGAGGTTGACCGCAACGACGTCTATCGTGTTGTAGTTCATCTCCTTGAGCTGAGCCATGTGCTCGGGCAGATCGCGCCGCGCCAAAAGTCCCGCGTGCACCGCCGGGTGCAAGGTCTTGACTCTGCCGTCGAGGCATTCGCGAAAGCCCGTCACGTCGGTTATGGATATTGCCTTGACGCCCGCGTCGAGGAGGGCTTTGAGCGTTCCGCCCGTCGAGACTATCTCGTAGCCGAGCTTTTCGAGTCCTTGAGCGAACTCAATCACTCCCGTCTTGTCGCTTACGCTTATAAGTGCGCGCTTTTTCATACTGTTAACTCCTTGTATGGTTTTTTCGTTGTGATGTCCGGTGTTTGTTGCTACAACACTCATATATAGGGAATTTCACATCCCCTCAGTCGGCTTCGCCGACAGCTCCCCTTGTTAAGGGGAGCCTTATTAGGTGCCGCACAATTTGGCAACAGCTTCGACGAGGAGCGGATGTTCTATCTCGTCGAGTATGCGCTTTTGGAGGGTTTCCGGCGTGTCGGTTTCGAGCACGTCGAGGGCGCGCTGCATGATTATCTCGCCGGTGTCGGTGCCGCCGTCGACGTAGTGGACGGTCGCGCCGCTCTTCTTCTCGCCTGCTTTTATGACCGCGGTGTGCACGTTGAGTCCGAACATGCCCTTGCCGCCGAACTTGGGCAAGAGCGCGGGGTGAATGTTGATTATTGCGCGGGGGAATTTTTCGAGCAGGGGCGCGGTCAATATGCCGAGATACCCCGCGAGAACGACGAGCTGCACGTCAAACTTTTGGAATATTCCGGCAATCGTCCTGTCGCGCTCGGCCTCGCTTTCGTAGTCCGCCTTGCGGCAAACGTAGCATGGAATCCCCGCCTGCCGCGCGCGCTCGATGCCGTACGCCGAGCCGTTGCTCGTGACGGCGACCACTATCTTGCCGTCGTACTTGCCGTCCCTCTGTCCGTCTATGAGCGCTTGAAAATCGGTGCCGTTGCCCGAAAACATTACGGCTATGTTTTTCACAGCGCAACACCCTCGCCCGAAACCGTTTCGCCGATGACGTACGCCTTTTCGCCGAGGGCGTTTGCCTCGCGAACAAAGCTGTCGGCGACGTCTGCGCGAACGCACGCGACCATGCCGATACCCATGTTGAAGGTGTTGTAAATCTCATTGACCGCAAGGTTGGATTTTTCTGCGAGAAGCTGGAAAATCGCCGGGCGCGGGAAGGACTTGATGTCTATTTTGCAGCCGATACGGTCGGGGAAAATTCTCGGAATATTCTCTATAAACCCGCCGCCCGTGATGTTGGCGTAGCCCAGAACGTCGAACTTTTCGGCTAAGGCGAGCGCACTCTTGACGTATATGTGCGTAGGCGTGAGAATCTCGTCGAGCAACGACTTTTTGCCGAGCGACATATCCTTTTCGAGCGCTTCTACGTCCTCGCCCAACAATCTTCTCACAAGCGAGAAGCCGTTGCTGTGAAGTCCGCTCGAGGCAAGACCTACGAGCGCGCAGCCCGGCGTAATGGTAGAACCGTTGATTATCCTGTCGCGCTTGACTATGCCCACCGAAAACCCGGCGAGGTCGTACTCGCCCGGCGCGTACATGCTCGGCATTTCCGCCGTTTCGCCGCCGACGAGCGCGCATTCGGCCTGCCGGCACCCCTCGGCGACGCCCTTGACTACGTCCGCTATCGTGTCGGGCTTGATCCTGCCCGTCGCTATGTAGTCGAGGAACAAAAGTGGCTTTGCGCCCTGGCAGATGATGTCGTTTACGCACATGGCGACGCAGTCGATGCCGACGGTGTCGTTCCTGCCCGAAAGGAAGGCGTACTTGAGCTTGGTGCCCACGCCGTCGGTGCCCGCAACGAGAACGTCGCCGCTCTCGCCCGATATGTCGTAAAAGCCGCCGAACGAGCCGAGGCCTTGCAGCACCTTGTCGTTAAACGTCGACGCCGCATGCGACTTTATCTTTTCGACTGCGGCATATCCGCGCGTGACGTCTACGCCCGCGTCTGCATAGGTGATTTTTTCATGTTTATCTTTGCCCATTTTTTAAACCCTCGCGTGTTGACTGTTATGTTCGTTTTATGTTGCGCCCGACGAGTGTCGTAACGATGAAAATTGCTCGACGCCACTATTTTGGGGCGAGTAATATGTAGTAGTTAAGAATTTCACATCCCCTCAGTCGGCTTCGCCGACAGCTCCCCTTATTAAGGGGAGCCATATTAGAGGTCTTCCGACGGCGTAGTCGCGCGTCAGAGGATATTCGCGCGTGAGGAACTTTTTTTGGGGACAATCCCCCTCACGCCTGCGGCGGAGCTCCCCTAAACTCAAGGGGAGCCTAATGCCGTCACGCAAAAGCGCACCGTGACGGTGCGCTATATATACACTACTACTCTTTTAACCCGATACGGCGCATCATCTCATGGTACGCGCCCTCGACTCCGCCCATGTCGCGGCGGAACCTGTCCTTGTCGAGCTTTTCTTTTGTCTTGCTGTCCCAGAACCTGCACGTATCGGGACTTATCTCGTCGGCGAGCACTATTCGGCCCTGATATCTGCCGAACTCAATCTTGAAGTCTATGAGGTCGACGCCCACGCTAGCGAAGAATTCCGTGAGTATGTCGTTGACCTTGCGCGCGGTCGCCGCTATGCTGTCAAGCTCCTCTCGCGTCGCCCAGCCGAACGCCAAGGCGTGATCCTCGTTTATCATGGGGTCGCCCAGCTCGTCCGACTTGTAGTACAGCTCGAGCACCGGCATTTTGGGCTTTGCACCCTCGGGAAGTCCCGTACGCTTTGAGAGCGATCCCGCCACAACGTTGCGCATAATGACCTCGAGCGGCACTATCTCGACGTGTTTTACGAGCGTGCGGCGCTCGGAAAGCTCTTCGACGTAGTGCGTTTCGATGCCCTCGGCCTCCAGCTTTTTCATGAGATAGTTGGTCATGCGGTTGTTGATGACGCCCTTGCCCACTATCGTGCCCTTTTTCAGTCCGTTGAAGGCGGTCGCGTCGTCCTTGTAGTCGACGATGACGAGATTGGGGTCGCTCGTCGCGTAAACCTTTTTCGCTTTGCCCTCGTAAAGCTGTTCCTTTTGCTCCATTTTTATCTCCTCGTGTTTTTTCAGTGTTGTGTGTTGGCTTTTGTGATTGGTTTTATGTTACACCCAATGAATTTCGTGACGAAGATAAATTCTCGACGCCACTCTTTTCGTCCGGGCAGTTGACTGTTAAAGAGCCGCTTACAGCTCCGCCGAAATCGACGCGTCGTCGGCGAGCGTTTTGTCGTGCATTTCCTTGACGTACGCCTCGTACTTTTCGGTGAGCTTCCTGTCGTTTGCCGCGAGCATGCGCACGCAAAAGAGCGCGGCATTCGCACCCGAGTTTACGCCAATGACCGCGACGGGCACGCCGCTCGGCATGGGAAGAATGGATAAAACGCTGTCAAGCCCGTCCAAGAACGAGGTGGAAACGGGAAGCGCCACCACGGGAAGAGTAGTCGCCGCGGCGAGCACGCCGCCGAGGTGCGCCGCCTTGCCCGCAACCGCTATTATCGCGCCGTAGCCGTTTTTCTGCGCGGTCCGCGCAAACTCCGCCGCCTCGTCGGGCGTACGGTGCGCCGACAGCACGCGGACGGTGTATTCCACTCCGAACTTCTTGAAAATGTCGACCGCAGGCTTGACCTTGTCGGCGTCGGACTTAGAACCCATGACAATCGCAATCTTGAGCATAACTCCACCCTTTGCGCATGACGGGCACTGCCATTTCGGCGGCACTCGGTCAGCGTATAATCTTTAGCTCTCATTATACCATAGATATTCTTTCTCGTCAATTAAAATAAATAATTAAAGTTGGGATTTTAGATTTCACATCCCCTCACCGCTTGCGCCGACAGTTCCCCTAAACTCAACAGGAACCCGATAAAGCGGAAGCGCGAGAGAAAAGAGCTCGCGCTTGACAGATCCCTCGACAAGCTCGGGATGACACCCAAAAATTCCGAGTCTTTCTTTTTGATATCACTGTTCCGTGATGATATGCTCTTTCTGTGTCATCCTGAGCGGAGCGACAGCGGAGTCGAAGGATCTGTTTTCACATCCCCTCAGTCTGCCGCTACAAAATAACGGCGGACGATTTTTGAATTTTTATTGACAAAAGGAAAAAGTTTGTGATATACTCGCACTATATATAAATGAAAAGTCAACGGGGACTTTCAGAGGGAGTTAGATGACAAAAACATTTCGCGTATTATGCACGATTTTAGCGGTCATAATGTCGGCGTTTTGCTTTGCCGGCTGTTCGCTGTTCAACAAGGGCGACGGTGACGGCGGCGGAGATCCCGACGATTACGAGATTTATCTTTCGGACGAGTCCGATCCGCTTATCGTGCGCGTCGATCAGTCGATAACCGTGACCGTCGTATGGCCGACGGGCGACGCCGTGTGGGAGTCGCTCAATCCGGAAATAGCGACCGTCGACGGCGGCGAGATAACGGGCGTTGCCGAGGGCAACACCTTTATCGTCGTCACTATCGGCAACGACTACTACACAATGCGTGCCGTAGCCGTTCTTCCCGCCGAGGAAGTTGTCGATCCCGAGCCCGACGTGCCGCCCGCCCCGCCCGAAGAAAAGGAAACGGTTACCGTCACCCCCGCTGCCGTATCTATCGAGGTCGGGAAAACGGCGACGATATCCGCCGTCTCGTCCAAGGGCTCGACTGTTACATACTCGTCACTCAATCAGACTGTCGCGGCGGTTGACGCGCAAACAGGCGTGATAACCGCGCTCAATACGGGCAGCACCTCGATTGTGGCGCGCTCTTCCACAGGCGCGGCGGCGATCTGCGCCGTCACGGTTACCGCAAAGCCGGTGCCCGAAACCATTACGCTCAACCGCTCCACTCTTCTCGTTTACGCCGGCGACGAGGCGGAGCTCATCGCGACTCCGTCAAAGGGTTCCGCGGTGTCTTGGTCGAGCTCGAACACCTCGGTCGCGACGGTGTCGGGCGGCAAGATAAACGCGCTCGCCGAAGGCAAGACGACGATTACCGCTTCCGTACCCGAGGGCGCAAAGGCGGAATGCGCAGTGACCGTGCTCAAAAAGCCGAGCGGCACCGCGCCCGAAAAGACGGGCTACACCCTCACCTTTAACGACGAGTTTGACGGCAACAGCCTCGACACAACCAAATGGGGATACCAGACGGGCATTCGCGACTTCTATAACGGCGTTTGGTCGGAAGCTTGGTTCTGGGGCAACAACGAGCTTCAGTACTACACCGACAATCAAAAGAACGTGAACGTCTCGGGCGGCACGCTCAACATTACGGCAATCAAAGAGAACATGGACAACGACAGGACGTATTCGTCGGCGCGCATTCTCACGCGCGACAAGTTCTCGCAAACGTACGGCTACTTCGAAGCGCGCATGAAAACACCCGTAGGCCCCGGAATGTGGCCCGCGTTCTGGATGCTCCCTCAGCCTGACGGAAGCTGGGGCTCCAACAACGGCTACGGCGGCTGGCCGCACAGCGGCGAGATCGACATAATGGAAGCCAAGGGCAGACTGCAAAACATAGTCGACCACACCCTGCATTTTTCCACCGTCGAGGGCTCGCACAGATACATCGGAACGAGCTCTGTCGTGAGCGGCACGACCGCCGATTGGCACGTCTACGCCGTCGACTGGACGCCCGCATACATAGAATACTATCTGGACGGCGTATCGGTGCAAAGGTACAACAACGTCGCCTGGTCGACGGCCTCGTCGTCGGCAAACTCCGCGCCCTTCGACAAGCCGTTCTACATGCTCATCAACCTCGCGGTCGGCGGGCAGTACGACAACTACAACGAGCCGGGCGCCGACTTCACCCAAGCGACCATGCAAGTCGACTATGTAAGGGTGTACCAAAATAATCTGTATGCGTAGGCGGTGCGGAGCGGGGCTTCGCACCTAAGATAAGAGATAAGAAATAAGAGATAAGAATGAATAATTAAGGTTGAGATTTTTAGAAATAGTATCACATCCCCTCAGGCTGCCGCAAAGCGGCAGCCAGCTCCCATTATTAAGAGGAGCCGACACATCCCCTCGGTCGCCTGACGGCGACAGCTCTTGCTAATGGGGACCTGAAATTGTCAAATATACCAATGGAGGTAAAATGATGAAGAAAAGCAAAAAACTGTTATCGCTCCTGCTGTGCCTCGCGCTCGTACTCTCGATGTGCGCGCTCGGGCTCACTGCTTGCGACGATAACAACTCCCCGAGCGGCGTCAACCCGAAAGGCGGGCTCATCACCAGCTCGAAGTCAATCACGGTAGAGATTGACAAAGGTACCACAATCAGCTGCAAAGAGTACGTGCAGTGGTCGATTGAAGATCCCACTGTCGCGACCATCACCCCCACCATCGCCGACAAGAACAACCCCGGCTACTACAGAATGTGCGCGGTTCTCGGCGTAAAAGCCGGCAGCACGACGGTAACCGCCACGTCGGCAAGCGGAAAGACGGATAAGGCTACCGTCACCGTAACCGAAAAGAACGTCGTCACTATTAAATCGAATGACGGCACCGTCGTCACGGGCGGCACCGTCAACTTGGAAAAGGGCAACACGCTTCAGCTTTCCGCTTCCACCAACCTCGGCAGCAAGAAGTTTAAGTGGAAGTCCTCCGATTCGCAAACGGCTTCCGTTTCGTCGGCAGGTCTCGTCAAGGGCGAAAACGCAGGCAAAGCTACGATTACCGTCAGCGTCGACGGCGACGAGCAGACCTACGCGGAAGTAACCGTCAACGTAACTGCGGCGGCAGGTCACACCGAGTACTTCCTCCTCATGGGCGAAGAAGGCGGCACCAAGGCTTGGAACGAAGAGAACCAGGCGTTTGACGGCGAAGACCTCAAGGAAGACACCTACTTCTACTGGGCGGCGCGCGCGGGCTGGGATCAGCAGGAGGTTACATTCATCAACAAGCCCCAGTACTCGGACGGCAAGATTTCCTTCAACTACACCAGCAATTGGAACCCCGGCTACTGGTACGGCCTGCAGATTCTCTACAAGAACAGCTCGCACACCGTGGGCAACACCTACAAGCTTAATGCCAAAATAAATATAAAGTCCGCTTCCCTCATCAACAAGGACGGCTCGACCGAAAACCTTAACGAGATGAAGGTCACCCTCAATGACAATGTCATCACCCTCAAAAAGGGCATAAACGAAGTCGAGATCTACTATGTGTACACCGCGCCGTTTGCCAACGGCGGCACATCGTCGTTTGACCTCGTCATGGGCTGGCCCGACCCGTCCAACGGCACCGGCTGGTTTGTTCAGAACGCAGATGTCGAAGTCACCGACATTACTTGGACGCCCGACGCCCCCATCAAGCTCAAGGCCCCCACCTTTACCTATGAGAACGACAAGCTTTCCGTCGAAGATCCCAACACCGAGGGCGTAAACGGCTACCGCGCCAACTTCTACCAAGGCGACAAGCAAGTGAGCTCTTCCCTCGTCAACGACGGCGAAGCATTCAATACCAACGCGCTCGACAAGGGCACCTACACCGTAAAAATTCAGGCGGTTGCGCTCAACGCGCACTACCTCGACTCCGAAGAGTCGTCGACAGAGGTGGAAATCGAGGTCAGCGCCGACCCGAGCTACACCATTCCCGCCGGAGCTGACCGCGAAGCGCTCGACACACCGGGCAGATGGTCGTATTATGCGGGCGCTTGGGTTGTCATCAACGAAGCCACATACGACGCCGGCACCGTTACCTTCTCCTTTGGCAACAACAAAGGTAACTGGGATGTTCTTCAGCTATTCTACAAGAACCCCACTAACGTCGCGGGCAAGACCTATAAGCTCACCGTCGATATCGACCTCAAAGACAACGAGGACGGCGGCTATGTGCTCCTCAGCGACAACGAAATATTCCTCAAGCCCGGCAAGCACACCTACGAGCTTGCTTATACCGAGAAAGCGGGCTCAGCGTCCTTCGCGTTTTTCGGAGCACTCTACAACCAACCCGGCACCCTTCCCAACGGCACGCTGGTTATCAGCAACTACAGCTGGACGGATATCACCGGCGCCGCTCCCTCCCCGCTCGACACTCCTTCGGCCCCCACCGTATCGGTCGAGGACGCCACGGCGACCGTAACATTCGAAGCGAACGTCAAGGGCGCGAGCAAGGGCTACGATATAGGCTTCTTCACGAGCGCAACAGGCGAAACTCCGTCGCTTACGGCGTCCGCCACGGAAGGCAAAGTCGAGGTCTCTCTCGAGCTTCTCTCGTCCGGCACGTACTACGTGAGGATTCGCGCCAAGGGCGACGGCATACTGTACGCCGCGCACTCGGCTTGGAGCACTGCTTCGGCGTCGTTTAACTACACCAACGAAAGCGGCGACGTCTATCAGCTCCCCAACGACGGAAATACGTCCGCGTCCGCCTACCCCGGCAAATGGGCGTACTATACTCACAGCTGGGTGTCGACTCAAGGCAAGACGCCGTACCACGACAATGACGGCGCACATCTCTCGTTCTCCAACAACGCGGGCGACTTCTGGGTAGTCCAATTGGCGATACTCCCCGAAGGCACTACGTCCGGTCAGACGTATGAGATTTCGTTCACCATTACCGTTGAGAACGCGCTCATCACCAACGACGGCAACGGCGGCGGCGAAGGCTACAACCCCGCAGACCACGCAATCGAAACCGACACGTTTATGATTACGATCGGCGATCAGAAACAGGAAATTCAGACCGGCACACACACCTACACCTTCACGATCACCGTTAACGGGGCTATCGAGTTCGATTTCGGCATCAATCAGGACGGCGATTATCACCGCCTCTCCTCCGCAGACATCACGATCGGCGACCCTGTCGTGACTGCGAAGTAAAGCTTTTTCAGTCGCCCTCTCGGTGCCACGCGCGCCGAGAGGGTTGACTTTATTTTAAAAACGGAGAATTTATATGAGTAACGGCAAAGTTAAAAAACCGCTGACAAAGAAAAAGCGAATAATAACCATGGCGGTTTGCGGCGTCGCGATAGCAATTGCAATCGCTATAATGATTGTCGCAAACTATCTCATCAATTACTATTCGCTCATCCTTCACAGATTCTTTGTAGGCGACACCATCGACGCGGACGAGAGTCATCCCGTGTTCGCCGCCGCCGACCAAGCAGTGCGCGACGCGGCCGCCGAAAGTATGGTGCTGTTAGAGAACAAGAACGGCTATCTTCCCATCAACGAAAAGAAGGTCAACCTATTCGGTTGGAGTTCCACCGAGTACGGCTTCCTTCTCACCGGCGGCGGCTCGGGCGGCACGTCGATCACCAACGAGAAAAAGTACAAGATCGACCCCGACGACGCGTTCAAGCAAGAGGGCTTTACAATCAACAAAACTCTCTACAAGGCATACACCGACTACTCCAAGTTCGACGCCGACTACCGCAGCGGCACCTCCGGCACGACGGGCGCGTTCGTCGCGGAAAGCCTTAAAAACCCGGGCGCGAGCTTCTACACCGACAAGCTCATGAAGCAGGCCAAAGAGTTTTCAAACGTGGCGGTCGCGTTCATCTCGCGCTGGGGCGCCGAAAACGTCAACATGGAAGGCGCGGACGAGCTTAGAAACATCGACTCTTACAAGAACGGTACCTTCCTCGAGCTGACCGACGAAGAGATCGCCATGTTCGACAAGCTCGACAAGTACGGCTTCAACGTAATCGTTGTGCTCAACCTGTGCAACAACATCGAGCTCGGTTTTATCAAGGACTACGACAGCATCAAGGCGTGCATTTTTGCGGGCATTCCCGGTCAGACGGGCGCGATAGCCATTCCGCAGATTATCTCGGGCAAGGTCAATCCGTCGGGCAGAATGAGCGACATCCTTCCCTACGACAACCAGACCAACAACCCCACCTACTTCAATGCGGCAAAGAGCGGCAACAGCGTCACCTATCAGGAAGGCATTTACTTCGGCTATAAGTGGTACGAAACCGCCGCCGCCGTCGGCTTCTTCGACGATGTCACCAACAAGTACGGCACAGGCTACGACGCAGTCGTTCAGTACCCCTACGGCTACGGTCTGTCGTACACGACGTTCAAGTGGGAAACCGATTTTTCGGGCGTTCCCGCGACGCTCGAAGCGAACGGCAAGTACGAGGTCAAGGTGACTGTCACCAACACCGGATCGGTTCCCGGCAAGGAAGTCGTCCAGCTCTACGGGCATACCGCGTACAAGGAGGGCGGCATCGAAAAGCCGGAGCGCACCATGCTCGACTTCGGCAAGACCAAGCTTCTCGCAAAGAACGAGTCCGACACCGTAACGCTCACCTTCTCGACCTATGACCTCGCGTCGTTCAACGAGCGCGACGCATATAAGGGCTTTGTGCTCGAAGAAGGCAAGGTCAAGCTGACCGTTCAGCCCGACTCGCACACTCAGACGGACGCCGACCGCTTCAAGGCTCAAACCGCCGAGGTCGCGTCCACAATAGAGTACAACGAGGACCCCGTCACCGGCAAAACAGTCCGAAACCGCTTCACCGGCAACGACACATCTTACGCCGACATGCCTATCGACGGCAAATCGGTGTACACAGGCGACAAGAAGTTCGAATACCTCTCCCGCGCGAACAAGTTTGCCAACTACACCAAGCTCAAGCAGATCGGTAATCCTTCCAACTCCGACGCCGTCAAAAAGGCGTCCGAATACCGTCACAAGGATTACGACAACGCGGACGTCAGAGGCATAAAGTATGGTCAGGGTATGACCATGTACCTCACGACCAAAAAGTCGGGCCAACGCGCCTCTATGGAAAACCTAACCGGCGAAGAAACGACCGACCTCGTGTTCGACGACGGCATAATGGAAGCTTTGGGCGACTACGACGACGAAACGACTTGGGATTTGTTCCTCAATCAGCTCACCCAAAACGAAATCAAGCGTCTCATCGGTCAGGGCGGCTTCACGACGTCCGCAGTGTACAGCGTAGGCAAGCCGCGCGCAACCGACAAGGACGGTCCCGCCGGCTTTAACAACAACGTTTCGAGCCCCGGCAAGTCGTCGGTGTACACGCTGTATCCGTCCGAGTCGCTCCTCGGCTGCTCGTTCAGCAAGGACGTCGCGTACAGGATTGGCGAGGCTCAGGGCAAGATCGGCTCGGAGTTCGGCATTCAGGGCTGGTACGGTCCGGGCGTCAACCTTCACCGCACGCCGTTCACCTCGCGCAACTACGAGTACTTCAGCGAGGACCCCGTGCTCTCCGGCATTCTCGCCGCGCACATGATTAAGGGCGCGAAGGACAACCACGTCTACTGCTACCTCAAGCACTTCGCGGTCAGCGAGGCGGGCATCAACCCCAAAGACGTCAACACCTGGCTCACCGAGCAGGCGCTCCGCGAGGCGTACCTCCGCCCGTTTGAAATCGCCGTCAAGAGCGGCGACGCAAACGCCATCATGAGCGCGTTCAACCGCGTCGGCGCGGTGCTCGCAGGCTACAACAAGGCGATGCTCACCGACGTTCTCCGCACCGAATGGGGCTTTAGGGGCTCGGTCATAACCGACTGGTACACAGGCAGCGGCTACATGAACAGCCATGAGCTCGGCGTTCTCGCAGGCAACGACCTGTGGCTGTGCGGCTCCACCGCTAAGGACGCAAACATCGACTTAAAAGATAAGGCTATCGCCTACGCGGCAAGACAGTCCGCCAAGAATATACTCTACACCTACATCGACACCAACATTGGCAACGACTCCATAAAGGTCAACGCCGAAGCGAAGTCGGGCGTAGTCATATTCATTTGGACGATGCTCAACGTCGTGCTCGCACTCGCCATTCTGACCTGCGTGTGGTTCATCCTCATATCCATTCCGGCGATCCGCCGCCGTATCCCCTTCCTCGCCAAAAAGGACGCCCGCCGCAAAGAAGCGTTGGCTGCCGCTCACGGCGAGACGGTTAACGCCGACGTAGCGGAAAGCGAAGCGACGGAAGCGGTCGAAACCCAAGCGACGGAAGCCGAGCCCGCGGAAGCGGTCGAGCCGACCGAAGCGGAAGATGTCGAAGCCCAAACGACGGAAGCCGAAGAGCCCAAAACGGAAGAATAGCCGCTAAATCAAAACAGTATATAAAAGCAAGATAGAGCCGCTTTGTGCGGCTCTTTTCTGTTGCGGCGCAAAGCGCCGCAAGCGGCTAAGACAAGAGATAATAAATAAGAATGAAGCGCAAGATTAAAATGCTCGCACTCTTAGATCCTTCGCAGGGCTCAGGATGACATATTATAGCAAAGCATTTCTTTACGACAAGCTATTCATCGGGCGCAACACAAAACGAATAACGGCAGTCAACACACGACGGAAATCAGGCTGTGCCTGTTTTTCCAAAACACTTGACTTGTCTTTTCATATTATATATAATATATATTGACAATTTTCCATAGAGGCATAACTTATGAAAATGTTGACGGGAACGATCTGCGAACAAGGCGGACGCGAATACAATCAAGACTATCTCGACCTGACCGTCGAGGACGACGGCGCTTGCCTCGTCGTGTGCGACGGGCTGGGCTCGTACTACGGAAGCGAGGTCGCAAGCCGCACCTGCGCGACCGACATCATCGAGACATACAAGCGCATAAAGGCGCTCGACAAGGAGCGCGCCGTTAAGCCCGAGTTCTGCCAAAGCTACGTGCAGACCGCACACAACCGAGTCGTCGACGAAAAGGAAAAGAACGCAAAAATCAAGTCGTCGTGCACGACCGTCGCTTGCGTCGTAACCGACTTCAATTCCACCGTCATTACGCACATAGGCGACACGCGCATTTACTTTTTCAAAAACGGTAAACTGCATTTTCAGACCAAGGATCACTCGATGTCGCAAGTCGCCGTCGACATGGGCCAGCTCGCACTGCGCGACATTCGCACGCACAAGGACCAGAACAAGCTGACGCGCGTGCTCGGCTCGGACTACTTCATTCCGCCCGACTGCGACGTCTACAACTCGCCGCTAAAGCCGGGCGACGCGTTCATTCTGTGCACGGACGGGTTTTGGGAGTACGTGTATGAGGAGGAAATGGAAGAGGATCTCGCCTCGTCCGAGACGCCGGAAATCGCCATTAAAAAAATGGAGGAGCGCCTGCTTTCGCGCGTCACGAAATACAACGACAACTATTCGGCAATCGTCGCTATGATCAAGGAGTAAGTCATGGCGCGAGTCAGAACCAACAAAAACATCTGCCTGTACTGTTTCGGCGACCTCGACGGGAACCGAACGTGCATGAGCTGTCACCGCAAGGCCGACGATACGCCGTCCCCGCCCCACCACCTGCCACAGCGCACCGTGCTCGGCACGCAAAACCGCTACCTCATCGGCAAGGCGCTCGGCGAAGGCGGCTTCGGCATTACCTATCTCGCCTGGGACCTTCAGCAGGGCATCAAGGTCGCCGTTAAGGAATACTTTCCGTCAGGCTACGTCACACGCGTTGCGGGCAGCAATCAGGTTATCATCAATTCCAAGCAGAACCAGGCCGCGAGCAACCGCGGTCTTAAGCGCTTCGTCGAGGAAGCGCGCGCGCTCGCCAAGATCAAAAACCTCTCCGGCGTCGTCAACGTTCGGGACTTTTTCTCGGCAAACGGCACGGCGTATATCGTCATGGAATTCCTTGACGGAATCTCGCTCAAAAAATACCTACAAAGGAAGGGCGGCAAACTGTCCGTCGACGAGATTTTGACAATAATGCACCCCGTCATGGACTCGCTAGTTCAGGTCCACAAAATCGGGCTCATTCACCGCGACATCTCGCCCGACAACATTCTCATCACCAAGCAAAACGAGGTCAAGCTGATCGACTTCGGCGCAGCTAAGTACTCCAACACCGACGGCAAATCGCTGTCCGTCGTCTTGAAGCAAGGCTTCGCGCCGCCCGAGCAGTACGACTCGCACGGTGAACAAGGCCCGTGGACGGACGTGTACGCACTCGGCGTAACAATCTACTTCGCAATAACAGGCGTTCTGCCACCCGAATCCATTCGCGTCATGATGGGCAAAGAGGATATCCGCCGCCCGTCCGAGCTTGGCGTCGCAATAGACCCCGGCGTAGAGAACGGCTTGATGAAGTCGCTCGCCGTCGACAAGAAAAAGCGGCACCAGGACGTTACGAGCATGATAAACGGCCTGTATAACCCCAGATCGCCGCGCAAAACAGTTACGGTGTCGCCCACCCCCACTACGACGGTGGAAAAACCCAATCAAAAAGTAATCATTCCGCGCACAGCCGCAGGCGCAACAAGCACTACCGCACCCGCCGAAAAATCGGCGCTCAAAAAGCCGGCGTCACGAGCGGTTACCACGCCGCCTACGCCGACAACCGCGCCTGCGACAAAGCCCGCGGCGACTGCAAAACCGACAGCGACGACAAAGCCTGCGTCCGCAACCGCGACGACGACAAAGCCGGAAGTAAAGCCCGCGGCGACTGCAAAACAGACGGCAGCGCAGACAACGACGACGGCAACAAAACCTACGGCGACCGCGACGGCTACGAAAACGGCAACGACGACCGCGGCAAAAACGACTGCGACAAAGCCCACACCTGCGGCAAAGCCGAACGGAACGGGCACGGCCGCGAGCAAGCCCACGACAACGACGCCCAAAACGGCGTCGCCCGTCACCCGCTCGAGGTCAAGCAGCTTCTTGTCAAAGCTATTCAAAAAATAACCAATCACAGATTGGATTTATGTCGTGTGTGGACTGCTGTCGTTCATTTTGCATTACACCCGACAAACTGCCTTATAAAAATAAAAGAAGCAACCAATCACAGATTGGATTTATGTCGTGTGTGGACTGCTGTCGTTCATTTTGCGTTACACCCGACAAACTGCCTTATAATACCCGTAAAAGTCAAAGCGGCGCAAGCGCCTAAATGAATAGATAAGAATTATTGAAGCGCGAGATAGAAATGCTCGCGCTTCCTTTAATGTGCGGCGCGGAGCGCCTGGATCCCTCGACAAGCTCGGGATGACATAGTAGGAGTGCGCCGTTCTTTACGACACGCATATTCAATGAAGATAGGCTTTTATGGTGGACTGAGCGAAGCGTTAGCGAAGTCGAAGGATCTGTTTTCACATCCCCTCTCTGCCGCATGCGGCAGCCGGCTCTCCTAAATTCAAGGGGAGCCTAAGCGCAAGCGAAGCGACAATGTGTTCAATGATTAAAGAAACGTCTCGCTTCCCACTTTTAACGCGAAGCAATCAAAGTGGAAAGTGTCCGCGAAGCGGTCGAAAAAGATTGGCACAAAAAAGCGTCGGCTCAGCCGACGCTTTCGCTTTTCCGTTATTCTTATTAATTGGCTTCGGTGGTTTCTTCGACGGTCGCCGCCTGTGCGGGCTGCAAGGTCTTTAAGAGTTCGCGAATGTCTTTGAGGATTTGGTCGGTTGTTTCGGGCGCGTTCTTAGCCGCTTCCTCCGCCGCCTTGGCAGCCTCCTCGGCCTCGCGCTTTTCGACGTACTCTTTCATCTGCTTGCGGCTCATGCCCTGCGCTTTGAGCTCTGCTTTTTCTTCCTTAGAAAGGTTGATGCGGTTCTCGCCGCTCATTCCGCCGCGGAGGCTGTTGATGACCTTGATAATGGCGAACAGCACAAGCGCGGTCAGGAAGAAGTTGACGATTGCCATGATAAAGTCGCCCCAGTTTATGTAAATCGAATTTACCATGTCAAACACTTTTTCGCCCGTCGTCTCGTCAATCATATACACCGACTTGAGCGGCGTGATAAGACCGTTCATGTCGCCCATCGGTATCATGTCGAGAAGCGGTTTGAAAATGCCGTTGACGAGCGCCGTCACGATAGCCGTGAACGCCGCGCCGATTATCATACCTACGGCAAGGTCGACAACGTTGCCGCGGGTGATGAAGGTTTTGAACTCAGCCAAGAGCCCATTCTTTTTAGCCATTTTTCACCTCGTTTGTTTTTTCTTATTGTACCGCAATTTTCTCAGCTTGTCAACAAAATAAGCGGACGGTGTTCTATTCATTAAACACAAAAAGCGGCTACACGCAACCACTTTTCGATAGATAGAAAAAACATAAGTAATATTTTGTATGACTCATGCGCTTTTTACCGTCGATAAGTCCAAAATGCAACTTTCACATTATCTCGCTTCATTTTTGGGCTAATAACACATTAAAACTACTACTACTATTCAAGTGGCACAAGTCGCAATTCATGTCAAACCCATTCCAAAATATGAAAAATATGTTATAATACTCCTAACGACATCATTTTATGCGACAACATGAAAAGAGAAAGTCGTATATTTCTTATCCCAATGATACTGTTTTTTGTATTAGCTGCCTTGTTTTCAATCGTGGCAATACTTAAAGATAGTTTCGAAGAAACAGTTTTTGATGTAATCTACTATAAAACAAAACAACTTCTTTGAAGTAAGGTGTGAGCATGTTAAATAGATTTAAAAATTTTTTTAAAGAATTATTTAAGAACGATATTGGTGAATATAATCCTGAAGCAACTAAAGTGCATTTTACACAAGTGCTTTATTGGATAATAGGCTTAATTATTTGCTTTCTTATCCCGACATGCCTTGTTTATCTAGAAGTTAGACAGTTTGATTGGAATGTTTTTAATTTCATTTGGGGAGAAAAAGCGCAAGCTTATGGCGATGAAGTATTATATAGAGGTGGATATTTCGTTGGAGGATTATGTGCAAATATATCTTTCTTGGTATGGGGATTTTTATCTACTTACATTATAAATGGTCAAAAAGAGATGCTTGGCTTAAAGCGATGCGCAAGATTTTTTTTCGTTATATGTATTATTTTTGCGGTATCTTGTTTTATCGTGGCAATCACTTATTAAGCATACACAATAATTACACGACGCTTTTGATAAGATAACATTATTAGCTGCTATTCTATTTATTATTGGTTTTTCGATATTTGTTATAGGCGGCCAAATAGAAGCTATATCTTGTCTAATAGCAAGAGGGATAATCGGCGGTGTGGGAGTAATATTATTCATTATTTTGGGAGTGTTTTATTATGGTTTTTAAATATATACCCGCGATAGCAACTTGTAAATTATAATATAAGTGCCGGCTTCCCCGCAAGAATCATGCTCTTGTGGGTATTCGACCGTCTTATAAGAGGAAACCCCTATGAACGACATCATTTTATGCGACAACATGAAAAAAGAAAGCCGAATATTTCTTGTCCCAATGATACTGTTTTTTGTATTAGCCGCCTTGTTTCCAATCGTGGCAATACTTAAAGATTTTTCAGTTAAAGCATTGATAATCGGTGAGTTAGTAATCGTGCTATGGGCATGTTTATTTCTTTACGGATTTTTATATACAAAAAAATATAACATAACGATAACAAACGAGCAAATTCAATTAAAAACATTATTCAGAACCGTACTATTAAACTTTTCCGATATAAAAGAATATAGTTATAAAAGATACATGAAATCTGTTTTTTATCAGTTTAAGATATTGTATCTTGACAAAAAGGTATTAATCAATATAAGATACTATGAAGCGTTAGATGAAATATTGAAAAATGCGCTTTTAAATAATCATAAAAATTTGGGGCAAAATGAATAGTAGCTATTAAACATTCACTTTTCATCTACTACGACACAGACTACACATGACCTTTATGTAATATTAACTATAATTATTAGCGTCCCACAAAAAAGACGGCTCACTTCGAGCCGTCTTTTTTGCTTTACGTCACGTTATTTTCTTGCGTTTCGGTCTTTGCGACCTCTTCGGTTGCCGTTACGTCGCTTTCGCTCGCGCCGTCCGCGCTCTCGCATTTTTCGTCGAGATACCACGTTCCTTTCGTGGGGTTTGACGCGATGCCGAGAACGACGAGCGCCGAGCACACTGCGTTTATCACCGCGTCGGCGGTCTCGCCCGCTATCTCAATCCCGAACGCGCCGAGAATGAGGAACACCGAGCTTATAAGGCTCACCCAAAACCCGCCGTTTTTGATGCGCTCTTTCAGCTTCATACTACCTCCCGTACTTGTCGTACAGCTTGTAATAGTAGTAGTCGGAAAGATGATCGCGGTACAGCGTGTGGTTCAAAAACTCGAGCTTTGCCTGACTCTTCGACATGGACGACAGGTACTCGTCCATCTTTGCGTAAACCGATTTATAAACCGCGTCGCGAGCTTCGGGCGTGAGGTTGTCGAGGTCTGTCGCTTTCTGCTGCTGCGACAGCGCATCCGAATACAAAGAGCTTTCCGTTTTAAGCCGCTCGTTATCGAGCTTGGCCTGTTTTTCTCTTATCGAATTGTTGTACTCGAGCACCTCTTTGGTCTTTTTCTCGCGCTCGGCCTTGAGCTCGTTGAGCTTTTCGTTGAGCTTTGCCGCATACGACAGGTTGAAGTCGTTGAGCGCCTTGTTAAGCTTGGCGCCGACAGAGCTTATTTCCTTGTCGATGTCGGAGATTTTGAGGTCGTACTCGCGCATGATTTCCGCCGACTGCGCCGCATACGCTTCGGCGAGCCCGCTCTTTTCGTTGACGGCAATGGACGACCGCGCGAGCCCGCGCTTTAAGATGTCGCTGTCGACGGTTTCGGATGCGTTGCCGTACGCTGTCTCAAGCTTTTTAAGCGAAGCGGAGCGCGCATTCTCGTACTCGGACTTGTTCTTTTTTAGGTTTTCCTCGTTCTGAGCGCTTTCCTGCTTGATGTTCTCTATGCCCTGCGATCTGTACGCGCCGAGATCGTTTTCCGCCTGAGCTCGCAAAGACTCGTCTGACGGCGGATCGTATTCCATCTCGCTGAGCTCCGTGCGCTCGAGTGACGGCTTCCGAACGCCCGTCTTGACTGCTTCCAGCCTGTCAATCTCTTCTTTGAGCTTGTCGCGCCCGGGCGAGTTATCGGGAAGTACTGCCATTTTCGTATTTCTCCTTATACTTATTATATAGACGCATGTAGTACTCGTCGAGCACCTGCTTTGCCGACTTTTTAAGCGGCGGCTCGGCTTGTCCGCTCTTTTCGTTTTCGCTTATATTGTTGTCCGACGTTTCGCTCATACGGCGCCGACCTCCCCGCGTTTTTTGACGCCGGTTTTTCTGATTGCCGCCGTGTCGGACATAATGGTTTTTGCGTCCGCCTTGATTTCCGCAGTGTCCGACTTAACGGCGTTGACCGTGCCGAGACGCTCCGAAAGTGAGCTTATGGTTGCCGTGTACTTGCTTTCGCGGCGGCGGCTGTCCCTAATCTCGAACGCGAGAAGTATGCAGAACAGCGCCGCCCACAGCCCGTTTGCGACCACCAAAGAAATGAGTTGTTCCATAGTTACCTACCTTGTGTTTAAATTGTCTTCGTAAATTGTCCGATAAGAAGCAACGTTGTGCCCTCGCTGTAAGGCACTTCGATGAGCTCGCCGTTGCCTGTGCTGTTGGCGTCGCTGTCGAGGCAAAGGACGCCCGTCCCGACAAACTTACCGATCGGGGTGTGCCTATTCAAAACCACTGTGTATTCGGTCTGCGGACCGTAAATAATGAGCGCAGTCGGACCGTGGAACTTGTAAATGCCGAAAAAGCCCTGAATTCCCATTTCTTGCGCCGGCACGCACATAATGTTGAACCCGTTTACCGCAGTTTCGACGTCGAACACCCGCGAGGTAAGCTTGCGGAGATCAAAATAGTATTGCGTCACATCGCCGTCTAAATGTTCCAACATCTCGCGATTTTCCTGAACGCCTGTCAATGCGCGCTTAACGTCGTCTTTAACGCTCATATCGCTATTCGCTTCGACCTCGCTCACGCGGGCATTCAGCAAGCGTATGGCTTCGGCGTTTTCCTCCACGCCGATTAGCGCACGATTGGTTTTTTCCATAATTCTTACCTCAGTATTCGGTGTATATGACAGTCGGCGGGCGTATCACGCAATCGGGCTCGTCCGTTTCGAGGATGAGGCGAACGGCGTCGGCGGCGGCGTTCATGCGCACTCGGTGCCGTCCGCGCTTAACCGTCTTTTTCTTGCTGCGCTTGCCGCACAGCGTGACCGAGCACGGTACCGTCGTGTCGACGTACACCTCGCGCACCATTCTCGTGCGGTCGGGCTTACCGAAGTCGGTCTCCGGGCTTTTCCACAGTTTTTTGAGCGGCTCGTCGAAGCGCTTACCGCAGCGCGTAATGACTCCCGCACCGACGGAGTCGCACGCGACGAGCATATCCTCGCCGTCGTACGTGCAAGCGGACATAAACCCAATATCGAGACCTCGCGAGACCGAATACTCACCCGTCGTAACGTCGTATATGAGTAAGCCGTTGCATTTCTCGTCGCCCTCGAGCTCGCTGCCTATCTTTTGATCGTCGCCGAACTCCATTTTGCACGAGAGATAGTACCTGCCGTCGAAGTACGCGCTCGCTTTTGGCGCGCCCATAATCATTCCGTTGAGGTGAGTCAGCACCTTGAAGCAATCATACCCGTCGAACTTATACAGTCCGTCGGACGCGAGAAACATGATGACGTTTCCGCACTTGACTATGCTCTCCGGGTATATGCGGTCGGCAGACACGAAAAGGTTTACCGCCGAAAATCCCGATTGCGCGCCGATTGCCGTTATCCTGCTTATGCCGTGCTCGCGGAATACGTACAAATACCCGCCGAACGACACCACCTTGGTCATGTTGCCGCGCTCGTCGAGAAGCTCGATAAAGCCGCCCGCCGTCGAATCGACCGTCCAATTTGTCGGATCGAGGTCGTCCGAAAAGAATACCTTTGTGGGATCGTTGGGGTTTATGACGAACAGCCTTTCGTAGTGAAGCGCCATCGACGATATGCGCGGCGCGTCGTCATACCGCGTCAGCTTCTTCCCGTCCCACGTCATGAGCGGTCGCTCGTTGGTCGATATAAGCATGACGTCCTTGGAGTTGAGCTTGTAGTTGAGCATTTCGATGCCGCTGTACGCAAAGCCCGAAAAATAGTGAATTAGGTCGTCCTCGGGGTTGTAGTACTCGACAAGCCCCTGATCGAGCAAGAATATGTACTTGTCGACCACTTTGTCCAAAACTTCCGAGTAGCTGCGGTACACCCAATACCCCAATGCGTCATGGGGAACGCGCGGGTGCCGTTCTATCCCGTACCCGCCGCGGAGCGCGCCGTTTGAAAAGTCGAAGTTGTAGCACATTGCGGCGGTCGAAAAGTCAATTACGCTCTCGTCGTTCTTGACGTCAAGCCCCGAAAACCTTCCGACGCGCTTTCTGTACCGCGTCCTGTTTGGAATCTTCAGTGCGCACATTTCTACCTCCAGGCGCGGCGAGGGAGCTTTGCCCTTCGCGTCAGCCTCTTTCTTTGGGTGTGCGCTTCGTACATCTGATCCCACACCGACGCCTCGTCCGTTCTGCCCGTAACAAGGCAATAGTTGCGCGCCGATATGTACGTCAGCATGCTCCTGTCGCACATCGTGCCGAGCTCTATGCCGTCGTCAAGCCCCTTTTCCTCGGGCTCGACGGTGAACGTGACGGCAAACTCCCCGTCGTGCGGCGTCTTTACCGCATCGCTCGTAAGCTCGAAAACTACGCTTCCGGTTCTGTCCTCGACGCTTCGCACCGTGCTCGGTCGACGCGAGAACTCGGAGAGCGGAATAACCCCGCCCTTCGCCTCGTGCGTCTCCTCCAAGCATATCGGAAACCCGTCGGCGGCGATGTCCGCCGCGGCGGTGTTTATGCACGCGGTCAATAGCTTTACGTCCTCGTCACCCTCCGCGCCTTCGTTCTCGCCCGTCAACAGCTCTTCAATGTCGTCCGCTTGCAGCAATCGCGCCACCGAAACCGCTATATTTCTTACAGTCATAATTACCTCTTAATTTAGTTGTAGCATTGCATTTTCACGCTCTATGCGCGCGAGAGTTTCTCTTATGCGTTCGGCGCGGGTGTAGCGCACACGCCGAACGGTGCGCTCGTCCAGCCTGTCGTAAGGCAGGACGAGGCACAGCGTATTCGGCGCACACTCTTTGTTGTGCACTTCGAGCTTTCCGGTCTTGTAGTTGAGGAACACGAAATATCCCTCGTCAATCGACTTGAGCCTCGCGCACACGCCGAGCATGTCGTCCTCGATAACCAGCCCTATCACTTTCGCGTGATGCCGGTGAGCATCGCCTGGCCGTTGGGCTTGGAGCAGATGAGATCGCAGTACTTGACGAGCGTAGCGGTGTACGTCGGCTTGCCCTGGTTCTGGCGCAAAATCTTGCCGTTCTCGGTCTCGAGGAAGCGCCAATCGCACAGCTGGTGAAGCTTGAACGCCTTGGTGTTGAGAAGGTACATCGAGCCCTCGGGCACGAACCTGTCGTACACGAGCGGCAAGCCGTTGTACGAAAGCGTCTTGAAGCCGCCGTCAAGCTCCATGAAGTCGATGTTGCGTTTGTAGCCCGACATGTAATCGATAAACGAATACTTGGCGTCCTGCGAGCACGCTATAAAGTCGACGGTGGAGCCTGCGTCGTTCTCGAGCGCGTCGATAGCTTCCTGAATGACTATCTCGTCGATAGCGCCGCCCACGTTTTTCTTGTACGGATTGAGGAAGGGGTGTGCGCTCTTTTCCACGCCGTAAATGCTGGTGCCGTTAAACAGCGCGCCGATACCCGTTATCTCCTTGTCCTTGGAGCCCTGAACGTACATCGTGTCGCCCGCCGCGACCGAAACGGTCTTGTCGAAAACGACGGACTTTGTCGAGCGGTCTACGTACTTGATTCGCGCCGTGTCCTTCTTGCTGCCGCCCGTGCCGTAGATGTCGACGACGAGCCCCTCAATGAGGTTGTTGACGTTGTCGACGGCGGTAGTCGAGCTGAAAGTCGCAAGCTTGCCCGTGCCGTCGCCGTACAGCATTCTGCCGAGGTTGAATTTAGAGGCGTTGAGAAGCCCTTCGAGCTCGGCGTTGAGAAGATCGGTAAACGCGCCTCTGCCGTCAGCCGAAGCCCTTATCGCCTTGTCCGAAATCTCGATCTGGCCGTAGAGGTTTTTGAGCGTCGATACGAACTGCAAGTAGTTGTTGCCGTACGCGCCGGGAAGCTCGCCGTCCTCGTCGCCTGCGCCCACGCCGCCGTTTATGCCAAACTTGGCGGCGGTGCGAATCTCCTTGCCCCAAACGTCGCTCGTCGTCTGCTCTATCTTGGAAAGCAGCGGGTTGACTCTGGTGTTGAGAAGCTCGGTTACGGTGCCGAGGTAGACGCTTTTAAGCGCGTTTTCCGCATTCTGAATTGTTACCATTTTGTTTGTTTACTCCTTGATTTTGTCGTGCGCCATATAGCGCGGTTTATGAAACGCGGCGAAAATTATCGCAGCATTTCGTCCGCAAGCAGCTTTGCCTCTTGGAGGGTTTTGGGACGGCGCACGGGCGTTATCACCGCCGCGCCGCGAACGGCGGCCACGGTCGCACCCATGCCTATCAGCTTTTGCTTGTACTTCGCAATGCATGCGTCCATCACTTGCGGGATGTCGGACAAAGGCTCGGCTATCGTCTCGGCGTTATGTACGCAGTATGCGACTACTTCGGTCGGCGCTACATCTTGCGCGCTTTGGCTTTCTTCAGTCGGCGCAGGCTGCGTTATCGTCGAAGCATCCTTTATTTGTTCGCACTCGCTATTCGACTGCTCTTTGTCTTTGTCCGCTGTCGCTTCGAAGTTTTCGCTTGTGGCTTCCGACGCGTCGTCCGCCGACGAAAACTCCTCCGCTTGTATATCTTCCTGCGCGCACGCGGGTTTTTCCGCCGTTTGTAGCGTCTTTATGAGCTGACAGCGTTTTGTAAACTCGCGCTCGAGCGCGTTGTAGGCGGCGAGGAGCTCCTCTGCCGATTTGAACTTTCCGTATTCTTTTTCGATTTCGTTTGCTTCCATGACAATCTCCTTATATGTTGCTTACCGGCTCCGGCATGGGAGCGGACTGCTCTTGGGCGGCGTCGCTTTGCGCCTTGTGCTCGCGGATATGCGCCTTAAGCCTTTCCGCCTTTTTGCCCGTCGGGTTTTCGGTCAAGAGGTACTTGACGTGCGTGTCGATGTGGAGCGCGTGGTCGTCGAACTCGTTAAGAACGAATTCGCCCTTTTCGTCCTCCGCTTCCGCACGCCTGACGTGAACGTCCGAAAGGCTTATGTCGCTGTCCCAGCCGCCGTAGCCGAGCGCGTTCATAAACCTGTGCTTGGCGGATTCCGTCATGTTGCCGTCGGCGTCGGAAAGAAGTCCCATCTTGTACAGCTCGAACATCATGTTCTGCCGCATGGCGGGCGTCGACAGCAGCTCGTTGTCTGTTGTGAACACTACGTCGTCGCTCGAGATGTCGGATGCCGACCACTTGATGAGCTCGATCTTCCCTTCCTTTCCGGCTATGCGCGAAAGCCGCATATCCGAGCCGAACTGCTTGTAAAGCCTTAATATCTGCCGCGCAATCTCTCGTGCCGCAAGCCGCACGTATTCGGCGGAGAGCGACAGGCGGGTGTCGTCCTGCTCAATGAGTAGCTGCAGCGCTACGCCGCTCGTAGCGCCCGACGCCGACTGCGACGAACGCATGATCTCGCTCACGCCGCTTATGCGCGTAAACTCGTTGAGTAGCCGCGCTTCCTCTTGGTCGAAGTCGTGCGGAACCGAGCCGCAGTCTATCATGCGCGGCGGGGTCGCGCCCTGGCGGTAGACCAAAATCTTGCCCGGCGAAATGCCCTCTTGCTCGAGGTTGTCTATGTCGACCGAGCCGTCCTCGACCGCCATGACGCCCATAGACAGCCTGTTCATAAACTCGTGCTTGCGGTTTTTGACGGCGTTGTAAGCGCGCTGAACGGGTATGGCGCGCTCGACTATGCTCGTCCCGAAAAAGCAGCCTGCGTTTACTATCGCGACCTGCTTGACAAACGGCAATACGCGCTTGCCGTCCGCACCGTTCACGTACGGAAGCGGGCCGTAGTGCAAAAGAACGCCGTTTGCGGCGACGGCATACTCGCCGTCCGGCTTGCCGTCCGTAGGGAGCGTGTACCTTTCGATTACGGTCGCACTCTTTGTGGACGCGCTCGCCGTGATCTTGCCCACCGCCGTCTCGGTAGTCAGCCCGCCGCCGATAGCTACCGACGACAGGCGAAGTACCTCGCTCGGTTCGGGAGCGACGGTCTTGCCGTACACCCGCTTTATCTCGGCTACGTCGACCGCGCGCGCCGTAAGGATTGAGCGACAGTCGCCGACGTTTTGCGCAAACACGTTGTCCGGATAGACCTCGAACGGCGACAGCACGCGAACGAACACGTCGCCCTCGCACGCGCCGTCGCCTATTTTGAGCCCCGCCGTCTCGTCCCAGCCGACAAAGTAGAACGCCGTGCCCGTTATCTCCGACCACATTGTCCCATCGGTCAGGATTGCGTCCATATCGAGCTTGTCGCACGTCGAAGACAGTATCTTTGACGACGTCTTTGCCGTCTTTATGTCGCTGTCGTCCGACGAAAAGGGGCGCACGGTGAGCGACGGTCGCACGGTGTTGAGCTTTGCCTGCCGCGTTTCCACGAGCGCCGAAATGTGGTTAAACGCCTCGCGTTCCTGCCAATAGTAGTCGCGCTCGACGTCGGTGATGTCGCCGTTTACGTTAGCCGTGCAGTACTGATTGCCCATGTAAAAGTTGAGGTTCAGCCGCCACTGCGTTTCAAACGGCCGACGCGCCTCGGCGCGGGACTCGTAGTCGCGTTTCAAGTCGGCGGCTATTTCTTCGGCATATTCTCGCTTCATCACTTCTCCTTTTTGGCGCGCGGCTTAGCCGTCTCTATCGACTTGGGAACGACGGTAGCGCCTATCGCGTCGTACAGCTCGTGAAGGCACTTGTCGCAGACGTACAGCCTGCTCCTTATGCCTACGCGGTCGAACCTCACGGCGTGCTCCGCGCGGTTTCTGCATGCGCCGAGCTCGCACCGTACTCTTGTGGTGTTTTGTGTGATTTCCATAATGTCTCCTTTTCGAGCGCCGCTTTTAGCGGCTGTAATAACAAAACCATTCGCCGTCTTACTGCGGCTCGCGCGCTCTTCCTTCCGTGCTCATAAGCTCGCGAATGAGCCGCTCTTTTTCGGCTTCAAGCTCCTCGTCGGTAAGCGTTTCCATCCCTTCGCCGTCGAGAAGAATCTTTGCGGCGGTCATGTCGGGCGGCACGTCCTTTGTCGTCACACGCTTTTTAACGAGCTCGAGCGTACCGTCGACGACGGCATATTCCTCTACGGTCTCCACCGAAGAATACCCCTGAGCCCGCTTTTTTACGGCCTCCATAATCTCGTCGTTCATGTGCGTCTCCCTATCTTTCGCCGCCGCACTAGCCGCTCTTTGTCGAGCGCGATCTCGCTCTTTGCGCTATCCTTTTGCGGCGGCAACGGCCTACTCATAAGATAATACCGAAGCTCGTCGAGGCAGTGATCGTCGGTCTTGACGGGACGGTCGCCGTCACCCCAGCGGTAGCTTTTGAGCTCGCGTATGAGGTTTACGCAGCTCTCAAAAACGAAAAGCCGAGGTTTGCCGTCCGTCATCAAATACTGCTTGACGCGGTTTATGCCCGAAAACAAATCCTTGTTGACGCGCGTGTCGACGAGAACGCCGTTGTCCGAAAACAGCTCGGCGACCGACTTTTCAGCGTTTAGCGTGTGCTGGTTTGCCGCGCTGTCTATGAGCGCATTTATTCTCCCGCGGCTGTCCGTATGCCAACCGAGCCGCGCCGAGATATTTTTAATTCGTGTGCAGTGCTCCGCACAGCTCATACCGGAAGCGAAGTGCTCGGCGACGACGTACACGTTGCCGTCATTGTCTACCGCGTACCAATGACAGGACAGCGGATTGTTCAGCCCCGGGTCTATCGACAGCCTGTCCTGCCAATCCTCGGGGACGGCGAACGGCGGTATGACGTGCACGCGCTCGTCGAACTCGGTGTACACCGCGCCCTTGACGTCGACAAACCGCCCGTAACGCCTTACGTCGCGCTCGGCGTCGGTCATTGCAGCCGACACCCGCTCGACCTCCTCGCGGTCGAGGTACGGGTTGTCCGCCCATTCCATAAAGATATGCCACACCTCGGGATCGGCGTTGCAATTGAGGTAAATGCGCTTGTACACAAAGGTCAGACCGAGAAGGGGCGTCATTGTGCCGAAAATCAAGCCCTTGCGGTCGACCACGCGCATGGCGCACTCGTCGTAAATATCCTCGGGCGGTTCCTCGTCAAACCAAACGTAATCGAGCGACGCGCCCGCAAACTTGTCCCGCCCCGCCTCGCACGTCTTAAAGCCTATCGTGCTTATCGAGCCGAACACGTTTTTTACGGCTATGTAGTCTATGACGCCGCCCGACGGGTTTGAGCTCTTTCCGCTCTCCATGACGATGTCTGCAATCCAATCGGGATTGAGGTAGCGCAGAATTTTTTTCTGCGCGACGTCGCGCTGAACGCGCCGCGACAAACTGACGACCCAGCCGTCCGTTTGCTTGTTTTCCCTGTACGGATGAATGCCGCGCGCAAGCCACACCGTCTCCACCGCGCCGCACTCCGTCTTTCCCGTGCGGTTGCCGCCGAACACCCAGCGGTTGCGCTTAGCGCAGCGGTGAAACTCCATCTGCTTGAGGTGCACCTTGTCGCCGTTATTGTACCGCGACAGCGTGTCGTTGCGGTACCGCCTTTTCTGTTCCTTTTCGATACTCAGGATTTTTTCGACTATGTTCATAGAAATTTTTTTCGTATATCAACTGACAATGTTTTCTCGGGCGCGCCAATACCCGCCGAAATTCGCACGTCTTTGGAAAGTAAAATATAGCAATGAACTTATACGGTGTTATAGCGGCGCTTACCTTCTTTTTGATGCCTACGGGCGCGACGCTCTTAGACGAAAATCTCAATCCCGTTGTCGACCTTCCCGCAGGGTATTTCTTGCTTTTGACAGAGGGCGACGCGCCGAGCGGCTACGCTCACGTCGCGTATGACGACCTCAGAGGGCTCGTAGAGCTCGCTACGGTTCGCGCGGTAGATTACACGCCTGTAACCAAGTACGAGCGCACGGCGCGCTTTAAGTGCGAAAACGACGGTCAGCCGGTCAACCTGCGCGCCGCTCCCTACCGCTCGGCAAAGGTGCTCAAAACTCTCGAGCCGTCGGCGAGCGGAAGGGTTTACGGCACGGCTACGGGCGACGCGCTCATCAAAAACGGCGACACGCTGTGGTACTACGTGGACGCCGGAGGCACGCGCGGATACTGCTATTACGCGCACGTAATTGCTGACGATCCGCCCCCCAACGTCATCGAAAAAGAAGAACAGCCCGCGAGCTCTCCCGTATCGGGCGAGCCGACTGCTCCATCAAAAAACACCGCGCCGCCCACCGCCGTAATCGTGCTAATCGTCGCGCTGTGCGTGCCTGTGCCGTTTATAATGTTTTATATGTTCAAAAAGAAGAAGGGCTCATGAAACATGCCTCGCCGTCCGTCAGCCTCGTAATGCCGCCGACAGCTCGGCACGGCTCGGAACTACAATCTTTTCCGCCTTGCTCTTCAGCCTTTTGAATAAGTACGAAAATTCATTCCGCACCCGCCCGACGTCGTAGCCGGCGCGCTTAATCGCCCGCGCCGCCACGTCGTACATGGGGCTCGAAAGCTTCATTTTGGCGCACTCACAAAAAGCGGCAAACGCTCCGCCGAGCTCGCGCTCGATAAATGCGTTCAATACGCTCAAATTGCAAAGGTCTATCCGCCTGTTGTCGAGCTCTATGAGCTTTTCCACCGTCTTTTTCGCGGGCGCGGTCAAATCCCCTATAACCTTTTGTTGTTCCTTTTCGATTTCGTCCTGCCAAGCATAAAGGCGCTGTTTGACAGCGACAATGCTTGCGATAACGTTTCTGTCTGCGCGTGTCATGATAACTCCTCTATTCATTTTTTCGAGGGCAGTCTAACACGCATAACTTGACAATAGTATGTCAACATATAATATAGCGCAAAAGAATTGTATTTGATTTTTTGCTAAACGAAAACGCCGCCCGTTTTATCGAGCGGCGCCTATTATTTGGGATTATAACGTTATTCGCCTATATGCTTATCGACGAACTCGACAAGCATATTTGTGTATTTTTCTTTGTCGGTAGCGTATGACGCGGCGTGGGGTGCGCCTTCTACGACGAGCATTTCCTTTTGCTCCGAGCCGCACGCCTCGAACAGAGCTTTGCCGAGCTCGCAGGGTACGAAGGTGTCCTTGTCGCCGTGGATGAACAGCGCGGGAATTGTCATCTTTTTGGCGAGCGGCGCAATGTCCGCCTCGTACACCGAGTAGCCGCAGCGCAGCCTGACGCCGATAGCGAGCGGAATGAGACCGAGCTTTTGCGGAAGATGTGCGCGCTTTAGGCAGGCGTAGTACTCGTCGCGCTGCGAGGAAAAGCCGCAATCGTCGATTACGCACTTTATTTGCGGCGGAGGGTTCATGCCCGCCGCGGCGACGACGGTCGAGCCACCCATGGAAACGCCCATAATCGCAATCTTGACGCTCTCGCCGTAGAGCTCGACCACGCGGTCCGCCCAGCGCAGAAAATCAAACCTGTCTATCCACGCCATGCCGATAAACTTGCCCTCGCTCATTGCGTGGCCGCGCGCGGCGGGAAGAAGAATGTCATAGCCCTTGTCGTACAGAATAGCGGCATACGGTTGCATGGCGTTAGGCGTCGCTCGATAGCCGTGCTGAAGGATAGCGACGCGGGACGGCTTTTTGTCCGCACTGTCCTCGCCCTCGCCCTCGCCTTCTGCTGTCGGGTGCTTAATCAGAAGGGCGCGGAGCTTGACGCCGTCGTACGCGGTTAGCTCCACCGTTTCGGTGCAGTCCTTAACCGTGTCGAACCAGGAAAGATCGACGGCGTACTTTTCGGGGAACTCCTCCGTGTCGCCGCCCTTACGCCGCCCGAGGATTTTGTGAAAGACAAAAAGTGAGCAAATGAGTACGGCCGCGGCAACCACGAAAATCACCGCCGCTATAACGATAAGCGCAATCATCCAACCTTGCATTTTACATCTCCGATACGTTATACGATAATTTTACCACAGCGAATGAAATCTGTCAAGCGCGACGCGAACGCAGTATAACGCGCTAAATTCACTTGACCTCTGCCATATAAAGTGATATATTATACAAGATATCCGCTTCCGTAGTTAAATGGATATAACAAACCCCTCCTAAGGGTTAGTTGTGGGTTCGATTCCCGCCGGGAGTACCAAAGCGGCGCTGACGCGCCTAAATGAATAGATAAGAGATAATAGATAAGAATGAATAATGAAGCGATCTCTGTCGCCGCTTTGTATTATTATCTATTATCTCTTATTTTTTATCTCTTATCTATAATCATTTCCCCTATCGGCAAAAACACCGCATATTTTACCAAAAACTTCTTGATTTTTTGCCGATAGCTTTTACTTCTTTCCCGACTTTTTATATTCCTTCATTCCCGCTACAAACCTATTCAGTCCGTCGTTTAGACGGTCGCGGTCGCAGGCGATATTAATGCGGACAAAACGGTTGCCGTCGCCGCGGTACTGCTTGCCCGTAGAAAGAATCAAGCCCGTCTTTTCGCGAATGAAAGCGCATAGCTCGTCGGAGTCTTCGGTAAACGCGCCGCAATCTATCCACACAAGATAGGTCGCGTTTGACTTAACGACTTTCACATCGGGAAGCTGTGTGCGCAAGTAATCCTCTACGGTCTTTCTGTTTTCAAAGAGGTACGCGCGGAGCTCGTCAAGCCACGCTTCACCCTCGTTAAACGCCGCTATCGTCGCGTCGACGGCAAAGCAGTTGGGCTCGGCGACCTCGTCGCTGTTTAGCCCGCGCACGATTTTTTCGCGCAAGCTTTTGTTCGGCACGAAAACCGCCGCCGACTGAAGTCCCGCAATATTAAACGCCTTGCTCGCCGAAACGCAAGTGACGCTGTTTTCCCTGCACTCGTCGGACACCGCCGCAAACGGAACATACTCACAGGCGGGCGCGGTCAGATCGCAGTGTATTTCGTCGGAAATGACAACCACGCCGTATTTAACGCACAGCGCGCCTATTCTATTTAGCTCATCTTTTTTCCAGATGTTTCCCGTCGGGTTGTGGGGATTGCAGAGAATGAGCATAGTCGTAAGCGAATGCGATAGCGTTTTTTCGAGCGCGTCGAAGTCTATCTCAAACTTCCCGTCCTTATATACGAGCTTGCACTCCGCGACCGTCCGCCCCGCGTTTTCTATCGAGTGGAAAAATATATCGTACACGGGCGTAAGCACCGCCACTCTGTCGCCTATGTTCGTCACGCGCTTTACGATTGACGAAATCGCAGGCACAACTCCCGTGCAAAACTGCAGCCACGACTTTTCAATCACCAAGCCGTGCCGCCTCTTCCACCACGAAATTATCGCGTCGTACCAACCGTCGGGAACGATATTGTAGCCGAACGCGCCGTGCGAGGCCCTACGCGCCACCGCCTCTTTAACCGCGGGTGCCGTTTCAAAGTCCATATCGGCAACCCACATGGGGAGTTCGCAGTCCGCGACGTCCCATTTCAACGAGTTAGTCCCCCGCCTGTCGGGGCTTTTAAAATCAAACATCTTGTTTATTCCTGCAAATGATGACCGTTTTGTCGGGGTCGACCCTGTCCTTTTGGAGAATGAGCTCGCCTATCTCGCCTGTCGTAATTCTGCCGCCCGACGGATTGAGCACGCTGTCGATTTTGCCGTCGATATCCGCCTGCACGGTAGAGTACTCGAATGCGAGCGTCGTGTTTAACAGCCTACAGTTTTTCATGACGAGGTTTTGTATGTAGCAAAGCCCCTGCAAGCTCTCGATCGTGCAGTCGACGAGCGTCAGGTTTTTGGAATTCCAACCCAAGTACTCGCCGACAATCGTCGAGTTGTAGACCGTTATGTTCTCGCTGTTCCAAAACGCGTCCTTAGTCATGAGGCGCGAGTTTTTGATAACGACGTTTTTCGCGCCGTCGAACGCGTAGTTGCCGACGAGGTCTAACCCGTCGATTTCCATATCCTCGCAGTTCATGGCGAGATAGTCGCCGCCGCGAACGGTTACGTTTTTGATTTTAACGCCCTTGCACGTCCAAAGCGTTTCGGCGGCGTTCGGAATCTCTATGTTTTCGAGAACTATATCAGTAGAACGGCGGAAGGTCTTGGGCGCGTCGATCTTGCAGTTTTTCATCTCGATATCGTCGGTGTACCAAATGCCGGCGCGCGCCGTCTCACTTAAAGTACAGCTTTCCACGCGGATATGCTTTGAATACCAGAGCGGATACTTCCACTCGAAAGAGCAGCTAAAAAGCTCGATATTCTCGCTGTGCTTCAGCGGCGACTCGCCGTCAAAAAACCTGCACTCGACAATCTTCTTGTCGCGGGCAAAAAAAGCCGCGCGCTCTCCTGTGAATTGCTTTTGTTTGACCGTTTCCATAATAGCGCCTTAACCTTTTATACATTATAGCGGTATCGGCGCATTTTGTCAAATGCCGCGTCATGCAGATTGAAGCGTTTTTGCTTGCTTTTTTCGCTCCTCGGGCACAAGCCTCACCACGAGCCTTACGAGCGCATTCGTGAGCGGAAGAAAGATTATCACCGAAACGATATTAAAAGCCGTGTGAAACATTGCAAGCTGCACTTGCGGCGACGACGGGAACGCCACGCCGAACAGCCTTCCGTAGTCCGTACCGAAAAAGCCCATAATAAGCCCGACGAGCATAAACACGATAACGCCGCCGACGTTGAACAAAAGATGAATGAGCGCGACGCGCTTGCCGTTACAGCTTCCCGAAAGTCCCGCAAAAAGCGCGGTGACGCAAGTCCCGACATTCGCGCCCATTGCGATATAAATTCCCTGATTGACGGTGATAAGCCCCGCACCCGCCATGGTGATTGCAATCGACGTCATGACGGACGAGCTCTGAACGACCGCCGTCAAAAGCGTGCCGACAAGGACGAGCATAAGCGGATTTTCAAACAAGCCGATAAAGCTTTTGAGCGCGTCCGACTGCGAAAACTTCGACATCGCGCCGCTCATTACGGCAAGCCCGACGAACAGCATACCAAACCCCGAAACGGCGCCGCCCGCGCGTTTTGCCCGCTCGCTTTTTGAAAGCGCATACACCGCCGCGCCGACGAGCGAAAAGGAAGCCAACACCGCGGGTATCAAAACGACCTCGCCGCCAAGGGCGCCGAGAGCGGCAAGTTGCCCCGTAACCGTCGTCCCGACGTTCGCACCGAATATGACGGTTGCCGCCTGCGCAAGCGTCATTACGCCCCCGTTTACAAAGCTTATGACCATGACGGACGCCGCGCTCGAGCTCTGCAAAACCGCCGTCGTAGTCGCGCCGACGGCAACGCCCAAGAGCTTGCTCTTTTCCGCTTTTGAAAAAAGCGACTTTATTTTGCTTCCGCTTAAAGCTTCGAGGTTACTGCTCATCATAGAGCAAGCGACGAGAAATACCCCGACGCCGGACAGAAGATACAGTATAGACGTTATGACGGAAATCGCGTTCATGAAAATCAAGTGGGCAAACGCCCGCCTTTTGCATAATATTCTTTTGACGAAACGATTATGTAAAACTCATTCAAAACAAAAAAGCCCCGCGACTCGGGGCTTCGACTTATCTCTTTTCAATTACTCGTCGGATTTTTCTTTGACTGCCGATGTCGCCGCCGCCTCTTGTTTTGCTTCCTCATTCTCGACACTTTCAGGCTTTGCGGCTTCTTGCTTATTGCGCTTTCCGAACACCGCGTTGTAGGCTACCGCAATCAGCGCGCCGCCTATTATGTTCCCTATCGTCGCGGCGAGAAGGCACAGCACGCTGTTTCCGAGCGTGAGCGACGGGAACGCCGCGTCGTATCCGCCCGCCATGAGCCCCGCCGAAAGGTAGTACATATCCGCAACGCTGTGCTCAAGACCGCACGCGACGAATGCGAACACGGGAAGGTAAAGCGCGACTATTTTTCCGACGGTCGACTTAGTCGCCATGGTAGCCCACACCGCAAGGCAGACGAGCATATTGCAAAGTATGCCGCGAAGAAGAGCGTCGCCGAAGGAAAGCGCCGCCTTGCCGTTTGCCGCCGCGGCGATCACCGCAGGATCTATTGCATGGCTGTAAACTACGAGGACCGCGATCAAAACGCCTCCGACGAGGTTACCGACGTAGACGAGCCCCCAATTCTTAAGCAAGCCCTTGACCGAAATATCCCTGTTTATGAGCGGTGCGACGAGAAGGCTGTTGCCCGTAAAAAGCTCGGCGCCGCATACGACAACGAGCATGAGCCCGAGCGGAAAGACAGCACCCTTTATAAGGCTCGCCTGCGCGCCCGAATACCCGACGGACGCCGCAGTCGACACCATGCCGCCGAACGCGATAAACGCACCCGCAAGCACGGCGAGGACGAGCAGCTTATACCAAACCGTCGTCGTCTTGGTCTTTGCGACCGTCACGTAGTTTTTGCTTATTTCCGCAGGACTGAACATACTATGATTATACAGCTTTTGTCGGAATATGTCAATACAAAAACCGCCCTTGCACGAAAGAGCGGTTTTTTCAGTCTCTACAATATTTACACCACTATATTTATAAGCCGTTCGGGAATGACTATCACCTTTCTCGGCGTCTTGCCGTCGAGCGCCGTCAAAACGTCGGCGTTTTCTAACGCCAGCTTTTGAATGTCGGCGGCGGGAAGCCCTTGCGGCAGGACGATCTTGCACTTAATTTTGGAGTTGACCTGCACGGCGTATTCGACGGACGATTTGACGAGCTTAGATTCGTCGCACGTCGGATATTTCTCGTCAAACAGCGAGCCTTTGCCGCCCGTCATTTCGTTTAGCTCTTCCATAAAGTGCGGCGCGAGCGGCGCCATTATCTTTATGAGAACGCGCAGAACGTGCTTTTGGTAGGCAGGATTGTAGCCTTGGCTTTCGCGGTACTTGTACATCGCGTTGACGAGCTCCATGCACCTCGCAACCGCCGTGTTAAAGCCGAATGCGGGAATGTCGGCGCGAACCTCTTTTATGCAGTAGTTGAGGTCGTAATCGAGATCGCCGCCCTTGTCGCTCTCCTTTTCGTCCTTTACTTCGAGCGCAATGCGTTCTATTCTGTCCATGAACTTGGCGCACGACGCAATGCCGCCGTCCGACCACGGCCCGCCCATTGAGTAGTCGAAGCCGAACATCATGTAAAGCCGAAGCGCGTCCGAGCCGTATTTTTCGATTATCGGGTCTGGCGAAATGACGTTGCCGCGGCTCTTACTCATGCGGTTGCCGTCGGGGCCGAGAATGACGCCCTGGTGCACAAGCCGCGTGAACGGCTCGTCGAAGTCGAGATAGCCGAGGTCGTGCAAAACCTTTGTGATAAAGCGCGAATAGAGCAAGTGCCCGCAGGCGTGCTCGGCGCCGCCGACGTAGCAGTCGACGGGGAGCAGCGCGTTGACCGTTTTCTTGTCGAACGGGGCATTATCGTTATGCGCGTCGGGATAGCGCAGATAATACCAGGACGAGCAGACGAACGTGTCGAGCGTGTCCGTCTCGCGCTTCGCCTTTTTGCCGCAGACAGGGCAAGTCGTCTCGTAAAACTCGGGGCTTCTCGCGAGCGGCGACTTGCCGTCGGGCGTGAAGTTGACGTCGTACGGAAGCGTTACGGGCAAGTCCTTTTCGGGCACGGGCACCGCGCCGCAGTGCTCGCAGTAAATAATCGGAATGGGTGCGCCCCAATACCTCTGGCGTGAGACCGACCAGTCGCGCATGCGGTAGTTGGTCTTTTTGCCGCCGTGCCCGATTTCGGAAAGCTCGTCGAGAACGGCGTTTTTGCCGTCCGCGCTCTTCATTCCGTCGAACTTACCGCTGTTTGTCATGACGCCGTATTCGGTGTACGGAAGTTCGCACTCGCCGTCATTAGGCTTAATCACCTGCTTAATAGCGAGCTTGTGCTTTTTAGCAAAAGCGTAGTCGCGCGTGTCGTGCGCGGCGACGCCCATGACCGCGCCCGTGCCGTAGGTCGACAGGCAGTAGTCGGCGATAAAAATGGGCACTTTCTCGCCGTTTATCGGGTTTATGCAGTAGCTGCCGATAAACACGCCCGTCTTTTCCTTTGTCGTCGACGTGCGCTCTATGTCGGTGCGCTTTGCCGCTTCCTTGATGTACGCCTCGACCGCCGCCTTCTTACCCTTTGCGGTAAGCGCGGGCACGAGCGGGTGCTCAGGCGCGAGAACGACGTAGCTGACGCCGAAAAGGGTGTCCGCGCGCGTCGTGAATACGGTTATGCTCTTGGCGGACTCCGTCGGCTTTTCGAGGTCGAAAACCACCTCGCCGCCCACCGACTTGCCTATCCAATTGCGCTGCATGGTCTTTGTCTTTTCGGGCCAATCGAGTCCGTCAAGCCCTTCGAGAAGCCTTTCCGCGTAGTCTGTTATCTTGAAAAACCACTGCGTCATTTCCTTGTGCACGACTTCGGTCTTGCACCTTTCGCACTTGCCGTCAACGACCTGCTCGTTTGCTATTACCGTCTGGCAGGACGGGCAGTAGTTGACGGGCGCTTTTTTCTGATAGCACAGTCCGTTTTTGTAGAGCTGTAAAAACAGCCACTGCGTCCACTTGTAGTAGTCGGGACGGCAGGTGCAAAACTCGTGCGACCAATCGAACATTATGCCCATGTCGCGAAGCTGGCGTTCCATTGTTTCGATGTTTGCGTCCGTCGAATCCTTGGGGTGAACGCCCGTCTTTATCGCGTAGTTTTCTGCGGGAAGCCCGAACGCGTCAAACCCCATGGGCTGAAACACGTTCTTGCCGTTCATGCGCATGTACCTCGCGTAGCTGTCCGCGACGCCGTAGTTGTACCAATGCCCTACGTGCAGTTTAGCGCCCGAAGGGTACGGCAGCATTTCGAGAACGTAGTGCTTGTCGCCGCCCGGCGTGAAGGTGTTTACGCCATCTTTTTCCCAGCGCGCGCGCCATTTCTTTTCTATTTCAACGTGGTCCATTTTCTACCTGCTTTTCCGAGTAATATCATTCCAAAACGGCCTTTATGCGGCGAACGCCCGCCGAGCTCGACTGTTCTTTGAGTATCTTGAAGTGCCCGAGCTCGCCCGTATGCGCCGCATGCGGTCCGCCGCAAATCTCTTTGGAGAACTCGCCCATGGTGTAAACCTTGACCTTTTCGCCGTACTTCGACGCGAACAGTCCGACCGCCCCCGCCGCCTTTGCCTCGTCGACCGTCATCTCCTCGCAGGTTACGGGAACGTCCGCTTTTATTGCGGCGTTGACCTTGTCCTCTACCGCCTTGATCTCCTCGGGAGTCATGGCGCGGCCGAACGAAAAGTCGAAGCGAAGCCGCTCGGGCGTGATGTTGGAGCCGCGCTGATTGACGTTCTCGTCGTTGAGAACCTCTTTGAGCGCGCGGTGCATGAGGTGCGTTGCCGTGTGAAGCCTTGCCGTAAGCTCGCCCGTGTCGGCAAGCCCGCCCTTAAAGCGCTGCTCGGCGCCCGCATGCGAGAGGTTTTTGTGTTCCTCGAACCGCGCATTGAACCCGTCGACGTCGACGGTAAAGCCGCGCTCTTTTGCCATTTCTATCGTCATTTCGAGCGGAAAGCCGTAGGTGTCGTACAACCTAAACGCAGACTTTCCGGGAATGACGTCGGTCTGCAAAAACTTGCACAGCTTTTCAAACTCTTTTATGCCGTTTTCGAGTGTGCGCGAAAACCTCGCCTGCTCCTCGTTTATCTCGAATATAATCTTGTCGCGCGCCGCAAGCAGCTCGGGATATACGTCCTTGTACTTGTCGACGACGACAGCCGCGACCGCCGAGTAGTCGCCCGCTTTTAGCCCAATCGTCGTGCCGAAGCGTATCGCGCGGCGAAGGAGCCTTCTTAAAATATAGCCCTGGTCGACGTTGGAGGGCGTAACGCCGCGCTCGTCGCCTATGATAAAGGTGGAGGTGCGTATGTGGTCGGCGACGACGCGCACCGCCTTGACCGTTTCCACGCTGTCGTCCTTAACTTCGGCAAGCTCCTTGATTTTGTCGACAATGGGCTTAAATACGTCGGTGTCGTACACGGAGGAGAGCCCCTGCATGTTCATGAGCGCGCGCTCTAAGCCCATGCCGGTATCGACGTTTTTCTGCTTCAAAGGCTCGAACTTGCCGTCCGCCGTCTTGTTAAACTGCATAAAGACGTCGTTCCACACCTCGACGTACTTGCCGCAATCGCACGCAGGCGAGCATTCGGGGCAGCACTTGGGCTTACCCGTGTCGTAAAACATCTCGGTATCCGGACCGCACGGGCCTGTCTGGCCTGCGGGGCCCCACCAGTTGTGCTTTTTGCCGAGGAAGAATATATTCTCTTTCTTGATGCCGCACTTTTCCCAAAGCGCCGCAGTCTCGTTGTCGCGCGGGCAATCGGCGTCGCCCTCGAAAACGGTGACGGCGAGCCTGTCGGGAGAAAGTCCGAGTTCTTTAGTCAAAAACTCATAGCTCCAAGGCACCATTTCGGCCTTGAAAAAATCGCCGAGGCTCCAGTTGCCGAGCATTTCGAAAAACGTGCAGTGCGAAGCGTCGCCCACCTCGTCGATGTCGCCCGTGCGGACGCATTTTTGCGCGTCGCAAAGGCGCTTGCCCGCGGGGTGCGGCTGACCGAGAAGGTACGGCACGAGCGGGTGCATTCCCGCCGTCGTAAACAGCACGGTCGGATCGTTTTCGGGTATGAGCGAAGCGGACGAAATGGGCGTGTGCCCGCGCTTGGTAAAGAAATCCATCCACTTTTTGCGAAGCTCGTCTGCTGTGATTTTCATAGTAGTTCTCCTATGCCTTTATGTCGTGATAGCACTTTTTTACGCCGTCTTTGATTGAAAGCGGCTTGAACGTCGGCAAAGCCTTGAGTAGCTTTTCGTTTGTCGCCGTGTACTCCAAAGCGGGTGCGGGGTTTTTGACCTTAATATCTATGGCGCATTCGTCGCGCTTTGCACGGCGCTTTAAAGATTTTGCAATATCGAGATAGCTCGCCTTGTCGCCCGATACAACATTGTAATCGCCGCGCTTGATATGTCCCTTGAGCACGGCGACAATCACCTTTTCAAGGTCCTCGATATAAACGGCGCTCACGGTGCGGTCTTGATTGAGCGTGATGTTTTTGCCGTGCGCGGCGGCGGCGATCATCTTGTCGATAGTTCCCTTGCCGCCGTGGCCGTAAACGTCGAACACGCGAAGCACCGTCGTTATCTTATCCTTTGCGGCAAGATTGCTTATCATGTAGCGCGAGAGCGCGTAGCCGTCGGTCGGGACGGACTTGCCGAGCATGCTCTCGGACGCGTCGACTATAGGTCTGCCGCTGTCAAACTCGACGCCCTCGCCGATTACTATCAGCTTTTTCACGCCGTGAACGATTGACATATACTGAATGTTTTTAAACGCGACCATGTTTTCGGACGCCTTGTCGGCGCTTATTTCGAGCGCTCCGAAAAGGTGCAGTACCGCATCGAACTTGTTCTTTTTGAACACGGCGTCGATCGAGCGCGCGTCCGCTAAATCCATCTGCGCCTGCGTGGGCGCGACTATGTCGAACATGTGGCGGTACCTTTTGATAAACGCCTTACCTATAAAACCCTGCCCGCCGGTGACGAGAATTTTCATATCGTTCTCCTTTTTAAAACTTATGCCTTATAGCTCGACTTCAATTCGACGACGGTGTTAAACGCGTCGCGGAATTTTTCGTCTCGCGCGAAGTAGCCTATGCGGAAGAACTGCACCGCTTCGCCCACCTTGAGCTCGGCGACCGCCGCCTCCGCCTTTGCCGTCGTAACCTTGAGCGAGTCATGATTGATGCGTTCGGTAAAATCACCCTCGCCGTTGGGCACGATAGCCGAAAGCTTTCTGAGCTTGATGTCAACGGCGGTTGCCTTGTCCACCCACTGAATGACGCCCTTCGCCTTGACCTCGTCCGTCTTTTCGACGCGGATTTTGGTTACCTTGCCGCTATTGTCGCAGTCATAGCCGACGCACCGCACGATAAACGAATTTTTAAGCCGCGCCAAGCCGCCCGGTATAAGCCTGTGATAGCCCTTGGGAGGCTCTATCATAAAGTCGGCGCGGTCAATATAGACGTGCTTTGAAAGGCGTATCTTGCGCGTCGTAACAGGCGTCTCGCGCTTTTCGGGATCGATAAACGTCGGGTGCGGAACGACGTACTCGCCGCCCTCCGTCACCTCGACGGCGTCCTCGAAATCGTCCGCCACGTTGACAATCTCAACCTCTATCGGATCGGGCACGACCATGTACCGCTTTGCGGTGGCGTTGAGCTCGTCTCGAACGCAGTCGTCAAACTGTGCGCCGTTTACGACGCCTACAGCCTTCGCAAGGCCGACCTCGGTGCAGAACGCGACTATCGCGTGCGCGGGCACACCGCGTCGGCGAAGGCCGGACAGCGTGGGCATTCTCGGATCGTCCCAACCGTCCACAGCGCCGCTGTCGACGAGCTGCTTGAGATAGCGCTTGCTCATTACGGTATCGGTCATATTGAGCCGCGCAAACTCGTATTGGTGCGGCTTGTGCTCGATGTCGCAGTTGTCTATAACCCAATCGTAGAGCGGTCTGTGATCCTCGAACTCCATGGTGCAACACGAGTGCGTGACGCCCTCAACCGCGTCCTCTATGGGGTGCGCAAAGTCGTACATGGGGTACACGCACCACTTGTCGCCCGTGCGGTGATGGGTTGCGTGAAGCACCCTGTAGATTACGGGATCGCGCATATTCATATTGGGCGACGCCATGTCGATTTTGGCGCGCAGCACCATGCCGCCGTCGGGCACCTCGCCACTCTGCATCTTGTCGAACAGCGCGAGGCTTTCCTTTATCGGGCGGTCGCGGTACGGCGAGTTTTTGCCGGGCTCGGTGAGCGTTCCTCGCATGGCGCGAATGTCGTCGGGCGTGCTCTCGTCGACATACGCAAGTCCCTTTTTGATGAGAAGCACTGCGCAGTCCCGCATGTACTCGAAGTAGTCGGACGCGTAGTAAACGCCCGCGGGCTCAAAGCCGAGCCAGCGAATGTCGCGCTCTATCTGCTCGCAAAAATCGGCGTCCTCTTTTACGGGGTTGGTGTCGTCGAAGCGAAGATTGCACTTCCCGCCGAACTTTTGCGCGGTGAGAAAGTTAAAAGTCGCCGCCTTGGCGTGCCCTATGTGAAGCCTGCCGTTGGGCTCGGGCGGAAAACGCATAACTACGCTATCGATCTTGCCCGACTCGAGGTCGTCGATTATGATGCTTTCTATAAAGTTGGTTGCCTTTTCGGTTTCCATAAAAAGACTCCTATATTTAAACGCGACACCACCGTTACGATGTCATTCTGAGCGAAGCGAAGAATCTGTCAAGCTCCCCTTAATAAGGGGAGCTGTCGCCTTTAGGCGACTGAGGGGATGTGATATATGCTCGTTTAGAAAAGTCCGCTTATCTTGCCGTCCTCTATCTTCATGTTGACGGCGTTGGGAACTCTCGGAAGTCCGGGCATGAGCAGTATGTCGCCCGCGACCGCGACGACGAATCCCGCGCCCGCGCGGTACTGCACGTCGCGAACGGTGACTGTAAAGCCCTCCGGCCGCCCGAGCTTCTTCGCGTCGTCGGACAGACTGTACTGCGTCTTTGCGACGCACACGGGCAGCTTATCCACACCGAGAGGCAGCATCTTTTCGAGGCTCTTTTTGGCCTTGGCAGTCCACACGACGTCCTTTGCGCCGTATATGCGCGTCGCGACCTTAGCCACCTTTTCGACGACGGTCTCCTCATCGTTGTAAGTAAATGTCAGCTTGGATTTTCCGGACGCCGCCTTTACGACTGCCTCTGCGAGCTCGACGGCGCCCTCGCCGCCCTTGCCCCAGCATTCGCAGAGCACTGCCGTAGCGCCCGCCGCCTTAGCCGCCGCTTTGACGGCCGCAATGTCCTCTTCGGTGTCGTCGGTAAACTTATTGATAGCGACGACGGTGTTTTGCGAGAACACGTTTTTGATGTTTTCTATGTGCTTGACGAGGTTGCCCATGCCGACCGCAAGGTCGCCGTTACCGCCGTATTTGAGAGCGCGAATTGTCGCGACGATGACGGTCGCAGACGGGTTGAGCCCCGCGGTGCGGCACTTGATGTCAAAAAACTTCTCCGCACCGAGGTCTGCGCCGAAGCCCGCTTCCGTCACTACGTAGTCGGCGTAGCTCATGGCAGTCTTTGTCGCAATGACCGAGTTGCAGCCGTGCGCGATGTTGGCAAACGGTCCGCCGTGCACGAATGCGGGCGTGCCCTCGAGTGTTTGAACGAGATTGGGCTTTGCGGCGTCCTTAAGTAGCACAGCCATAGCCTCGTTTGCGCCGAGGTCTTTTGCAGTGACGGGCTTACCGTCGTAGTCGTAACCGATAATTATACGCCCAAGCCTTACCTTGAGGTCGTCGAAGTCCGCGGCAAGACACAGCGTCGCCATGACCTCGCTCGCGGCGGTTATGTTGAAGCCGTCCTCGCGCGCCTGACCGTTACCGCCGAGCGCGACGACTATGTTGCGAAGCGCGCGGTCGTTGCAGTCCATGCAGCGGTTAAACGTCACCTTTGCGATCTTCAAGGGATTGCCGAAGTATATGGAGTTGTCGACCATCGCGCACAAAAGGTTGTTCGCGGCGGTAATCGCGTGCAGGTCGCCCGTAAAGTGCAGGTTGATGTCGTCCATGGGGATAATCTGCGCCATGCCGCCGCCCGTCGCACCGCCCTTCATACCGAAGACGGGACCGAGCGACGGCTCGCGGAGTGCGAGCGCCGTTTTCTTGCCGATTTTGTTCATGCCGTCGGCAAGACCGATGGAAACGGTCGACTTGCCCTCGCCTGCGGGCGTGGGGTTAATCGCCGTTACGAGAATGAGCTTTGCCTTGGGCGTGTTCTTGGGCGACACCTTGGCGACGTAATCACCGTAGCGGTAGACGTCCTTGATTCCGATCTTGGCGGCTATCTTCTCGATGGGTTGGGGGTTGGCCTCGTAGGCGATTTCGATGTCCGTCTTCATGTTTTTCTCCTTTTTTGCGCATTGCGCGTTTTTTAGCTTCTTGGGGTTTAACTTCTTTGGTTTTAACTTCTTGGGCTACGGCTATTCTCGTCGAGCAGTTCTATGACTACTTCCGTCTTGCCGTTGGATTGTGAATAATATATCGTCGTCAGCCTGCCGCACCGATGTCGTGTACCGCAGCCGTCGGCTCGTAGGAAAGCTCATCGGGCATCGGCGGCGCCGACCGCCTTATTCTCGACGTCACGACCGAGGCGATGCCGAGGACTACCGCCGAAGCGAAGCCGTAAACATAGAGCATCATGTCGCCGCCGTTTGCCGCGACCGCCCCGCCGACGGCCACTGCCGCCGCAAAGGCAATTGCCGTTCCCGCGCCGCAAGCGAGCTCGATTAGGATGTGCGCGACGCCGCTCGTCACGTGCGGCTTAATCGATAAAAACCGAAGCCGCATCTGCCTAAACGCCAATGCCGTCCCAACTCCGCAGAGCGCCGCCGAGGCGACAAGCGAGTATATGGGAACGGAGTCGAGAAGCACAAACATCTGCGTCAAGGCAAACAGCGCGGCGGAGACAACGAGTAAGCCTATCATGACCGCAGTAAGCAAACGCGAGCGACGCTTGACGAGCTTGACGCACAAAAAGCTCCCGCCGATAAACCCGCCCGCCGCGACCGCCGCAACCGACGTAAAGGCGTAGGACGGGAGCTCGGAGCACACCGAGACGGCGAGCGCTAAGACTGTGGAAAACGCCGCAACGGCGAGCGCCGACGATACGAACAGTCGCACGTTGAGCCCGCCGAAAAAGGCGCGGAACACCGATTTAACCGACTGCACGCGTTTTCCGCTCAGCTTGGGAATGTAATAGAACGAAGTAAGGTACTGCACCATAGCGAGTATGACGCACACGCCCGCTACGACGTATGCGGCGTTAATAAACACCGTGTCGGGATCGTAAAAGTAAAACCCGATAACCGCGCCCACGCCCGCCGCGCCGCCGACCGCCGAAAATATCAGCATGACGGGAGACGGCTTTGCTATACCGCAATCGGTCAGACGCACGCGCACCGAAAACGAACAGTATCGGTACGTCACGGCGGCGATTGTCAAAACCGAAAAGCCGAGCGCAATCCGCACCGCGCCGAGAGCACCGTCGTCCGCGCTCCAAAACTCGACGAACGAAAACGCCGCGAGAAACGCGGAAATGGGCATGAACAGGTGATATCTCCCGAATAAAAGCGGATCGAACCTGTGCACGAGCGCATAAAGCAACGGCATGACCGCAAACGGAATGATACAGCCGAGCGGCACGAACGCGGCCGCTATCCACTGCCCTCTTTGCGCCACGAAAGGCAGAAAAAAGAGCAAGGGCATTACGTAATATGCCGCCGTAAACATGTCGCACGCCAACACGGTTTTGAGCGCGCGGTTTTCATTTCTACCGCTCTTTTCCAAACGTAGCTCCGAAAAAGCGAGAGGCATTCTCCCTCTTCTTATATAATATAATACACCGCGCAAAAAAAGTCAATTTTTTGTGCGGTGTATTTTACCTGTGCGGCAAGGAAATTGAGGTAAAGCGGGTGCGGGTTTTCGCCAAAATCAAGAAAACAGCTTCCGCATATCCGACTTAGCTTCGTCTATAAACTCTTTGAGCGCAGAAAACCTTTCTGCGACGTAGTTGTTTGCTATCATGCGCTCGACGTGATACTTTTCGCCGACGAGCACGGCGAGCTTTTTGGCGCGGGTAATCGCCGTGTACAACAGGTTTCGCGTCATTATGACGGGCGCACCGCCAACTATCGGCATGACTATCGCGTCGAACTCGCAGCCCTGGCTCTTGTGCACGGTTATGGCGTACGAGAGAATGAGCTGCCGCCGCGTCTCGCCCACGTACAGCGCGCGTCGTCCGTCCTCGAACTCCACTTCGATCTCGCCCGTAGCCATGATCTCCGCGACGGTGCCTATATCGCCGTTAAAGACGCCCTTTCCCGAGTACGCGCCGCGCGTCCATTCGAGTTCGTAGTTGTTGACGGTGTGCATGACGCGGTCGCCCACGCAAAACGTGATGTCGCCGAAATCGAATTTCTTTTTGCTTTCGCAGTTGAGTGCGCGCTGAAGCCTTGCGTTTAGCGCGTTCACTCCGGCGACGCCGTTTTTGAGCGCCGCAATCACCTGTATACGCGACGGATCGATGCCGAACTTGGCGGTAATGCGCTCTGTCGCGAGCTCGACCGCCATGTCCGCCGTAGCTTCGGCATTACGCATCGGGAAGAAGAAGAAATCGCCGTCTCTCGCGTCGAGTTCGGGGAGCTTGCCTTCGTTTATGGCGTGAGCGCTGACCGCAATGCGGCTCAGCGACGACTGACGGTAAATAAAGCTCAGTCGGGTTACGGGCACGAGTCCGCTCGCAATGAGATCGCGCAGAACATTCCCCGCGCCCACCGACGGAAGCTGATCGGCGTCGCCCACGATAATAAGCCGCGCCGTGTCGTTTACAGCCTCCAAAAGCGTGCGGAAGAGAAATATGTCGACCATGGAAAACTCGTCGACTATGACTGCGTTCTCACCGAACTTTTCGCCGTCCTCGAGCGACAGCAGCGCGCGGTGAATGGTAAACGCGTCCCTGCCGCAGCCGTCCGTTATGCGCTTTGCGGCTCTCCCCGTCGGCGCGAGAAGAAGGGCCGAGCTTCCAAGCGCGTCGAGGATAAAAAGTATGCAGTTGATTATAGTTGTCTTGCCCGTGCCGGGGCCGCCCGTAATGACAGACACGCCGTGGCTTACGGCATTCATCACGCCCTCGCGCTGCGCGGGGTGAAGCGTAATTGAGTTTATCTTTTCGAACCTGTCGATGAGTCCCTCGACGTTTGCGACAGTGAGCCCCGCCTCGTCGACGCGCTTAACCATCTTGACGGCGGCGGCGCGTTCGGTGCGGTAGTACATCTCGCCCATGACCGCGCCGTCGAATGGCACGACGAGTTTTCTCTCGACGCGGAGAGTTTCTATCGCGTTTTCTATTTGAGCTTTGTCTGTTATCGACAAGAGCCGCGAAGCGGCGTCGACGAGCTTTTCGCGCGGAAGATAGGTGTTGCCCTCTCTTTCGCACGCCGAGTTTATCGAGTGAAGAACGCCCGCCCGAATGCGGAATAAAGAGTTTTCGGCAATGCCGAGCGAGCGCGCAATCCTGTCCGCCGTCAAAAACCCGACTCCGTCGACGTCCTCGACGAGGATGTACGGATTGGTCTTGACGGTCGAAACGGTCGCCGCGCCGTAGATTTCAAAAAGCTTGAGCGCGAGGTTGACCGAAACGCCGTACCCCGTCAAAAACATGATCGCGTCGCGGCGGTGGCGTTGCTCGGCGTACGACTCCGACATCTTTTTGGCCTTTGCGGGGCTTATGCCCTTGACCTCGGCAAGCCGCTCGGGCGTCTTTTCGAATATCTCGACGGTCTTTGCGCCGAACTTTTCGACTATGCGCGCGGCAGTCTTTTCGCCGCAGCCCTCGATGAGCCCCGACGACAAAAACTTGATAATGCCGTAAACGCCGACGGGCGGCGACACGGATGCTCTCACCGCCTTGAACTGCATGCCGAACTTGGGGTGAATGGTAAACTCGCCCTCGAGCTCGAGCGTATCTCCCGGCGTCACGGGCGGCAAATTGCCCACGACAATAACGGGCGCACCGTCCTCCGCCTCAACGACGAGCACGGTGTAGCCGTTGTCGTCGTTGCGAAAACGAATCTCTTCGACTGCGCCCGAAAGCCTTTCCAAATTGTTACCTACCTACTTCTCTATCAGGCTCCCCTTAATAAGGGGAGCTGTCGCCTTTAGGCGACTGAGGGGATGTGATATATCTCTTATCTAAGCCGCTCCGCGGCACTTAGATCCTTCGACTTCGCTTACGCTCCGCTCAGGATGACAAGTAAAAAGCATATCTCCACTTAAAAGTCGTGTCGTAAAGAAGTGCTTTGTGTAATTGTGTCATTCCGAGCCCCGCGAGGAATCTGTCAAGCGCGAGCACATCTATCTCGCGCTTCCACTCTATTCGGCTCCCCTGTGTAAGACCTGTCAGCGTAGCTGACTGAGGGACTTGTTCAGGCTCCCCTTAATAAGGGGAGCTGGCTGCCGCTTGCGGCAGACTGAGGGGATGTGATATATCTCTTATCTAAGCCGCTCCGCGGCGTCAACTTTTTCCCACGGCAAATCCTTCTTTCCGAAATGCCCGTAATTGGTCGTCTTTTTGTAAATGGGATTTTTAAGCCCCAGACTATCTATTATAGCCGCCGGACGGAAGTCGAACACGCGAAGCGCCGCTTTTTTAACTGCTTCGTCGTCGCCCGTTCCAAACGTATCCACATACAGCGAAACAGGCCGCGCACGCCCTATCGCGTAACCGACCTGGAGCATGACCTTTTCGCAAAGCCCCGCCGCGACGAGGTTTTTGCAAGCGTACCGCGCATAGTACGACGCCGAGCGGTCGACCTTGGACGCGTCTTTCCCCGAGAACGCGCCGCCGCCGTGCGGGATTGCGCCGCCGTAGGTGTCGACGATTATCTTTCTGCCTGTGACGCCGGTGTCGCCCGCGGGCCCGCCTATTACAAACCGCCCCGTCGGGTTTATCAATATCTCCGCGCCCTTCAAAAGCTTAGCGGGCACGGCGCGCTTAATGACGCACTCGGTAATCCCCTCGCGTAAGCTTTCGTCCGACACGTCGGGCGTGTGCTGAGCTGAAACGACGACGGAACGCACTCTCACGGGCACGCCGTTTTCGTAGTCGAGCGCGACCATCGCCTTGCCGTCGGGACGGAGAAAGGAAAGCTCGCCCGACTTTCGCACTTCTGTAAGCGTCTTTGTAAGCTTGTGCGCGAGCGTTATGGGGAGCGGCATAAGCTCCTCGGTCTCCGAGCACGCGTAACCGAACATCATGCCCTGATCGCCTGCGCCCACCCTGTCGTACTCGTCCTTGGCTATTCCCGTGCGCACCTCGATAGACTCCAAAACGCCGCGCGAAATATCGGGCGACTGTCCGACTATCGCGCTCAAAACCGCGCAGCCGGACGCGCAAAAGCCGAGCGCGGGATCGGTGTAGCCTATTTCCTCGATTGCGCCGCGCGCTATTTTTTGCACGTCGATAAAATCGGTCGCCGTGTCGAACTCGCCGAGCACGGTGACGAGCCCCGTCGCGCACGCCACTTCGCAAGCTATTCTGCTGTCCTTGTCAATCTCGAGCGCCGCGTCGAGCACCGAGTCCGCTATGTAATCGCAGACTTTGTCGGGATGTCCTTCGGTGACGCTTTCCGACGATATAGTACGTATCATTTTGTCCTCCATTGTCATAGTATAGCATAAACCATTTAGCGCCGCATGTCAAGACAAAGTGCTACCAAAAAAGTCGCACACATTTATTCCGTCTCGGATATTGACATACCCGCCGAAAAATGATATAATATAAAAAACTTTGCACATACGGAGGGAAATATGGACGCTCTCAATAATTGGGCATACAAAAACCTCGGCGACTGGTCGGTGCAATACCCTGCCTTGTTTTTGCTTGTCGCCGTCGTTCTCCTCGTGGTAATCGTCGTCTTGATAATCATCATGGCGGTGCGCCACGTTCAGCTCAAAAAGAAAATCACCAACCTCGAATCCAAGGCGAACGTAATCGGCGAAAAGCAGGACGCGCCCAATGAGGAAGAGATCAGAAAGCAAGTCCGCGCCGAGCTCGAAAAGGAGTACGAGGGCAAGGTCGCGGAACGGCCGAGCGGCACCGACGACAAGATAATCGCCGACCTTCACCGCAAGGTCGACGAAAAGCAGCAGCTCATCGACGATCTGACGAAAGAGCTCGAAAAAGGAAGCAACAAGTCGGACAACGGCAGTCTCTACCGCACAATAAACGAGCTCAACAACAGAGTAAAGGCGCAGGAAGCGGAGATTGAGCGTTTGCAAGCCGTATCGGACGCGGCTTCGGGCAAGTCGGACAACGGCTCCCTCTACCGCACGATAAACGAGCTCAACAGCAAGGTCAAAGAGCAGGAAGCGGAAATCGCAAGACTCAAAGGCAAGGACGAAAAAGAATCGGCGCCTGCGCAAAAAGCCGAGCCGATTATCGTTCCCACAAACAAGCCCGCGCCCGCAAAGTCGACGGCTAAAGCAAAGTCCGCTCCCGAGCCCGAGCCCGAAGAGGACGACGACGAGGAGTACTACGACGACGAGTACGGCGACGAGACGTCTGCAATCAAGGTTACGCTCAAGTTCGACCGCAACAAGAACAATTGGGTAATATTGCGCTCCGACTCCGAACGCGCGTACCGCAGAGTGCAGACAAAGCAGGAAGCGCTCACCATTGCAAAAGACCTCGCCCGCCGCTTGCAGGCCCGCCTTGCAGTCCACAAAAAGGACGGCAAGTTCCAAAAGATATAAGCGCCGCGAAGCGACGCTTCGCGTCTAAATGAATAATGAATAGTTAATAATGAATAATTAAGGAAGCGCCGGAAAATACCGGCGCTTTTTCATGGCGATATCCGGCTCCCCTTAATAAGGGGAGCTGTCGCCGTTAGGCGACTGAGGGGATGTGAATATTGCGCCGCAGACGCGGCTAACTGAATAGATAAGAAATAAGATTGAATAATAAATAATTAAAGTTAAGATTTTAGAGAATGCGGCGCGAAGCGCCTAGATCCCTCGGCAAGCTCGGGATGATGGTAGTAGGTACGCAACATTCCGAAATGAGCATATAGTTTACCCATCATCCCGACCGAAGCACGAAGTGCGTAGCGGAGGGATCTAGGCGAAGCCGCATAAAAAAGCGCGGGCTTTCTCTCCCGCGCTTCTTCTTTATTCGGCTCCCCTGTGCAAGGGGAGCTGTCAGCCGAATGGCTGACTGAGGGACTGTCCCTCTTATCTTAGCCGCAACGCGGCGCCCTGCCGCTTGCGCGCTTAATATGCTCTTGCAAAGTATATCCTATGCTTAGCCTTCTTTCCGCAACACACGCACTTGTGCTTTTCGACGCCCTTCTGATCGGCATTAAACACGCGCGCCGTCGCGGCGTACAACTGTTTTATCTTGTCCTCGCACTCCCGCTCGCCGCACCAATGCGCGTCGCAGAAGTTGCCGCCGTCGAGCGCCTTTTCCATGTCGTCGAGCTTTTCCACCTTGACGATGTGCGAAGCCGTAAACGCGTCCGCCTTATCGTACATGCTCTTGGTGATCTCGCCCATCATGGCGACAATTCTCTCGGCGCACTCATCTATTCTTATTTGAAGCTTTTCACCGTCGACGCGGCGGCAAACGGTTACTACGCCCGCCTCGAGGTCGCGTCCGCCGAGCTCAACTCTCACAGGCACGCCGCGAAGCTCCCAATGATTGAACTTAAAGCCGGGCGAAAGGTCGCGCTCGTCGAGCTCGACGCGCAGCCCCGCCGCCTTCAACTTTTCGGCAATCTCCCTCGCCTTTTCGCCCACCGCGGCGTTCTTGCCTACGCCGATAGGCACTACAACGGCCTGAATGGGCGCTACGGGCGGCGGCAGGCACAGTCCGCGCGCGTCGCCGTGCGCCATAATGACCGCGCCGATGAGCCGCGTGGAAATGCCCCAGCTCGCCTGATAAGCGTACTTGTGTACTCCGTCCTTGTCGAGGAATTTAATGTCAAACGCCTTTGCGAACCTATCGCCGAAGTAATGCGTCGTGCCCGCCTGAAGGCTCTTGCCGTCCTTCATCATAGCTTCCATGCCGTATGTGGCTTCCGCTCCGGCGAATTTTTCTTTTTCGGATTTCCGTCCCGTAAGAACGGGCAGAGCCAACACGTCGTTAGCTATTTCCTTGTAAACCTCGAGCATTTTGAGCGCGTCGGCGTTGGCCTCTTCGGGCGTTGCGAAAACGGTGTGTCCCTCCTGCCAGAGGAACTCGCTCGTGCGGAGAAAGGGGCGCGTCGTCTTTTCCCAGCGCACGACGTTCGCCCACTGATTGAGCTTTAACGGCAGGTCGCGGTACGAGCCTATCCACTTGCTGTACATGTTGCCGATAACCGTTTCGGACGTCGGGCGAAGCACGAGCTTTTCGGAAAGCTCGGTGTCGCCCACGTGCGTGACGGTCGCAACCTCGGGCGCAAAGCCCTCTACGTGCTCGGCCTCGCGCATCAAAAACGACTGCGGTATGAGCATGGGAAAGTACGAGTTCTTGACGCCGAGCGCCTTGAACCTTTTATCCGCTTCCGCCTGAATGCGCTCCCAAATCGCGTACCCGTACGGTCTAAAAACCATCGTACCTTTGACCGGGCCGTAATCGCACAGCTCGGACTTGAGGCACACGTCGGTGTACCACTGCGTGTAATCGGTATCGATATCCGCTATCTGATTGACAAACCTGTCTTTATCCGCCATGATAAACTCCAATGTTTTTGCTGATTGTAATTTTACCACAGTGAAGAATTGATGTCAACTTTTTGCATAACAAACAGCAGTCCCCATTGTCGATAAGCAGATCCTTCGACTTCGCGCCAAGGCGCTCCGCTCAGGATGACACAGGCACAGACTGATTCCCGTCGTGTGTTGACTGCCGTTATTCGTTCTTTACTACGCCCGAGGAATGTCTTGTCGTAAAGAAGTGCGTAGTTTAACTATGTCATCCTGAGCTTGTCGAAGGATCTGAAAAGCGCGGGCTCTTTTATCCCGCGCTTCCACTTTATTCTCCCTCTGCGAAGCTAAATATCACTCGCCGTCGCCTATAATATAAGCGAAGCCGCAATCACAACCCCCGCCCCGGGCAGTCCGAGAACGCCCACTATCAAAGCGTTAAGAATATTGAACGGCAAAACGAGGATATTAAACGCCGAAAGTCCCATAATGAGCGCCCCGCCCGCGAGTGAGTTGACGAGCACTTTCGTAACGCCCACGGTTTTCAGTCGCGTCACCCACACGACGACCGCGACGAGCGCCGCCGCCGCAACAAAGCATAGCACAGTTTCCCAAGGAAATTCCATGGTAGATTATATGCGACGGACAAAGAATAAATAAGATACAACAAATGGGGATTTTGTCGAAGTTTCCCAAAAAGCGCGAGCCTTTCTCTCGCGCTTCCTTACCTATTCACTATTACCTCAATCAGGCTCCCCTGTGTAAGGGGAGCTGTCAGCGAAGCAGACTGAGGGACTGTTCTATTTCTTGTCTCTTGTCAAACGCTCTTTCACTTTATCGGGCATGCCGACAATAGGCTGCTGTAAATACTGTTCGATTACTTTGTAACGCTTTTTACTGAATCCCATAAAAATAACATCTTTTTCTTTATGCCATTTTAAGCGCGGAATATTAGATAATTTTTTTGTTTTTGAAAAAATCATTTGTTCCGACACTTGAACAAAGTATCTTGCCTCAGTCATTTCGTCCCACGATATATGCAGTTTCCAGAATCTTCCAAGAAATGATCGAGATATCCCGGTTTCATCAATTTGGATTATCGACAATAGAGGTTTTGGTATCGTAACCAATATGACAATACAATACCCATAACAAACAATCAGTAAAGGTATTGATTGCAAAAATGCTAAACGGCTTGGTTCAAAAGCAAGCAGAAATGTGCCAAGTGTTAACCCCATAACAAATCCAATTAAAACACCTATAGTCATAATGGGATATGGGAACCACCTAATGCTATGCCGCTCCATACATTATCCCTCCTTCTATTCTTCACGCCGTTTACGGCACAACCCATCCTTTCTCGTTTAATGCAACGTAATCGTAAAACAGCTTCCCTTTCCGAGCTCGGACTGAACGGCAATGCTTCCGCCCATCATTTCGACGATTGATTTGCAGATTGTAAGCCCAAGTCCGCTCGAGCCGCTCTCCCTGCCGCGCACCTTGTCGCAGCGGTAGAACCGCTCGAAAATATGCGCCTGATCGGCTTCCGAAATGCCGATGCCGTTGTCTGCGATTTTGAGTTCCATGCCGCCTTCTGCGCTCGCAATGGTAATGTCTATCTCGCCGCCGTCCGGCGGGGTGTACTTTATGGCATTGTCGACGAGGGTGCGCACAGCTTCCGTCATGAGGTTTTTGTCGGTGTTGAGCGTAACCGACGCGTCGCCCGAAAGCGTTATCTTGTGCTTGATATTGGTAAGCCGATAGCCTGCGACAATGTCGTCGACCGTCTCGTAAAGGTTGAAAATGGAGTTGTTTAGCGAGAAGTTGCCTATCTTGGCGAGCCACAGGAGCTGGTCGACAATGCGCTTCATATTCTCGCTCTCGCGAGAAATAGCCTCGACCGCCTCGTCGAGAATTTTGGGGTCGTCCTTGCCCCACCTTCTCAAAAGATTGGCGTAGCCCGCAATGACGGCGAGCGGCGTCTTTAGCTCATGCGACGCGTCGGACACGAAGTTTTCCTGCCGCTCGAACGCCTGTTGAAGCGACTCAAGCATGGCGTTTATCTGATCGGTAAGCTCGCGCACCTCGTCCTGCGAATCGACGGGGTCTACGCGCGCCGACAGATTTTCCTCGGAAATCTCTTCAATGCGCTTAGTAATCTTGCGCACGGGGTTTATCATGTATTGGCTGGACAGGCTGCCTATCACGCAGCCGAGCACAATAAACACAAAGACGAGAATAACCGACGTGATTATCAACTGATTCATGTATTCTTCGGTCAGTCCGCCGCCGCCCTTCATTCTCGAGCTTATGCTTGCGAGCGTGAATGCGGCGTAGCCGATAATCATGATACCGAAAACGACGGTGAATATGACTGTCGCCTTTACGGCGATGCCCACCTTAAACCTTTTGAATAAGCGGTTGACCGCGAGCACGGTCAAAGTGATCGGGAAGAACAAAATCTTGACGATTAAAAGCAAAACCTCGGACGGCTTGCGGGGCTTTTTATTTTGCGGCGCGTTCTCGCTCTTTATCTCGCGAAGCGTTTCGCGCACCGCTTCTTTTTTCTCGACCGAGTCGAGCGCCTTATTTTCGACGTTTTTCTCGCCGTCCGGCTTTTCACTCTCGATTTGTGTTTTCTCTTCGTTCATCTTATGACGTAACCCGATCCGCGCACCGTCTCGATAAGAGTGACGCCGTACACGTCATCAATCTTAGAGCGCAGATACCGAATATACACGTCCACGACGTTTGTCGCGCCGTAGAAATCGAACCCCCACACCGCGTCCAAAAGCTTTTCGCGCCCGATGACGATGTTGCGGTTTTTCATGAGGTATTCGAGAAGGTCGAACTCTTTTTTAGTAAGGTCGATCGCGTGCCCGTCGTACGTCGCAATCCGCGCGTCGGGATTAAGCACGAGCTTTCCGCAAGTGAGCGCCGACGACGCCTGCGCGGGGCGCTTGGTGTGAAGCCTTATCCGCGCCAAAAGCTCCTCTATTGCGAACGGCTTGGTCATGTAGTCGTTTGCGCCGATGTCGAGCCCGGTCACCTTGTCGACTACCTGGTCGCGCGCGGTCAGGATTATGACGGGCGTCTGCTTGCTCTGACGCAGGCGCCTAAGCATTTCGATACCGTTCAGCGACGGCAGCATGACGTCGAGAATTATCAAATCGAAATCGCGCTCGAGGCTGAGGTTCAAAGCCTCTCTGCCGTCCGCGCAAATGGTTGTCGCGTAGTTTTCGTGCTCGAGCTCGAGCTGCAAAAACCTACTTATCTGCGCCTCGTCCTCGACGATAAGTATTTGCTTCTTTTCTCCGCTGTTATCCATGCCCGCCCCGAAAGCTTAAAACTTTTTTACGTATTCGATACGCATGGTGTTGGTGTTGCCCGAAACGCCGACGGGAACGCCCGCCGCTATGATTACGAGATCGCCCTCCTGCACCACGCCCGTGTTTATCGCGCACTGCATGACGTGGCGGAACAGGTCGTCCGAATTTTCCTGCACCTTGGAAAGCACAGGTATGACGCCCCAGTTCATGGCGAGCTGGTGGTACGCCTTGGCCGAAGTCGTCGGCGCAATGATTGGCGCCGTCGGGCGGAAGCGCGAAATCTTGCGCGCCGTATAGCCCGAACGCGATACGGCGATTATCGCCTTTGCGTCGAGGTCGAAGGACGCCGCGCACGTCGAGTGCGAAACGGCGTCGGTTATCGACTTAATACTCGGTTCGAGCGCGCGGAACCGCTTTTTGTAATTGATGTCGCTCTCGGCAAACTCGGCGATCTTCGCCATGGTGCGCACCGCCTCGACGGGGTACGCGCCGGCGGCGGTCTCACCCGAAAGCATAATAGCCGACGAGCCGTCGTAAATTGCGTTCGCGACGTCGGAGATCTCGGCGCGCGTCGGGCGCGGGTTGGTTATCATGGATTCGAGCATCTGCGTCGCCGTTATCACCTTTTTACCCTGGCGGTAACAGCGCGTTATCATGTCCTTTTGTATGCCGGGGAGCTCCTCGAACGGAATCTCCACACCCATATCGCCGCGCGCGACCATGACGCCGTCGCTTTCCGCGAGTATTGCGTCGAGGTTGTCTACGCCCGAGCGGTTTTCGATTTTGGCAATTATCTGAACGTCATTCTTGTCGTGCTCGGTCAAAAGTTTTTTAATCTGCCTGACGTCGTCCACCGTGCGCACAAAGCTCATGGCGATATAGTCGACGTCCTGCTCGAGCCCGAACTCTATGTCGGCGCGGTCGACGTCGCTCAGGTACGGCATGTCGATAAACGTTCCCGGCATGTTGATACTTTTCCTATTGGAAAGCTCGCCGTCGTTTTGAACGACGGTAACTATGTCGGTCTTGTTTATGGACTCGACGACAAGCTCGATAAGCCCGTCGTTTACGAGTATGCGCGCACCCTTTTTGACGTACTTGGGAAGCTCGTCGTACGTTACCGAAACCATCGATTCGTCGCCCTCGACGTCGCGCGTCGTGAGCGTAAACCTGTTCCCCTCATGAAGAGCTATCTTGCCGTTTTTAAACGTCTTGATGCGAATTTCGGGCCCTTTGGTGTCGAGAAGGATTGCGACGGGAACGTCAAGTTCCTTTCTCGCCCTTTTAACCATGTCGATACGCATGCGGTGGTCGTCGTACGTTCCGTGCGAAAAATTGAGCCGCGCAACGTTGAGCCCTGCGCGGATCATGTTCTTCAAAACCGCATAGTCGTCGGTCGCCGGACCGAGCGTGCAAACAATCTTAGTCTTTCTCATATCGTACCGTCCTTGCGGTGTTATTTGTTTTAAATGTTTATGCGCACTTCACTTGTGCGAACGTGCGCTGTTATAAAACCTCTTTTACCCTCTGAACGAGCATGGCGCGCTCGTCGCCCTTGACCTTTTGAACGGTCGAGAACAGCAGTTGCGACTGCTTGTTGCTCAGCTTGACGCGGCGCTGAGCGTCCTTTTTGGTCATCTCGATAAACAGCCTGTCTAAAAACTTTATCATGTACTGACCGAACGACGGCTTCATGGCGTCGTTGCTCGACACCTGCTTGAGAATGGAATCGGCGGCGTCTATCTTGTTGGACACGAGAAGATTGACGGGCAGCATAAAAAGCTCGCCGTCGTCTGCCGCAGGCGAAAACTTGAACACGGCACGAAGAATTACGGGACGGTCGATAACGGTCTTTAACGCCCTTTGCGCGTTTGCCGCATAAAACATGTTGTACAGCCTATCTATGTACAGCGCGGTGACGGCAGAATTTTTGAGGTCGGAGTCGTTTCTTATCAGCATATACTCCCAAAGGTCCTCGGCGAGCGTGTAGTCGAGCTTTAAAAGGTCGCCGAAATACTTGTCGACAACCGCCGCCTTGAAAATATCCGAACCGAAAAATCCGCTGACTATCTCGTAAAATTTGACTTGCTTTGCGTTCATAACTCCCTCTCGGTATGTTGTTTACATAAAATTATACAACACAACACTGTCAAAATCAAGTGTTTAATAAAAAAAGAGGGCTAAAAACCCCCTTTTTGCCCTATTTTACAGCCGTTTTTCGCCCATTCGGACTTCTTTTTACTCCTTGGGCGGCGGCTCCGAAGCGCTTGCCGCAACTTTAGTTTCACGCATATTCAAGCACCGCATTGCGTTGAGTATGGCGAGTATCGCGACTCCGACGTCGGCAAACACCGCAAGCCACATGTTGGCTATGGCAAACGCCGCGAGTATGAGCACGATAAGCTTTACGCCGAGCGCGAAGATGATGTTCTCTTTTACTATGCGCGACGTCTTTTTCGCTATGCGCCGCGCCGAAACTATCTGCGACAGGCTGTCGTTCATCAGCACTACGTCCGCCGCCTCGATAGCCGCGTCGCTGCCGAGCGCGCCCATTGCAATCCCGACGTCGGCACGCGACAGCACGGGCGCGTCGTTTATGCCGTCGCCGACAAACGCCACCGTGTTTTTTCGGCCCTCGCCCTGTGCGTCGCCGTCGATAAGCTTTTCCACCTCGGCTACCTTCATGTCGGGAAGCAGCTCCGCCCTGTACTCGTCGACGCCCACCTCGGCGGCTACGGCGGCGGCCGCCTCCTTCCTGTCGCCCGTCAGCATGACGGTACGAAGCCCGAGCGACTTGAGCTCTGCGACGGCGGATTTCGAATCGTCCTTAATGCCGTCCGCGATTTCGACAGAGCCTATATACTTTTCGTCAACCGCGACGTACACGACGGTGCCGCGAGAGGGAGCATTTTCAAACTCGATTCCGCGCTCGGTAAAAAGCTTCGCATTGCCGCACAGCGTTTTACAGCCGTTCTCGTGTACCTCTATGCCGCGTCCGGGCAGTTCGGTTACAGCTATGCCCTCGTTCGCCACGCCTATATCGAGCCCTTCTTTTTCTGCGGCGGTTACAATCGAGCGTGCGACGGGGTGCGTCGAAAACCGCTCGGCGCACGCCGCAGAGTATAGCACCTTTTCGCGCTCGCCGCTTACGTTTATCACCTCGAACGCGCCCTTCGTGATAGTCCCCGTCTTGTCGAAAGCGAGCGTATCCACCTTGGCAAGAAGCTCGAGGTAGTTGCCGCCCTTGACAAGTATTCCGCGCCTGCTCGCCGCGCCTATGCCGCCGAAGAACGACATTGGCACCGAGATCACGAGCGCGCACGGGCAGGACACTACGAGGAATGTCAGCGCGCGGGTTATCCAGTCCGTCCACACGGCCGAAGAACTATACGCTATGATGAGCGGCGGCAGCACCGCAAGTATAACTGCGCAAAACACGACCGCAGGAGTATATATCGCGGCAAACCTCGTAATAAAGTTTTCCGCCTTTGCCTTTTTTGCCGCCGCGTTTTCGACGAGGTCGAGAATCTTAGAAACCGTGCTGTCGGCGTACGGCTTTTCGGTCTTTATCTTGAGAACGCCGGACGTGCTTATCGCGCCCGACAGCGCGGTCTCGCCCACGCCGACGGCGATCGGCTCACTCTCGCCGGTGAGCGCCGAGCAGTCGAGATAACCGCTCCCGTCCGTCACGACGCCGTCGATCGGGACGCGCTCGCCCGCGCGGACGACCACGACTGAACCCACTTCCACCTCGCTCGGATCGACGATACGCTCCTCGCCGTCCTCGCCGATTACGCACGCCGTTTCGGGGCAGATGTCCATGAGCGCGGCGATTGACTTTCGAGACTTGCCGACCGCGTAGTCCTGAAAGTACTCGCCCACCTGGTAGAACAGCATGACGGCGACGGCCTCGGCGAATTCGAGAATACAGAACGCGCCGACGGTTGCGACCACCATCAAAAAGTTCTCGTCGAAAACCTTGCCGTGAATGATGTTGCGACCGGCGCGAAACAGCACGTCGTAGCCCGCGCCGAGATATATCGCCGAGAACACGATAAGCCACCCCCACCACGGCATGCGCGCCTCCAATGCAAGATAGCACGAAAACGCCGCGGCGAAAGCGACGAGACATATTATAATGCGGATAAGCCTTGCTTTCATTATGTATGTATTTACAAGCCCATTATCTTCATATCGGGCTCGACCTTTTTGCAAATCTTTTTCACTTCGAGCATGATTTCGTCGAGCTTACCGTCCTCGACGTCCACCGTCAGCTTTTGCATAAAAAAGTTCATCGTCGCGCTGTTTACGCCGTCGAGCTTATTGATGGACTTTTCCATTTTCGCCGCGCAGTTGGCGCAGCCCAAGTTTTGCAGTTTGTATGTCTTAACCATGATAGATCTCCTTTAAAGTTGAATTCGCGCCGCTTATCGCAGTCAGCGTTCTTTTACGTGCTCGAGCGCCTTTTCGAAGATTTCCCCGACGTGAACGTCGTCGAGCGAATAGTAGATTTCCTTGCCCACGCGCCGCGTCTTGACGAGCTTGGAATGGCGAAGAATGCGCAGCTGGTGCGAAACCGCCGACACGCTCATGTTGAGGATTGCGGAAATGCAGCACACGCACATCTCCGACTCGTCGAGCGCGGCGAGAATCTTGGTGCGCGTCGAATCGCCGAAAACCTTGAAAAGCTCCGCCATGTCGGTCAAAAGCTCCTCGTCGGGCATAGCCGCCTTTACGCGCTCCACCGTCGCCGCGTGGAAGTCCTCGCAAAGCTCTTCGTCGAGCTCTTCCGCCCTATCGCGTTCTTTTCTCTCGATTTCTTTAGCCACTTTCGCGCCCTCCTTGTTACAACACTTGAACAATTATTCAACTGTTCAATGTCATTATATGCCCCCGCCGTTGAGTTGTCAAGCGTTTTCGGCAAAATATTTCAATTTTTTTCGATATTTTTCGACACGCTTGACGGCACGACAAATATGTGGTATATATGGTGTAGAAAATACAAAGGAGGCTAACATGAAGTACGTCTGCGATATTTGCGGTTACGAGTACGACGAGGCTGTCGGCGATCCCGAGCACGGCATCGCGCCCGGCACGAAGTTCGAAGACCTTCCCGACGACTTTTCCTGCCCGCTTTGCGGCGTCGGCAAGGATTCCTTCTCCGCTCAATAAGCACAAAAACGGCGGCCGTGCAAATTGCAGCCGCCGTTTTAATTACGATAATTCAAAAAGAGGCTTGACAAACGCATTACAACGTGTTATATTGTGCATACAATATATATACGCGGAGGTTACAACATGGCTATAATCAATGTCAGAGTAGACGATAAGCTCAAAAAAGAAGCGGCCGAGCTGTTCGCCGATTTGGGCTTGGACACAAGCACGGCAATCAATATGTTTTTGCGACAGGCAATAAACAGTAACGGCATTCCCTTTGCCGTCGAAAGGCCGAATGCGGCAACGCTCGCCGCGATGAAAGAGGTTGATGACATGGAGAAGAATCCGGAAAAATACAAGGGGTATACAAACGTCGACGAGCTGTTTGAGGAACTCCTGCAATGAAGTATATCATCAAGAACACGTCGCAGTTTAAAAAGGACCTCAAGACAGCGGTAAAGCGCGGCTACGATATCGAAAAGCTAAAAACCGCAGTAAAAATTCTCGCAGACGGACAGGCCCTGCCGAAAGAATATAAAGACCACGAGCTAAAGGGAAAATACGCAGGATTTCGCGACTGCCATATCGAGCCGGACTGGATACTTATTTACAAATACAGCGACAACACGCTTATTCTTTACTTAAACCGAACCGGCACTCACTCCGATTTATTCTATTAAAATATATATAAGAAGCTATGAGAAAACCGTTTAAATTATTGGTTACGGCTGTTTTATCCGCCGTCATGCTGTCCGTATTCGCCCTGTCGATGGCGGCGTGCGGAAGCGACAAAGACGGCGACGCCTGCCCGTATAATAACGGCGTTCACGATTGGGGCGAATGGCAACGGAGCGCGACCGAACACTTACACACCTGCCGCGACTGCGGGAAGAAGTCGAGCGGCAAGCACACGCAAGGCACGTGCGCAGAGTGCGCGTACGGATTCAAGGTGCTCGCGTTCGGGTTTGACACGGGCGGCGACACCGCACACTCCGACTTTGCGCGGGAAGCTAATGTTTGGTTCCCCGCTCGCGGCGAGCAATTGGGCTTTAGCTACGAGTACGTCGGGACTGATTACAGCCACCTCAACGACGATGAACTGTCGAGCGTCGACCTGGTTATATTCCTAAACGACAGACCGTGGACGGAGTCGCAGCAGGACGCTTTTACGCGGTACATGGAAGCGGGCGGCGCCTGGATGGGCTTTCATTCGGCGGCGTTTTCCATGCGCGAGCTCGGCGGGTATTGGGACTGGTATCAGGACGACTTTCTCGCTTGCGGCGACTACGCCAAAAACACCTGGAACCCCACCTCCGAACCGCTTTACGTTGAAACGTACGATCACCCCGCGACAAAACATCTCGACGACGAGTTTTTCATTTCCGCGCCGTGCGAGTGGTACGGCTGGGAGTACGACCTATTTGAAAACGAGGATATAACGGTGCTCCTCACCCTCAACCCCACCAAGGAAAACCCCGCCGGCGACCAGCCCGACAAGAACAAGCAGCACGAGATATGGTACGACGGCCACTACCCCATCGCCTGGGCAAACGACAATTACAATATGGTGTACATGAATTGGGGGCACAACCTTCAGTCGTACAACGACGGCAAGGAAGGGAAATCGTCCTCGACGTTCAGCTCGGATGCGCAGAATACATTCATGCTCGACGCCATGTACGGACTCGCGCTGAGAAGCGTGAAGCAACGGCTCTCCCCCTGCTCGGGAGCGTTCTTAACGAAATAAAAGTCGAGCTATGAAAGTATTGTTTTTGGATATCGACGGCGTCGTGTGCCTGCACGAGGAGGGCGTCGTCAATTGGGGCGAAGGCACGGGTGACGACGTTTTCGACGAGGGCTGCTGCAGGCGGCTGAAAGAGATCGTCGACGCGACGGACTGCAAGCTCGTGCTGTCCAGCTTTTGGCGGCTGTACAAAAAAGACGTGCTTAAAATGTTGGAGCAGCTCGAGCCATTCGGCATCACGATAGCCGACTTTCACGGCAAAACCCGACTTTTGCAAAGCCGTGACGAGGAGATAAAAGATTATCTCGCCCGCCACCCCGAAATAGACTGTTACGTCGCCGTCGACGACGAGGACTTTTCGGGCGAGCTGTTCCCCGCCGATCGCTTCGTGCTTACCGACCTCGCCCGCGGCATCACCGAAGAAGTCAAGACCGCGATAATAGACAAGCTTCAAAAACCGTGAAAACTGCTCATTAAAATATCATTAAATACGGCGCGACGGCGACCGAAGGTATTGCATTTACTATTCGATTGTTGTATTATACAGTTAATACATTGAGGGAGCGATTATTATGGAAAACGACAAAAAATCCAATGTGGCAATCAAAACCGCCGCGATAGTGATAATAGCGGTTTGCTTGGTTTCCGCTTTTATGGGCTTGATAGGCTTTTTCAGCTTCAAACAAATGTTAGATGCCGACGTCCTTCGACCGGACGGACACGTGTTTGTAGAGAAGAAATTAACCGACAAGTTTTCGACAAACACAATAATCCTATTGGTAGAAGCATTTATCGCATTGGCATTGTTTTTGATACACGCCCTGCACTTAATACCTTATTTCGATGACGACAGAGAGTCGGCAAAATGGAGCGGTGTCATCGTTTCGGTGGTATGCGTCGGCTGCATGATAGTTGTTATGATAATGAGCATAATCGCAATAAGTCAAGCATTTGGCTTTATAGACAAACTACCCAACAAAGAATATAAGGATTATTACGATTATACGTATTATCAAGAATATCAAGGCGCCGCACTTTCCACATTTGTCCCGCTGCTCGTCGCCTCTGTCGTTGCCGTCGTGTATAACATCGTTACCGCCGTGTCATACGCCGCAAAAAAGATCCCGATTCAGCCGGTCGCGCCGTCGAACGACAAAACCGATAACAAATAACCGACATATCGAACATGATTTCCATAACAAAAAAAACACGCTTACCGCGTGTTTTTTGTGGTGCACCCAAAGAGACTCGAACTCCCAACCTTCTGGTCCGTAGCCAGACGCTGACAATTGCGCTATGAGCGCAATTGAAGTTATTTTGAAACAGCTTTAGCAAATAAAAAAAGGATATACTTCATCGCATATCCTTTCCTCTTGGTGCACCCAAAGAGACTCGAACTCCCAACCTTCTGGTCCGTAGCCAGACGCTCTATCCAATTGCGCTATGAGTGCTTGAATGTTATTGTGTAAAATGTACGTCGTTTCGCTTTTGCCTCGCAAGACGCTGACAATTGCGCTATGAGTGCTTAAAGCATAGGTATTATATCCCATACTCGTTATTTTGTCAAGCAATAACAGGCAGTTTTAGCCGAAAAGTTATAGCCGCGGCGAACGCCGCGATTTCGCTCCGCGCTTCCTCTTTATTCGACTCCCCTGTGTAAGACCTGTCAGCCGAATGGCTGACTGAGGGACTGTCCCTCTTTCTTATCTCTTATTTCTTATCTTAGGCGCGAAGCTCGCTTCGCGCCGCTTACCCTTGCAGGCCCTGCGATTGGCGGACCATATCCTCTACGACGATATCATATATCTCGCCGAGGCTCGCGCAGTATTCGAGCACCTTCCACGGCTCGTTGGTGTGGAAGTGTATCTTGATAAGCTCGTCATCGCCGACGGCGAGCAGGCAGTCGCCTTCGAAAGCGGTTAGGAAATGCTCCTTTATCTTATCCTCGTCCAAGCCCTTGCCCTCGATAAGCAGTTGTGTGTCGTAGCGGAACTCGGTCGACTCTCCTTCTTCGTACATAATACACTCCTTGTGCTTTTTTAAGAAGTATACACAAAATCATACCGTCGGTCAAGCAAAATACCGAAATTGCCGTAAAAGCATTTGATTTATGTCACGCAAAGTGCTAAAATGTACAAAACACTTTAGGAGGCAGATATGAAACCTGTAGTTTTGGTGGTAGACATGCTCAACGACTTCGTCACCGGCGCGCTCAAGTGCGACCGCGGGCTTGCGATCGTTCCCAAGACGGCGAAGCTGTTGAAGGGCGCGAGAAAGGCGGGCGTTCCCGTAATATTCTGCAACGACGCGCATCTCAAGGGCGTCGACCACGAGCTGAAATTGTGGGGCGATCACGCGATAGCGGGCACCGACGGCGCGAAAGTCATTCCCGAGCTCGAGCTGTGCGACAAGGACTACGTCGTTCCCAAACGCCGTTACAGCGGTTTCTTCCACACCGACCTCGATCTCTTGCTTAGAGAGCTCGGCGCGGACACCGTCATCATGACGGGACTTCACACGCACATGTGCGTACGCCACACCTCCGCCGACGCGTACTGCCTCGGCTACAACGTCGTCGTAGCAAAGGACGCGACCGACTCGTTCACCAAAGAGGACTACGAGGGCGGACTCAAGTACCTCAAGGAAGTCTACGACGCCGAAATCACCGACGTAAATTCGCTGCTTAAGGGCTGGGGCGTCGCGTAAAGGCGCTTAATTCCCCTTTCTGCAAAGTCTGCATTTTCTAATCTGATTTTAATGTAGTCTATATGATTATTTAATAAACCTATTATATAATTTGGGTATAAAAGACTTAGGAGGTCAAAATGAGAGACGAAAGGAAGCTCGACCAATTCCTGTCGGTAATCGTACTACTGCTGTACGTGGTGGTCATCACCGTGCGTTGGATAATGGTCTATCAGGACGTACCGCAGGGTGCGATGGACGCAGTCAACATTATAAGCACGATTATACAATGCCTCACCATCTGCGTAGTGCTTTACAATGCGCTCGGCTGGACGGACAACATCATCTTCAAGATAATTTTCATCGTCATAGCCGCGTTCCTCGTAACGAGCTCGATCATCGCCTGGGTGCCGTCCATCCGCGAAGTGTTCGCAAAGTGGAATATCCCCATGCTGTAAACATAAAAAACCGCTGTTTTTTAGCGCCGAACCTCGCGTTTGGCGCTTTTTTATGCTATAAATTTACATTTAAAATTGACAATCGCGCTGCGATGTGCTATACTACATAAAATAATGCCAATATAGGGAGCACCTATGTCGCAAGAACTTTGCACAACAATGGAAAAGGCGCCGCAGCGCGCCCTCTTAAAAGCCCTCGGACTTTCTGACGACGATCTGCAAAAACCGCTTATCGCCGTCGTTTCGGCGCGGTCGGAAATCGTGCCCGGGCACGCGCACCTCGACCGCATAGAGGACGCGGTCAAGGCAGGAATTTATGCAGGCGGCTGCACTCCGATAGTCGTTCCGAGTATAGGCGTGTGCGACGGGATTGCCATGGGACACAAGGGCATGAAGTATTCTCTGCCCTCGCGCGAATTGATTGCCGACAGCGTGGAAACCATGCTGATAGGCCACGCGTTCGACGGCGCGGTGTTCATTCCGGGCTGCGACAAGATAGTTCCCGGAATGCTGATGGGCGCGGCGCGCGTCAACATTCCGTCGGTGTTCGTTTCGGGCGGACCTATGCTGAGCGGCAAGCTTAACGGCAAAAAGGTAGGTTTCTCGTCTGTGTACGAGGGAATAGGCGCGGTCAAGAGCGGAAAGATGAGCCTGACCGAGCTCGAAGCGATGGAAAACGCCGCCTGCCCGGGCTGCGGCAGCTGCTGCGGTCTGTACACGGCAAACTCGATGAGCTGCACGTTGGAAGCGCTCGGCATGGCTCTTCCCTACAACGGCACGGCGCTCGCTGTGTCGGCGGACCGCATCCGCCTTGCAAAACAATCGGGCGAAGCTATTTGCAAGTTAGTTCGCGAAGCGGTTGCGCCGCGAATGATAATGACAAAGCGCGCGTTTATAAATGCGCTCACTCTCGACATGGCGCTCGGCGCGTCGACCAACACTCTGCTTCACCTTTTGGCGATAGCCGCGGAATGCAACGTCGCGCTTGACTACGACCTCGTTCAAAGCATATCGGACAAAACCCCCACCCTTTGCACGCTCTCGCCCATGTGCGAGACCGATATGGAGGACTTCGGGCTCGCGGGCGGCGTTCCGGCAGTGCTTCACGAGCTCGCCAAGAAGGGGCTTATCGACGGCTCGGTACACACCGTACATAACTGCGCGCTCGCGGACGACTACGAGCACGCGCACGTAAAGGACGAAAACGTCATTCACAAGATCGACTCGCCCGTGTCCCCGACCGGCGGACTTGCCGTGCTCAAAGGCAATCTCGCGGAACAAGGCGCGGTTGTCAAGCGGTCGGCGGTCGACAAGTCGATGCTCGTATTCAACGGCAAGGCAAAGTGCTTCAACTGCGAGGAGGACGCCGTAGCCGCCATATATTCGGGCAGAATCCAAAAGGGCGACGTAGTGGTCATTCGCTACGAGGGGCCCGCAGGCGGACCTGGAATGCGCGAAATGCTTTCCCCCACGGCGGCGCTCGTCGGCATGGGGCTTGACAAGGACGTCGCGCTCATCACCGACGGACGGTTCTCGGGCGCGACGCGCGGCGCGGCAATCGGGCACGTAAGCCCCGAAGCAGCGGCAGACGGCAAGCTCGCTTTAGTTTCCGACGGCGACATCATCAAGATAGACATTCCGGCGGGAAGGCTCACGCTCGACGTCCCCGCAAAGCAGCTTGAAGCGCGGCGCAAAAAGCTCCGTCCGCGCGACAACGACGTGTCGGGCTGGCTGTTGCGCTATCAGAATTTGGTAACTTCTGCGTCAAACGGCGCGGTTTTGAAAAAGAAGTTTTAAAAAAGCTTCACAAAATAACTAATAATTAAGCGAGGAGAAAAAGACATGGAATACGATATCACTATGCTGCCCGGCGACGGCGTCGGACCCGAGGTAATGAACGCGGCTTCCACCGTGCTTTCGGCGATAGAGAGCAAGTTCGGGCACAAGTTCAACCTGAACAAAATGCCGTTCGGCGGCGCCGCACTCGACAAAGTGGGCGTACCCCTCCCCGAAGAGACGCTCGAGGTGTGCAAAAGCTCGGACGCGGTCATACGCGGACCTGTCGGCGGACCTAAGTGGGACAACTTCAAGCCTCATCTCCGTCCCGAACACGGTCTGTGGGAGCTCCGCTCGGGGCTCGGGCTGTTTGCCAACCTCAAGCCGGTACAGCTTTACAGCGAGATGATTAACTCTTGTCCGCTCAATCACGACATCGCCAAAAAGGGCATCGACATCTTGATGATACGCGAGATTTCGGGCGGCGTATATTTCGGCGCTCACGGCTTCCGCGACGGCGCGCTCGGACAAGAAGCGTTCGACACCACCGTCTACTCGATATCCGAGATCGAGCGCATAGCCGAGGTCGCATTCGAGGTCGCAAGGACGCGCCGCAAAAGAGTTACGAGCGTCGACATGTCGAGCATTCTCGACACAGGCAAGCTGTGGCGCGCGACGTTTGAGCGCGTCGCAAAGCGCTATCCCGACGTCAAGCTACAGCCCATTCTCCTGCTCGACTGCATCAGCAGACTGTTGAAGGACCCGTCGCAGTTCGACGTCATAGTGACGGGCAACCTGTTCGGGCGCATACTGTCCGAGCAAGCATCCGCCATGGTCGGCTCCGGGCAAATGCTCCCCTCGCACTCGCTCGGCACCGGCAAGGTCAGGCTGTACGGTCCCATACACGGCGCGTTGCACACAATAGCGGGCAAGGACGAGGTCAACCCGATATCGATGATTCTCGCAACGGCGATGATGCTTTCCAACTCGCTGCAGCTCATCAACGAGGCGTACGCGATTGAAACCGCCGTACACAAGGTGCTCGCAAAAGGTCTTCGCACCGCCGACATTGCCGGCGACAAAAAGAGCGTGTCGTGCTCGCGCATGACCGAAGAAATCGCGCTCACCATCCTCAACAAATAGTTTACAGGACGCCGCGCGTCTTATAATACAGAAAACAATCAAGGAGTTAAAATCATGTTTGAAAAACTGCAAAAAGACCTCGCCGACTACTTCGGCGTCGCACCCGAGTCGATCACGCGCGAAACCGACTTCGTCAAAGACCTCAAGGCCGATTCGCTCGCCATCATGGAGCTCATGTTCAACCTCGAGTCCGAGACTGGCAAGACAATCGAGGACGACGCAATGGAGACCGTCCACACCGTAGGCGATCTCGTCGACTACGTAGAGAGCCACTAAAATCAAGCGACATAAAACCCGCGGAAGGATACTTTCGCGGGTTTTATTGTGCGGTTTTTGCCTTTAATTATACATTAGAAACAGGTACACGCCGTTTGGATAGCGCATGTACGGCGTACTCGTCTTTGTTATTGAAAAGTCGGGACTGTCCAGCTTTTTGTAGGCGGCGGCAATTTCCTTGGCGTAGATGTCGCCGCTGTTCACGCTCGACGCGTCCTTATCGGGGAAAGAGAGCTTGACCTCTATCTTGCCCACACGTCCGCCCAGCTTGCCGATATCTGTAAACAGCGCGTTGAGCTCTTCCTTGCTCGTAATGGTCAGCGGATAATGATTGTCGCCCACCGCGAATATGCCGTCGTAGTAATCGTAATCGGTATTGGCCTCGACGGTCGGCGTAAAGATGTGCGCGCCCGACGGCTCGCCCGTTTCGGAGAACCGCATATACGTCCTGTCCGAAAGCAGGAAGTACCCGTGCGAAAGCTGCTTTTTGTATGTAGCGCCATTGTCGAGAGTGTAGTTTGCTGAGTCGGCCGTGACGTCCAAATTGTACCACACTCCGTCGACATAGACCTTGTTCCAGGCATGCGGCCCGCCGAGGTACGTGCCGGTTACGCGCATACTCTGTATCCCCTCTATAGCGCACAAGAATGATACCGCGCGGCTCAAGCCGTTACACACGGCGCGCTTGTTCAAGAACACGCCGTCGATGTCGAAAGCGGGGTTATTGTCGACTGCCGCGCCGCCCTGATAGTCGTCGTACAGCTTGAAGTCGTAAGCTATGTAGTACACCATGTAATCGTGAATGGTATGGACCTTGCGGAACTCGCCGTCGGCGGCGCTGTGCCAAGCGTTGAGAATGTACCGGTCCAAAACAGCGATCGCCGCGTCGTAAATAGGCTTAACCGGGTCGTCGGCGGAAAGAACGGGCTTTTTTCCGAGGTCGACTACTGTCAAAAAGAGCTCGTCGACGCGCGCGCGGTACTGCTCGGTAGAGAGCGGGAGCGTGTAAGCGGAAAGCTCGGCGCTATCCATCTCGTCTATGGGGCGCACGGGCGCGGAGTCGGGCGTTTTTATGAGGTGCGGGGATAGATTGGGCGAGCTTCCGCCCGAAGAGCAGCCGACAAGCGGCAGAGCGAACAGCACCGCCGCGAGAATAACGGCAAAGATTCGCGCCGCGCGATTTATTATGTGTGGCGTAGTTTTTATCATGCCTGCCCTACTTCCTCATTAGTCCACAAACCTGTAAAAGCCGTCGACGGGCACCGAGCGCGTCTTGCCGTCGCGTTCAATAGTGAATGCGAGCGCGCTGCCTGAAAACGCGTTCTGGCGGTAGCGCAAAAGCTCGCTGCACAGGTCGCAAATATTGCTCGTGACGTTTACCGAATATTCCGAAACGCCGATCGCCTTGATGACGTCGCCTTCCTTGACCGCTTTTGCGGGCTTGTCGCCGCCGTCGATAGCGATGACGGTAAGCTTGCCGCCGCTTCTGTATTCGGCGGTAAACCCGCCGAAGCTTTCCGTGTAAATATGAACGGCTCCGACCGACGTTTTCGAGCCCGCCAAAATCTTGGTGTTCTTTGCGTCAATATCCAAAAGCTTATCTATTTGCCCGCCGTTACCGTGCGCCAAAATCTGCTTGTACAGCGGATACACTATGGAAATGGGCACGGCGTAGCTTGAATCGTCTACGCTGTCGTTGGAAAAACTTGACATTCGCGCTACGTTGAGTCCGATAAGCCGCCCCTCGGTGTCGAACAACCCGCCGCCGCTCATACCGTGGTTTAACGCCGCCGTCGTGCGAAGCACCGCAATATCGGTACCGCCGTTGCTGTCCGTCGTGATGACCTCGCTGCGCCTTGAGATAATGCCGTCGTATGCGGCAATGCCGTGACCCATGGCGTTGCCTATCGCGACGACCAAATCCCCCTCTTTGTAGGTCGCGGTGCGTGAAAAGCAGTCGCTCCCGTCGAGCTGAAACACCTCGAACGGCGCGGTACTGCTGTCTATCGTGAGGACCGCCACGTCGAAATCGATGTCGTAGCCCAAGACTTTTACGTTGATGTACCACTCGTCCGCGCCCATAAACCTGACCTTGACGTTAGTGAGGTTGTTTTGAATGACGTGGTAGTTGGTAAGAATAAAAATCTTGTTGCTTTCAAGCTTGGTGATGACGCCGCTGCCGTGCCCGCCCGCCTCGATCTCGACAATGCACGGCTTTCTCGCCTCGACGACGGCGGAGATCGCCTCGTACTTGTACGTCGAATCTATCTTGATGGGCTTAGCGCCGCGCCGCATAAAATATCCGGTCAAAACGGAAGAAATCACCCCGACGGCAGCGCATATCACAGTCATAACGATAATGACTATCCAAAGCAGCTTGGTGTCGCGCTTGTTGCCGTTGCCGTATACGTGGCTGTCGCCGCGCTCGGATTCGGCTTGCGCGTCGACAGTCTCTTGGTATTTTCCGTCATTTTTCATACCGACATTATACCACATTCAAGGGCATTTGTAAACATCTTGACGGCAATTTATCTCTTGTGGGCGAAAAGGGTGTCGAATAGAGTGAGTACACGCCATTTTCGACACAAACGCGGTTTTTTTGAGTACCCGCAAATTTCGCAAAACCGCGAAAACACAGAATACCCGCCATTTTCGACAAGAACGCCATAAAAAAGCGCCGACAGTGTCGGCACCCTCTTATTAACTGCGCCGTCAGGCGCAATATCACTCCGCACAACGGAATATCGCCGTTCACACAGCGAACGGTATCACTATTTATACTCTTTTAATATTTCCCGACGTCTTGTAGTACGCCGCCGGCTCGAAGTTTCCGGTATACTGCCAATACACGGGGGGAATGCCGTTCTTGACAAGCCACTCGTTGACCTTTGTAAACGGCTTGGAGCCGAAAAACCCGCGGTAAGCGGAAAGCGGACTGGGGTGCGGCGACGAGAGTATAAAGTTACGCTTGTCGATGAGGACTGCCTTTTGCCGCGCGTTCATGCCCCAAAGAATGTACGCGACGGGTTTTTCGCGCTTGTTGAGCGCGGAAATCATGGCGTCGGTCAGGTTGTGCCAACCGAGGTTGGAATGCGACTGCGGAGATCCGGCGCGCACGGTGAGCGCGGCGTTAAGGAGCAGCACGCCCTGTTTAGCCCAACCGATAAGCGTCGTGCCGTCGTTCGGCTTGTAGCCGGTGTCCGACTGTAGCTCCGTAAAAATATTGACAAGCGAGGGCGGGGCTTCCACGCCTTGGTTTACCGCAAAGGCGAGCCCGTTCGCCTGGCCTTCGCCGTGGTACGGATCTTGACCGAGAATGACGACGCGCACCTTGTCGTAGTCGACGAACTTAGGCGCGGCAAAAATGCAGTCGCGAGGCGGGTAAACGGTTGCCGTTTCGTACTCGCGCTCGACGTCTGCCATCAATTTTTGAAAGTACGGCTTTTCGTACTCGTCCTTCAAAACCTCATCCCATTTTTCGGTGATTATCATGAGTTCTCCAATTCTTTAATCGGGTTTAAAAACTGCGCCGACAGCTATGTTCATGACGCGCGGAATGTCGCTTCCGCTGAGCGAATAGAACATGACCTTGCCTTGACGCCTGCACGAAACGACGCGTGCCGTTTTCAAAATGCGGAGCTGGTGCGAAACGGTCGTCTGATTGATTCCCGTAAGCCTCGAAAGGTCTGTCACGCACATGGCGGAAACTGACAGCGCCGAAAGGATTTTCAGCCGCGTAACGTCGGATAGCGCGTCGAAAAAGTTCTTGAGCGAGTCGAGCGCTCCGTCGCTCGGCAAATACTCCGTAACTTTTTCGGCGGTATAGCTGTCGAGGAGCATGGTGTTGTTCATGTGTGCAATATAGCATATATTGAAGAATAAGTCAATAGCATATTTTGCCGCGTTTTGCGGAAAACGCAAAAACCTCGACGGCTTTTGTCGTAATCACTTATGCGATCTTTTTTGCATATATCTAATATGTAAATATGGAGGTAGCTATGTCCGACGATATTTTCAGTCTGCTGATGATAATTTTGATGTTGGAAAACGGCGGCGGCACGGCAAACGTCAACCAGCTCGTCTTGATGTTTTTGCTCATGCAAAACCGCTCCGGGAATCTTTCGTCGGGCTCGAACGGCAGTCCGTGCGGCGACGGCGGATACACTTTTTAGAAAATTGTAAAAAAAATATTGTTTTTGCCCGCAAACTGTGCTATACTTTTGGCATGAAAGAAAGCGGGAAAATTTTGACTGACAAGGACTCGGCGGCGCTCATGGCGGCGATAAGCTCGACGGGCGTTTTCGTAACCTGCGGGCTGGACACGCCAAACATAATGGTCACGCATTGGGGCGAGATCGGCAAAATGTGGGGACGGCAGGTCTTTTCCCTGCCCATAAGAAGCACCAAGTACTCGTACAAGATAGTCAAGGAAACAAAGAGCTTCGCGCTCAACATTCCGGCGCCTACGCGCGATATGCGCACCGAGATTTCGCTGTGCGACACCATTTCGGGCTTTAAGGTCAACAAGTTCGAAACGCTAAACCTCCACCCCAAACGCGCGCGCTCAATCGACGCGTACGTGCTCGGCGAATGCGGACTGATTGTCGAATACAAGGTGATTGCGATTATCCCGCCCGAAAGCATTCAAAAAGAAGTGCCCGACCTTTTCGGCTCGCCTCGCCCGCACACAATTTTCGTCGGCGAAGTCGTCGACAGCTACAAGCTTCGATAAAGCGCCGAAACACCGCGCTTCATATAATTACCGCAAAACAAAAAGCTCGCCGTACATATCGGCGAGCTTTATCTGTTGTCATACTTTATTCCCGAGATTAGTCTAAATATTCATGAGGAATCAGTCTGAATATAAACTTAAACGGATAGTAATCGCCTGCGCCCGCTACATAGACCGGATTGGAAAACTCCACAACTACCATACCCATGTCGCTGTCTATCCTGCACACGCCGGCAAAGGAGACTTCGCCGTCGGTTATGGTGAGCTGACCGTTATCGTCCGTAATCTTGAACTTGGAAAGATCGGTTCCGTCGATGACTAAATCGGTATCGAGCTTGCCGTTTGCATCGCAGCTTATTCGCTTGTCACGGCAGGCGTCTGTTATAGCGCCGTCGATGGTGGTGACGGCTTCACGCTTTTCCTCTGGTATAGCGGAATAGTCGATATCTATGTTAAAGAACTCATAGGTTTGACCGTACACCTCGGGGTATTGAACATATTCGACCGTGCTCTCGGCATCGGACCCCGGATTATAGGTAAAAAATAGCTTGCCTTCGGTGTACTTGCTGGTTATCCCTTCCAACAGCACTTGGTAAATGTTGTCGGTGTCATCTCGTATCTTCACCGTCACATACTCTACCGAGTACACGATGTCTTCCTCTTTTATCCCGCCCTCGCCGTCCGACACCGTGCCGTGAACGGTGAACTTAGAGTTCTTGAGATAGTAGTTGTGATAGTTGACCGTCCCGGTGTTGTCGCTGGTAGAGCCGCTTCCGAGGATTTGGAATTTATTATAGCTGCCGCGGTACTGATCGAGGAGCAGATTGACGAGCGAGTCGTACTCGCTGTCCATCGTTTGGACAAAGCTGTCGAACTGCGTCTTTTGAACGGGCTCGCCGAACGTGCCGTCCGGCACCGTATAATAGCGCGAGTTATGCTTGACATAAACGACGGATGAGGCGCTCTCGACACCGTTGTTGCGGTCGATACGGTAAATCTCGTTATTGCCGTCGTAGTACACCGTCTCGAAAGTTCTATATCCGCTACTGTCTTCGTCCTCGTAGTAATAGTCTTGCGTCAGCCGATAGTCTTTGCTCCCCAACTCCGCGTCAAACGCCGCCTTCCACTGCGCCTCCGAATGGAACTTCTCTTCGTCGTCGCCTCCGCAAGCGGCAAGCGCGAACGCCGAAGAAAACGCGCAGGCAACAGCCAACGTAATCGGTACGAATTTCTTATTCATATTTTACCTCCGTGCGTAAATTTTTCAATACCACGATGATGATATATTTTAGCAAACAAAAACAAAATAGTCAATAGCTTTTGAATTTTTTTATGCGCCGATCGGCGTTTTTGCGGGCATTGCCGCTCCGATTTATTCTACCGTTATGCTCTTAATGACGATGGGATTGAACGGCATGTCAGAAAAATGCTGCCATGTACCCGTCTTGGCCTTGCCGTAGCGGACGGCGGTTTTGACGCTCTCCTCGTCGGCGCAACGCCCAAACGCAGCATATTCGCCGTCGAGAAAGTGCGCGTCGGCAACGCAGATAAAGAACTGCGACGACGCGCTGTTCTTGTCGGGCGTCCGAGCCATGGAAATAACGCCCTTGTCGTGACGAAGCGGATTGTTTACGCCATTGGAGCGGAACTCGCCCTTAATGGGATTCGCCTGCTTTTGAATGAGCCCGCGGTTGTTGTCGAAAACGAACCCGCCGCCCTGAATCATAAAGCCGTCGATCACGCGGTGAAAGCACAGCCCGTCGTAAAAATGCGCTTTGGCGAGCGCTACGAAGTTTGCGACAGATATCGGCGCAATGTCGGGGTAAAGCTCGAGATTGATTACGCCGCCGTCGGCGAACTCTATTTTTGCGTTTATCTTGTTTCCTTCCATGATACCTTTAACAACTCCTTAATTGGTTTTTAAAATTATAGCTAAGAGAAAAAACTTTGTCAAGCCCTGCGCTCGCAACTCTTATATAACAGATTTTAAGAATTTAAGTTGTTCAATGTTTCGTTTTTATTCTTTATGTATTTGCTATTTGCAAACATTATCTTGTCATTAAATGCGGAGTAAAATACCGATGTATCCTTACCATCATAACGATACAACCACCCGTTATTATCGCTGACAGTTTTATCGACCGACGATGTTCTTATCGTGTCGCCGTCGGGTAAATGTAACGTTATTTCAAAAACATTATTCGCTAAGTAAATTGATTCAACATTTCGGTTGCCTTTTGCACGAACGCTTGCTCTTACTTCAATAGCATCATTCAGCCATTCGTCAATTTGTTTGTAGAGCTTCACATTTTTTACTAATAACCACACTGCAAATGCAATAAATAATGCACAAATACCAATCAATACAATAAGTGCTATAATAGCGTCTTGTCCAATTCCCCATTTATCTACCGCATTTGCTATAAGGACAGCCGCCATAATTAAATCACCTATCCCACACGGTATAGTTATTCCGAAAAAAATGAGATATATGACACGCGGTGAACCGTGTCGTACATTATCCATAACAAAAAACACGTCTTTATGTGTAGGCTGCAAATGAGTTCGTTTCATTGTAACTCCTTCATGTCTTTTTCATTATAAACAGATTTTCTGCCTACTTTCTAACAAAATATCGATAACCTCGTCGGGACAAGTCGCGGAGTTTACGGCGGCGCGAATGCTCTTTCCGCCGCGCATGCTCTTAAAGTAGTGGACGAAAAACTTTCGCGCCTGATTGACTGCGTACCGCCCGTCGAAATGCTTTTTGAGTAGCTCTATATGCCGAATAGCTACGTCGAAAGGGTTTGCGGACACGCCCGAGAATATGCCTATATCGGAAAGCGCCGCACGCCCCACGGCGACCGCCCCGAAGCAGTCGAAATCCCCGTTAATGTCCTCCGCGCAAATATCGCCGTTGTACACAATGGGAACGCCGTGCCGCTTTGCTATTTCCGCGCACGCCGCCCTGTCGGACACTCCCGCATAGCGCTGTTCGGCGTATCTGCCGTGAAGGGTAACTGCGGCCGCCCCCGCCTTTTCGACGCACTCTATAAGCTTGTCTGCGGTAAGCTCGCCCATGCGCCGCCCAAGCCGCGTCTTGACCGTCACCGGCTTTCCGCTTCCGTCGATTGTCGCGCGCACGATATCGCCCGCAAGCGAAGGACTGTCGAGAAGCGCCGAACCGTCGCCGTTTTTTACGATCTTGGGCATGGGACAACCCATGTTTATGTCTATGACGTCGCAGTCGAGAATTTTCGCGGCGCGGAAAAACTCCTCGGGGTTGTTCCCGAAGAGCTGAACGCACGACGGTTTTTCGATATCGGTTGTTTTGAGCAAAAACTCGGTCGCCTCGTTGCCGCGCACAAGCCCCCGCACCGACACCATTTCGGTTACGGTGAGCGCCGCGCCATACTCTTTTGCAAGCTTACGGAACGCCACGTCGGTATAACCCGCCATGGGCGCGAGCCACAACCCCGTCACGGCGTGCTCGCCCAAGCGCACGGTTTTGTCGCGGACGGAGCTCATAACTTTTCTATCTTGTCGCGCACTATTTTGTTGAGCTCAACCTCGGCGTCCTTGCCCTCGTCGGAAAGCAGCGCCGCGCAAGCGCAGATCGCTTGGGCGTAGTCATTGTTTTTGAGCGCGGTTTTTAAATCGGCTTCGGGATTTACAACGCCGCCCGCCTTCTTGATTTTTTTGTGCGCCTTCTGACAGCGAAGTAGCGACGGGAACGCTTTAGGCATATTTTCGAGCTGAGTTTTCACGTTATTATAATGCTTTTCGACCGACTTGTTTTTGTCCCACAGCTTGAGCGCGTCGTCCGCGCTCGTCGCACTGTCCGAGCCGAATATAAAGGTGTGGCGGCCTATAAGCTTTTTGCACAGCCCGTCGCACACGTCGTCGAAGTCGAACTCGCCCTCGCGCCGCGCGATTGCCGACTGCAAGAGCGACTGTAAGAGCACGTCGCCGAATTCCTCTTGCATGTTGTCTAAGTCGTGAGAATCTATCGCGTCGACCGCCTCGTAAGCCTCTTCTATCATGTTGATACGAATGCTCTCGTGCGTCTGCACGCTGTCCCACGGACAGCCGTCCGGCTTTCGCATGAGCCTTTCAATCACGCGCTCGGCGTCGATGACGTTGTACCTCGCCTTGTCAAAGTCGGGAAGCGCATCGGCTTCAATTACCGCCGCCTCGGAAATATCGCAAACCTTTTGCGCCTTTCCGTCGACTGTTACGGTAAAATCACCGCCGTACAGTTTTTCGAGCTTACTCTTTACCGCGGCAATATCGTCTATATCGCGAACGCGGAGAGCTATCGAGGTGTCGACAAACGGCAGCCGCAAAAACGTTTTTCCGCTTATATCGAGAATGTCTTTCTTTTCCATAATCAATCCTTAATAATATATTTGCAATTGGTCGGGTGTAACAAATAATACCTATGGAAGTTAACACACGACGACGGAATTTACTTCCTCTTCTTTTTCTTCCGCGCGTCGTTTGCCGCCTTGGACTGCGCTTTGATTTTCTCCTTGCGCTCGAGTTCAAGCAAGAGGTCGAACTCCTTTTGCTCCTCGCGCTTTTTCTCTATGCGCGCGGTCTCGGGGTTTTCCACCTCGTGGAACTTCAAAAGCTTTACGGCACACGCGCCGACAATCGCCGCGAGGCAGCCGAGCGCGCTGAACACGATAAACACGCTCTCGTGAATCATGCTCGAATACGCTGGATCGAACGCGACGAAAAACACGTCGCCCACCGCGCACACGGCAGAGCACACGGCGTGAATGATGAGCACGGGGCGCATTCTTTCAATCGTTTTTCCGAAGTCGCATTCCTTGACGAGCACGCCGTACGACATGAGGTAGATCACGCTCAAAACGTACAGGAATGCCGTCACCACCAAAACTACGAAGGGAATGAGCACGTACAGCACGTTGTTGTGGAATGCCGAAAACCCGCACGCAAAAAATGTCGCGACGAGATAAAAACCGATAACGCACAGGAAAATCCTAATGCGCAGCGCGAGCTTGGGGCTGTCGTAAGCAAAAAGCTTGCCGATGTACACCGACACGTTTTTTGGCTTACCGTTGTGCTCGACGGTCTCTATTACGTAGCTGTCGAGTTTTTTCCTGCCGCCCGCCATTTACTCCAATGCTTTTAGGTGCGCCTCGACGTCAGCGCACAGCTTTTTGAGCGCGCCGTCGTCGAATGGGCTGAAGAACCCCGCCTCATGCGCGAGAGTGTCGATTGTCTTTGTTCCGCCCGCCTCGACGAATGTCATGTAGCGGGACAGCGCCTCGCCGTGGTCCTTTGCCGCGAGCTCGCCGAACTGCAGCGCCAAGCAGGTCGACAGGCAGTAATCGATATAGTAGAACGGCACTTCGTAAATATGCTTTTGGTACTGCCACCTGCCGCCGATACTGATGTACGGAATATCCGACATATCGACGTAAGGCCGGAACTGCCCTTCGAGCTTAATCCACAGCGCCTTGCGCTCCGACGGCGTCATATCGGGCTTGTCGTAAACGAGCTCTTGGAAGTAGTCGACAATCACGCCGTACGCGAGGAAGTTGAACGCGTCGAAAATCTGCTGATATGTCGCATCATCGGCGCGCTTGCCGTAGAACAGGTCGTTGTACTTGTTGCAAAGCGCTTCCATGCTCATGGAGTGCGTTTCGGCGGTTTCCATGCCGCCCACGCCGAGGTCGTCGTCGACGTCGTTGTCGTGCGCGCGCTTAAAGGCGTACGCGTGTCCAAACTCGTGCGTAAGCACTCCCACGTCGTCCATCGTGCCGTTGAAGTTGGCAAAGATTATAGGCTGACCGAAGTCGGTCAAGATATCGCAGTAGCCGCCGGGCGACTTGCCGTCGCGCGCGACGTAATCGATCGCCTCCGCCTCGCAAAGCTGATTGAAAAAGCTTCCGAGCGCGGGGTGCATGTCGTCGTACATCTTTTGCGCCGCAGCAACGAGCTTTTCTGCGTCACCCTCGGGATCGATATTGCCGCCCGCTACGTAGTTGTCGTTGTCGTAGAGGTGAACATGATCTATGCCGAGCGAATCTGCCAGCGACTTTTTGAGCCGCGCGAGCGTGGGCACGACGTCACGGAGCACGGAGTTTCTAAACACCCCGATTTCCTTTCTGCCGTAGGCAACGTGGCCTATGCGAAGGTCGCCCATCTCGACAAAGCTCTTGAAGCCCATCTTTTTGGCCATGCGGTCGCGCACCTTGACGAGCTTGTCGTAAAGTTCGTCCAGCTTGTCCGAAACGCTCTCGAGCGTCTTGCCTATCGTCTCGAACGCCTTTTTGCGCACTGCGCGGTCTTTGTCCTTGCAGTAGCGGAACATCGTGCTGATGGGAACGCCCTTGCCCTCCCACGGGAAGGACAGCGTCGCCATGAGCTTGTCGTACTCGGTAACAAGCCTGTTTTCTTCCACGCGGTCGTCGACTATGCGGGAATCCATGACTCGCACGGACGCGCGAATGTTTTGAAGAATGAGCGGGTTAAGTAGCTTTTCGAGCTCAGCCGCATGTTTCGACTCGACAACAGCCCTGCCGAACTCCGCGCCTTCCGCCCAGAGCGCGGGCAGGTTTTCGTCGTAGTAGTCCTGCTCGGCGGTGTAGAACTTGTCGTTGACGTCGAGCGTGTGCCGCCAATACACGAGCGTGCACATGGTCGACACCTTGCGGCTTTGACGGTTCAGTCCGTCTCGGATACTAACAATCTCCTCCGCGCTCGCAGCGTTTTTGACGGCCGCCGTCGCCTTTTTGGTCGCCTCGACCATTTTTGCAATGTCGACGCGTTCGTATTTAATATCCTTAATCTTAGTAACCATAACAGGCATATCTCCTTATTATGATTATACCAAACCTAAGCGGCATTGTCAATTTAAAAACCGCCGTCCGTATGACCTACGAGCGGCGGCAAAACAGTTAGATTTTATACTTCAAACACCGTAAACGAAAGCGGCGGAACGTCTATGCCGTCCTTTTTGATTTTGGCCGCCTTCCCCTCCGAAAACAGCTCCTTCGACTTAGGCGGGACGACTATGTTGACGCTGCCCTTGGAAGAGAGCGGATTGACGATACAAAGTAGGTTTCCGCGCTTGTAGCAAAGCGGCTCGCTACCTACGGCGTGGACGATTTCAAAGTCGCGCGAGGTAAACTCCTCGCGGCTCTTGCGGAAAGCCAACAGCGATTTCACAAAGTTTAAGAGCGACTTCTTGTCCTTCTGCTGCGCCTCGACGTTGATATTCTTATCAATCTCGGTCGGGAGGAATGTCTTTTCAGCCGTCGAAAAGCCGGCGTTTTTGTCTGTGCTCCATTGCATGGGCGTGCGCGAGCCCGTTCGCGCAAAGCCGCACTCGACGGACGGCAGGTCTTTTATATACTTCATGCCGATCTCGTCGCCGTAGTAAATGAACGGGACGCCGGGCAGAGTAAACAGCGTCGCGTATATGAGCTTCAATTGGTCGTGCGAATAGATCGGCGCAAGGCGCGGCGTGTCGTGATTACAGCTTATGATTGCGAGGTACCCGTCGTCTTTTATTTGGTCGTACCACTCGGTAAAGCCCTTTGCAAACTTAGCCGCGTCGCCGCTTCCCTTGATGTCGAAATAGCTGTGCCCGTCGGGCGCTTCCTCGCCGCGAACCAACAGGTTGTAGGGATTGCCCCAGTGGTCGAGCATAAAGTCGGCGTGGAACCCCGCGCGTATCGCCTGCGGATTGGACCACTCGGAAATGAGCACCGCGTCGGGATATTCTTTATCCAGCATAGCGCGAACGTCTTGCCACAGCTCGCTCGTAGCCGGTTTTTCTCCCCAATCGCCGTCGTTTTTGACGAGCGAATCTGCCATATCGACGCGGAAGCCGTCCGCTCCGCGGTCAAGCCAAAACCTCATGACGCTCTTAAGCCACTCGCGAGTTTTGAGCGCCGCTTCCGATTTGTACGACATCTGCCAGCTCGGCTCGTCGATTTTATTAAAGCCGTAGTTGAGTGACGGCTGCGTCGAATAGAAGTTGACTATGTAATTGCCCTTGCGGTTGTGCCTGCCGCCGATAGCCTTAAAGCCCTGCGGAAAATCCCACTCGCCTCTTGTCCAGATAAACCTGTCGTACATCTCGTTTTCGGTGGGCTCGGCGCTACGCAAAAAGTCGGGGTTTTGCTCGGACGTGTGGCCGGCGACGAGGTCGAGAATAACCTTGATGCCCTTGGAGTGCGCCATTCTTATAAACTCGTCGAAGTCCTCCTCGGTGCCGAACCGCGGCGAAACCTTAAAAAAGTCCCTGACGTCGTAGCCGCCGTCCATGAACGGCGAATCGTAATGCGGATTGAGCCAAATAGCGTTCGCGCCCAGCGATTTAACATAGTCGAGCTTAGAGGTTATGCCCTTCAAATCGCCGTAACCGTCGCCGTTCGTGTCCATGAACGAGTTGGGATATATCTCGTAAAACACCGCGCTTTTAAGCCAATTGTTACCCATACTCCGAAAACTCCTTTAGCCGTTCTTTTCTATCTAATAGTATAACACTGCTCTTTTATTAAATCAATCTTTTTATGCATAATCACCGTGTATAATGCAATCTTTTGTCTGCACACACTACCGATATGACAAGAAACAACATAATCATCGTCGGCGGCTCGTCGGGCATCGGGTTGTCGCTGTGCCAAAAACTGCAAAACCGCGAGCTGACCGTTATATCGCGCTCGGCGTGTCCCGTCGCGGGCGTAAAAAACTACATAGCCGACGTGTGCGCACCAGAAGATTTATCCGCCGCCTTTTCCAAGCTTCAAAAGGCGGACGCCCTCGTCTACTGCGCGGGAATGTCGCTCGCAGCTCCCATAGAATATGTCGAAACTTCCGATTACCGTAAACTTTTCGACACAAATCTACTCGGCGCGGTCGAAGCGACAAAACTCGCCATGCCCCTTCTGCGGCAAAGCGGTGCGGGCCGAATAATATACCTCGGCTCGATGGGCGGCGTCGTACCGATCGCGTTCGACTCGTTCTACTCGGCGAGTAAGGCGGCGCTAATGCAGCTGGCGAGCGCAGTCAACCTCGAAACGGACAATGTGACGGCGACGGTCGCGGTCATTGGCGGGACAAAGACGCGCTTTTCTTTCAAGCGCAAGATATACACCGACTGCGGCGATTACGACGAAGCGTTAAAGTCCGCTTCCGACGCGCTCATCAAGATAGAGCAGACGGGCTACACCGCAGACAAGGTGTCCGACCAACTCGTAAAGCTCATCGACGGCGATTATCCCGCCGCCGTCACGATTGGGTTCAAAAACAAGCTCGAACTCTGTATATACCGCTTGATGCCGTTCCGCATAAAACAGCTGATCTGTAAAAAAATATACGGTCTGTAATAATGATAATAAAAACGGTCTACATTCGGCAAGAGAATGTAAACCGTATATAATAAACTTAAAAGAAAAACTTTTTATATATTCCTCAACTGCCATTCGAGGTCGGAGCACTGTTTTTGCAGTTCTCTTATCTGTCGTTCGTTATCTAACCCTTCCGGCGTATTTCTTGTATCCCATCGCCTGCCTTCCAATATTTTTATCTGCGCTCTCATTTGAGCGAGCTGCGCTTGCAGCGGAGCTCTTGCCGTCGCCTTTTGCGCTTCAATCTGTTGTTTTAGCAATGCTTCTTGCTTCCGCTGTGACGCTTCTTGTTGCATAGTCGGTGTCATTGCCGATGTTATATGCTTTTCTTTCATTATCTCTTCGTACTCATTTATTTTAAATTCCATTTCGGGCACACTGAGCCAGCCATCTACGGCGCGAAGCTCATCTACATAAGAACTACCGAGTGTAAGAGCCATTTTTAATGTTGCAAATTGAATCTGTTGTCCGAAATTCAACCCGTGAATATTATATCCGTCTGCAAGAGCGGCTCTGATTTCGGAATAATCCTTAATCATTTTGAACACTTTTTCATCAATGGGATCGTCTAATTGGAGCTGGTGCTTTACGATTTTCCAATAAATCGTATCGAATAGGCGGTTGTTCTCCGCAAGAAACACTCTAATACTTTGCGGCACTATATTTTTCTTGTTGCCGAGAATTTCACTGATAATATAGAGCCTCTCCGATCCCCCCACTTTGCCCCACGCGGCGGTCAGCTCGTCGTCAGTCATATCTTGAGAGTATTTAAACGTTTCAAAGTCATACGCCATACTTTTGTCGCAAGTAAATCCTATCAGCGTAACATCTTTAATTGTTTTTTCGATTTCGGCCAAAACTGCGGCGGCGGCATTATAATAAGCTTTTCCTTTGCTTTGTCCGCTTTCGGAGTATGCTTTCAGCTGCGCGGATACGATTGCGGTTATTTCTTTTGCCTGCTTGTTTTTAATATGTCCCAAATAGTCTCTTCCGCACGTCAGAACATAAAACGGTTTGCCGTCTGAGCAATGCTTAACGCAGTATCGCGCCGCTTGTTCGGGACGAATGCTCGCTTTGTAATATTCGCTGAGCTGAACAGAGTAAGTTTTTTCGACGACGCATTTCAGATTGCTTTCGAATATGGAATCCACATTACCGAATTCTTTTTCTCCGGATTTGATTTTAGATACATAGAAAAAGTTTTTAATTTTATCCAATATACTTGCCATAAGCATCCCCTTTGTAGTGTTTGATGTGTATATTATAATCATGTGCCACGTTTATGTCAAGCAATTACTACGTTATATGTGCATTTTTTGTAAAATTATGAACATAGTACACTATTTTACCAAGAACACCACGCCGCAAATAGCATAATTAAGTTTTATAATGGTAATAACGAATATTAAAGAGGTGTCGCGTGGATAAGGTCGATATAATCAACCGCATAGGATTTATCAGAGTTAAGGCAAAGCTGACGCAGAAAGCTCTGTCATACGCTATCGGAATGAATCCGAGCTACATAAACCGTTTGGAGAGCAAGAAGGACTTTTTACCGAGCGTGGATGTGCTTTTAAAGATAATCGATGAATGCGGAAGCACGGCTGAGGAGTTCTTTTACAGCGATATTGCCGCTTATGAAAAAGATAAACAATTGGCGGAAAAAATCAAAGCTCTGCCGAACGAAGTTAAAGAACTGATTTTCAATTACGACAGCGAGCTGATGAACATCTTCGTCAGACTAAATCAAAAAGCCGTTAAGATAGATAAATAGAATTATCAATACCGCACGTAAAAACCCGACAAACAATCTGTCGGGTTTTTACATTCTTATTACATTTACGCCGAACTCGCCGAACTCGTCGTCGTCCGTCGACGTGATTATCGTCTGAAATCCGTCAAGCGCGGAGAGCAGTTTTTTGCGCCGCCCGCCGTCGAGCTCGCTGAAAACGTCGTCAAGAAGGAGCACCGGACTCGTGCCGAGAACGTCGGTTAGAATTCGCATTTCGGCAAGCTTTAAAGCGAGCGCGATTGTGCGCTGCTGCCCCTGCGAGCCGTACGTTCGAATATCCACGCCGTTGACCTTAATCTTGATGTCGTCCTTGTGCGGGCCTGTGTGCGTGTATTTGAGCCGCAAATCATTGTCGCGGTCGCGCTTCATAGCGGCGAGGAGCTCACCTTTTATGCACTCCACACTGTCCCCTTCCGCGCCCTCGTATTCGAGCTCGGGGCTCTCCGAGCCGCCCGACAAAAAGGCGTGAAACTCGGCTGTGGGGTCTTGAAGCTTTTTGATATACCCCCGCCGCGACTTGACTATCTTCGCGCCCTCGGAAGCGAGAAGCTCGTCCCACGGCGCGAGCGTGTTGTCGTTTGCGCCGCCGCTTTTAAGTAGCCTGTTTCTGCTCGTCAAAATCTTGTCGTAGCGCGACAGCGAGGCGAAGTACGCCTTGGAAACCTGGCATAGCGAGATGTCCATAAACCGCCTGCGATCGGCGGGCGCTTCCTTTATTATTTTGAGCCCGTCCGGGCAGAACAGCACGACGGGACAAACGCCCATCAGCTCGCTCATGCGCGAAATAGGCACGTCGTTCACCGACACGCGCTTATTCACCGCTCTGTCTATGACTATTTTGACGCGCTCGGCGCCACTCTCCTTGTCCGCCGTAACCGATATAAATGCTTTGGTCTTGTCGTGCTTGATGAGCTCTTTGTCGCGCGGCGTGCGGAACGATTTTCCGACGCCCGCAAAGTACACGGCCTCCAAAAGATTGGTCTTGCCGCGCGCATTGGGCCCGACGAACGCGTTGCGCCCGTCCGAAAACTCCACCGTCCGCCTCTCGGCGTTTCGGTAATCGACAACTTCGAGCCGCCGTACTATCAACGCCTTTTCCCTCTGCCGCCATCACTTCCGCCGCCGAAAAATTTGAGTCCTGCGGCATGAAGCGCGACTACAATCACGAGCACCGCATAGCCAACCCAGGCGACAAGCGGCCATGTCAAATCGATATTGCCGATCTTGTTATAGGTGAGCACCGATTTTTTAGCCACGTTGCCGTAAAAAAGGTTGTAATTTCCGTTGGCGTCCATACGTACGGAAATCGTAATGGTGCCTAAAATATCAGTGCGCAACACGTTGTCGTCGGGCACGCCCATATCCTTTAAGCGGTTAAGAGTCTCTTTATGCGGATGCTTGTAGGAATTGCCCTCGCCGCACGAAATGATGTAGTACGCCTGCTGTGCGCCCTCCGGCGTCGTTATGGCGTCGATATACGCCTGCGAGGTGGAAGTGCGCGAACCGTGATGCCCGCACTTAATTAGGTTTACGGTGTAGCTGTCCGTAAAAATATCGTACTTATCGGTAACGCCGTCCGTCCTCGCGCTTTTCACTTTTTCGGCAAACTCCGACTCGTTGGTCTTTTCGGCATCGCCCGAAATTGCGAAGTTAAAGCCCTTGTAGCTGAGTATCATTATGGGCGAATAGTCGTTCCAATCGGTGTAAACCTCGCTGAGCGGCGAATAGAATGTGAACGTGTAGGAGTTGTCCTCGCCCACTATAGTCTGCTCGTCGCTTTTGGGGTCGGTTATGTACACGGTGTTGGGTTCGCCGTCTATTTGCTTGTACATCGCCTTGACGGCGTCGCGGTAAGCGGCGGTTTCCTTTTTCTTGGGAAGTGAGCCTGCGGGATCGGTATAGTCCTTGGTCGCCTCGACGTTGGGACGGTAACACACCCGCGCGGGGTACTTATTGAGAACGTACGCCCAGCTTCCGCAGTGATCGTCGTCGGGGTGAGTCAGTATCGCGTAGTCGAAGTATTTGAAGCTCTCGTCGAAGTTTTCGTCGATAAAATTATCTATCGAGGCCTTGACCGATTTATTGCCCTTTCCGGCGTCGATTATCATAGCCTTGCCGTCGGGTAGCTGTATTATGGTGCAATCGCCCTGACCGACGTCGATAAAGTTCACTTTCAGCTGCCCGTCATCGCTGACAAAGCCGTCGCCTTCGCCCGTGTCGCCTGCCGTTACGTCGACGGTCTTGTAGTAGCTAAGACCGAGCGCAAATTCTATCGCCCTCGAAAACGCCATGGTAATTGCGAGAATTATCGCAACTATGACCAATATAGCTATGTCTATTATGTACGCTTTTCTGTGGCTCGCCATACCTTTCTCCTTGTCGCCGTTTTTCTCATTTTATGCGAACTATTCGAACAGCCGCTCTATCTCGTCGCACTTTTCCATTGCCGCGCGGTAGCCTATCTCAATCATTTCTCTGTATCCGGCCTTGCTCGTCGATTTAAACCCCGAAGTGTCTGGCGCAATCACTATGTCCGACTGCATCAGCCCCACCGTCGAGGCGTTTGCGCTCATTATGGAAAACATTGCGCGCACAATGTCGAATACTCCCGTGCCGTCCGTGCCGCTCCCGCGCGAGCCGTGCGCGTCGACCGTCACCACCTTGGCGGCGCCCAGCATTCGCGCAACGTCGGCGGGGATATTGTTGGTAAGCCCGCCGTCGGTCAAGTTCATATCGTCTATGGCGAGCGGCGTGTACGCTATGGGAAACGCCGACGACGCAGAAACCGCGTCGAGCACAGAGCCCTTGTCGAGCACGACCTGCTTGTCTGTTTTAAGGTCGGTCGCGACGGCGGCAAACTTCTTTTTGAGGTCCTCAATCCTTATGTCGCCGATGAGGTTACACACCACCCTGCCTATCCTTCGCGGATCGTCCGGCTTTATCAAAAGCCGTCCGTGAAGGTCTGAAATCTCGACGTATTCGGCGGCACGCTCTATCTCGGAGGGCGTAAGCCCCGCGCAGTACAGCGCGCCTACAATGCTGCCGACAGACGTTCCGACGCACAGGTCGAAGTCGATATTGCGCTCGTAAAACGCTTTGAGCGCGCCGACTTGAACAAATCCGCGCGCTCCTCCTCCGCCCAAAACAAGCCCCACGACGGGGCGCTTAGCGGATTTAACTTTGCCGAAAATGCTCATATTCTATTTGAGAGATTCTTCGACCATGTTGATGAAATACTTGTGAATACGGTTGTCGCGCGCGATAAGCTCGGGGTGGAAAACGGTCGCAAGTATGTTGTCCTGCTTGACGGCAACCGCACGCCCGTCATGCTCGGCAAGCACCTCGACGTTAGGTCCCACGCGCGTGATGAACGGCGCGCGAATAAACACCATGCCGACGTACATGCCGGCAAAATCGCCCTCTGTTACGAAGCTGTCGATCTGCCTACCGTACGCATTGCGCTTGACGTCTATGTCGAGTAGCCCGAAGTACGAGCGCTCGCCCTCTATGCGGTTTGCGAGGAGAATGAGCCCCGCGCAAGTTCCCCATACCGGCATGCCCGCTTCGACACGCGTCCTGATGGGCGTGTACAGCTTGAACTCGTCGAGAAGAATACGAAGCGTCGTGCTTTCGCCGCCCGGAATTATAAGCCCGTCGACAGCGGCAAGCTCGTCGATTGTCTTGACGGGCACGGCGTCTATTTTCTTGTTAACGGACTTAATCAGCTTGATGTGTTCGGCAACCGAACCCTGCAATGCAAGTACGCCTATTGTCATGATATACTCCTACAGCTTACCAGCCGCGCTTGGCAAGCCGTTGCTCGTCCGCCATGTTCTCGACGTCCACGCCGTCCATAGCCTTGCCCAATCCGTAGCTTACGCCGGCGAGAATGGTGGGATCGTTGTAGTACGCGACCGCCTTGACAATCGCCTCCGCGCGCGCTTTGGGATCGGAAGACTTGAAGATTCCGCTGCCGACGAACACGCCGTCCGCGCCGAGCTGCATCATGAGCGCGGCGTCAGCGGGCGTCGCAATGCCGCCGGCGGCAAAGTTGACGACGGGAAGCGCCTTGTTCTTTGCAACGAGCTTGACGAGCTCGTACGGCGCGCCGATGTCCTTTGCGTAGGCTGCAAGCTGCTCGGGTCCGAGCACCGAAACCTCGGCAATCTGCGTTTTCATTTTTCTCATGTGCTTGACCGCCTCGACGACGTTGCCGGTGCCGGCCTCGCCCTTGGTGCGAATCATGGACGCGCCCTCCGCAATTCTTCTGAGCGCTTCGCCGAGGTCGCGCGCGCCGCACACAAACGGCGTCGCAAACTTGTTCTTATCGATATGGTAGGAGTCGTCGGCGGGAGTTAAGACCTCGCTCTCGTCGATGTAATCAACCTTGATGGCCTCGAGGATTTGCGCCTCGACGAAATGCCCTATTCTTACCTTTGCCATTACGGGAATGGTGACGGCGTTTTGAATTTCGGCTATCATCTTGGGATCGGACATGCGAGCGACACCGCCCTCACGGCGAATGTCCGCAGGCACGCGCTCGAGCGCCATAACCGCGACCGCGCCCGCCGCCTGCGCAATCTGAGCCTGCTCGGCGCTCGTAACGTCCATTATGACGCCGCCTTTAAGCATCTGCGCAAGATTGCGGTTCAAAAGTTTTCTGTCGTTGGTCTTGTTTTCCTTGACTGCCATTATATACTCCTTGTCCGCGCTTTACGCGGTTTTTAATGCTTGTGTTACACGACCGACTGTCGTGACGGAGGCTGATTTATTCCGCCTCGACTAAGATGTTGACCTTGCCCGAAACCTCGGCAAACGGCTTTATTTGAACGGTGTATTTGCCGAGCTGCTTGATGGGCTCGGCCAGCACGATTTTCTTTTTGTCGAGCTCGTAGCCCTGCGCTTTTAGAGCGTCCGAAATCGCGGCGGTGTTCAAAGCGCCGAACAGCTTGCCGTTTGCACCCGTCTTAATCTTGACGACGACTGTGACGCCGGCGAGCTTTTTGCACAGCTCGACGGCCTCGTCGTGCTCTTTTTTGCGGCGGCGATCCTCTGCTTCTTTTGACATCTTCATCGAGTTGAGCGCGGTCGCCGTCGCCTGCTTGGCGAGCCCGTTGGGAAGCAAGTAATTGCGCGCATAGCCGTCCGAAACGTCTATGACCTCGCCCGCTTTTCCCTGTGCCTTTACGTCTTTTAGCAATATGACTTTCATAACATCACCACACACTTATTTTATAATGTAATTTTATCAAACACACGCGCATTTGTCAAGTATTGAAATGTTTTATATACTCATCATTCGGTATGCGCGCGCTATCCTTCGGTGCGAATAAAGTCGGTCCAAAACCTTAAATCCAAAATAATGTCGCAAAGCCCGAGTATGGACGAAATCAAAAGCACTATGGGGATTATCACGGCGGCGATCATGAGCGCAAAAAACAATATATATGCGACGACTCTGCCCTTGCCCTTAGTGAGCGAAACGAAGTACGCGGCAAGCCCCACAAACGCCGCCGCCGTCGGAAGCGTTATAAACGCGTGCATAAAGGTCGCAGACAGCGCCGCGTACCCGCCTATTATATCGAGAAGCACGGACGCCGTAAGCGCGGGCAACAGTACAGACCACAGGAAGGAGCGCGGAAAGCGCATATTGGCTATCGGCGTGTTTTCAACCCGCACGCCGCCGAGACAGCGCGTGCCGAGCGCCACTTCTTCCGCCGAAATATCGCAGTCGTACGCACTCGCCGTGCGGCGGTTTATCGCTATCGAAATAAAGTACGCGATGAGCGCGATAAGCCCGCCGAAGTGCACGCAGTCATACGGCGCGTAGCCGTCGAGCTCGTCCTTGACGTACTCGCCGAAAAGCTCGACGACAGCCTTGTCGTACCCCTTTTCGTTCGGCTTGACCCGTCCGATATCTTCGGGAATGTTCGCGTTTTCATAGTAGTCGCGCGCGAGATAGTCGACGAACGGATCGTCGCTTTGCCGCATGACGTACTCTTTTCCGACGTCGCCGAGCGGCTTTCCCTCTGCGAGCCGCACGATTCCCATGCCCGCAAACGCGCCGAAAACGGCGAACACGGCGGCGACCGTCATGCACAACAGATACGGTTTTAACTGCGCCGACAACACGACGCCGATGAGCGCGAAAAACAAAAACACGGCGTACACTACGGTCAGCACGTCGTAATTAAATACGAGCGAGAACACACCGTAAAACAGCACGCACGACAGCGGAAAAACCGCGCCGAACCGCCTGAACAGCAGGTACAACAGCGGAAGTATTATCGGCATGAGAAAGAGCGCGGTCGACGGCAACGCGCCCGCCGCAAGAAGCAGCATCGGAAGCACTGCATAAGACGCTATCTCATAGCCCGACTGCCGACGCTGCGGAATGACTCGAAGCTCGGCGTATCGCTTTTCGTTATTTGACGCGGATGCTTTCCGCGCGGCAAAAAATTCTTTTACGTTCACAAAAAACCGATTCTTCCCGTTTACTTGATAATACCACATTTCCAAGCCGAAATCAACCCAAATCGTAGCCGAAAAAAGGCGCGGGTCATTCGCGCATAAAATATCGCGCCGCGTCAATACTACAATCAACAAACTTAACGCGAGGTGAAAAACTATGTACGATTTAAAATGCGGCCAGCGCGACTGCCGCTACAATCACGGCTACAGCTGCTGCGCGAGCGACGTCGCGGTATCTCAGGGCACCGCTTGCACTACCTACCAAAAGTCGAGCTCCGACCTCAAGACTGAGGCGGCGGCGGAGTTCGCGCGGCCTGACAACTCGGTCGACACCGCCGTAAGCTGCAATGCACCCTGCCTTTTCAACCATTCGACAAAGTGCATCGCAAACGGCATAACGGTCTCCACCGCCGACGGCGGCATGGCGGAGTGCTTGACGTTTATCAAGAAGTAGCAAAGCACAGCGCTGCTTCGCAGGTAAGACAAGAGATAAAAGATAAGAAATAAGAATTGCGGAAGCGCGAGATATAAATGCTCGCGCTTTTTCCACAATCAGGCTCCCCTTAATAAGGGGAGCTGTCAGAGAAGCCGACTGAGGGGATGTGAAGCAGATCCTGAGCTGTCGAAGAATCTAAAAAAACCGAGGAAGCTTTAAAGCCACCTCGGTTTATTTTTATCCCAAATTCTTTTTCATCAGCTCTGCGAGCTTGAGGTACTTTTTGACGACCTCGGAGTTCGACGCTTCGGCGTACTCGCGAAGGTCTCTTATGAGCTCGACGAGCGCCTTTTCGTCTCTGCCCCGCACAATGCACTCGGTGCGGGCGGCGGCGTTCCAATTCATTAAGTTGACGCTTTCGGGGTAGTAGCGCAAGAGCTCCGTCGAATACTCGGCTACAAAGTCGTGGTCGCCGCGCTCAATACGCTTTTCGAACACGTCGAATATGTGCTCGCGCCGATACGCAATGAACGGCTTATAAAAGTCGGCAAGCTTGCCCACGCCGAGCTCGCTCTCGTCGCCTATCAGCATGGAGCCGGGGACGTCGAGCGCGCCCTTGTACACGCTTTCGCACCGCAACAGTTCCCACAGCTTTTCGTCGAATTCCTCGTCGACCGGCTCGTTAGTCGCGTCGAGATAAAAATAGTACGTGTACCACAGCGGTCGCAGGTCCTTGAACATATTGCACACGAGATAAACCGCGGCATACAGCGAAATCTGCGGAATGGGCGACCTGTCCTTGGGCGGTATCACCTTGCTTTCGATAAGCCGCAAAAAGAGCGGAGAACCGAAATCGTACTTGATAAAATCCTTGCCGCGCCTTATGTACCATCTGCCGCCGCCCGGGACGACGTCGTCCGACGCAGCCGAGCGCTTGAATTCGGGCTTATCGTCCGAATAGTCGGGGTGGCGTTCGGGCTCGAGCAAGAAGCAACAGCCGTACTCGAACAGTACGTCTGCGGGAGCTGCGACGTAACCGGGGTACACCGCGCAAGCAAAGCAATACAGGTTATACAGTATCGCTCGCTTTTGGTCGTAGTCGAGCTCGCTGTCGCCCACCGCGGCAAAAGTGGGCTCAAACAATTCCTTTACAGTCTGAATTATATCCATGCCAAAATTATAGCACACGAAAAACCCAAAAGCAAGCGCAAAAAACTGCCGAGCGGCAAATACTATACACATGAAAAAAGACCGAGCGTTGTTTCGATTCTTCTCTCGCCCGACCGCCGCGGTGACGGGCTTCTTCTGGGCGGCGGGACTCATACTTGTCGGCGCGGTCATTGCGGCAATCGCGCTCGACCTCCCCGCGGGAATAGTGATAGCGATAATCCTTCCGTCGTCGCTCGTCGTGCTGTACGCCGCGTACGGCTCCGCAAGACTGCTGCGTATTCCGCAAAAAGTAAAAGAACGCGCCAAAAAGCACAAACACCTAAAGCGTTTTGTCGAGGACTACCATTTTCGAAAGCTCGTGTACGCATGTTTTTCGGTGGTTGTCGATTTCGGGTACGCCGCAATGGAATTCGTTTTTTCCCGCGTGTCGGGCAACAATTGGTACACGGTAAACGCGACGTACTACTTCGGCTTGGCGGCAATCCGGCTTGGCATAATCTTTTTCGGCGCGGGAAGAATGAAAAAGATTCCCGAGGAAAAGCGCCGCCTGCACGAAATAAAGACGTACACCGCGACGGGGATAGCCTTACTCCTTCTCAACGGCTGGCTTACGACGACGTTTATCGCGTCGCTAAGTAGCGACGGCGAGTTTAAAAAATACAGCCTTATAGTGTACGCGACTGCAATCTACACCTTTTACAGAATAGTGTTTTCGATTGCGGGGCTCATAAAGTCGCACATCGACAAGAGCCTCATAACGCGATCTCTCGTCGCGCTTTCAACGGTCGCCGCGCTCGTGTCGGTGCTCACCTTTTTTGCAGCGCTCGCCGCGACTTTTTCGGAGCTAAGAAGCGTCCTCGTCGCAAACGGCATAATCGGAAACATAATTTCGGCGTTCAACATATCGATGTCGGTATTCATCATCTTCCGCTCGTATCGACTGAATAAGAAACTGCAAGAGCAAGGCGGCGGTGAAAGCGACGGCGAAACGGAGTGAAAAAGCGCGAAACTTTTTTAATTCCGCGCTTTAAAAAATGCACATGTTTGCATACGATATATTCTATTGAAATAAGCCGACGAATGCGCAGATGCGCACATTTTTAATCGAGCTTTTTCTCGCCTATCAAATACTCCAAAAACGCCTTACAGCCGTCGTAGATATCGTTAAACGCCTTGTCGAAGTCGCGCGTGTACCAAGGGTCGGCGACGTCGCGCGGACGGGCGGTGTAATCGCACAGCCGTTTTATTTTGTCCGCATACTTTCCTCCGACGTTTTGAACGAGTCGCGTACGGTTTCTTTCCTCCATTACGAGAATGTAGTCAAACCTCATGACGTCGGGCAGCGTCATCTGCTTTGCGGTGTGCGAGCCGTAAATTCCGTGCTCGGAAAGGACTTTCAACGCGGGCGGATAGATGCCGTTCCCCTCCTCCTCGTCGGACGTGCCGAAGCTGTCAATCAATAGCTTTGAGGACACGCCCGCGCGCTTTGCTAAGTCCAAAAATATGAGCTCCGCCATGGGCGAGCGGCAGATGTTGCCGAGGCAGACGAAAGCGACGGCTAACATAGTTTTTTTGCAAGCTCGACGGCGGCGGAAGCGGCGAGCGTTTCGACGTCGGTCGCGCCTGGCGCGAGAATATAATTGGGCTCCCACTCGTCGCCCGCGAGCGAGTCGGCGGTGATAAAGAATGTGTAAAAGTCGTAGCCGCGGAAATTGCAAACCGCTTGAAGCGCGGCGCATTCCATGTCGACGGCGATACAGCCGTTAGCGCGCATGTAATCCATGCGAGAGCGCGTCTCGCGGTAAAACCCGTCCGTCGTCCAGGCTCCGCCCTTGACGTATTTCAAACCGCAGCCTTCGAGGTGCTTTGCGACCGTTTCGCTTCCGCAAAGCTCTATAAAGTCGGACGGCGGTGCGTAGTGATAGCTCGTTCCCTCGTCGCGGAACGCCCTGTCGGGCACGACGAGCCTACGCGTCGGAATGTCGGCGAGCGCGCCGCAAATGCCGAACGCGACGACGCTCTTGACGCTGCCGCCGGCGACCTCTTCGAGCGCGCCTACGGCGGCGGGAGCTCCGACGGGGCTTTGGTAAGCGACGAGCCTTTTCCCGTCGACCTCAAACTCGTATACAGGCACCTCTATCCCGCCGGGAATGACGTCGAATTGTTTTAGCCCGTACTTTTTGACAAGCTCGCCAAACAGGTGGTCGCTGAACGTCGTGACCGCAACCGTCGCGCCCAAATCGCGCTTTACGGGGGAAATGATCCCCTCTTCGTCAATAAACTTAATCATACAACAGCCCTCTACGGCTATTGTAGCATAATCGGCTCATTTCGTCAAACGCAAAGCGCCGCGTTGCGGCTAAATGAATAGATAAGAGATAAGAATGAATAATTAAGGTGCGCTTCGCGCGATTTTTAGAGCGTGCGGCGCGTTGCGCTCGGATCCCTCGACTTCGCACTTCGTGCTTCGCTCGGGATGATGGCGGTAGGAACGCTGCTTTTCGAAATGAGCATGCCTTTTCCCTTGTCAGGCTCCCCTTAATAAGGGGAGCTGGCTGCCGCTTGCGGCAGACTGAGGGACTGTTTAGGCTCCCCTTAATAAGGGGAGCTGTCAGCCGAACGGCTGACTGAGGGGATGTGAAAACAGATTCTTCGACTTCGCGCCGTCGGCGCTTCGCTCAGAATGACATAGTAGTTGCATATCTTCATGAAATAGTAGTGTCAAAAAGAAGTGCGCAGTTGTACCAACTGTGTCATCCCGAGCTTGTCGAGGGATCTGAAAAGCGCCGACATTTTTAATTCGGCGCTTCGGTTTTTTGTAATGCAATTCGTCGGGTGTAACCTAATATCACTGTCGCAGACCACACACGACATAAATCCAACCTGCGGTTGGTCGGGTGTAACCTAATATCACTGTCGCAGATCACACACGACAGGAATCAGGCTGTGCCTGTCACATAATCGCTATACGCTTTGCGCCTATGCGCTTTGCGAGGAGCTTTGCGGCGTAGAACTCGGGACGCTTAGCCGCGACGGTTTTGCCGAAGAAAAGCGTTCGGAAATCGCCGTGCGCTTTTGTCAAAAACCGATTGTCGGTCACGCAGACGTACGCCGTTCCGATAAAGTCGAGAAGCCTATCGAGCATTGCGGCGTTTTTTCTGCTGTACCTCGTGCCGTCGAGATTGACGACTACCGCCTTGTCGGTGTTGCCGACGGTCTTTTCGAGAAACATGACGGCGCGCAGCTGCACGCTCGACAGTTTGCCCAGCCTTCTGTTCGGCGACAGTCCGAGCTCCGTAATATCGCTCATTCTCACCTTTTCAATCTCGAGCGCGCGCCGATAATTGAGGTACTCGGCAACCGTAAAATCCGAAAACGGAACGTCGCCGAACGCGAAATAGTTTCGCCCGTTCTCGCTCGCGCAAAACAGCACCTCGATATTGTCGAGGACAATTGCGCCGTCCATGCAGTTAAAATACTCGCGCTTTTGCCGCGCCGAGCCGAGACAATAAGTAACCATATCGGTAATTATTGCCCGCCCGCGCGCTTTTAAACATAAAAGGCGCAGGCACAGCCCGATTCCCGTCGTGTATTGACTGCCGTTATTCATTAGTTGCTTCACCCGAGGAACAGCTTGTCGTGAAGAAGTGCGTACTCTTTAATCGGCGCTTTCCCTACTATTAGGCTCCCCTTAATAAGGGGAGCTGTCAGCGAAGCTGACTGAAGGGATGTGAAAACAAATGAATAATGAATAAATAATAGTGAATAATTGCGGTCACGGCTTCGCCGCGGATTTAATAGAATGCGGCGCAAAGCGCCTGGATCCCTCGACTTTGCTCGGGATGATGGCAGTATGAACGCTACTTTTCGAAATATACATATCGTTTACCCATCATCCCGACCGGAGCGAAGCGCAGCGGAGGGATCTAGGCGAAGCCGCAAAAAAAGCGCGGGCATTCAATCCCGCGCTTCCTTAACTCTTATCTTAGCCGCTTGCGACGCTCAGCCGCAGCGCGGCGTTCTTTTATTTCGCGTTCTCTATCTGCTCGTCGGTGGGAATATCGGACTTTGCGAGCTTGCCGACAAACTGCGGCTCAAGCCCTTCGTAGCCGTCCACCTTGTTGAAGAAGGTGTAACCGCTCGCCCACTGATCGACTACGCCGAAGTACGTGAAGTACCCCGCCGCATAATCGCCGCCGAGGCTGGAGGTTATCGTATCCTCGGCGACCATCTGAATTTCGCCGAACTTCTCGTGGTTGCTATAAAGCGGAACGCGATAGAATTCCGAGCCTGCCGAGTAGTACAAATAACCATTGTAATCGAACATGGGCGTTCCCGTCGTGCCGGTGTACAGCACCTCGGCATTGTTGTTCGCGTCGTACTTGTACATGACCGAGCTCGTCACGGCGACGAAGTACACGCCGTTCGACTGCGCGTCGTCGTTGGGACGGAACGCATAGGTGCTCGTCATAGAGCTCGTGATAGCCGTTTCGAATTGGCCTCTTATGCTTCTGTCGACCATATCCTTCGTCGCGTCGTTTGCCGCGAGCTTATCCTGCGCCTTTTTGTACGATGCGGAATGCGCGTAGCGCTGTTCTTGCAGGTTGTCGTACTTGATAACCTTTTCGCCGTATTCGTTTTGCGAGCGCCAGAAGAACACGCCGTCGCGAACAGCCTCGATCGTCTCGGCGTTGGCGCCTGTGGAAATAATAAAATTCTCTTTGCCGTTGGGGCGCATTGCCTCGATTACGGTCGCAATGCCCGCCGCTTCCTCGTTGCTTTTTGCGGGACGAACGAAGTAGATGAAGTCCTCGACCGTCGTGTTGTCGATGCCCTTATAGTAGGTGTCGCGCACGGGGAAATACACGCTCGTCGCCTTGACCTTGAACATGACGGGATTTTCCGCTTTTTCGTTCGTCGGATTGATCTTGACCGAAACGATGGTGCCGCCCTCGTTGACTACGAGATAGACCGCGCCGCCGTACTTATAAAAGGCGTACTCCGCGTCGACGGTGTCGACGTCCTCGCTCGTCGTGTAAACCTTGACGGGCTTTCCTGTTTTGAGCGACATCATATAAAAGTCGGTGCGTCCGGTCTGAATGTTGCCCACCGAGTCCTGCTCGTTGTTGGGGCTTGCGAAATAGATATGGCTGTCGTAAATGAAGATGCCGCCCTGACCGTAGCCGTCGGTGCCTATTGTCTTGGGCGCGATCTTTGTGACGTCAACCACGTTGACGGGCTTGTCGAAATAGTCGGTGCTTTTCGTATATTTAAATTCCAAGCCTGCGTCGATGTCGAGCGTGGGCTCGAACCTAGTGTATGCGTCGCCGTCCTCCTTGACCGCCTTGCCGTTTAGCTTGGCGCGGTAAAGACCGCCCTTGACGACCTTACCCCAAACGTTGCTCTCGCCCTTAGTGTCGGCGTAGCCGCGCGTGCCGTTTACAAAATAGATGTAGTTGCCGTAAGCGACGGTACTGCCGCCTTGGCTTGTCACTGCGTACGACGTTTTCTGATCTCTCGGAAAATCGACTGCCGAAAGACTATCGGTCGAACAAGCGCCGAGCACAGGCGTAAAAGCCAATGCCGATGCGAGTACTAAACATAAAGCGATCTTGCGTTTTTTCATAACTGCTCCGATAAAATGATTATGACCTGATTTTGTATCTTTAACCGCGAAAGCGGCGAGATGTAAGCTTATTCCTTGACCTTAAAAGAAATCCTCGACGTGAGAAGCCCGTCGCCCGTCACCTTGACAGTTGCCTTGCCCTCGGTATGCGGCTTGATTACGCACATGGCGCGTCCGCCGTATGCGGGACAGGTGTCGTTCTCAAACTTTCTCAGCATTGGATCCGCGTTGATAAACGCTATGAGCTCCGCGCCCTCAATCTGCACCGTGAGGTTTCGCATGGCGTACGCCACGGTATCGCCCTCGCGGTCGCACACGTCGATGTTGACAAACCCGACGTCGCCGCGCGAAAGCGAGAGGTTCTTTTCGTACGCGGAAAGTTTTACTGTCTTGGGAGAGCCGGCGGTTTTGAGCCGCGCACGAGCGCACTCCACACCCTTATAGTAGCAAACCGCCTCGAGCGTTCCGGGATAATATTCGGTGCGGAACACCGCTATATGCTTGTTTATCTTGCCCGCGAGCTTGCGGCCGATCAGCCTGCCGTTGAGATACAGCGCCGTGACGTCGCCCGACGTGTATACGCAGACGGTTACGGTCTGACCGAGATAGCGCGGCCAATTCCACATCGAAACGGGCTCTTCCGTATCGGGGTCGAGCACGGCAATAAAGCCTTGATGCCGCGCGCCGAGGATTATGCGCTTGTACGCGCCCTGCACCTTTTCGCAATAGGTGGCGTCGATGTCGCCGTTTGTGTTCAAAATCTCGTTGAGCTTGCCGCCGCCCGGGTAGTCCATGCCGCAATCGCCGAAGTCGCCGATGACGAGCGAGTTTTTCTCGACCTCGTCCACCGCCTCAAAGGCGCGGTCCGCCGCCGTGCGGCTTCCGACTATCAGCCTTGAATGCTTGAGCTTGTCCGTCTCGTACAACGGATCGAGGTAGTTGAATCCGCACACGTCGACGGCGCCGAACGCGCCCGCCGTAAGCGTATCGAACAAATCCTTTTCCCTGCCCGCATTGACCGCCGCGGCGTCGGAATCGAACCGCCGTTTTATGCCGGCCTGCTCGAGCTCTCTTGCCGTAGGAACAAACTCACGCGCCGAAACGGTGACGGGACGAGTGCCGTCAAGCCGCTTGATGCCGCTTGCGATATCGGCAATGATCTCGTGTCCGTTGCTTCTGCCGTAGCACTCGGCGACGTCGTCCGCAACGCCGTACATGACGACGGAGGGATGGTTTCGGAGCGCAATGACGCTCTCTGTTACGTCGCACGAGCGTATCGTGCGGTCGAAATTGAATATATGTCCGTCGAGCGGCGTTTTGCCCTCGACGAGCGTATCGAAAATATCGACGTAAGCGTACATGCCGACGGCGTCGAGCGCGTCGAGCGCCGCACCGCTCGGGCAGCCCACAAAATGAACTGCGTTGTAGCCTATGTGTTTAAGCGCTTCAAGCCTACGCTTTTCGGCGACAAAGACCGAAGCGCCGCCGAGCGCCGCGTCGGCGTGCGAAAGGTACGCGCCGAAAAGAAGCGTGTTCTTGCCGTTGACGTACAGTCCGCGCTTGTTGTTGAGCGTGCGCGTAGCTATTCCGAACGGCGTGGAAGCGGTGTGCTCCTCCTCGCCCGAAACGAGCTTTGCCGTCATGGTGTAAACGTACGGATCGCTGGGCGTCCATTCATAAGGCTTTGCTATGCGGACGCGCACAGTAAAGGTCTTTGACGACCGTGCGCGCACGAATATCTTTTTTTGCTTTTTGCCGCCGCGCTTGCCGCGAGCGTTAAGAACGGTGCATTCGAGCACGCACCTTGCCGCCTCGTCGCCGTCGTTTCTGACAGTCATCTCGGCGTCGGCATACGTCTTATCGCCGACGGTGGCAGTCTTTACGAAAAGCGTGCCGTCCGCAATGTCCAACGCGTCCTCGATAACGAGCTTTACGCCGCCGCCTATTCCCAGCCCGACGTACTTGTCGCTCATTCCGGGTGCAGAGGTCAGCTCGATGCGCAAAACGTTATGCGCCCCGACGAGCTTGCCGGTGACGTCGATGCGCATGGGTGCATGTCCGAAAATGCGCGCTATCTGCTCGTCGTTGAGGTAAACGTCGCCGTAACCGAGCGCTCCGTCTATCAAAAGATATGCCCTTCCGCTCTTCACGTGGGGCAGAGCTTTTGTAAAGCAAGCGCTCTGCGCGGGGACGTAACCGTTCAGCTCGCCTAACGAACACGCGTAATCGCGTTCTGCGGCCGACGTGACGTCGCACGGCAAATCGCATCTGTACTCCTCGCCGATGGCTTTCAAGCTCCAATTCGCGTTTAAGTCCACACTTTTCATATTGACATTATAGCAATACGCATAAAAAAAAGCAAGTAAAATAACGCGTTTTTGCTCATTTAGCGACGCGCGAATTGAAAAAATCCATGTTTTTACCCGATTTTGTTAAAAAACGGGAATTTCGCAGCCGATAGGCGCTCGGCCGCCGCTCAGCCCGACAAAAGAGCGCCCGTATTTATGTCCTGAAAGACCAGCCAATACCCCCTTCCGGTGGGCTCCGACTTGATTTTGGGCAGCCATTGCGCCTCGTCGCCGAGCGGCGAAACCTTCTCGTAATGCCCCGCCACGGCGTAACACAAAAACTCCTTGGCGCGCCCCACCGACACGACGTGCCCGTCGAACGGCACGCGCACCCACTCGATGTCGGGAAGAAGCCCCGAAAGCTCGTCGTCGCGCTCCGCCGCCGAAAAGAGCTTATCTATCTCGCCGTGCGCGCGCTCGAAAAAGGACGTCTCGCGCATGGAAACGATTTTGTCGCGCTGCTTTATCGGCTTGATTTCGATATGTTCCGCCACAGCCTCGCGGTGAGACATTTTGGACAAAAACCTCGCTTCGTACTGCCACGGCATGTCGTGCGTCGCCGCCGCCTCTTTGATCTCGTCTTTCACCGCGCTCTCTCCCTCCGCGTCTACTTCTTCTTTTCCGTCACTTTCCGCTTCGCGTTCCACTTCGTCGGAATCGTCCAAAAATCGGAAAATTTCCGAAACGCTCTCCGAAATATCGTCATCGGCATTGTCGTCGAAATGAACGCCGTTCACGTATTCCTTGATTTCGTCCGCTTGCTCGCTTGCTTCCGTCTGCTCGCTTGCTTCCGTCTGCTCGCTTGCTTCCGTCTGCTCGGAATGCGGCAAAAGGTCCGCCGCGACGGAAGGGTTGGAAAGCCGCGTGAACTGTATGCCTCTGCTATCGCCGTTCAAAACGCGCGGCGTGTCGAGGAAGCCGTCGACGATTTTCATGCGCGACGACAGGTCGACTTGCGTGTAGAAGTTTGATTCTATGAGCGCGTCGTCGCCGTAGACGGCGTCACGCGCCTGCGGAATGCCCGTGCCGTCGGGTAGCGGCAGCACCTTGGGCTTTTCGACAAGCGGCGGGAGCGCGGCGGGAACGGGCAACGGCGGCGGCGAAGAGCGGTCGTGCGCTCGAAGCAGACCCATGAGGTTTGCTTCCCACATGCGCTTGCCGTTGGTGCCGTACAGTCTAAGCTCGGTGTCGAACACCGCAAAGTGCAGCTGCTCGGTGTCCGCGCCGTCGAGGTAGAAAACGAGAGACGGGTCGGCGGTGTCGGGAAGATCGCGCACAAAGACCTCGCTGTTCGTGATTATCCCCGCTTTACGCCCCGAAAGCTTTTTAAGCCCGAATGTGCGAAGCGCAAATCTGACGCCGAGCCCGCTCTTTTCGACGAGCACCACGCCCTTGCCCTCGCCCGAGAGTATGAGCATCTTTTTTTCGTACCGCATAACAACCTCGACTACGATTTTACTATCTAATGTATGTCGGGATTTGGCTGTTATATGATAACGTACGCGAAAAATATCAACAATGCGGCGCTTGCGCCGCTTCGCGCCCCGCCCGGGATATATCCGAAAAATACTTAGAGCCGTGCTTTCAAGCGATGATTCAGGCTCTCGGGCAAAGTAGTCCGAGAGCCTGTTACTTACGCATAAAAAGTGTATTGACAAATTGTTATTAAGTCATTAACCGTTTTCAGCATCAAATATCTTCTGCGTTTTATTTGATCTAATAATATGTCCTTTTGCGACGATCTCTTTTTTCAAAATTCTCACAACTGCCGTTCGGATCGACCTCCTCTTTACTGTACATGGACTTATATGTACAATAATGATACATGGGTATATGACGATGGTCATAGTCATCCGGTGGGTCCGTATGAAAATATTGACAATTTTTACAGCATTTCTCTTCCGCCATATTCTCTCTTCGCTAAATTGTAGTTTATTCGGAACGATCCGAAATTGTCTATGTTGACTGCTTGCGACGCTTATTCGTCCTTAACTTCTTCGGGGTAATCGGGAAGCTCAAGCCCGCCGCCGTCGCCGTCCGCAACGAGGAGTTCGAGCTTGGCGTACTCCGACTTAATGCCGTCGAGCGCGGCGATTATATCGGAGTATAGCGAATCGAGCTCGGCTTGGCTTTCACCGTTGCCGAAATCCTCGCCGTTGATTATTGCCATATACGCGTCGAGCTTGGCGCGCAAGCCGCTCTCTTCGGCGAACAGCGCGTTCCGAATATCGTTCAAATACCCTATGTACGCATTAACTGTTTCGGTCAACTCATCAGACGAAAGCGGTCCGCCCTCTTTAAGCACAAGCTCGGCAAGCTTGTCGTTGTAAGCGAGAATAGCCTCAATCACGGTGTGGAAGCCCGACTTTTCATAAGCCGACGCGTCCCAAGCCGCAACTTCATTGTTCTCGCTCACCCTGCCCGTCGCTTTGTCGTAGGAATAGCGCTCGCCGCCGTAGCCGAGGTTTTTGAGTCCGACGTTTAGCTCCCCGAGAGCTTGCTCGTGCGCAGTGGGCTGCGCGAGGGCCTCGTCCTGCTTCTTTTCGGGGTATTCGCCCAAGTCGAGTGCCCCGCCGTCGCCGTCCGCAACGAGCAGTCCGAGCTTAGAGTACAAGCCGTCATCACCTTTAAGTCCGTTGAGGATTCCTGTTATATCGGTGTAGAGCGAGTCGAGCGCGGCATTGACTTCATCGACCTCGCCTTGGTCCACGCGGTTACCGAAATCTTCGTCGTTGATTATCGCCATATACGCGTCAAGCTTGGCGCGCAAGCCGTTATCGTCGGCGAACAGCGCCTCATAAATGCTCTCTACATATCCTATGTATTCATTGACCGCGGCTGCTTCCTGCGCAGATAGCGGTCCGCCCTCTTTGAGCACAAGCTCGGCAAGCTTGTCGTTGTAAGCAAAGAGTTTTTCGAGCACCGCGTCGAAGCCCGACTTTTCATAGACCGACGCGTCCCAAGCCGCAACTCCATTGTTCTCGCTCACCTTGCCGGTCGCTTTGTTGTAGGTATAACGCTTGCCGCCGTAGTTGAGGTTTTTGAGCTCTACGTTTAGCTCGCCGAGCGCCTGTTCGAGCTCGGTGGGTGGCGTAAAGACCTTATCCTCTATCTTCGCGGGATATACGGGAAGCGTAAGGCTGCCGACATTGGGATCTTTAATAAACAGCTCGAACTTCGCGTATTCTTCTTTCATGCCGTCGAGCGCGTCCAGCATCGTGTCGTAGTACTCGGCGAGTTCCTCATTTATGCTGTCGACGTCGCCCTGATTATCATGGAGCCCGAAGTCCTTATCGCTGATTACTCTCAAATAGTTGAGGAGCGCGGTGCTGAATCCTGTCGGTCCGTACATGAAGCCATAGATTTTTTCGCGAACACCTATATACTCTTGAATGACGTCCGCAGAAACGGTTTTCGGGAGTGCGCCGTCATCCAGGCGCCATATGCTCGCGGCCATTCTGTCGTTGTAATTTACGATAGCGGTAATCACGCCGTCAAAGCCGGTATTCTTGTACGCTGCCGCGTTCCACGCCTCGAACGACTTATCCTCGATTATTTGTCCGGTTTTCTTGTCATATCTGTATCTGTTGCCGTTCGGGTAGTTGAGGTTGAGAATGCCGGTGTACAGCTCGCTGCGCTGCGCGTCGAGCGGGTTTTTGTCACCTTCACCGTCGCCGTCACCGCCGCCGTCACCGGGGTTATACGGCTTGAGCTTGTTGAGACCCGACTTAAATACGAGCCGCGAGAACATATCCTCGCCGGGAATGAACATGCTGTTCTTAATGCCGTACGCACCCTCGTATAAGTAGTTGGCCATGACGGCGCTCTCGTAGTTTTGCTCTATCGAGTCGAAGCCCGACATAAATGTCAGCCCGCCCATCGTAGAGAAGATGATGCTTATTACAAACGCCCAAATGCCGCCGCGCGCAATGCCGACGAACAGTCCGCCGACGCGGTTGCCGACCGATTTCTTTTTGGGAATGTACGACTTAATTATCATCGTCACGATGCAAAGAAGCGCGCGAACGACGATAAACAGTCCGACGCCTACGATCATCGAGAACAGCGAGAACGCCGCGGAAAGCGCAACGCCTTCGTGATAGGTGCCGTTTGCGATTATGTCCTTGTTCGTCTTTACAATGTCGTAAATGGGCTTGTAGAAGTGTTCGGAAGTGAACGCCTTGCCAAGCCACGGCGCGTCGCTCATTCCCGCGTCTATCATCTTGTACAGCGACCAATCGCCGGTCGTGCCGATGACAAATTCGCGTATGCTGTCAATGCCGAGGAGCGCCTCCGCAATGACGTTTGCGAGAAAGAAAGCGATCACGAACGAGACGATAAACGCGCCGAGCGCGACCGCCGACTTCTGAACGCCTTTCCACACGCCGAGCGCTCCGAAAAGCACCACGAACGCTATTAAGCCGATATCGATATATGACATTCCTTTCTCCTTCTATTGGCTTATCGCCAAACTGCACGATTTTTATTCTTTGGGGCTCTGCAAAAATGCGCAGAGACTCTTAGGTATAGCGCGGCGGCATAGCGGCAAAAATAGTCTTGCTATGTTTGACGTCCTACCTGATGACTCCGACTTCGACTTCGAGCTCGACTGCGCGCTGCTCTCTCTCGGAAAGCGCCCCGTAATACTCTGCATCGGATCAGACCGCGTAACCGGCGACGCACTCGGCCCAATCGTCGGGCAAATGCTCGTCGAGCGAAACGTCGACGCATTCGTCTACGGCACGCTCGCTCGGCCTGTAACCGCACTCAACCTTCGCGAAAACGTAAGGCACATACGCACCGCTCACACCGATAAAAAGGTGCTCGCCATCGACTCGTCTGTCGGAAAGCTGTCCGACGTCGGAAAGATCCGCGTCGCCTTCGGCGCGATCGCGCCGGGCAGCGCCGACGGAAAAAAGCTTCCCAAGGTCGGCGACGTGTCGATCACCGCAACGGTTACCGATTTGAGCAAAACTCCGCTGTCCGCAGTACGGCTCGGGACGGTGTATCCCCTCGCCGTCGACATCACCGAGCGCATTCTCCGCGCCCTTGGGTGAATGACGAAATGCGGTCAATACAGTGACCGTTATGCACATTATATAGCCTCTTTGTAATAAAGTCATTACAGAAACATTAAAATTTCATTAAATTTTTAACCGTCGTGTGTTTGCCGCCGTAATAGTACGAGGTTGCACCCGACGAGTTTCGTAACTATAAAAAGAACTTAACGCCATTCTGTCGTGAATAGCGGTGATAGAGCGTTTTTGCGCGGCTGCTTACGTTATTAGTTCTTTGTTTCACCCGTCTCCCGTTATCTTAGGTGCAACGCGGCGCTCTTGTGCCGACACAACACCCTATTTATCGCGCTTTCTTCCTCTTTTTCGTCCGCATGAATACGGTACAATGAGCATAGTATGGACAACTGCGAAGCAATTACGGAAAGCGACGGCGGCGCAGAGCACGAAGCCGTCGGCGAACAAAATACGGTGTTTTTCGACAACGTGCTCGAGGCGCTAAAAGCCGCCGTGCCGGAGGGCGCGACGATAAAAGCGATAGGGTTTTCCGATGTGGATTTTATTTTACGTGCCGGCTACCGCGCGGTAGACGCGGGCGCCGACGTAGTGATAGCGCGCGGCGGCGAGCGCGAGTTCGATCTTGCGCGCACGGCGCTCGAAAGCAATTCAAAGTTGATACTTTGCCCCACACACGCGTATCCCGCGGCGGCAAGCGAGCTTTATCGTTCGACGGACGGCGCATTCGCAATCACCCTTCGCGGGAAAAAACCGCTTTTCTCTGTGTTTGACGAAGCCGACGCCGACGACAACCTCGCGTCGATTTTCGGTGAGATAGCGGCGCTCGACCTATGCGCGTTCGACTGCTTTTTCGGAATGCGAATGCGCGGCGCGGCGACGGACGAAAGTTTATTGCTTGAAGTCGCCGCGCTCGTAACAAAGCTCACCGAAAAGCTCGCGCCCATTGCTAAGGACAGACGCAAAGCGGCGACGGCGCTCGTCGAAGCGGGAAAGTCCGTGGCGCGCATAACGGAACGCCGCCCCGAGCTACTGCACAGTTCGGGCGCGGCGCAAATGGCGGAAGCGGTGCGCATGCTGTATGCCGCCGAAGATCGGCCGAGCGGAATGCGCGGCGAAACGGAGTTTCTGCTCGGCGCGGTCATAATAGACTTCTACATGAAAAACTTGGAAGGTCCGCTGCTCGCTTTTCCGCCCGACAACAACCGCCGCATAGACAGCCTGTGCGAGTATTTCCATACCGACCTCCGCCGCGCGTGCATACATACAATTCCCATATACCCGCCAATCAAAATGCGGCTGTGCGAATACCGCCGCAAGGAATTCCGCGCCGAGTTCGCGCGGCTGCTTGCCGGCGTAAAGCGCAGAAGGACGGCGGCGTGGCAGGTGTTTAAACGCCTGTACAAAGACGACGGCTACTGCATAAAAACACTCGTCGACCGCGAGGACCTCGGGATATGCTTAGCCCTCGCGCCCGACGTGTTCGAAGCCGACACCATGCTCGCGTTTTTGAAGCAAACGGGGCGGCTCGATCGATATATAATTTGACGCGACACGCATAAGTTACTGCTTAGTCGCTTTATCGTGAGATTCTATTACGTACAAGCCGGGAAGCTTGGGAAACTCCACGCCGAAGCTTTCCGCCGTCTTTTTGAGGTTTTCGGGCACGTAAAACTTTTCCTTGGTCGAGTTGACGTCGAAGTATTTTATGCGCGCGCCGTTTACGACTCCGTAGTACGGTGCGCCGTCCTTAAAGACAATCTTACACCTGTACGTCTTTCCCTCGCACTCCAGCCGGCCTTTGTAAATCTCTCTGTCGACCTTGCCTATTCGCACCGTCGGCTCCATATCCTTGAAGAAGTCGAATCTGTACTGCGGGAAAAGCTCGCCCTCGCGCTTTATGCACTCGAAGCGGTCGAACTCCACCGCCACCTCGCCGTCACAAAACAGCGAGCGCTGCTTGCCGAGTATCTGAAAGCAGTACCTCTTGCCGTTTTCGAGCACGGTGTACTGCAAAAAGCTGATGGGAACGAACGCCCGCATAGCGAGGTTTAAAACTATCACGACAACGACCGCGCCGAGCGCGACGAGAAGGCAGGTCGTTCCCACCCACCCGTCTTTAAAAAACGAGATTATCAAAAGAACGACGGCGCCCGCCCCCAACACGAAGTTGAGCGCGAGCTGCCAATACTTTGCCGTATAAACGTCGTTGCGCACGCATTTAATCGCCTGCGCCTTTTCGGTGAGCGTTCTTTTAAATCTTTCGCGCGCGGAAGCCGCGCCGTCTTGTTCTTCTATTTCGGACATCAAATATTCTCGTCGGGCTCTTTGCCGGTAAAGCAAGCGCTGCAGTAGCAGTCGGGCGAAAGCCCCACGCGCTCAAACGCTTCGATGGGCAAAAACCCGAGCGAGTCCGCGCCGATATGGTCGCGCATCTGCTCGACCGTCATGCGCGCCGCAAGAAGCTGCGAGCGGTCGGGAATATCGGTGCCGAACTTACAGCGGTACAGGAAAGGCGGCGAAGCTATGCGCATGTGCACCTTTTTCGCGCCGCCGTCCTTGACGAGCTTGACGAGGTTGGCGCACGTCGTGCCGCGAACAATCGAGTCGTCGACCATGACGACCTCCTTCCCCTCTATCGCGCCGCGAAGAGCGGCGAGCTTGATATGGACGGCCTCGTACCGCACCGCGTCGGTGCTCTTTATAAACGTTCTGCCTACGTACGAGTTTTTGACAAGCCCGTCGCCGTACGGGATTCCGCTTTCGTACGCGTAGCCGAGCGCGAAGTGAAGCCCCGAGCTTGGCACGCCGAACACGATGTCGGCCTTTGCGGGACAAGCCTTAAAGAGCTCTCTGCCTATGCCGACGCGCGCTTCGTACACATTGGTTCCGTCGAGGTAGCTGTCTGGGCGAGCAAAGTAAACGTGCTCGAAAACACAGTGCGCGGGCTTGATCTTGCCTACGTTTTCGGTGAAGTGATTTACGCCCGTCTCGTCTATCTTGATGAGCTCGCCGGGCTTTACGTCAAACAGCGTTTCGGCGTGCAGGACCGAAAACGCCGCCGTCTCCGACGCTATAAAATATCTGTTGCCGCGCTTGCCGACGGCGAGCGGACGAATGCCGAGCGGATCGCGCACGGCGATAAGCTTTTTGGGCGACATTACTACGATTGAGTATGCGCCCTTCAGCCGTTTAACGACTTCGAGCACCGCCGCTTCCACGCTGTGCGAATGAGTGCGCGCGACGGCTATCATGTTCATAACCATTTCGGCATGCGAGGTCGATTGGAAGATCGCGCCGCGCTGCTCCAATTCCGAACGGAGCTCTTCGTAGTTGTAGATGTGCCCGTTCATGGCGAGAGTCATTGTGCCCTTGCAGTACCGCGACTGAATGGGCGGAATGGCCTCGTCCTCGCCCGCGCCGTAACGCACGTGGCCTACGCCGATTTTTCCCTTGAGCGTGGGGAGGTTGTCCTTGTTAAAAACCTCGTTGACAAGCCCAAGCCCCTTGACGCTGTAAAGCCGAACATAATCGTTTGTAACGATACCGCAGCTCTCCTGCCCGCGGTGCTGCAACGTGTACAGCCCGTGATAGAGATCTATACCGACGTCTTGTCCGTCAAAGTCATACGCGCCTATTACGCCGCATTCTTCCTGTATCATAAGTTAGCCCCCGAGTATGTGTAGTGGATAGATTAAGTATACCATACGACAAGAAAATACGCAATCGTTTTTGTCATTTATTAGCGAGAATAAACACGCTTCCTCTTTATTCGGCTCCCCTTAATAAGGGGAGCTGTCGGCGACGATGGCGCCGACTGAGGGGATGTGAAAAATGAATAGTGAATAGATAAGAATGAATAATTGCGGTCGCGGGTTCGCCGCGGATTTAATAGAATGCGGCGCAAAGCGCCTGGATCCCTCGACGTTGCTCGGGATGATGGCAGTAGAGTGCGCCTTTTCAAAAGTGCGTGCCGTTTACCCATCATCCCGACCGAAGCACGAAGTGCGCAGCGGAGGGATCTAGGCGAAGCCGCAAAAAAGCGCGGGCATCTAAATCCCGCGCTTCCTCTTTATTCGGCTCCCCTGTGTAAGACCTGTCGCCGTAAGCGACTGAGGGACTGTCCCTCAATTCTTATCTTTTATTTCTTATCTCTTATTTCTTATCTTAGCCACGCAGTGGCGATTCTATCTTAGCCGCGCAGTGGTGCTTCACATATATACAAATGCGCAAGTGCGCGAGTATACGCGACATACTTCTCTCTATCCGTCATCTTGCCGCAAGCAAACACGCGCTCGTACTCGAGGCCCTTGCTCTCTTTAACGGTGCAGACGTACCGAGAAATGCCGTCGAGCGCGTGAAGCGCGTCCGCTGTTTCCATATCCGACGGCGAGTATATGACCGCCACGCGGTCGCCCGCCGACACCGATTTCATCACCTCGTCGCGAAGCTTATCAAAGCCGATGTGCTCGACCGTTCCGCCGTCAAGCCCGAGCGACGTCACGTTCATGCCGAGAAGATCGTTGACAAACGCCGTTATCTCGCGCGCGTTGCGGTAGTTCTCGTTGAGCGCATAGCGAGGCGTGTTCCACAGCTCGGAAAGCTTGTCGAAGCTGCCTATGCCGCGCTCAATATCGAGCTGTTGATTCTCGTCGCCGTAGATATTGACGGTCGCCTTGGTGCACTCGGCGAGAAGCCTGTACTCGTTGAGATAGTACTCCTGCCCCTCGTCGATAAAGAGCGCGCACGAAAACTTGGGCTTTCCGAGCACGTAACAGTACGCCGTCAAAAGAAGATACAGCTTTGCCTTCGTAAGCCCTGCGCCGAGCCGCGGCAAAAACGTAAGCTTATTGAGGTCGACGTCCACGCTGGGCATCTTGGGCTTTTCGGCCGTCGTCGAAAAACCGGAGCTCCGCGCAAAATCGACCTCGCGCTCGTACTCGGCAAGCTTTTCTTTGTACACGGCATACCGCGCGGAGTACGCGAGCTTTAACGGCTTTAGCGCACCTATCAGCTTGCGCTTAATCTCATCGGAATAGCACGCCGTTACCGTCGCGCTGTCGAGCGTCTCGTCGCCCGCGATGTCGCCGACGAGAGCTCGCCTGCCGCGCGAACCTATGCCGCTCATGGAAAGTATGAGCTCGCGGTACAGCTCGGCAAGCGTCACGCGCCGCGCCGCGCCTATCATGAGGTCGTCGACGACGGGCTGAATATGCTCCTTGTACCGCTCGGACGGGCACACGACAAGCGCGTTACTTAGCTCCAATTTTTTATTGAACGACAGGTACTCGAGCCGCTGCAAAAGTATCATGGTTTTGCCGCAGCCGGCGCACCCCGAAACGACGGCATTTTCGTCGGCGGGGCGCGTGATTATCGCGTTCTGATTGGCCTGAATGGTCGGAATGATGTCCGTAAGCCGTTTGTCGCCGCGCTTGACCTTTAGCATGTGCGCGAGGAACTTGTCGTACACGACGCCGCCGTTGTCCTTGGAATAGTCCTGAAAGACGGCTTCGAGCACGCCGTTACGTATGTCGAACTTCCTGCGGAACTGCACCTCGTACTTGTACCCGCCGTACTCGATCACCCCGCCCTCGAACCTGTCGTAAACGCGGTTGCCGAGCGGCGAATTGTGCGAGTACACCAAAATCTTGTCCTTGTAAAAAATGACGTTCGCCCCGACGTAGATATCCGCGTCGACGGGGAGCGAATCGAAGTCGGAAAGATTCCTCGCCCTCGTCATGGACGGCGCGTCGTAACGGTCGACGGCAGCAACCTGCTTGAGCCTCATGCGCGCAAAGTACGGCGTTTTTAATGCGTTCTTCAGTATGCGAATGTCGCGCTTTCTCTCGTCGTGCCGAAACTTGTCGGTACGGTATTCTTCTATGTCCTGCTCGTCGTAAATGTCGACGGCACGGTAAGAAAACCCGTCATTCTCGAGTAGGTCTATCTGCTCTTTGATAAGCGCGAGCGTCCTACTTAGGTGCTCGCGCTCTTCCGCAATCTCCTGCGCATTAAAGTTGTCGCTCTCGAAAAAATCCATTTAAAGGCGATTAAAACAAATCTTCGATTGCGGTCGCGACGGCAATGGCGCCGTCGGCGGCGGCGGTGGTGAGCTGGCGCACCGTCTTTTGCCTGCAATCGCCTGCGGCGTAAATGCCTTTAATATTCGTGCGGCAGCACGCGTCGGTCAGTATGTAGCCCGAATCGTCGAGCTTGACGCCGAACGCCTTGTTGTCGGGCTGTTGCCCGATCGCCACGAAAAGCCCGTCGACGGCGAGCGTCTGTTTTTTGCCGCCGACGTTGAGCTCCACGGCGTTGAGTTCTTCGTCGCCTTTCAAATCGGAAACGGTCGCGTTGGTTATAAACCGCACGGTGTTTAGCTGTCTGCACCGCTCTACAAGCGCCGGCTCCGCTCTGAACTCGTCGCGACGGTGAATGATGTACACCGTTTTGCACAGCCCCGCAAGGTACAGCGCGTCCGTTATTGCGGCGTTGCCCCCGCCTACGACGGCGACCGTCCTGTCCTTGAAGAACGCGCCGTCGCACAGCGCGCAGTAGCTGACGCCCGATCCTACGAGCATATCCTCGCCGTAAATGCCGAGCCTACGGTGCTCACAGCCCGCGGCGATAATGACCGCCCTCGCCTCGTACTTGTCGCGGTCGGTCGTGACGACTACCGTGTCGCCCTTTTTCTCGACGCTCAAAACGCTCTCGCACTTGAAGGTCGCGCCCGCATTCTCCGCCTGATCGAACAGGTCGGAAGCGAACTGCGCGCCCGAAATGCTCTGTATTCCAGGGTAGTTCTCGACGGTCGGCGCGTCCACTATCTGGCCGCCGAACGCCTCGCGCTCTATGACGAGCGTATTCTTATTCGCCCTGCATGCGTAAACGGCGGAGCTTAAGCCCGCCGTTCCGCCGCCTATAATTATAAAATCAAGCATTTGCATTTTTACTGTTCGCTCTCACTTTTTTGACCGAGCCGACGTCCACCTTGCTCGCCTTGACCGAATCGATAAACTGTTTGACGCCTGCGATGTCCGCGTATTTTACAACGGTCTCGCCGTCGTCCGCGACGAGCGTCGGCGCTTTCTTTACGCCGTACTTTATCGCCTGTTCGGGGTCCTTGTTGGCGTTTATAATCTCGACCGCGATTCCCGCTTCCTCGAGCATGGGGATTGCTACCTTGCACTTAGGGCAAGTGGAGGTTGTGAACAGCATGAGCCGAGCTCCCGCCTTGGTCGTTGCCGCGGCTTCCTCCGAAGCGCAATCGCAAGCCTTTTTGTGGCCGGTGTGCGGCGTGTCGTATTTCATGGTGTTGTAAACCTTGCGGTCCTTGAACTCCTGTTCCTTGCCCGCGTTCCAGTTCTGAACGGGACGGTAGTATCCGGTTATGCGGCTGTTGACCTCCGTCTTTTTGCCGCACTTGGGGCAGTCGTAAACCTCGCCCGCGATATAGCCGTGGTCGCGGCACACCGAGTACGTCGGCGACAGCGTGAAGTACGGCAGACGGTAGTTTTCTGCAACCGTCCTGACAAGCTTTGCCGCCGCCTTCCAGTCGGGAAGCTTTTCGCCGAGGAAGGTGTGGAAAACGGTGCCCGAGGTGTACAGCGTCTGCAACTCGTCCTGAATGTCGAGCGCCGAGAACACGTCCTCGGTATAGCCGACGGGAAGGTGCGAGCTATTGGTGTAGTACGGCGTGCCGTTCTCGTTGGCGGTGATGATTTCGGGATAGCGCTCCTTGTCGTGCTTTGCGAGGCGGTACGTCGTCGACTCGGCGGGAGTCGCTTCGAGGTTGTAAAGGTCGCCGTACTGCTCTTGGTAAATGACGAGCCTTTCCCTCATGTGGTTGAGGACGTCCTGCGCAAAGGCCTGCGCCTTCTTATCTATAAGGTTGCACTTGAGCCACTTGGCGTTGAGACACGCCTCGTTCATGCCGACAAGTCCGATCGTCGAGAAGTGGTTATCGAAGGTTCCGAGGTAGCGCTTGGTGTAAGGGTACAGCCCCTCGTTCATGAGCTTGGTGATGATGTCGCGCTTGATTTTGAGCGAGCGCGCCGAAATATCCATCAGCTTGTCCAGCCGCACGTAGAAATCTTCTTCGTTCTCGGAAAGGTACGCAAGGCGGGGCATGTTGAGCGTGACGACGCCGACAGAGCCTGTGCTCTCGCCGCTTCCGAAGAACCCGCCCGACTTTTTGCGAAGCTCGCGAAGGTCGAGGCGCAGGCGGCAGCACATACTGCGGATGTCGGACGGCTCCATGTCGGAGTTGATGTAATTGGAGAAGTACGGCGTGCCGTATTTTGCCGCCATCTCGAAGAGCAGCTTGTTGTTCTCGGTCTCCGACCAGTCGAAGTCGCGCGTAATGGAGTACGTCGGTATGGGGTATTGGAAGCCGCGGCCGTTGGCGTCGCCCTCGATCATGATCTCGATGAACGCCTTGTTGACCATGTCCATTTCCTTCTTGCAGTCCTTATACTTGAAGTCCATGGGCTTGCCGCCTACAATCGCCTGCTGTTCGGCAAGGTCGGGCGGGCACGTCCAGTCGAGCGTTATATTACTGAAAGGCGCCTGCGTGCCCCAACGCGACGGCGTGTTGACGCCGTAGATAAACGACTCAATGCACTTTTTGACCTCGTTGTAGGACAGTCCGTCCTTTTTGACGAACGGCGCGAGATAGGTATCGAATGACGAAAACGCCTGTGCGCCCGCCCACTCGTTTTGCATGATGCCGAGGAAGTTGACCATCTGGTTGCACAGCGTCGCAAGATGGCTCGCGGGCGACGAGCTTATCTTGCCCGAAATGCCGCCTAAGCCCTCTTGAATGAGCTGACGGAGCGACCAGCCCGCGCAGTAGCCGGTGAGCATGGACATATCGTGAATGTGGATATCGGCGTTGCGGTGCGCCTGAGCTATCTCGTCGTCGTATATTTCCGAAAGCCAATAGTTGGCGGTTATCGCGCCCGAGTTGGACAGAATGAGACCGCCCACCGAGTACGTGACGGTGGAGTTCTCCTTGACGCGCCAGTCGGAAGCCTTGACGTAGCTGTCCACGAGCTCTTTGTAGTCGAGTATGGTGGACTTCATGTTGCGGATCTTTTCGCGCTGCTTGCGGTACAGTATGTACGCCTTGGCGATGTCCGCGTAGCCCGCCTGAATGAGCACGCGCTCGACGCTGTCCTGAATGTCCTCGACGGCGATGAGCCCGCCCTTTACCTTGTCGGCAAAGTCGGCAGTGACGCGAAGCGCAATCAAATCGATTATATCGTGATTGTACTGCTTGTTGGTGGCGTCGAAAGCTTTTCTTACGGCATCGCTGATCTTGGAGATGTCGAACTCGCTGTGCTTTCCGTCTCTTTTGACTACTTTATACATGAAACCCTCCCTGCGGCTTTTTGCGGTCAAAGGGACACAGTCGCGTTAAGCACGCCGACTTTTCATATCCCGTTATGACGTTTTGCCGCAATGGACACAGTATAGCACACCCATATCCCCATGTCAAGGCTTTTACCACAATATATTGTGGTTTTTAAAAATTTTTTTCTACAACCACCACAATATATAGAATAATAATTATATATTTAATAGACAAGTGTTTAGAGAGGTGAATGAAAGCGCCGCGGGAACGCTTAAACGCGTCCCCGCGGCTAAATGAATAATGAATATTGAATAGATAATAATGAATGATTATTGAAGCGCCGGATAAATAAGACCGGCGCTTTGCGGCTACGCCTTGGTTTCTCCGCTTCGTTCGCTACGCTCACTTCGGTCGAAATGATGGGAGTTATGAGCACGCTCACTCCGAAAGAGTAGATTTGCAATTACTGCCATCATCCCGAGCGAAGTCGAGGGATCTAGGCGAAGCCGCAAAAAAGCGCGGGCATCTTTCTATCCCGCGCTTCCTCTTTATTCGGCTCCCCTGTGTAAGGGGAGCTGTCAGCCGAATGGCTGACTGAGGGACTGTCCCTCTTATCTCTTATCTCTTATCTCTTATCTTATGAGCTCCGCTCCGTTCTGCTCCGCCCTCAATACTCTAAGCGTCCACCCGTCGGGAACCGTCGTCTTTTTCGCCTTTTCTTCGTCGTCGAAGAACGCAATAACAGTGGGCCCCGCGCCCGAAATGCAGCTCGAAATCGCACCCGCCGCCGCGACCGCATTTTTAACATCGGCGTAACCGTTTATGAGCGGCGCGCGGTACGGCTGGTGCAGCCTGTCGTCCACCGCCTTTAGCATGTCGATTTTGCCGAGCGCGAACGCGCCGAATGTTACGACGGCGCGGGAGAGCGAGTACACGCAGTCGCTCCGCGAATAGCTGTCGGGAAGCGCCGCCCTCGCCTTTTCGGTTTTCAGCTTAAAGCCCGGCGTCGCGACGGCAAACACCAAACCGCTCGGCACGTCTGCTCTTAAATATCCTATCCCGTCGCCGTCCTTGTACGCGGCGGTAACACCGCCCACTATCGCAGGCAGGATATTGTCGGGGTGGCCGTCGAGCTCGGCGCAAATGTTTATCATCTCTTTTTGCGTAAGCGGCTCGTTAAGCAGCGCGTTCGCCGCCATGACGCCCGCCACTATGCAGGCGGCGCTGCTGCCCAGCCCGCTCGCGCGCGGAATATCGCTCCTCGAAACAATGCCGACGGGCGTGTCGCCCTTTCCGAACCTCTTGAACACCGCGTTCACCGACCTGTACAAAAGGTCGTTTTTGCTACTCGATTTGCCGTCGATACTGTCTATGACAAGCTCGCTCGAAAAGCCGACCGTCACGGTGTGGTAAAGCTCGAGCGCGACGCCGAGGCAGTCGAACCCCCCGCCGAGGTTGGCGCTCGTCGCGGGCGCTTTGACGGTGACGGTCTTATTCATAATCTGCGACCTGCCTTATGTGGTAGGTGACGGTCTCGCCGCCGTCCGCCGAAAAGCCGTAATATGCGAGCGCGACGCCAGAAAATGTCTTGCCGATTTCCCGCACGTGATAGAGGTTGTGCTCGTCGAGTCCGTAAAACCTCGCCTCGCCGGTGGTCGCGGCGTACGCCTTGGCCTTGTCCTTGCCGACGACCATTATGCCGCCGACAATGTCGTAAACGTCGCCGAGCTTGACGGTTTCCGCGTCGTCCTGATAGCTGAGTATCTGCGCGCGCACCGCCCGCCTCGCGCCCTCGCCGAGCTCGAGCGGATCGAAGCGGTAGCCGAGCCCGCCGAATGACGCGACGTCGAACGCCGTCTTTAGCGGCATTGCCTCGCTGTCGACTACGTAACGCGCCGCGCACGGCGGGATTGGCGACAGTGAGACGCGCTTTAGCCTGTCGAAAGCGCCGCCCTCGCTTTTCGAGCCCGCAAAATCAATCTCGACGTCGGGATAATTGTCTTTAAGCGAAAGGTAAAGCGCGTGCGCTATTGCCGCGTCGTCGTATGTCTTTAGCCCTTCGCAGTCGAGCTCGACGTATTCCGCGCCGCACGCGTCTACGACGGACAGCAGCTCGTCGTAATGCGAAACGCCGCACTTAATTCCTATTTTAATGCCCACGCCGTCGGCGGCGGCCTTAAGCTCTTTAGCCTTTTTCACGCCGCACGAAACGTCGAAAACGACGGTGTCCGCGCCCGTCGCCGCGACGGCTTCCATGCGCTTGCGGTTCTTTTCCGCACCGCCGTCAAAGGGCGCGTACACAACAATCGGACGCCGCTTTAAAAGGCGACTCTCCGAAACGCCGTATTCTCTAATTATATCGTGATAGGCGCGAACCACGCCGTGCGCGCCGTTATCCGAATACACGAGAAGGGTTTCCGGCGTAAAGAAGCTCTCGCCGCTCTTAAGCTCCGTAGCGCATATTTCAGCGCCCGACGAAAGCCTGCCGTCCGAAACCGAGGTGCGCGTATCGCCCGCGAACAGCGTGAATATGCCGTAAACGCCGACGGTAGTCTTGACGACGGTCAAGCCGTCCGAAAGATCGAGCTTTTTGCCACCGCCCGTCGCCGCGCCGCCGCTCGAAAGCCGCTTTAGCGTGACGGATTTATCGGAAACGTTTTTGAGTACGGCGCGCCGCGCGACGCCCCCTCTGATGTACGGCGTGTAAAACAGCGTGAGTTCTAAACCCTCCGCCTCGTCCGTCGCCGTAACTTTAAGCGTCTCCTCTCCGCGAAGTGTGGGAAGAACGCTCACGGCGGTCTTTTCGACTATCTCGGCGCCGCCGACGACAAAGCGCGGCGTTATGCGCTTATTGCCGCGGTAGACTGCTATATCGTCGTCGTCGACCTCTTTGTATGCGCTCGTTGCGGAGCCGCCGAGAAGGCTCGCGTCGTCCTCGGGCTCAATGCGCTTGCCGAAGCAGACGTGCATGAGCTCGCCGTCCGCTTTAGCGATATAACACGCTTCGCCGCACGTCATGTAGTAGGTGTTTCCGTAAATCTTAATCACTATGCGCTCCTATATGTAAAAGTCAAAACAGCTTTGCCGTAACGTCGAGAAAAAGCTTTTGCGGCAGGATATGTCGAAGGAAGTTCAAAAACTTGTACTTAGCGCCGACAATGTACAGCGGCTTTTTGCATTTTCTGCAGCACTTGTATATCTTTTTTGCCGCGGGGATTAGCTCCATGCGCTTGTCCTCGCGACTGTCTATTTTTTGGGCGGATTTTTTGGGCGCGTCGCCGTAACGCTCGCCGCCGTCGGAGTACTTAACCCTGTTCGCGGTAAAATTGGTCTTGATGTCGCCGGGGCAGACCGTGCTGACTTTGATGCCCACGTTTTTGAGCTCCATGTAAAGCCCGTACGCCGCCATGTTGATAGCCGCCTTGCTCGCGCAGTACATGGCGCGGTACGGCAAAGCAAAAAGGGCGCACGCCGACGATATAAAAATCGCCTTGCCGCCCTCTTTCATGTATTCAAGCGAAGCGCGCACCGTCTCGAGCGCGCCCGTAAAATTCAAATCGAACTGCTTTTGTATCTCCTCGTTGGGAAGAAGCTCGGTCGCGCCGGACAGCCCTCCGCCCGCGCACGCAATGACGGTGTCAATGCGCCCGTACTTTCTCCCAATTGAACGTATAGCCTCGTACAGCGCCGCGGTGTCCGTAACGTCGACCGCAATGTCGTCGCCCTCCGCAGAACGCGAAAGCCCGACAACGGTGTCGCCCGCCGCGCGGTAAAGCTCGCAAAGCGCCTTGCCGATACCGCTCGTACAGCCTGTTATGACTACGGTTTGCGGCGCGCTTTTCATTCGCCCTTATCTTGGGAGCTTTCGCCCGCTTTGCTTTTGCTTTCGCTCTTCTTTGTCGTCGGCTTTTTCGCCGTCGTCTTTTTCGCAGCGCCCGTCTTAGCAGTCGACGTCTTAGCCGCGCCCGATTTTGCCGCCGTCTTTTTTGCGGCGGGTTTTTCGGTAACGGGTTTTTCGGTAGCTTTCTCTGCGGTCGTTTCCGCCGCCGCTTCTATAAGCCTGTTGAGCGCCGAAATGAATTCGGGCTCTGTGCGGTAACCTTCTGCAAGAAGCGCCTCGTTGTAGAGCACGGTGACGGTGTCGTTAAACCGCTCGCTGTCCATCGTCTCGAGCTGTTTGATTATAGGGTGTTCGAAGTTGACCTCAAGAACGCGCTCGGCCTTGAGCCCGCCGCCCATGGCGTCCATGACGCGCTCCATCTCGAGCGACACGTCGCCCTTTGCCGCGAGGCACACCGGGTACGACTTCAATTTATCTGTGGGCGCGACGCTCGCCTTGCCCTTTAACCGCGCCGCGATTTTTTCGAGCAGTTCCTCGTGACCGGTAGCATCGGCTGTGGTAGAGCTACGACCCGACGCGACGTTTTCGAACTTGTGTCCGTCGTAGCTTTCGAGCATGCGCGCTATAAACTCGTCGACCTGGTCTACAAAGTACAGCACGTCCTTATTTGCCGACCGCGCGCCCTCAAGCTGCGGCTGCATGGCGATCTTGTCCACCGTCTCGCCGCAAGCGTAGAGAATAGGCGCGTCCTTGTCAAGCCCTTCGACGTATTCCTTGAGCGTGACGAGCTTCTTTTTGTTGTCGGAGTAGTATAAGAGCAGGTCTTTGAGCTTGTCCTTGTTGGCGCCGAAGTTGTCGTACGCGCCGAATTTTATCGCCTTGGAAAACGCCGAAAACAGCTTTTCGTATTTTTCCCTGTCGTTTTTGAGCGTCTTTTCGAGCTCGCCGAGAATCTTCTTTTCGAGCCCGTTTGCAATCGCACGCACCCGCCTGTCCTCTTGAAGCGTTTCGCGCGAGATGTTGAGCGAGAGGTCGGGCGTATCGACTATGCCGCGCACAAACCCGAGGTATTCGGGAACGAGCTCGGCGCACTTGTCCATGATGAGAACGCCGTTGCAGTAAAGCTGCAAGCCGCGTTTATAGTCTTTTGTGTAATAGTCGTAAGCAGGCGCAGACGGCACGAACAGAAGCGACGTGTAAGCCACCGCGCCCTCGACGCGCGAGCTTATCGTGAGCACAGGATCGGTAAAATCGCGGTATGTGCGCTTGTAAAAATCATGCAATTCGTTTTCGCCGAGCTCGGACTTCGGCTTTTTCCACACGGGAATCATGGAGTTCAGCGTGGTCATCTCACCGACCGTAACGCCGTTATCTCCCGCCGCCTTTTTCTGCTCCGACTTTATGGGATAGCGAATATAGTCCGAATATTTTTTAACGAGCGTTTGAAGCGTGTACGAGTCGAGATATTGCGAGTAATTTTCCTCGCCGTCCTCTCTTATGTGAAGTATTATGCTCGTGCCGACCTCGTTGCGCTCCGCGGCCGTTATTTCAAACCCGTCGACGCCGTCCGACTCCCACTTGTGCGCGGCGGTCTCGCCCACCTTCTTTGAAATTACGGTAACCTTGTCGGCGACCATAAACGACGAGTAAAACCCGACGCCGAAACGCCCTATAAGCTCCGCGTCGTCGTTCTTTCCCATCTCCTTTTTGAACGCCTCGGTGCCGCTCGCCGCGATAACGCCGAGGTTGTCCTCGAGCTCCTTTTCGCTCATGCCGACGCCGTTGTCCGATACTGTAAGCGTGCGAGCGTCCTTGTCGACGGAAAGCTCTATGCAAAAGTCCGCGTCGAGACTGCTGTCGGTAAGCGACATGAACTTGCGCTTGTCTATCGCGTCGGACGCGTTAGAGATGAGCTCGCGCAAAAATATCTCGCGGTTGGTGTAAATGGAATTGACAACTAAGTCGAGAAGCTTTTTGGACTCCGCTTTAAACTGCTTCATTTTCGTCTCCTCCCTGCGCCGCGTTTGCTTCCGCGCCCTCTGCCGTAGCGGCTTCGGTCGTGGCGGCGGCTTCCTTTACGGTCGCCTCTGCGGATATGGTCTTTAGCGCCTCGTAACGGCTGAAGCCGAGTCCCACGACCTCGCGCGTGTTGCTGAGGTACGCGAATGTGTCGGGGTACTTTTGCAAAATCTTGTTGAAGTCTGCGAGCTGATGCTTGCGTATAATGCAGGTGAGCAAATACTTTTCGTCGTGCGAATACATGCCGACGACCTTGGTACAGGTCACGCCGCGGTGAAGCTTTGTCAAAAGCTCCTGCGAGAGCGGATCGGGATCCTTGGTGACAATCTCGTACTTGAGCGCCGTTTTGAAACCGCTCGTAATGACGTCGCCCATCATGGCGAGGCAGAACATCTCGACGAGCGAGAGCAAAACGGGGTTAAGTCCGTTGTTAAATACGAATGTAGAAATAAATACTATCGTAGCGTCTATCGCATAGATAAACCAAGACACGTTGGTCGCCGAAAACTTTTTCTGTATGCACACGGCAACTATGTCCGAGCCGCCGGTCGAGCCGCCGATCTTGAGCATCATTGCAAGACCTATGCCGCCCAAAACGCCGCTCGCCGCCGCGGCAAGCACGGGTTCGCCGTCGTATTGAGGGAAATTTAAGTTTTCCATCAAGACCATGGAAAGCGACGACAGGGCGATAGAGCCGCCCGTCTTAATCGTAAAGCCTTTCCCGATAAAGATAATAGCTATTACGATAAGCGGCGCGTTGATCATGAGATACAGATAACCGGTCTCGATTTTGCCGTTTATCGCGTAGTGAATCATGGTTGCAAGACCTGTCGCTCCGCCCGGCGCAAAATTGAACGGCTGAATAAAGACCTGAACGGTGATAGACCTAATAAATCCCGATATGATTATAACTATCGGGACGATGCAAAAGTTGAAGAACTTCTTGTTTCTGAAAATCGACGTAGACATACCGACCTTCCTATGTATTTTCAACCGTGTCGCGCGATTGCAACGCAATCGTTGCTGCGAATATTATCTCACAAGCAAAAATGCTTGCGGGGCAAGGGCATTTTTGCGCCGTGATTCAATGTCGCAGCCGCGTGGCTCACGCGAGGCGCGTCAGCGCCACGATTGCAACGCAACCGTTGCTGCGTACATTATAACATTGCATTATTGCATAGTCAACTTTAAAAAGACATATTTTCACGAAAAAAGACCGCGATTTTTTACACGCGGCCTTTCGTTGTGTTTCCGTAATGTAAGCTACTATCTGCTGTTTCTGTTCATGCTCATAAGTAGCCTTGCGAGGAACATCAAAAACTGCAGTGACGTCATCATGAACGACGCGACGTACGTCATTGCGGCGGCGGTGAGCACCTTGCGAGCGCCCGCCACTTCTTCGGACGGCATGCACGTTTTTAGGTATTTGAGCGCCCTGCGGCTTGCGTCGAACTCGGTGGGAAGCGTTACGAGCGAGAACAAGAGCGACAGCCCCATTACGACAAGGCCTGCAATGATGAACACCTTGCCGACAGCCGTGTACGGCGAAGCAAAGCCGAGCACAAACCCGATAATAAATATCGGCCAGAGTAGCCCGCTCGCAAAATTGACGATGGGAACGAGCGCCAGCCGTGCCGACGAAAAGAAGTACTTTTTTGCGTGCTGAACGGCATGCCCCGCCTCATGGCAGGCTACGCCTATCGCGCCGACGGAGGCGGAGTTGCGCACGCTGTCCGAAAGCGCGATCGTTCCCGTTTTGGGATTGAAGTGGTCTGTAAGCGAGCCGCTGACGCTCGTAAAGCTGACGTTGACACCGTTTTGCAGCAAAAAGTTTCGCGCATAGGTCTTGGCGTCTATGCCCGACGAGCACGGCATGACGTTGTATTTATTAAATGTGCTCGACACCTTCATCTGCACGACAATGCTTATTATAAAAAACGGAATAAAAAGCAGCGCGCAAATCGTATACAGTCTGTATGCGGGGTCCGTAAAAAGATCACCGAACGTCATATTTTTTCCCTCCTTGATAATTCAATACTGTTTCAATACTATAGTATATTCCTTTTCGCATTTTGTAAAGTCTTTTCGGGCTATTCGGCGTAATCTATTTCGAATCCGCCGAGGCACCGCTCGCCGAGGTACAGCACGGCGTACTGCCCGGGCGTTACGGCGCGCTGCGGCTCGTCGAAGTAAAGCTCGCACGTGCCGTCCCCCTTCGGCTTGAAAGTCGCCGAAAAATCGGCCTGCCGATATCTCGTCTTTGCCGTGCACCGTAGCTCCTTTCCCATATCGAACGCGCCGATAATGTTGAGCCCGTGCCCGACGAGCATATTTGAATACAGCCTCGACTCGTCGCCACACGACACGACGAGGCGGTTATTTTTTACGTCCTTGTCGAGGACGAACCACCGCCCGACCTCGCCCTTGACGCCGCCTATGTCGAGCCCGCGCCTTTGCCCAAGCGTGTAATACATGAGCCCGTCGTGAACCCCCACCTTCTTTCCCGAAGTGTCGACGATATCGCCCGGCTGCGCGGGCAAAAACTCCCGCAAAAACTTTTTGAACTTGCGCTCGCCGATAAAGCAAACGCCCGTGCTGTCCTTTTTGTCGGCGACGGTAAGCCCTATTTGCCGCGCGAGCTCGCGCACCTCCGGCTTTGTCATGCCGCCTATCGGGAACAGTACGTTATCGAGCTGCTGCGTCTTGACCTGATTCAAAAAGTAGCTCTGGTCCTTATTCCTGTCGACGGCGCGAAGCAGCATGTCGCCCGCCCTTTTGCAGTAGTGCCCCGTCGCGATTTTTTTTGCGCCTATACTCATGCAGTAGTCGCGGAATGCGCCGAACTTGACCTTGCGGTTACACAGCACGTCGGGGTTTGGCGTGCGGTAGGCGCGGTACTCGCTCAAAAAGTACTCAAACACGTCGTCCATGTACTCTTTTGCAAAGTTGACCGAATAGCACGGAATGCCCAGTTTATCGCTCACTGCGCGAACGTCCTCCCAGTCGCTCTCCGCCGTGCACGCGCCGCCCTCGTCATCCTCTTCCCAATTGTGCATGAAAAGGCCGACTACGTCGTAGCCGTCGCGCTTCAGTAGGTACGCTGCGACCGCCGAATCGACGCCGCCCGACATTCCTATTATTACCTTTTCGCCCTTTCCTTCCATATCAATAATCCGTGTGAATTTTTACGCCGTACGGCAAAACCTGCCGCACTTCGGCCTCCGCAATCGCCTTAATCTCTTCCGCAGGCGCCTTGTCGTCAGGCAGGCTTATGTCGAGCTCGACGATTTTAGAGCAATCGTCTATCCCGACGTCGTGCGCCGTCGCGCCGAAAACCTTAAGCGCTTCGGACAGCTTATCGCATATCGCGACGAGCCGCTCGTCGTCCGTAATAAACGGGTCTGCATGTATGGACAAGTGCACACCCGTCTGTTCCTCGACGAGCCGCTCAAGCCTGTCGCACTCCGCGTGCACCTCGACGAAAGATAGGCTTGCGGGAAAGACAAGATCCACCTCGGCTATCTTTTGCATTTCGCCGTAGTCGTTGATAACGAGATCGTGCGACGACTTGGCAAGAGCAGACGACGCGAGTATGCCGTTGACCTTGTCGATTAGCTCGGGCTCCGGCCGACCGCCAAGGAGACGCCCCATGACGTTTTTGAGTATGCGCGCGGCAAATATCAGTATCACGACGGAAACGGCAATCGACGCATAGCCGTCGATGAAAGCTCCCGTGTATTTTTCGATTATCATGCAGACGAGAACGGCAGTCGTCACCGCGGCGTCCGACGTCGAATCGACGGCGGCGGCCTTAATCGTGCCGCTCTTGGTCCTTGCGCCGCGAACAAAGTAGAACACCGCCATAAACGCTTTAACCCCTATCGACGCGCCGAGCGTCGCAAACACCAAAACGCCGACGTCGACGGGCTTGGGCGTGATTGCTCGCTCTATGCCGCCGGAGAGCACCTCTATTCCGACCGCGCCGATAACCGCGCCGAGAATAAACGTCGCGACGTACTCGTATCTGCCGTGGCCGTACGGATGGTCGTGGTCGGCGGCGCGCGCACTGAGCGCGATTGCGACAACCGACACCACGGAAACCGCCGAGTCGGACAGATTGTTCATGGCATCCGAAAATACGGACGTTGAGTCCGCGAGAATACCGACGACGAGCTTGGTCACGCCGAGCGCGACGTTAAAGATAAGCCCTACTATAAGCGTCAAAAGCGCACTTTTCGCCCTTGCGTTCATGAGAAGATTATACCACACTTCGCGCCTTGTTTCAAGTCATTTTCCGCACGCCGCAAAATCAAAAAGCACGGGGCTCTTTTGTCCCGCGCTTCCTCTTTATTCGGCTCCCCTTAATAAGGGGAGCTGTCGGCGACGAAGAAGCCGACTGAGGGGATGTGAAATAATGAATATTGAATAGATAAGATTGAATAATGAATAATTAAGGTTTATATTTTAGAGAGTGCGGCGCGGAGCGCCTGGATCCCTCCACTGCGCACTTCGTGCTCCGGTCGGGATGATGGCGGTGTGAACGCATCACTTTGAAAAGAGCGTGTCCGTACCACTATCAGGCTCCCCTTAATAAGGGGAGCTGTCGGCGACGAAGAAGCCGACTGAGGGGATGTGAAATCATAACCCCCGACCATAATTATTCATTCTTATCTTTTATCTCTTATCTCTTATCTTAGCCGCGAAGCGGCGCCTCGCCGTCAGTCGCCGAACGCAGCCTTAATTTCCTCAATCGGCGTCAGTCCCACAAACTTCTCCACCTGCACGCCATCGTCGTACAACAAAAGCGTGGGAATGCTCATAATTCCGAACCTTGCGGTGAGCTCGACTTCCTCGTCGACGTTTATCTTTATGAGGTTGACCTTGCCCTCGCTCTCAAGCTTTTCGACGATGGGCGCTTGCGACCTGCACGGTCCGCACCAGCTCGCCCAAAAGTCGACTACGGTCTTGCCCGTAGATATGATTTTTTCAAACTCGTCGGGTGTGGGATTTTTGTATATCATGTTTTATCTCCTTTGCGTTAGTATTCCGATATGCCCTTACTTATAATCATATGTCCGCGAGCTCTTTCATGGCGGCGAGATAGATGTCGTAGTTTTTGAAAAGCTGCGCCACCGGGAAATTCTCGTCGGCGCGGTGCATGTTTATATCGAGGTCGACGGGCGTACAGCCGAACGCGACGGCGTTGGGAAGCTCTCGCGCGTACGTGCCGCCACCCATTTGAAGCGGCGGAGTCATGTCGCCCGTTATGTCGCGGTAAACCTTCAAAAGCGCTTTGATGAGCGGCGCGTCCTCGTCGATATAGAGATTTTCGTGGTAGTCGAGGATTGTCGCCTTGCAGCCCGTGCCCTTTTCGAGCGCCGCGGCGACGGTCTCGGGCTTGACTCCGAGCGGAAGGCGGAAGTCGATTACGAGCGACAGCACGCCGTCATTCATCTCCGCCGTCGACATGCACATCGTAAGATCGCCGCTCTTTTTGTCGTTTACGTAAATGCCGAGCTTGCTCGCGGCAAGAGGCGTGCACAGCACGTCGAAAATCTTATCGAGATATTTCGAGCCTATAACTCCGTTATACGCGGCAAGAAATCCGAGCAGCTTCCACAGCGCGCTGTCTCCCTTTTCGGGCGTAGAGGCGTGCTCGGCGGTGCCGTTGGCCGCGACAAAAATGCCGTCGCGCTTTTTTTGTATCTCGAAGTCGGAAACATGCGCGCCCATTGTTACTATGCGCTCGACGGCAGGCGCGGACTTAAACACGTCCGCCGTCGCGTCGCCGAGAGCCTTGTACAGCGGGCTTCCCTGCACGACGGTCACGGTCGACCTGTCGGGAACGGCGTTGCGGCACTCAGCGGCGGTGATCGCCGAAATGTTCTTTGCGAGCGCTTCGTCGGCAAAGTCGAGGCGAATGTGCGATATCCCCTTTTCGCTGTTGATGACGGGGAACTCGCTGTCGGGAACGAACGACATGGCGGGAATCTCGCCGCCGTGCTCGACGTAGTATCTTATGCACGAGCTGCCGCGCTCCTCGTCGGCGCCGACTATTAGCCGCACGCGGCGCTTGAGCTTTACGCCCTTGTCCTTCAATTCTTTAAGCGCATGCAGGCACACGACAACCGAGCCCTTGTCGTCGCCCACGCCGCGGCCGTAAACCTTGCCGTTCTCCTCAACCATCTTAAACGGATCGGTCGCCCAGCCGTTGCCCGCCGGAACGACGTCGATGTGCGCGAGAGCGCCTATGCACTCTTTTCCATCGCCGTACTCCGCGTACGCACAATAGTTGTCCATGTTCTCGGCTTTGAGTCCGTAAGCGCGAGCTTTGTTCACAAACCACTCGATTGCGCGTTTGCACCCTTCGCCGTACGGCGCGCCCACCTTGGGCTCGGAGTACACGCTGTTAATTGCGACTATTTCGCCGAGATCGTCGAGCAGAGCTTTTTCGTCCATGACTACCGTCCTTTTGCTTGCGTTTCGAGCGCAAAAGATTTATAATTACGGTTGAATTATAGCATTTGCTTAAAGCTCTTGTCAAGGAGACAATCATGGTAAGAACGCGTTTTGCACCCAGCCCCACAGGCTATCTTCACATCGGCGGACTGAGGACCGCCCTTTACGCCTACCTCTACGCCAAAAAGCACGGCGGAAGATTTATACTGCGGATTGAGGACACCGACCAAAACCGCGAGGTCGAGGGCGCGGTTGACGTAATCATCAAGGCGCTCGAAAAAGCGGGAATGCACTACGACGAAGGCCCTATCGTCGGCGGCGACTGCGGTCCGTACATTCAGTCTCAGCGCAAGGACATTTACCTAAAGTACGCGCATCAGCTTATAGAAAGCGGCGACGCGTATTACTGCTTCTGCTCAAAAGAGCGGCTGGAAGACCTCCACAAAAACGGCGCGACCAAGTACGACAAGCATTGCCTGCACCTATCTAAGAAAGAGATCGAAAAGCGAATCAAAGACGGCGAGCCGTACGTAATAAGACAGAACATTCCCGAAAAGGGCTCGTCCACTTATCACGATGAGGTTTTCGGCGACATAACGGTTGACTTCAAGGACCTCGAAGACAACATTTTAATCAAGACGGACGGCATGCCGACGTACAACTTCGCAAACGTAATCGACGACCACCTCATGGGCATAACCCACTGCATTCGCGGCGTCGAATACCTGATGTCTACGCCCAAGTACAACCTTTTGTACGACGCGCTCGGCTGGGAGCGCCCGGTGTACATTCACTTGCAGCCCATAATGCGCGACGCGACGCACAAGCTCAGCAAGCGCGACGGCGACGCAGGGTTCGAAGACTTTTTACGCAAGGGCTTCCTTCCCCACGCCATTGTCAATTACATCGCCCTCCTCGGCTGGAACCCCAAGGACAACCGCGAAAAGCTGTCTATGGAAGAGCTCACCGAGCTTTTCTCGATAGAGGGCTTACAAAAATCGTCGTCCATATTCGACGAAACAAAAATGCGCTGGCTCAATTCGTTGTACGTAAAAGAGCTTTCCGCGGACGAGTTCCACGCCGCGGCACAGCCGTTCTATAAAGAATACTGCGACGGGCTCAAAATCGACTACAAGTACCTTTCCGAGCTCTTACAGCCGCGCGTCGAGATACTTTCGGACGTAAAGGATAAGACGGCGTTTTTATACAGCTTCGACCATAGCGCAAAAACTCCGTTCGACTTCGCGCTCTTCGAAAACAAGAAATGGAAGACGGACACAGCGCTTGCCAAAAGTATTATAGACGACTGCATAGCGGTCACGAAAGCACACGGCGACAATGCCGACGCGCTCAACGCCGCGCTCGAAAACATCGCCGTCGAAAAGAACCTCAAAAAAGGTCAGGTGCTTTGGATATACAGGATTGCGCTGACAGGCGCCATGGCAACGCCCGGCGGCGGTACCGAAATGGTAAAGCTGTTCGGAAAGCCCGAAGCGCTCGCCCGCCTCGAAAAGGTCAAGTCCTGCCTTTGATTATAAATAGTCGTAACCGAAAAATCGGCAAGCTCAAAACGAACTTGCCGATATTTTTTTTGCCTTATTATTTTATCAAGTCTTTTATGGCCTCGCCGGCGATTATGAGACCGACGACAGACGGGACGAACGCCGTACTGCCCGGAGTTTTCCTTTTCGTGTGCGCGCCCTGCTCGTCCGATTCGGAAGGCGTCAGCGGCGGCTCTTTGGAGTACACCACTTTAAGCGCTTTCACCCCGCGCTTAGAGAGCTCTCTGCGCATGACCTTTGCGAGCGGACACACCGAAGTTTCGAAAATGTCGGCGACCTCGAAGGCTGTTGGATTGAGCTTGTTGCCCGCCCCCATCGAACTGATGATGGGCGTGCCCGCAGCTTGAGCTTGCATGACGAGCGCGATTTTGCCCGTAACGGTATCTATCGCGTCGACAACGTAGTCGTACTGCGAAAAGTCAAACTCGCCTGCCGTCTCGGGTGTATAAAAGGTTTTGTAAGTGCGAACGATTGCGTTTGGGTTGATTTCCTTTATGCGCTCTTCCGCAACGTCCACCTTGTATTTCCCGACCGTCTTGCGCGTGGCATAAATCTGGCGGTTGATGTTTGTAAGGCACACCTTGTCGTCGTCTATCAAATCGACCGCGCCGAGCCCCGAGCGAACGAGCGCCTCCACGGTGTAACCGCCCACGCCGCCGATGCCGAAAACAGCGACGCGCGAGCTCGCGAGCTTTTCCATCGCCGTTTTTCCGAGAAGCAATTCGGTTCTTGAAAACTGGTTTAACATATTTCGATTATACCATTATTTCATATACAAGTCAATTTCAATTTGACTGTATGCGTATAAAGCATAAATCACTGCGTGCATATTATGCCTATAACTTGACGATACTCGTCGCTATCTTATCCCGAAAGGCTTTGTCGTGTTCGACAAAAATCATCGTGGGCTGAAACTCATCTAACAAATCTTCTATTTGAATACGCGAATATATGTCGATGAAATTCAACGGCTCGTCCCAAACGTACAAGTGCGCCTTTTCGCAGAGGCTTTTTGCTATTAAGGCCTTTTTCTTTTGTCCGTCGGAAAACTCCGACATATCCTTTTCGAACTGTTTCCTGTCAAAACCCATTTTGCGAAGAATGGTTTTGAACAGGCTTTCGTCTATTCCGTGCAAAACGGCAAAATTCGCGAGCGTTCCAAGTAAATGCGATGTGTCTTGCGGAACGTAGGAAATTATAAGATTGGAGCCTATATCTATTGTCCCCGAATGTTCTATCTGTTGACCGCACAGCAGTTTTAACAGACTACTCTTGCCGCTCCCGTTTTTACCTTCAAGCACAATCCTCTCGCCGCGCTTTATTTCAAACGTCACGGGCGAGCAAACGCTTTTTCCGTCGTAAAAAGGAGCCACGTCGGAAAAATACGCAAGTCGCTCGGAGCGATAAATTTGCGGTGAAATTTTAAGACTGCTCTCAACTTCGATGTTTTTAAGCAACTTCGATTTTTGTTCTATTTCCTTTTGCCGTCTTGCCTCTACGACCTTTGCGCGCTTCATCATTTTTGCCGATTTATGCCCGACATAGCCCTTATCACCGGCTCCGATTTTCGACGCTTCGACAATATCGGCCCAGCCTGCCGTGCGCCGAGCAGATTCCTGCAATCGCTCTATATCGGTCTGCAAACGGCTGTTTTGCCTGCGTTCGTATTCTTGTTGCCGTTTGAAGTTTGTCATGAACGAAGAAAAATTTCCGCTTTGCACCTCGATATTCGCTCTGTTAATAGAAAGAATATGATCGACGCATCCGTCTAAAAAGTGTCTGTCGTGCGAAACCAATATAAAGCTTTTCTTTTTGCGCAAATACGCCGACAATAATTCTCTCGCTTGCGCGTCCAAGTGGTTTGTGGGCTCGTCTATAAGTAAGAAACGCCCCTCATTCAAAAACAGCGCGGCGAGCAGAACTTTTGTTTGTTCACCGTTGGACAAAGTATTAAACGGTCTGTACAACACGTCGTAATTTACATCGAGCAACGACAGCTCGCGCATAAGCTGCCACTCTTCGGCGGTCGGACATACTTCCGATAAAACGTCTTCCGTCAAAGCGTTTTTGTCACGCACATGGTACGGAAAATAATCGAACTTTACGGACGAAACTATGTTTCCTCCGTATTCATATTTGCCTTGTAAAAGGTTTAGAAAAGTCGTTTTGCCTCTGCCGTTCCTGCCTATAAACCCGAGCTTCCAATCGGTATCTATTTGAAAATTGACGTTTTCAAAAATAGTATCGTAACTCGACTGATATGAAAACGTGAGGTTTTCTATTTTGATAATCGCCATACTCCGAACTCTCCGTAAAGCAAAAAGAGCTATGAGAAAGTCCTCTCATAACTCAATAAATGCTCAAAAATATTTTATGACCTATGTTTGAGAAATTGATAGATTAAACCTTCTTGCAATCACATAAGTCAAAAGAGTACAAGCCCCGTCGACTTATGATATTAAGATTCAGCAAGAAACTATAATCACTCCTTTCACCTCAAACTTAAATCTGAAAATACTATAACATATTTCGCCGCTAAATACAAGCAAATGAACATTAACCGATAAAATAATTTTACAGCTTTTTGCAGATTATAATATCCGCTATGCCGAGGATTACCAGCATAGCCCCGAGCCCGATAAACAATCCTATCCCTGCGTGAACAACGGTAAACTCCGACATCATCTCCGTAAACCCCATTCCGGTCAAGTCCAATATTGTCAGCACAATGCCAATCGGCAGCGCCATAATAATCAATCCCCCGAGAATTGGTTCGACGCCGTGCCCTATGATTGCAAGGTCGTTAAACTGCATTATCATGAAAAATACGCTTAATGTAACGAACACGATCCCGAATATAATCGGCATATCGGGCAGGACGAGACTGCGAACAATCAGTAGCGCAACTCCGACTAAAAGCGGAAAAAACATGAACCCGATAGTCGGCAATTTCTTTTTGACATATCCTTTTTCGCGCGACGCAGGCACGTATTCGAAGCAATCGAAAAAACGCTTAATAAGCGGAAGATCGGCAATCGGCAACAGGTGCCTCGCTTCGACTTGCGTATCGTCCGACGAGAAGAATGTAATTCGATAACTGCCGTACTGCGGCTCGCACTTAACGCGTTGCAATGAATCGCGGCGCAGGACGGTTTCTTCCCCGTCGTTTAATACGACGACGTATTCCTTATAAATGCGCACCGCGTTTTCTTTTTTCTTATTCTCGTCGAGCTCTGCGAGCTCTTCCTCCAAGCGATCGATTTCTCTTATTTCGCGCCCGGTCTTACCCGCACGCACGTTGTGCCGAAACGCCGCGCGCAAAAAAGCCCCCCACGCACCGAACGCAGTAAGCATGAGAATAACCTCAATCACCGTAAGAACAAAAAACGCCGCCAAATGCCCGACGATCGCCTTGCCTACGCCGACGCCGATTGCCGCCGCGATCAAGCTGTACAAGAACCAGCCGAATAGCGCCGCGCCGAGCAAAATCATATATATCCGTTGCGCGATAGCCTTTGCGCCGACCTTGCCCTTCTGCTCGTCGAGGATGTGCTTCGCGTCGCTTATCTCGTACAATATTCCGCCGTAGTCTTGCGCCTGCATTTCAATCTTCTCTTCTTCCATAACCGCTAATAAAAATACCAAATCCGAATAAGCTTGTCAAGCACGTTAATTCTTTAAATATTGACGATTGTTGGTTGAGCAAGCGTAAACTCAAACGAATATTCTACGATAAATTGAAATATATCATTGAAAACGGTTTTTCCCCCACCAATCGGGAATTAATTCTTTCAAGCGTATCGTCGTACGACTTTCGTAGTTTATAAGTATTTCAATTTCTCCACTGTCGTTCGATAACTGCATCATATACTCACGGCAAGCCCCGCATGGAGAAACAACACTTCCGTCTTCTTCGATTGCTACAAATTTATCTATCTCATGTTCACCGTTTGTAATCATATTTGCAATCGCATTTCGCTCGGCGCACATTCCAAGCGTGCATGCAGTGTCAATACACACCCCAACATAGATATTTCCCGCTTTGGTAATAAGCGCGGCAGCAACACCACCAGCCTCTATAAAAGGCGAAATCGTTCGCGCATTTTGAACACGGCGTGCCTCCTTAAATAGCTTTTCCCAAATATCTGTGTTCATGTTCGCCTTAACCCCTTTAAATTACTGTTTATCGTACAATAATTTTAGCGTATTAATAAAGAAAAAGCAAGTATAAAACACAAATAGCGCTATGATATAAGGGCTTGAGATATAACAAGTGCGCCGCAAGGCCCATGAAGCCATCATCCCGAGCAATGCCGAGAGATCTAGGCGAAGCCGTAAAGCGCGGCATTCGATCCCGCGCTTCCGTTTTATTTATTCCGCAGTTTCATCTGTTACGTAATTTTCTGCTGATTGCGTTTTAAGCTCAAATCTACGCAAAAACAACTTTTCTTCTATCAAAGATACGCCTAAATGTACAACCATACCAAAGCCGAACATCAGTATAATCACGTCCATGGTAAAGGTTATAGCGTTAGTTACATAAAGTATGTAGAAGATGCCGTAATAAACTAAATTGATAATTAAAGAATTTATTGCATTATATAGTGTTTTACCTAACCCGACAAAAATGTTATCGATTATAGCACACCCTGCGTATGCAATATAGAAAGGCGCAAGCTTAACCGTAATCAAGAAAATTTCGCTGGCGTTTGAAAGATTTTCCGCATAACGATAGAACGGCGTCCATAAGGGAATTGTTATCGCCCAAAGCAACACAACGGCAGAAGCGATAAAATAATAATTGAATTGTTTTAAGTTCTTATAGCCGTCTTTGCAATCCCGCCTTATAACCTCCGACAAAGCGGAAACGGGAATAAGCAACCAACCCCATATAAAGTTATTTGCTATCCAATAGTTACCTTGTTCTGCGACCATGTTTACCATTCTGCCAATCATTACGGCGTAGATTAGATTATCTATAAATTGTTGAACGCCCGAAAATACACCGACTTTGCCCCACTCTTTAAGTACAGATATGTCAGTTTTATGAAACCAACAGGGCTTTATAAGTTTTTGTAAATAGAGCATTACAAAACTCGCAACGGCAAGCAAAGTGTTTACAATTATATTTGATATTGCAATTCCGTAAACCCCAAAGTTTGGTATAAACACAACATCCGCAATTATAGAAAGCACGGTATTTATTGCCAAGAATATATAAACATTTTTGTCTTTCCCGACTACGACAAAAACAACATTTACAAAGCTGACGATTATCCCAACCATAAACGCTACTGTTTCAAGCTGTAAATAATGATTTGTGGTAACTAAATCAATTTCGTTGGGGTTCATCGCCTGTACTAATACAGATCCATATATGAGAACACCTATTGAAAATAGCGTGTATATAACAAAAGCAACAAATCCCGTCTTAAAGGCGTGTTTTGCGAAATTCTCCTTGTCGTGCTTGAAAATCTTATTAAGAATCGAATATAGCGGAATGATTAAAAACGCTTGGAGAGTTTCATTGATTAAGTCAAACCACTCCATTTGACCGATAATATCAAAAACGGCACTTTGATTATTCGTGGAAATGATGAGGGTCTTAATCGTTTGATATACTGCGGGAACGAGCGCCATAGCACATAGCGCTGCAAATAATCGCCAATTAAAACTTTTTAGTTGCCTGAACTTCTCTTTCATAAATATCCTTTGTACAATCTTCACATATCGATTTTAAATTTCAGCAAATTG
>JAFLVC010000003.1 GCA_022508505.1 Clostridiales bacterium | reverse complement strand
CGTAGTCCGTGTCCTGCGCCAGGTTGTACGAGTACACAGCTTTCGCCGTGCTCAGCGTGCCTATGTTCTGCCCTGTAATGCTGTAGCTCTGCTGTACCGGCGGTTGGTTTACTTGGATCGCCGTGATTCGGGCATAGCCGTTGCCGCTGTGTCCTGTTTCGTTGGACGCCGACGTAGGCGAAGGCATGGAAGCGTTGCCCGCTATTAGGTTTTTGGTCACGGTGACGCCGTTGGTCGCCGTAGTCGTTACTACACCGCCGTTCCAGCCCGAGCCGCCGCTGCCGCCCATGCCGTAGTTGCCCGAACCCGAGCCGCCCCAGTATCCGGATCCACCACCGCCGCCGCCACCGGCAGAACTGCCGGAGGGGGCCGTTGTAAGCTCTTCACCGCCCGCGAGCGTCGTGCCGTTGCCTGGATTTCCGTTTTTTGTGCCGTAGCCGTAACCGCCGAAAAGCCTGCCGCCGGTTCCGCCGCTACCGCCTGCGGTTCCCGCAGCAGTCTGCGTCGCACCTGTCGCTGCCGGTCCCGAAGTTTTGTGGGACACCGATACACCCTGTGATAAAGTATGTTGACTGGCTCCGCCGTTTGTGCCGCCGCCCCAGCCGCCGTCGGTTCCTCTACCGTGACCGCTGCCGTCATTAAATGCCGAGCCGCCGCCGCCACCGCCTGCGCCGGCGATGAGAAGCTCGTTGCCCGCATACGGCGACGTCGCTTTGAAAAATCCGGACAGTCCACCTCCGCCGGCCCCACCTGACGAGTTGCCGCTGCCCCACGGATGTGCACCACCGCCGCCGCCGCCGAAGCCTCCGGCCGCGCCGTACTTGATACCTAATGAGCCGTTTGACTTACCTTGCTGTCCGACGACTACATATACAGTTGCGCTTGCGGCGGTTATTACATAACCGCCGACGCCGTAGCCGCCCTTGCCGCCGTAGCCGCCGGCATATGCGGCATTTGCAGCATTTCCGCCCTGTGCACCCCAAACCTCGAACTTGTACGTTCCTTTGGGCAGGACTATGGTGTACACGCCGCCGCAATACTGCATTGTTATTGTATCATTATTGATAAGTGAGCCCGCCGCGGAATAGTTATACGTGCCCGCGCTCGTTAAGGTCTTGCTCGCCGAATGAGTGACCTCGCCGCTTTCCACTCCGCTCGTCGTGCCTGTTCTATTGGACGAGCCGATGCCGAAGCACAGTCCGCATGTCAATCCCAGCGCTACCGCAATGATACCGCTGACAATGAGTATAAGTATTCTCTTTGCTCTCGTTATTTGAGCTCGGGTGCCGTTTTTCATATAGCCACCTTCCCTGCGCAAGCTGCGCTCGATGTCTTTTTATGCATTTTTGTTAACAATTTGTTCACATTTATATACATATACAGAATAATGTTAACATATTGTTCACAATTTGTCAATAACTTATTGTAAAAATAGTCAATTTAACTCATTTATGCGGAATAATGTCGCTTTGTCAAATGAAATGTATCACAAAACAAAACGGCTCGGATATTACCGAGCCGTTTTAGATATAAAGCTGTACTATCGACGTTTAGAAGTTGTCGTCTTGACCGTTGCCGATATTGCCGATATTATTAGGCATTACGGGCGGTTGTTGGTTGCCTACTTCCGTCTGCGTGCCTTGAGGGGGCGGAGCGGCGAGGCCGAGCTGTTGCTGCTGAGGCTGGGAAGAGCCTGCGCCGAGCATAGTGCTCGGGTCGGGCTGAGGCGCCGTAGGGGGCTGGAGGTAGCCGTAGCTCTGGTAGCCTGTAGGCGACGGGCCGCCGGAGAGGCGGAGCATTTGTTCTTCGATCTCCATTTCGGAGACGAGGAGCGCTTCGAGCTCTTCCCTGACGCGCTTGCGCTTCTTTATTATCACAACGATGATGATGAGCACGATGAGAAGCAATGCGGCACTGCCGAATATGAGCGCCCACATGACCTTGTTGGACTCTAAGCTCGCGAGGAACCGCGTCCATAAATCGGGCTCGGGCAGGTCGGTATTGATGACCGTTATCTCGTCGTACGTGTAGTTGGCGCCGCTCTCGTCGGACAGCGTAACCGTTATCTTCGCGTCGCCTCGAGCGTTGAACTTCAGGACTATCTTGTCTTTCTCTTTGGAAAGCTTGGCGGATACCAGCGATTCCTTGTTCGACCTTACGGATATGAGCTTCAGCTCGTCGTCCTCAGGGTCGTCGAACAGCTGGTCTGCCGCGATGTACACCGAGTTGTTCGCGTCAAGCCTGAACATGTCGGGTATTGCGCCCTCTTCGGCGTAACGCGAGAACGTCATCTTGTTGTATATGAGCGACGGGCGCTCGTTGTTCTTTATTACAAGATCGAAGTACGACTCGTACGTAGTGTACTGCTCGCCCTCGTCGTCTGCCGCGCGCATGCCCGCTTTCTCGACGTCCGCTTTGAGTGCGTACACTACTCTTATGCGCACGCCCGTCTTGTCGGTTATCTGCAGCGCGTGGAGCTCCCACAGCCCGTCCTCGACCTTCTTCGCTTCGACGTAGGCTGTAGCGTCCGTTGTCGGAATTATGGATACGAGCGTGTACCAGGACGCGGGATTGAATGTGCGCTCCGAACCGGGCGCTTCGGGATCGACCTCTTCGATGCCGTTATCGCTGTCCTTGCCGGAGGGCTCGAACTTGTTGTCTATGTCGTTTACAAGCGCCTCGATGTCGACGGTCTTGCGCTTGCCGCGCGCCATCGGATCGATGCCCATGCTGTCTATGTCCTCGGGATTGTACACGACGTTGACCTTGACCGTGAACTCTACCCACTCCGAATCGGGATAGTCGTTGATGTTGCCGTCGTACACCGTTACGACAAACTCGCCGCTGCCGTAGAACCCGATGTTAGGCCGGATCTTGAACGCCTGACCGTATTCGTTGCCGGTGTCCTGCTCCGAGTACGAAACCGTGAATATGAGCGACGAGTCGTCTATGTAATCCGCGCCGCCGCTCGGCACGTTCGCGCTCGACGTCGCGTTGATTGAGGTATAGTACAGGTACCGTACCGAGTAAATCCTCAGCCACGTCTGCGTTCCGCGCTGGTCAATCGGCGCGTTTGCCATGTCCACTATGTCGGACTCGTTGTCGTCGCGCACGAAATCCTTTAGGTAGAACGTCTCGCCCGTCGTCGCTTTGTCCGAGCCGAGTATGTCTATCTCGCTGCCGTTCTTGCCGGGTATTACTTCGGGCGCGGTGTTGATGACCGTTATGTTGAGCGTTATGTATATTCCCTCGCTGTCCGACGTAGCGTCGCCCGCACGGTCTATGATGTGTATGCGCAGCGAGCCCTTGCTGTTCCTCACCGACGACTCCGCGTTCACGCTTATCTTGGTGTAGCTGAGATCGCCGCCGTACTCCGTATATATAGGCGTTACCGTAGCGAGGTCTTGCGGCCTGCCCAACATCGCGTCTGTGTAGTATATAGCCTTTTTGGGCTCGGACAACAGGTCCTCGAAGCTGCTCGACCGCCCGCTGCGCGGCACGAACCTGTACGAATCGACGTTCGCGCCCTTGACGTAGTCCGTGTCTACGAGGAAGTCCGTTATGTCTATCTCGAGGTCTACGCCCTTTAACACGTTGACGTTGAGGTTGTACTCGTTCGTATACTGGGATTCGGTGTTCTTCGAGAACGCGTACCCCGCGCCCGTCTTTTCGTCAATGGCGCTGTACTCGTCCTTCGCCGTCATGCCCGAGTTGTTTACCGTTATCTTGATCGTCACCTGTGCGGTCTTGCCCGCTCTGTCCTCGCACGTCAGCACCAACGGGAACGTCACGCTCTTCGCATACGTGCCGTCGGCATTTCGCTTATCCATGCGGCGGTTTATGGTTATCTTGACGTACCCGTCAATGACCTCGACGTCTATTGCCCGCGCCTTGCCCATTGCCGCATTAACCGCCCAATCGAGGTTCTCGTCCTCGTCAAGCGCCTTTTTCAATGCGTCGTTCCTGTACCAGCTGTCGCTCGTGTCGTTGGCTATCTTTACCTCGATCTCGTCGTCGACGTCCGAGTCCTCGAACAGCGCTTCGCCGCGCGTGCCGCCGAATATGCGGTAGCTGACCGTGTCGCCCTTGCCGCCCTCGAACTCGCGCGCATAGTCCTTGCCGTCGAGCTTGACGCCGCGCGGCGCCGAGTCCTCGACCTCCAGCGCGAACAGCGTGCCGGCCGACACCGCTTCGTCTATGCGCGTCGCGTCGCGCGTGCCTATTATCTTTTGCACGTCGACGTACAGCATGATCTTAGTGCCGAGCGTCGCCGTCTTGGGCGTGAACGCAATGCTCGTGCCGTCCGCGGCTACCGTGAATCCAAAATACTTGCTGACGTTTTCAAGCGCCGTGCGGTTGGGCGTTACGCTGTTCCCCGACGCGTTTATTCCGCCGATGAGATAGTTCTCTACAGCCGTCTTTTTGTCCGCGCGGATTGAGAACAGGTTGCCGTTGCGCTCGAGCAGCTTGCCTATCTCGGTCTTATCCAGCGCCTCGCCGTTCTCCATGAACGCGTACACGTACGCCGCGTACGACTGCGTGCCCGAAACACTGACGTCCCTGTCGATGATCGGCGACTCCGCTTTCCCGTCCGTAAGCGTCGCGTCGTTGCCCTCGTCGCCGCCGAAGTAGATGTACTTGTACGTCGACGGTACGCCCGCAGACGCCGCATACTCGGGATTGCCCGCGTACGCGCCCGTGCCGAGATACTCGTCGTACGGCTTGACGCTGAACACGTTACTGCCCGCGAGGTACTCGTCCTCGTACTTGCCGAGCGACATCTTGCCTACCGTCGGGTTTTCCATGTCCGAGTATATTGTGTATACGCGAATGGTTATCTCTATTGAGTTGGCATACACGTCGTTGCCGGGATCGCCCACTCTGAACGTGAGCGTTTCGTACGCCTTGCTCGGGTTGTACCCCGTCGCGTGTACCGTGAACGCCGTGTTGTCGCGCTTTGTAATATAGAAGTAATTGGGCGCGTTCGGGATCGTGTAATGCCCCTGCCCGTCCTCTATGAGGTCTTGGTTGTCTACGCGGAATCGCCCGCCGTCGTACAGCGACAGCGTCGCCGTCGCACTGTCCGGATCGATCGCCACGTTGTTGAGCTTGATCTCCGTCTCGCGGTACGCCGTCTTTTTGCCGAACGTCTCGAGTTCGACGGCTACGCCCTTCGCGTCGCCCGACGGTATTATGTACATGTTGTACGTGCCGTTGTTGAGGTATTTGTTCGCACCCGAGCCGGTGTTCTCTATGCCCTCGAGATGCGCCGCTTCAAGCCTCGCGTTCTCGCCGCCCACATTGGGATCGAGCGGGCGCGGCGGCGCGCTTATGATGGTGAACTCGAGCGTGTACGTCACGCGTCCGCCCTCGCCGTCCGTTATTTCGAACGTGACCGTCTGCTGCGTGCATGCGTTCCGCGCCTCTATTAAAAGCGCCATCGGAAGCCGTTCGCTCGGCGTGCCCGTTCTCAGCTCGGGATACACGAGGTTCTGCTGCGTCACCGTGATGAAGCTGTAGCTGTTGTAGCTCTTGGTCTCAAACCTAAGCCGCCACGGTGCGTCGTCGCTCGCCACACCCAAGAACCCGAGGCTCTGGTTGCCGTTGCCGTTCGACGTGTCCGTCTTGAAGTCCTTGCACGCCGCGCGCGTCAGTTCGTGGTACGTCCAGTCCGCGCCCTCGGTCAGACGTACGTTGTAGTAATTGTTGTACGTCTTGGATTTTAAGTACGCCGTCGAGCCCTCGCGCGGCAGCGCGTAGTCCGAGCCGTGCTCGGTCTTGTCGAACGTCTTGTGATCCGTCAGATACTCCGTTCCGCCTATGAACGTGTCGTAGTACGCAGGCAGCAGTACGAGACTGTCGCCCGAGTGCATCGTCACCTTCGTTACCGCCGTGTCTATTACCGGGGCTTGGTTGTCTATCTCGATGACGAACGTTATGGGCAGCGTTTCCGACGGCGTCCCCTCGGTGTGGTGGTTGTCGCGGAAGCTGAGCGTGAACTCGAACGAGTCCCTGATGTTGCCGTCGTCGTCCGACGTGCGCCTGTTAACCCTGAACCACAGCCTGTTGTTCGCAGGTACCGTTTCCGTGCTGAGCTCCGCGTTGCCCTCGACTTCCATGTACATTATTACGTCCGCGCCCGTATAGCCCTGTTTGGACAGACCCGCTCTGTTGCTGAGCAGGGCGCTCTGCGCCGCTTCGTCGCTCGCGTACTTCGTGTAGTTGTACGAGAACAGCGATTCCAAGTAGTCGCCCGTCTCTTTGTCTATGCCCGTCGCCCTCGAGTTGAACTGGTTGACCGTCGCAAGCTGAGAGTTGATCGTGAATATGTCGGGGTCGCTTATGTACTTCTCAAGCTCGAGGTACATCGTGCTGCCCACCGCAAGCTTTGTGTGCTTTTCCCAACGCGACCTCGCGTCGTTGTAGCTAAGGCTTTCCGTATTGATCGTAGGCGCCGTGTTTATTATTGTTATCCTGAACTCCATCGCCACGTACGACGCGTCGCTCCAGCCCGCTCCGCAGTTGTCGTAAACTATGACGTTGAGCGGATAGTACGCGCTCAGCGTCTCGTCGTCGGGTACGGCCGTGTTCTCGTCGGCTACCGTTCCGCCGAACACTACCTTCAGTCCGCGGGTCTCGTACACCTTCCTCAGCTGCTTGTACGACAGTCCGCCGTACGTCTTGCCGGCGTTCCAGTTAAACCCGCCGAACAGCTCGCTGTATTCCGCCTTCCCCACGAACTCGGTTTTAACTATTCCCTCAAGCGCCGACTCGTTGATGTACGTCTTTCTCGACGCTCTTATGTTGAGCACTTTCCCGCTCTCCGACGTCGTCACATTGAAGTACGAGCTGTACGAATACTTCCCGCCGTTCGCCGTGTACGCGTCGCTCGTCGTGTCCGCTATGCTCGCCACGCCGTAGTAGTGCCGCATCGAGTTCTGCGCGCGCATGACCTCGCCCGTCTTTGCGAGCGTTGTGTTCGTGTATGCGTCGCCGTTATTGTCCGACGGACGCTTGTTGTTCGCGCCCGACAGCCCGTTCACCGACTCGATCGAGAAGTACGCCGCGTCGCGGTACTTATTCGACGAGTAGTCGTTGTCCGTGTAATATATCTTGTTCCTTTGCGCGTTACCCGCGTCATTGCCGTCCGACCGCAACAGCTCGAACTCAATGGCCGCGTTCGTATTAAGCGAGAAGTCGACGTGGTACGTGTCGTCATAGCCGAGCAAGTACTTGTCGCTGTTCGACACCTTGCCCGTTACAAGATCAATAGGCGTGTTCTCTATCCTGATGAACACTGTTACCGTGCGCGCGTCGCTCGCGCTCTCGCACGCCGTCGTCATCCCGGTTATCTCGTTGCCGCTGCCGCGCTTGACCTCGGACAGCGCCAGATTGATCGTCAATTGCAGATTTACGCTGCCAGTTCGCATGTTCTTCTTCTTGAACGACAAGCCGAAGTTGTGCTCCAACAGCTTTTCCTTTTGGTCCTTTAAGTATATGAGCTGCTTCTCGGTGCCCGCTATGAACTCGTCCTCGCTTACGCCCGAGTAGTCCTGGTCGGCCGTCGACACCGCGAGCTGCGTGTTGTAATACATACTGCTGTACGCGCCGCCGAACATCGCCGCTCCGTTCATTCCGCTCATGTAGTTGACCGACGCTATCTCTAAGTACGGATTGTCCGCCAAGTCCATTCCGCGCCAGGTCGTATTCCCGTCGTACAGCGAGATCGCCGACGCTATATTGTCTATATGCCCGATGTCGTACGCCGAGTCGTCGCCGTTCGACTTGCGCATGTCGTACCCGACAAACGTGTCTTGGTACGACACCGTCTTGTCCTGCGTGGACGGCGCCACAAGCGCTTGCTTCTGACCGAAATAGCTCATCGGTACGTACACCGTCGGGTATGCCTTACTTCCGTCCGACGACGCAGGCACCGTTATTGTCGACAAATACTCGAACTTGCCCTTCGCGCTCGCCGCGGCCGCCGCGCTGTACTCAACCGCCGAAACCGTTTCGCCCGTCTTTGTAACTAAGTACGACTTAGACGTCCCGTCCTTCGGCTCGTAGTCCACGACGTAGTTATTGTCGTACACGCCGAACTCGTCCTTCGTGCGTATGCCCGTGCCCGAAATGTACATGTACACCGGACCTACGTCCAGCCTGCCCGCTACCTTTTCGCCTTTCTTGTCGTTCCTGTTGCTGTTGTACGCCGTCTCCTTGTCCGCCGTGTCGCCGCCGTACAGTACGTCGTCCCTTACGGAGAACGTCAATTGCAGTCTGTAGCCGGTGAACGCCTGCTCCGTCGCTACCTTCACCGCCCAGTCGTTTATTACAAACCGACCTTCTCCGTCAAACACGTCCTCGTGCTTGACCTCGCCGCTGTCCTTGCTCAACTCGCCAATAAGCACGCTGCGCTCGTACCACTTCCCGTTCACATAGAACATGACCTGTACGCTCACGTACTCGGGCAGCATGTACGTGCTCTTGCCGTCATTTGGCGCCGCGCACACCACTACTGCCGCCGGCTTCGTGTCGTCGAACCCGCCGCTTACCGACCGCAGTACGTTCGGCACCGCCACTTCGTACGCGTTACCGTACGGCGGGGCGTTGTACCGCTCGTCGTAGTTGAAATACACCGACGCAGTCGCGCCGCGCTGCGACAGCATTACGCCGTACTTGCCGTGCAATGCGTCCGCGTCCATTGCTATGAGCTTGATGTCCGCGTCCGTCGCTTTCTCTTTTTCCTTTAACTGCTCTCGCGCCGCTTCCGATCCGACTATGTACCTGCTCCTGTACGTGTCCGCTATCCTCGCAGACTCCAGCGACCACAGTCTGTCCTCGCCGGAAAATCCGTCGACGTCGCTCGTGTTCTCGTGCGGACGGGTGTTCACTACTTCTACGGGCAGATACCCGAGCGTCGTTCCGCCCCTGCTGTCCGTTACGAAGAAGTATACATACACCCCTTCCTCGATGTTCTTCGTCGAGCCCAGCGCCGTCACCGTGAACTCGCTCGTCGAGTCCATGCGCGCCGTCAAATAGTAATCCGTCAATAGATTGCCGTGCTTGTCGCTCAGGTACTCGGCATACTCCGGGTGATTCCCCGCGCTGCCGAACCCGTCGAACATCAAACTGCTAACGTTCTCTATCTTCGCTATCTCTAAGCCCCGCGCCACAAGTATGCCGCGCGACTGCACAAACACCAGCCTGTCGCCGTCCGCGTCCGTCATCACGCCGTCCGGCGTCACCACTAAGCTCGTCTCGTACACAGGCCCGTTATCTCCGTCAACCGCCTTGACTGCGAGCTCCGGTACCTTTTCTATCTCGATCTGCTGCGGCGCCGTGTTGATGATCGCTATCTCGATCCTTACGGGTATGGCTACCGCGCCGTACCTGTCGCGCACCGTAAGGTTAATTACCGCGTTCGTCGCCGTCCGCGTCTCCGCTGTGAACATCAAAAAGTCGACGCTGTACTCCACGCCGTTGATGTTGACCGTATTGCCTGCCGCTATTCCGACGTAGTCCGCCGTATTTGTCGTCGTGTACACATAGTCCTTAGTCGTCGGGTTGAACGTGTACGGATCGCTCGTCGTATCGCTCGTCCGCACAAAGAACAGCCTGTCGTTAAGTACGTTCGTGTCCCGTACTCCAGCCGTGCCGAACGCGTATCCCGTAGCGACACTGCCTACCGTCTGCCTCGTCCTTGTCAGGTTTTCCAGCATGTTCGTCAGCTGCGTCACGTACGTCTCGCTGCCCCTGCCGTATTTTCCCGTGTTGAACAGCGCGTTTATCTGCGTCTCGCCGTTACCGGCTTCCGCTCTTTCGGTGAATACGCCGTTGACGTATTTTCCGCTAAGCCCGTTCAGCGTGAATCCGCCCGCAGGGTACACCGCACCGCCGTCGAGCATGTTCTCGTCGCTTATTAGGTCGTACGGCGTAATGAAGAACGTCGAGCGCATCGGCACTCTGTACGACACCGTTATCTGCCCTGCTTCGTACTTGTACGTGAACGGATTGTCGCTGTGCCCCGTGTACTTCGCTATATCTCCCTCGTCGATTACGTCGGGGTCGGTATTAGCTACGTTTATAGCTATATTGACGCCGCCGTTCACCGCTTTCTGGTTGCTGTCGCTTATGCCCACATTCACATAGAAGTATCTGCCCATCGTTGCCGACAGCAGCGTCACCTTCAGTCCGTCGATCACGTAGTATTCCGTATCGTCGTTAGCTATACCGCCGTCGCGCACTACGACCGTATTGACGCCCGTTGCCGCGTCGCGCGACGAGCCTCCGCTCGTAACGGCCGCCACTCTGCCGCCGAAATAGCTCTTCGGGATATATACGCTTATGCGCTCTATCTTCGCATAGTCCTTCGCTCTCTCCGTCTCCGAGACCTTGAACGTTTCCGGCGTCGTTATTGTCAATAGCTCGTTGAGCTTCTTACTCCAGCCGCCTAACCCCGCTTCACGCGTGTCGTTATTCCACGTCGTATAGTTGTCGCCGTCGAGCGCCAGCGCCTGTACCTTGTCCTTGCCTACTCCCGCACTCAGGACGTTCCCGCTCGCGTCCGTTACCTTGCCTATGGGGTATTCAGTATTGCCTATGTTGACGCCCATCGGCACAAAATAGAACTCGTCGCCGACGTTTCCTACCGCTCGCGGCATGCTCGACAGCATGCCCTGTCCGCTCACCGCGCCCGCCGTCGTGCCCGTATTGACAGGCGTCACGCCGTCCATGCGCCCGTCCGCGTACCCTACTCTCACCGCTATGGGCAGCCATATTCCGCCGTCCGCTGTGTCGTTATTGTCCTGTATGTGCATTAACAGGTAGAAGTGCCCGGGGTTTGTTACGCTGCCGGACGCCGTAGGCTCCGACGTGTTTCCGCCGGTATACGCCGTTTGCGCCGCCCGCGTGCTTTGGTACTGCGAATAGCTCGACCTTATGCCCGTCAGCGTCAGCGTGTCGTACGCCTTGATCGTGTAGCTTACGAACGCGTCCTCAGTTATGCTCGGCTGCGCTATTCTCACGTTGAATCCGGTTTCCTTCGTGCTCTTGCCGCTCGTCAGCGAGTCGCTAAGCGTTCCTCCGGCCACATTGTAATACGACGAGCCCGCCGCCGCGCCGCTCGCATTGTACGTCGACACTACGCCGCCGTACTTATCCAGCTCCACAAACTCGTACTGCGGCACTTCCACGCCGAGTATCCTGTGCGTCGACGCCGTTATTTCGCCGTCGATGTCGCTGAAGTACTTATTCAGCTGGACGTCTACGCTCCCGCCTACGGGTACGTCTACCACATTGTTCTGACTGCTCCTAAGCGTCGGACGCGTGTTGTCTACCCTGAAGTTGACGTCTATGGCGTGTATATCGTACGTAATGCCTATTGGCTCTATTCTCGTGCCGGTCGACGCGTTTATCTCTACCATGTACAGTGTGAACGTCGCGTTCTGCCACTGCGGCGACGAGCCCGTCGCCGTTATTGTTATTGACGTATAGCCCGTTACCGAGCTGTTAAACGTCACCGTGCTCCCGCTGTATGCGTACAATCCCGACACCGCTCCGCTCGGCACCAGCACCGCTTGGAACAATGCGTTATACGACGCAGCCGTTGTGCTCGCCGGCGCCGTCATACCCATCAGCTCCGCAGCTGTTATTGTAACGCTCGTGTTCTTTTGTATGGGCTGCTGCACGCACAGCGACCACGTCCCCACCGCTTTCGGTGAGTACACTCCTCCGCCGGGTACTATGCTCGGATCGGTGCTCGTTGACTTCCCGTACCTGTATGCGTACTTGTTCCCGTTCACCAGCGTCCCGCTCGTGTTCTCTTTATGCGTCCCACTGTACCCGTTGAACGTTATGGTAAACGAGTACACGCCTCGCGCGTTAGTCGACGTCGACGGGTTCCCACCGAACATGTCGCGTATGCCTACGTACACCTTCAATTGGTTGTTCGTGCTTACTCCAGACACGCCCGCTCGCGGCTGCTTCTTGTACCCCGTTATATTGAACTGCTGGTTGCTCTGGAACTTATATGTTATATACGTCCCCGCAGGAATTGTGCATGCCGCGTCCAAATACAGGCCCGTGTCCTGCGCCGTGCTGCTCGACAAATCCGTCGTCGTCGTGCCGTTTACAAAGTACACGCTGTTGGCGTTCGCGCCGCTCTGGTTCGCGTAGTCCGTGTCCTGCGCCAGGTTGTACGAGTACACAGCTTTCGCCGTGCTCAGCGTGCCTATGTTCTGCCCTGTAATGCTGTAGCTCTGCTGTACCGGCGGTTGGTTTACTTGGATCGCCGTGATCTGCGCCCTGCCTGCGCCGTTGTTATTTCCGTCTGTACCGCTGCCGCCGTAGTTCGTAAATTTGGAAGTATTGACGTAGCCGCTACCGCCGCCGCCGCCCTTGTCGTCGACAACCGAAACGTCGCTCGTAGCGCCGCAGCCGCCCCAGTAGCCGCCGCCGCCTGCACCTGCATAGAAGCCGTCGCTACCCGCACCGACACCGCCGCCCTGCCCGAACGAGCCGGCATTGGTGGCAACGTTGTGGCTTTGCCACGGATTGCCGTGCGGGCCGGAAAGTCCGCCGCCGCAACCGCCCGAACCGCAGCCGCCGTTGGTAGTTCCTCCGTTGCTGTTTCCGCCGCCGCCGTGACCGCCGTTATACTTTTGCGTTCCGCCGCCACCGCCCGCTACCATGAGTACCGCCGCAGTGTTGCCGCTAAGTGAGGAAAGAAGTCCCGACGCCGTCGCGATGTGCGTCGCGCCACCGCCGCTCGATCCGTAATAGCGGCCTGCGCCGCCGCCGTTGTATCCGCCCGCTTTAACGCTATTGGATGTGTCGCCGTTCGTGCCTATGCCGCCCGGAACGACGTAAATAGTAGTAGCGCCGGACAACACAATCTGACCGTACGTATATCCGCCGTAGCCCGGAGTGCCCGCGCCTGCGACGTACTGACCGCCGCGCGCGCCCCATACTTCGAACTTGTATGTGCCCTTAGGCAAATTCAGTGTATAAATACCGCCGCAGTACGCCATGGTGATTAAATCGTTGTTCATCAACGAGCCTGCAGTAGTATAGTTGTAGGTTCCGGCACTAGTCAGCGCTTTAGTTGCAGAGTGGCTTACCTCGCCGCTTTCCACTCCGCTCGTCGTGCCTGTTCTATTGGACGAGCCGATGCCGAAGCACAGTCCGCATGTCAATCCCAGCGCTACCGCAATGATACCGCTGACAATGAGTATAAGTATTTTCTTTGCTCTCGTTATTTGAGCTCGGGTGCCGTTTTTCATATAGCCACCTTCCCTGCGCAAGCTGCGCTCGATTTATGATTTTGATTGGTTGTTAACAATTTGTTCATAATTATATGCCTATACAAGATAATGTTAACATATTGTTCACAATCTGTCAACAACTTGTTACAATTTTTACAGTCAAACCTCTAAAAAGTGCAGTCGCGTGAAGCTCCAAAACCGCCGAGCAGCGCAAAATTCGACTTTTATCAAGCAATTACGCGGGCCTTACCGTGCTTTTTTATACAGTAAAACGGAAAAAAACATTGACAGCGCGGCAAATGTACTGTATAATATGTGTTGACAGAGGTGCACGATGGCAGAAAGCGATTTGATTCGCGGTAATGTCGATACCGTAATTCTCAAAGTCCTGTACGAGGGCGACAGATACGGCTACGACATGATAAAACAGATCAACGCCAGGAGCGGCGGTCAGTGGGAAATCAAACAGCCCACGCTTTACGCTTGCCTTAAACGGCTCGAAAAGCAGGGCTTCGTCGCCTCGTACTGGGACGCTTCCGAGAGCAACGGCGGCAGGCGCAAGTATTACACGCTCACCGAAAGCGGCAGAGACGTTTTCGTGTCGTACAAAAACGAATGGGAGCGCTCCCGCGACCTGTTCGGCGAGCTCATCACCAACGACGAGCCCATTTATCAGGCAGACGATTTTTCGGACGTAGAGGACGACGAGTACGAGATACCAAAACGCCGTCCGTCACGCCCTTCCCGCCCGCGCGAAAAGGCGGGAAAGAAGGAAGAAAAGCAAGCGGCGACGGTGGAATATATTCCCCCCGCCTACGATGAGACCGAATACATACACAGCACCGAAGAAGAGCAAAATGAAGCTGCGCCCGAGCCCGCTGAAGCTGCGCCCGAGCCCGCTTTGGAAGAAGAGGAGAAGCCGCGCGACAGCTTTGTTCAGCATAGCATTTTCGACATTCTCGACGAGCCTAAGCCCGAGGAAAAGCAGGAAGACAATTCGGAAGAGCCGCAAGTCGAGGACAAAGGCTACGAGATTTACGAAGAACCTTCGGACGACGTAAGCGGAAAGACAGCCGACCCTCACTCTTTGATAGAAGAGCTTTACGCGTCGACGTACACCGGCAGCCGCAGCTATGCGGACGCGCGCGTTTCGGAGACGAGCGAAGCGGAGAGCACTACAAAAGCCCTGCAAAAAACGGAACCCACCGCTCCCCCCGCGCCCGTAAGCGAAAAGCCGCATGACGTTCAGCCGTACGCCGACAAACTTCCCGTGCAGGAAGAGAGCGCGGCAAAGCGCGAATACAAGGACATACTCGGCGATCTCGTCAGCCGCTGCGAGGCAGAAAACGAGAAGATCGAGGACAGCGTCGCAAAAGAACAAGCGGCAAGCGCCACGCAGGAGCGCGGCACAAAGGTCAGGCGTTTCGACGACGTTAAAAATGCGGTCGCGGAGCTCGGCAACGACGTTACCGTCCGCTCGCACAACGATTCCGCCAAGCAATACACGCAAAAATACTACTATTACAGCAACCGTTTGATGATGACGCACTACACTGTGATGTGCGCCGTCATGTTCCTAATCGGGCTCGTGCTGTTTTTGACGTTCTACGTCGGACTTAATATGAGAATGCAATACGATTACGTCCTGTACGTGTTTGCCGGACTTTTGCCTATCATAATGTTTATAGTTGCGGTAATAGTTTTTGCAGGAAACCCCGACAAAAAGAAGCGAATAAACATCAATCCGCGCTTTACAATGATTATTCGAACAGTCATAATGCTCCAAACTGCAGTGATTATCTACTGCTTCAACCTCATTTGGGGCATGCCGGTCGGATTTTCGGAGACGTACATTCCGTCATTAGTCATTCCGCTCGCATACTCGCTGTTCATTCCGATCAGCGGCGCGATATTCTTGACGCTCCTCAAATCGGAGCACTACGCGGTAGAGTAAATCGCTTTCATGAGTTCATACTTCGACCAAAGAAACGAGAAAAACCTCGACGCAATCGACAATCTGCTCGACGCACTTCCCCGCTTTGCAAGGGAGTTCAACGTCGGAATATCGATGCGCACGACTCCGCTTACAAGGCTCGGATATCTACGCGATATTCGAGTCTTTTGTGATTTTCTCGTAAAGCGCAAATATCCCGAAAAGCAAATCGTCGAGCTGACGATACAAGACATCGACGCGCTCTCGCCCACAGACATAGAGGAGTACATCGACTACCTGTCGTCGTACCGACTTGACGGCGTAAAGCATTCGTGCAAGGAACAGGCAAAAGAGCGCAAGGTGTCGACGCTCCGCGCGCTTTTTAAGTATTTCTACAAAAAAGAAAAGATAGCTAACAACGTAATGACCAAGGTCGACACGCCCAAAAAACACGCAAAGCCGATAATTCGACTGGACGTCAACGAGGTGGTCGACATTCTCGACGAGGCCGAAAACGGCGAAAACCTCGAAGGTCGGCAAAAGAGCTTTCACGCACTCACCGCCGTTCGCGACGAGGCAATGCTGTCGCTCTTTCTCGGCACGGGCATTCGTATAAGCGAGTGCGTCGGGCTCAACCGCAAGGATATCAACTTCGAGGACAACAGCTTTGTCGTAACGCGCAAGGGCGGCAGCACGTCGATACTGTACTTTTCGGAAGAGGTCGCAGACGCGCTGCGCCGATATATCGCTTGGCTGGACGATCAAATGCTCGAACAAACCGAGTTCGGAAAGCGCATAACAGATAACGACGCGCTGTTCCTTTCGATAAAAGGCGGAAGAATAACGCCGCGCGCCGTTCAGCTCATGGTAAAAAAGTACGCAAAGATCATCGCGCCGTTTAAAAAGATAACGCCGCACAAGCTGAGAAGCACGTACGGCACAAACCTCTATCACGAAACGCACGACATATTCGTCGTCGCAGACGTCCTCGGCCACAAAGACGTCAACACGACGCGCAAGCACTACGCCGCAATGAGCGACGACATCCGCCGCGACGTCGTAAACAAGATAAAGCTCCGCGACAAGCCCGACGATAACGGCGGCGAAGAAGATAATTAAGCGCAAACAATCGACATTGCATATAAACTCATAAAAAAGCCGTCGCAAGTCATAACAGCTTACGACGGCGATTTATTATAAACTCATTCCCTGCGTCCGTCCCATGCGGACAACACTACTTTTCCGTTAACAATATCATAGTTTAACAGAACGCGAGTGAAAACTTTATATTTGGGTTCGTACTCGTTTATGTTCACTCCGGCTATGCAAAAGCTGATCACGCCCTGCCGACTTGTAAACAGTTCTTGCGGAATGGTTATTCTTTCCGAATGATTATATACTATTTTAGTCTCTTTACTGTAATAATCTTCGATATAGCAGCTGTACTCTTTCGAAATAAAGTTCTCCGTGCTGTGTCTTACAGTGTATAACGGCTCTTCGTGGCTATTGCCGAAGTAAATATCGAATTCGGGAATATTACTGCCGTTTTCGAGTTCGTTATCGATATGTTCGTCGGTTACATCCCTCGGCATAATCGTGCCGAAATAAAACTCTAACGTCACGTCATATATATCAAATGTGTCGGTGTCGCTTTTATACGCACACCATTCGCTCGGTAAATCATCGCTTGAAACCACAAATCCCCATTCGAGGCCCGTTTTCCCAGCCGACGGCTTGTCGTTATTCATTGTAGGAATAATGATGCTTAAAGCCAATGCCGAAACGAACACGCAAACGCTTGCGGCTATCGCCGTGAGCTTCTTCCACCCCAACCTTTGTTTCGGTCTTTGCGTAGGATCCGCCTCGCCGACAAAATTCTCATCTACCAACGAAAGCATGCCTATTATGTTTTGTTTAATCATATCAAAACTCCTTCCTTCTCGAGATGATTTTTGAACTGCTCGCGCACACGATACAATATCACTTTAACGTTGTTTTCTTTAATGCCGATGTTTGAAGCAATCTCTTTGACGGAACAAAAATACCAATATCTCTGTAAAAAGATAATTCTATCACGTTTAGGCAACGTGTCGAGAAAGCCGTTAATCAGTTTTTTCAATATTAATTCTTCTTCGACGGCAAATTGCTTTCCCTGCGCGCACTCGTTAAGTTCATCAAGTGCGACTTGGAGCTTCTCCGACCTCTTTTGAGCATTATTGTAGTCATACCGATTCAGCGCAAGGTTTCGGGTTATCGCGCCTATAAAAGCCCGAAAATTCGTCGGGCGCTTAGGCGGTATAATGTCCCAAACATTGTAATACGTATCGTTGACGCATTCTTCTGCATCGGAATCCGAATACAGAATGTGATACGCAATATAATGGCAATATCGCCCGTACTTGTTTTGGGTTTCACGAATTGCCGATTCGGATCGCTCAAAATATAGCTCTATAATTTTGCTGTCTTCCAAGCCGCACCTCTTGTCTTTTACCTTTCACCGTAATAGAAAGAATGACCGATAGAAAGGTTACAAGTTTTTTCATTTTCTTATAATAAAACGGCACTATTTAAACCATAGCGCCGTTTTGCTTTACGATATTCAGTTGATTGCTTTTGTGTCGATTTCTTCTTTTATCTTGATGATAAAGTCGGCGAGCGACATTTGACCGAGGTCGTCGTTGCGGTGGCGGACGGAAACGAGGTTTGCTTCCGCTTCCTTATCGCCTATTATCAGCATGTACGGCACCTTTTCCATCTGTGCTTCGCGGATCTTATAGCCGATCTTTTCGTTACGGTTGTCGGCGGTCGCGAGTATGCCCATCTTTTTGAGCTTATCGGTTATCTCATCCGCCTTTTCCGCCGTGCGGCCGGTCAGCGAGAGCACGCGCACCTGTTCGGGGCTCAGCCACAGCGGGAACGCGCCGCCGTACTTTTCTATGAGAAGCGCGAGCGTGCGCTCGTAGCAGCCGATCGAGCTTCTGTGAATGATGTACGGGCGCTGTTTTTCGCCGTTCTCGTCGACGTACGTCATATCGAAGTTTTCGGCGAGGAACATGTCGACCTGAATGGTCAAGAGCGTATCCTCTTTGCCGTACACGTTTTTGATCTGAATGTCGAGCTTAGGTCCGTAGAACGCCGCCTCGCCCATCGCCTCGGTATACTCAAGCCCGATGTGATCGAGGATGCGCTTCATCTGCTCCTCGGCAGCCTTCCACTTCTGCGGATCGTTGATGTACTTGTCCTTGTCCTTGGGATCCCAGCGCGAGAACCTGTACGACACGTCGCCGTCAAGCCCGAGCGTTTCGAGCATGAACTTGCAGAGCTCGACACAGCCCTTGAACTCGTCCTCCACCTGCGACGGCGTACATACGATATGTCCGTCGGCGAGCGTGAATTGGCTTATTCTTATCAGTCCGTGCATTTCGCCGCTCGACTCTTTGCGGAAAAGCGTGCTCGTTTCGGCATACCTGCACGGCAGGTCGCGGTAGCTCTTAAGACCGTTCTTATATATCATGTATTGGAACGGGCATGTCATCGGGCGGAGCGCCATGACGTTGTCGTCCATGACCTCGTCGCCTATTATGAACATCTTGTCGCGGTAGTGATCCCAATGCCCGCTCATCTTGTAAAGATCGCTCTTTGCCATGTACGGGGTTTTGGTGAGAACGTACCCGCGCTTTTCTTCCTCGTCCTCGACGAACCGCATCATGGTCTGCATCATCTTTGCGCCCTTAGGCATGAGAAGCGGCAAGCCCTGACCGACGTGTTCTTCGGTCATGAACAGCCCGAGGTCGCGTCCGAGCTTGTTGTGGTCGCGCTTTTTTGCTTCTTCAAGCTTGGTGAGATACTCGTCGAGTTCCTTCTTGCTGTCGAAAGCGACGCCGTAAACGCGAGTGAGCATCTTGTTGTGCTCGTCGCCCTTCCAATACGCGCCCGCTATTTGAATGAGCTTGATATATTTGACCTTGCCGGTGCTCGAAAGGTGCGGGCCGCGGCAAAGGTCGATAAAGTTGCCCTGACGGTAGAGCGTTATGGGCGCGCGCTTGGGGAGCTCTTCGATGAGCTGCATTTTGTACACCTCGTTAAAGCCCTGCATTTGCGACATAGCCGCCTTGCGCGTCACGGCAATCCGCTCTATGGGAAAGTCAGCCGCGATTATTTCGTTCATCTCGTTCTCGACGGCGGCGAGATTGTCCATCGTTATAGGAAACGGCACGTCGAAGTCGTAATAGAACCCGACGTTTGTCGCGGGACCTATCGCGAGCTGTGCCGCAGGATACACGTTTTTAAACGCCTGCGCGAGAATGTGCGCCGCCGTGTGCCTGTACGCCTTCTTGCCCTCCTCGTCCTTATAGGTCAGGATTTCGAGAGTGCAGTCCTTGTCGAGCGGACGGTTGAGGTCGACTTCCTCGCCGTTGACCTTTGCAATGAGCGCGGCGCGGTACAATCCCTCGCTTATGCCCTTTGCGATCTGTCCTGCGGTCGAACCGTTTTCGACCTCGATTACGCTTCCGTCTTTGAGTGTAACTTTCATTGTTTCCTCCAAAAAGAAAATCCCTATGCTATAGCATAAGGACGATAAGTTATCGTGGTTCCACCTTACTTCGCGCTCTATGTATGATAAAAGCGCCTTGTTTTCTTGCATTGCCGCAAGCGGTCCTTACCGCATAGATTGCCGACGGTGGTTTCACACAGCGCTCTTCATACAAGGTCGCAGCACCCCTTGCTCTCTGAAAATCCAAACGCGGCTACTTGTCCGTCCCTGCGGCTAAAAGCCGCAAAGTAAGGTATTCATTTGGATAAATTCTAACACTTAGTATTTCGTTTGTCAAGCGTTTTAATGCGTGCGTTTTTTGTAAAAGTTTAGCGGCTTGCTACTCGTCACGCCACGCCGTTTCTGTTTTCTATGTTGTTTTTTATTCGCGTCGCTATGAGGAAAACGACGAACATCAAACACCCTATCGCTATCCATATCGGTATACCGCTCCCCGAAAACGGGATTATGCCGCTACCGAGATATGCCGTAAGCCCTATCATGACCGGCCTTGTCAAAATGCAGATCACGGTAAAATACAAAAACGTCATGTCGGTAATGCCCGCAACCATGCACAGCATGTCGTCGGGGAATGCCGGAAACAGCAACATTATTATAAAGATAAACCTGCCCTTCTCGCCTACGAGCTTTGCGTACTTGTCGGTGTTTTGCTCGCCGAACATCCAATTGCACAATCTTCGTCCGAAAACCTTGCCGAGCGCAAAGGCTATCCACGAGCCGAGCATCGTCCCTATCACCGAAAGTATAAATGCCACAGTCGGGCCGTAGAGCGCTACGCCCAAAAGAATGGTTATCGCCGACGGTATGGGAAGAACGACAATCTCGAATATCGTCAAGCAAATGAATATAGAATATCCCCAAAATCCGCTGCCGACGATAAAGCTTTTGAGCGCCTCGAAGTCGTTGAACTTGGCGCTCAAGCCCGTATAATAATAGAGTATATACGCGGCGATAACTATGGCTACAACGACAAAGGTTACGAGAAGTGTGCGCGCGAGGTGGGTGTTTTTTTCGCCGTCGAGCGCCAAATACCACACGGCGACCACTATCGAAGAAGCTATGCCGCAGTAGTACACCACCCTGCTCAGCGCATAAACATAAATTCCGCACAGCGCGACGAGCGCCGCCGCGGTCAGTCCGACGGAACTTTTTATTATGACGTTTTTCACCTGCGGCTTCACGTACTTATTATATGTAATTATCGCCCGCTATATAGATATAAAGAAAAATCGGCGCTTCTGCGCCGACAAATAATCACACTTTCTCGTCAAGCAGCGCCTTGATTGCCGCCCGCGCTTCTTTGTCGCAACGGTTGTTGTACTCGTTGTCGGAGTGACCTTTAACCTTAATAAACACCACGTCGTGCGCGGCCAAAAGCTTGTCGAGCCGTTCCCAAAGGTCGCGGTTTTTGACCTCTTTGCCGTCGGCGGTTTTCCAACCGTTTCGCTTCCACCCGTCAAGCCAATGCTGCTCGATCGCGTTTACGAGGTACGCGGAGTCCGAGTAAAGCTTGACCTTAACCCTGCGCTTGAGCGCCGAAAGCCCTTCGACGGCTGCAAGCACTTCCATGCGGTTATTGGTAGTTTCCTTGTACGCGCCGGTTATCACCTTTTCGTTTCCGGCATGCAGCAATATCGCGCAAAACCCGCCCGGGCCGGGGTTGCCGCTGCACGCGCCGTCGGTGTAGATTTCGACTTCTGTCATTTCTTCATCTCCTCCGCTTTGCGTGCCGCCGCGTCTATAGCATGGCAAAGAATATCCTCGAAGCCGTTATCTTTAAGGCACTTGACGCCCGCCTCGGTAGTGCCGCCCTTGCTGCACACAGAGCTTATGAGCTTGTCAAAACCCGCCTCCGATTTTTCGGCGAGGAGCACGCTGCCTATAACCGTCTGCACCGCTATTTGCTTTGCCGTTTGTTCGTCAAAGCCGCGAGCGACCGCCTCGTCGTAAAACGCCTTCATCGCCGAAAAGACGAACGCAGGTCCGCTTCCGCTCAAGGCCGTCACCGCCGACATCTTGTCTTCTTCCACTTCCACGCACACGCCGAAGCTGCCGAGAATGGACAACACGACGCGAAGCGTTTCACCGTCGAGTCCTTTTGCGCAGTACGCATTGAGCGATTCGCCGACTGACGCATTGATATTGGGCATGACGCGAACTATACGCGTAGATTTTGTGAGCTTTTCGAGCGTTTCGAGCGTAACGCCCGCCATGATAGATATGACCGTCTTTTGCGAGAGGTCGACGCCTTCGACCGCCTTTTCGACATCCTGCGGCTTTACGCACAAAATCACGTAGTCGGCTTCAGACGCGGCGGAAGCGTTGTCCTTTGCGACATTGCATAGTCCGCGAATGACGAGCGTTTTCCCCTCGTCGCAGTCGGAAGCCACAATTCGGAGCTCTTCCCTGTTGCTCTTAAACGCCGCCCTTACCGACACATTGTTCATGCTCGTCATAATCGCCCGAGCCATGTTTCCGCAACCGATAAACGCAATTCTTATTTTATTTTTCATAAATGCTCCAAATTCATTGACTTTACAGATAAATAATGTTAATATACTACTGTCGTAGGGGCGTAGCTCAATGGTAGAGTTGCGGTCTCCAAAACCGTCGGTTGCGTGTTCGAGTCGCGTCGCCCCTGCCACGACAGGTAGCAGTCATGCTGCCTGTTTTTTGTTGGAAAGAGCGGCGGCTTACTGCGACTTTGACTTAATGTACTCGTCAATCGACTGCGCGGCGGTCTTTCCCGCGCCCATGGCGATTATTACCGTCGCGGCGCCCGTTACGACGTCGCCGCCCGCGTACACGCCGTCCTTTGTCGTCTTGCCGCGCTCGTCGACTATTATTCCGCCGCGCCTGTTCACGTCGAGCCCGCCCGTCGTATTCTTGATGAGCGGATTGGGGCTCGTCCCGATTGCCATTATCACGCAGTCTACGGCCAGCGTTTCTTCGGAGCCCGCTACCTCGACCGGACTGCGGCGGCCGCTTTCGTCGGGCTCGCCGAGCTCCATTTTAATTATTCTAATTCCTACAACACTGCCGTTTTTAGGATCGCGCCTATCATCGGGATTGTTGTAACCGAGAATTTCGGTGGGGTTTTGAAGAAGTCTGAAATCGACGCCCTCTTCTTGCGCGTGCTCAACTTCTTCCTTCCTCGCGGGAAGCTCGTCGAGACTGCGCCTGTAGACGATATACACCTTTTCGGCGCCGAGGCGAAGCGCCGTACGCGCCGCGTCCATTGCGACGTTTCCGCCGCCGACGACCGCAACGCGCTTTGCGCGAAGAATAGGCGTCGCTTGATCGTCCTTGTACGCCTTCATCAGATTGTTGCGAGTCAAAAACTCGTTTGCAGAGTACACGCCGTTGAGGCTCTCGCCTTTGATTCCCATAAACCGCGGAAGTCCCGCGCCAGAGCCGACGAACACAGCTTCATAGCCCATGTCGAAAAGCTCGTCCACGGTCAATGTTTTGCCGATGACGACGTTTGTCATCACTTCCACGCCGAGATTTTTGAGCTCGTCCACTTCTTTTTGCACTATCTTTTTGGGCAGTCGAAATTCGGGAATGCCGTACACCAAAACGCCGCCGGCGACGTGAAGCGCTTCGAAAACCGTCACCTTATATCCCTTCTTTGCAAGGTCGCCCGCGCAGGTCAGCCCGGCAGGTCCAGAGCCGATGACGGCGACCTTGTGACCGTTTTGTTCGGGCTTTTTCGCGCCGCTACCGCTGTGCCTGTCGGCTACAAAGCGTTCAAGCCTGCCTATCCCGACCGGCTCGCCCTTAATAGCGCGCACGCACTTAGCTTCGCACTGGCTTTCCTGCGGGCACACCCTTCCGCACACCGCGGGGAGCGAGCTCGACTGCGATATAATTCCGTAAGCGCCGTCATAGTCGCGCTCTTTCACCTTGTCGATAAAATCGGGTATGCGGATATTTACGGGACACCCCGAAACGCACGGCGCGTTTTTGCAGTGCAGACACCGCGTAGCTTCGCTCACCGCAACCTCTTCCGAATAGCCGAGCGCGACCTCATCGAAGTTTTGCACGCGAGATTTAGCGTCCTGCGTCGGCATCGGGTGCTTTCTTTTTTCCATGTTCGCGGCCATCACTTCACCTCCTTATTCAAAAGGTTGCAGGTCTTTTCGTACGCGCGCTTTTCGAAATCGCGGTACATGCCGCCGCGCACAATCGCCTCGTCAAAGTCTACCTCGTAGCCGTCGAAATCGGGACCGTCCACGCAAGCAAACTTGGTCTTTCCCCCGACGGTTAAGCGGCAGCCGCCGCACATGCCCGTCCCGTCTATCATGATGGGATTCATGGAAACGACGGTCTTGACGCCGAACGGCTTGCAGGTCGCGACGACAAACTTCATCATGACGAGCGGACCTATCGCTATTACCTCGTCGTATCTTTCGCCGCTCTCGAGCGCACTTTTAAGCGGCTCCGTCACAAGTCCCTTAATTCCGTACGAGCCGTCGTCTGTCATGACGATAAGCTTTTTCGATGCCGCCTTGAACTCGTCCTCAAGGATAATCAAATCTTTGTTGCGAAAGCCTATGACGGAATGCACCTCACAGCCGAGAGCGTGCAGCTTTTGCGCGATCGGAAGCGCAATCGCACAGCCCACGCCGCCGCCTACTACGCACACCTTTTTGAGCCCGTCGGTCTCCGTAGCGTTGCCGAGCGGTCCCACAAAGTCGCTTATGTACTCGCCCTCGCGCTTTGCGTTAAGTAGCGCCGTCGTGCTTCCCACTATCTGGAATATTATTCGCACCGTGCCGCGCTCTCTGTCGTAGCCTGCGACGGTCAGCGGTATGCGCTCGCCGTCGTCGTCGACGCGAAGAATTATAAACTGCCCCGCTTCCGCCTTTTTGGCGACAAGCGGCGCTTCGACGTCCATCAATGTTACCGTCGGGTTTAAACTCTTTTTATACGCTATTTTGTACATTTCATTCTCCGAATCAATCGCTATTTCGTCTTTTCTATTTCAAGCCGCGCTTAACGCCCTGCACGGTATACGCGTGGCATATCGCAGCGGCAAGAGCGTCTGCGGCGTCGTCGGGCTTTGGCGTTTCTTTTAGGCGCAGAATAGAGCGCACCATGTACTGAATCTGCGTCTTGTTCGCCGTGCCGTTGCCCGTAACCGTCGACTTAATCTGAAGCGGCGTGTACTCGAAAAGCTTGTCGCACATCTTGGCGCACGACAGCAATACAACCCCGCGCGCCTGCGCAACCTTGATGCCCGTCGTGATGTTGGTGTTGAAAAACAGCTCCTCCACCGCTATCTCGTCGGGCGCGTACTCCGATAAAAGCTCTACCATCTTTCGCTCAATCATGATGAGCCGCTCCGCCGTAGACATCTTTGCCGGCGTTTCTATCGCGCCGTAGTCGAGCGGGCGGAGTTTACTTCCGTCCTTTTCGATAAGCCCAAATCCCACTATCGCGTAGCCGGGGTCGATGCCGAGTATTTTTATCGGTCCGTTGGTTTCGTTCATATTGCCTACCTGTACAGTCCCGTCAGCGCCGAGTACGTCTTTAACGCCTTGCGCGCCGCCTTGAAGTCGGGATAGAACTTTCCGACCGTCGCCCAAAACGCCGCACTGTGGTCGTGGTGCGCCGTGTGCGAAAGCTCGTGAATGATTACGTAGTCGACGAGCGCGGGCGAAAGCATTACGAGCCGCCAATTGAGCCTAATGCCGCACTGTGCGTCGCAGCTACCCCATTTCGACTTGGCATTGGTGAGGGCGAACGCCTTGTAGCTAAGCCCCGTAAACGCCGAAAGTTGTTGAAGTCTTTGCTCCAAAACCCTTTCCGCTTCGCGCTTGTACCACGCCTTTAACGCCTTTTTTTGCGCCTCTTTGTCGGCGTATTTTGTCGGCATATAAATTATGCCGTCCTCTGCTTTTATGCGTTTATGCGCATCGGAGAGGGTTATATCGCAGACTGTTCCGCCGAGCATGCCATTTGAGTAGTCCAACACCCCGCCCAAAACGGCGGCGCGGCGAGCGTGCTCGGCAAGCTTTTTTTCTATCCACGCAGACTTTTGCGACACAAAGCTTTCGATGTGCGCGACCGTCGCGGACTTGGGCGCTTTTACAGTTATCTCGCCGTTTTCGATGATTATGGTCAGCCTCTTGCGCTTCATGCGGACTATCTTATAGTTCATCTTTTTCTCTTATGTTGTCGGTGTATTCTTTTCGCGCGCGGAAGTCTTGCATGAAGTCGCCGAAGCGGTCCTCCTTGATTGCGGCGCGAACGCGAGCCATCAATTTTGTCAAGTAGTAAAGGTTGTGATAGGAAATAAGCCGAGGGCCGAGAACCTCCCCCGCGTTTATCAAGTGGCGTAGGTACGCGCGCGTAAAGTGCGTGCAGGTGTAGCAATCGCACTCAGAGTCGAGCGGCGTAAAGTCGTCCTTGTACACGGCGTTCCTGACGGTGAGCTTTCCGCCCGACGTAAAGGCAAGCCCGTTCCTCGCAGTGCGAGTCGGAAGCACGCAGTCGAACATGTCGACGCCGCGAAGTACGCCCTCGCAAAGACAGTCGGGACTGCCCACGCCCATCAAATAGTGCGGCATGCCGACGGGAAGCTCGGGCTTCAATACGTCGAGCATGTCGTACATGACGTTTTTGGGCTCGCCCACCGACAGCCCGCCGATAGCGACGCCGCACTCGCAATACGGCAAAACCTCGCGCGCCGAGCGCTGTCTCAAATCGGCGAACATATTGCCCTGTATTATGGGAAAAAGCATTTGCTTGTCGTTTTTGTGGTGTTTTTTGCAGCGGTCAAGCCACTTAGTCGTGCGGGTAAGCGCACGCTCTGCGTACTCTCTGTCACAGCCGGGCGCCGAACACTCGTCAAACGCCATAATGATATCGGCGCCGAGCGCGTTCTGAATGTCTATCGACTTTTCGGGTGAAAAGAAGTGCCGCGAGCCGTCGAGGTGCGAGCTGAACTCCACGCCGTCGTCGGTAATCTTGTTTAGCCGCGCGAGCGAAAACACCTGAAAGCCGCCGCTGTCCGTAAGTATCGGCTTGTGCCAATCCATAAACTCGTGAAGCCCGCCCGCCGAGCTTACAAGTTCCTCGCCCGGGCGCATGTGCAAGTGATAGGTGTTTGCGAGAATAATTTCTGCGCCGAGCTGTTCTATCTCGTACGGCGCGAGAGTCTTGACCGTCGCCTGCGTTCCGACAGGCATAAACACGGGCGTCTCGATAACCCCGTGCGGCGTTTTGAACTCGCCCGTCCTCGCGCCCGTCTGCTTGCATATATGCGTTTGTCTGAATTCGAAGTTTGCCATTTCGTATGTAATAATTTAAAATAAATCGGAGTGCGTTCCCGTCCTAATTAACTTTAAAATCAAGCAGTCGTTGTCGATTTTGTATATTAAAAGCCAATCGGGTTTGATATGACATTCCCTAACGCCTTTATATTCTTTCGTGTCGACCAAAGCGTGGTCGCGGTATTTAATCGGCAGGGGCTGTTCATTTGCAAGGAGCGATATCACCTTTTGAAGCTCGGCAATATCGCACCCTCTTTTTACGGCAAGCTTATAATCCTTTTTAAACCTGCCCTGAAATTCGATTTTAAGCATTCAGCGCCTCCATGAGCGCTTCCACACTGTCAAAAGGACCGTAAACGTCGTCGCCGTTTTCGGAATCCGCAATCGCTTTTGCCGTGACGGCGTTTGGCACCTCGCGCGTAACCTCGAAGGGAATGCCCTGCTCGGCGAGCGCCTTTTTAAGATAAATATTGATAGCCGTCGACAGGTCCATGCCGAGATCGGCAAAAAGCTCCTGCGCCTGCTTTTTGACTTCCGCGTCGATGGTTATATTGGTAGATACCTTAGCCATAATCAACTCTCCTTATCAATCATAACCTGATTTTAACATATTATATGCTACTTGTCAACATATCATGCGCATAATATGTTGTGATTTGCAAGTTTATTGGAAGAAACAGGCGTCGCCGAAGGAAAAGAAGCGGTATTTCTCGTCCACGGCGGTTTGATACAGCTCCAAAGTCTTTTCTCTGCCGACGAATGCCGATACGAGCATTATCAGCGTGGACTCGGGCAAGTGGAAGTTTGTAATCAGTGCGTCCACCGCTTTGAACTTGTACGGCGGATAGATGAATATATTGGTCTCGCCGCTCCCTGCTTTGACCTTGCCGTCGACACCCGCACACGATTCCAAGACGCGCACCGACGTCGTTCCGACGGCTATCACACGCCTGCCTTCTTCTTTTGCATTATTTATTTTTTGGGCGGCGCTCTCCGTCAAACAGTAGTACTCGCTGTGCATTTTGTGCTGCGTTATCTCGTCGGTCTTAACCGGCAAAAACGTGCCGAGCCCGACGTGCAAAAGCACCTCGGCAAACTCGACGCCGCATTCTTTAAGCTCTGTCATGAGCCTCTCTGTAAAATGCAATCCTGCCGTCGGCGCGGCGGCGGAGCCGTTCTCCTTTGCGTAAACAGTCTGATATCGCTCTTTGTCTTTTAGCTCGCCGTGAATGTAATGCGGGAGCGGCATATCGCCTATGCGCGTCAGTATTTCCTCGAAAACGCCGTCGTACTCAAACCGCACCGTTCGTGCGCCCTCCTCGCCCTCGGCAATCACTTCACCGACAAGGTCGCCTGAAAACCGCAGTCTCGAGCCGACCTTCGCGCGTTTTGCGGGGCGGCACAGCGTCTCCCACGTGTCTTTGTCTATGCGCTTATGGAGCAAAAACGAAATCTCCGCGCCCGTGTCGAGCTTTTTCCCGCTTACCTTGACGGGTAAAACACGCGTATTGTTTATGACGAGAAGGTCGCCGCGCTTCAATATTTTGGGAAGCTCGCCAAACCGCCGATGCTCCACTCTGTCGCTTGCGCGGTCATAAGTCAAAAGCCGCGACGAGTCGCGCGGCTCGACGGGCTTTTGAGCGATTAGCTCTTTGGGTAGGTCGTAGTAAAAATCGGTTCTATTCATTGTTTGTCGTCGAAAAAGCTGAGCTGTTCTATCGCCTTTCTGCTCGGCTTGATGCCGAGGTGGTCGTATGCGGCCTTTAGCGCTATTCTGCCGCGCGGCGTACGCGCTATAAAGCCGAGCTGAATGAGATACGGCTCGATTACGTCCTCAATCGTGCCCGCGTCCTCGTTTATCGCAGCGGCGAGCGTGACAAGCCCGACAGGGCCGCCGCCGAATTTGTTGATAAGCGAGTCCAACATCTTGATATCGTTGTAATCGAGCCCGAGCGGGTCGATTTCCATGTCGTTGAGCGCCTTGACAGTGATGTCTAGCCCGATTGCGCCGTTCCCTTCGTACACCTCCGAAAAGTCGCGCACCCGCTTTAGCAGGCGGTTGGCTATTCTCGGCGTGCCGCGAGATCTTTTTGCGAGCTCTTTTGCCGCGTCGTTTTCTATTTCTATCTTGAGTATGCGCGCCGAGCGCTTGATAATGCGCACCAAATCGTCGTTGGTGTACGGCTCCAAACGGCAGATTACGCCGAACCTGTCGCGCAAAGGTCCCGTCAACATGCCCGCGCGCGTCGTCGCGCCTATGAGCGTGAATTTTTTGAGCGGCAGCCTTATCGACGTCGCGCCCGCGCCCTTGCCCGTCGATATGTCGAGGGCAAAGTCTTCCATTGCCGGATACAGCACCTCTTCGATCGAGTGATTGAGCCTGTGTATTTCGTCGAGGAACAGCACGTCGCGTTCTTGGAGGTTTGTCAGCAGCGACGCGAGGTTTGCCGCACGTTCTATGCCGGGACCGCTCGTCACCATTATTTCGACGCCGAGCTCCGCCGCGATTATGTGCGAAAGCGTCGTTTTGCCCAGCCCCGGCGGGCCGTAAAGCAATACGTGATCGAGCGCTTCGCCGCGCTTTTTCGCCGCTTCGACGTACACCCTTAAGTTTGCCTTGACCTTTTCCTGTCCGACGTACTCGTCAAACGTCTTTGGCCTTAACGATACGTCGCCGTCGTCTTCTATAATTTCCTTGTTTGTTAAAAACTTTTCCATTTTTTAACCGTCGTGTGTTTACTGCCGCAGTCACAGCGTGTTTCCCGTCGTGTGTTTACTGCCGTTATTTATTCTCAGTTTCACCCGAGTAGTGTTGTGTCGATACGAATTGCTCGACGCCAATCTTTTTTTAAAACAGCAGAAACTACTTATCCGTGCAAAACGGCGTAAACGATCTGCTCCGTAGTCATATCGGGCTTTGCCACTCGTTTTACGGCGGCCTCCGCCTCTTTCTTTTCGTAGCCGAGGCTTGCGAGCGCGAGCACCGCCATTTCGTCGACTGTGGTGAGCGCCGCCGTCGAGTTTATCTCAACCTTTGCGGCTATCTTATCGTGGAGCTCGAGAGCTATGCGCTCCGCCGTCTTTTTGCCAACGCCCTTGACGGACGACAGCGCCGCCGTGTCTGCGCTCGCAATTGCGGTAGCGAGCCTATCCGCGCTCATGCCGGAAAGCAGCGTTATTGCGAGCTTTGCACCCACGCCGCTTACCGCTATGAGGTGCAAAAACAGCTCGCGCTCCCTTGTCGACGAAAAACCGTAAAGCTCCAATGCGTCCTCGCGCACGGCGAGGTACACGGGGATTTTAGCTTCCGCAGTCCTTCCGAACTCGGCGCACGCCGACGCGGTTGCTGTGAGCGCAAACCCCACTCCGCCGCAGTCGACCACTATGCGGTTTTCGCCGACGGCGGCGATTTTTCCCGATATGTAGTCGAACATGATTATTCTTCGCTTGCCGCCGTGTCGTCGCCCGACTCAAACGGCATGCCGCCCTTTTGCGCGACGAGGTCGCGGACCTTCGCTTCGATTTCGGCGGAAAGCTCGGGCTTGGACTTGATAATATCCTTGACGGTCTCTCTGCCCTGACCGAGCCGCTCGTCGTTGTACGAGAACCAGCTTCCGCTCTTGACGATTATTCCGTACTCGATAGCGAGGTCGAGAATGCTGCCCTCATTGGAAATGCCCTTGCCGAATATGAGGTCGAACTCCGCAACCTTGAAAGGCGGCGCGAGCTTATTCTTGACGATCTTGACCTTGGTGCGGTTGCCGACGACGTTTCCGTCATCCTTAATCGCCTCGCCCTTTCTGACGTCCAGCCTGACGCTCGCGTAGAACTTGAGCGCCTTGCCGCCCGGAGTGACCTCGGGGTTGCCGTACATGACGCCTATCTTTTCGCGCAGCTGGTTGATAAAGATTATGCAGGTCTTGGTCTTGTTGCAAACGCCGGCGATCTTGCGGAGCGCCTGCGACATGAGCCGCGCCTGCAAGCCGACGTGGCTTTCGCCTATCTCGCCGTTTATCTCGGCCTGAGGCGTGAGCGCCGCGACGGAGTCGATTACGACCACGTCCATCGCGCTCGAGCGCACCAAAGCCTCCGCAATGTCAAGCGCCTGCTCGCCGTTGTCGGGCTGGCATATATACAGCCTCGAAAGGTCTATGCCGAGATGCTGCGCGTACACGGGATCGAGCGCGTGCTCGGCGTCGATAAACGCGACCATGCCGCCCGTCTTTTGCGTTTCGGCAATGACGTGAAGCGCGAGCGTCGTTTTGCCGCTCGACTCGGGACCGTAAACCTCGACAATCCTGCCGCGCGGAAGTCCGCCTATGCCGAGCGCGAGGTCGAGAGCGAGACAGCCCGTAGGTATCGCGTCGACGTGATTGACGACCGCGTCGGTCATGCGCATAATCGAGCCCTTGCCGTACGTCTTTTCAATCTGAGCAATGGTGTCGGCGAGCGCCTTTTCCTTTTCAGCCTGACTCATGTCGGTATTGTAAACTTTGAACTTTTCCTTCTTATCCATATTGTACCCCTTTACGGTTATTTAACGTGTGTGTGTTTGTCTGCTTCTTCGTGTAAAGCCTATTCGCCGTCGCCGTCGCCTTGAGCGGCCTCGTAGCAAGCGAGATACTCGTACAGTAGGAACAGCGCCTTTTTGACGCCGCTCTTGATGTTTTGCTCGCGGTCGCCGCCGAACGTGTACTTGACGATATGAACTTCCCTCGCGTCGCCGATTGCGATATAGCACAGTCCGACGTTGCCGTTGCCGTCCGTCGTGGGGCCGGCGTTTCCCGTTGTCGCAATCGCTATGTCACAGTCGCCGCTACCCAAAAGTCCCGCCGCCATGCCGAACACAGTGTCGCTGCTGACAGCGCCGTGCTCTGCGATGACGTTCATCGGGACGTGCAGACGCTTTGCCTTTGAGCCGACCGAATACGTGACGAGCCCTTCCGTGAAGAACGCGCTCGCACCCGGCACCGCCGTCAACGCCCGCGCTATAGCGCCGCCCGTAAACGACTCCGCAACCTTTAGCTTGAGCCCGTTTTCGGTGAGCATTTTTGCTACGACCTCGGCGATACTCATGCGATCGTATGTATAAATACAGCTGTATATTATCTTGTTTATCTGCATGGAAATATCGGGGATTGCCGACAGCTCCATGGTCATGGGATAGCGCGCGTGTATCTCGCACTCATCGTCCTCGGGAAAGAATCCCATCTTAATCTTTTTGTTGGCCTTGATAAAGTCCTTGAGCATGGCACGAAGCTCGGCCTCGGTCTTGCCGTACGTTTTGAAAACGATTGACTTGAACCTGCTCTTCTTGTTCTTTGCCGCCAGCATGGGAACGAGCGTGTTCCACAAATACTCGTCGGTCACCTTTTCGATCACGACGTAGAGCTTGCCGTCGAGCTCGAAATTGTCGCGGCTTGAAGGGAACTTGCCTTCCTGCGCGGAATAGAGCGCCGCAAGATTGCCTTCGATTACGACGAGGTCGCACACCGCGCTCATCTGCGTAACCGCCCAATCGACGTTCTCGGGCGTGACCGTCAAAAACATATCGGCGGTATGCCCGTTATCGAACATTGCGATACGCGCTTCGCGCTCGTTTACCGTCTTAACGTCTATAGATAAAAATCCGACTTTCATCTACCCCTCCAACACCTTTTTGTTGCGTACCAAGTAATGCACGGCGGAAACAATCGTGAGAAGCGTCGCCGCCGCAAGAAGCGAGAACCCGACGTAATAGACGACTTCCGCCGCTTCGGGATTGACCGCGTAATACTCGACGACGGGCAGCAAGAATATGATTGCAAGCATTTGCGTAACCGTCTTTATCTTGCCCGTCATGTCGGCGGCAAGCACCATACCTTTGTCCGCCGCGACAGTTCTGAACCCGCTTATCATGAGCTCGCGCGAGAGAATTATCATGGCGAACACCGCGACGAGAATGTAATATACGTTAGTGGGAGTCACTACGGGCGGCGTCACGCAGACGGCAATCAGCGCGCACGCGACAAGCATTTTGTCGGCGATCGGGTCGAGGAACTTTCCGAGATGAGTGACAAGGTTTTGCTTACGCGCAATAAAACCGTCGAGAAAATCGGTCACGCTCGCCACGCAGAAAACCACCATGGCGTAAACCCTGTGCCATTCAAACTCCACGAAAAACAGAGTTATGAATATCGGAATCATTATTATCCGCATTATGGTAAGCTTATTCGGTAAGTTCATCGATAGCCTCTCCGTAAAGGTCGTAATCGTCGCTGTATGTAATCTTGACGTCGTAATACTTTCCGACCAAAGCGCCGTGCGCCTTGAAGTACACCCGCCCGTCGACGTCGGGGGCTTGGAAGTCTGCCCTGCCGACAAACAGATTTTTGTCGTAATCTATGTCCTCGTAAATGACTTTGAGCGTGCGCCCTACCTGATTTTTATTGAAGTCGCGCGTAACCTCGGTGCATATCCTTCCGAGCGTATCCGCCCTTTTACGCTTTACCGATTTTGCGATGTGGCCTTTGAGCCGCGCCGCGGCGGTACCTTCCTCTTTGGAGTACGCGAACACGCCCGCATACTCAGGTCGCGCCCGCTTCACAAATTCGCATAGCGCCGCAAAGTCCTCCTCGCTCTCGCCCGGAAATCCGACCATGAGCGTCGTCCGCACCGCAATGCCGCGGGCGTGGAGCTTTGCTATAAGGCTCTCTACCGCTTCGCCCGTCGTTTTCCTATTCATCAGCTTCAATATCCCTGCCGAGTAGTGCTGAACGGGTATGTCGATATATTTCGCCATCTTATCGCAAGTCGATATAAACTCGATGAGCTCGTCCGAGACGCGCTCGGGATAGCAGTACAAAAGCCGTATTTTTTCGACCGACAATTCTTTTAATTCGGCAAGCAGTTCTATCAAGCTGCTGCCTTTATCCTCGCCGTAACGCGTTACGTCCTGCGCGACGAGAACGAGCTCCTTTACGCCGCCCTCGACAAGACCCTCCGCCTCTTTTACAAGTCCGTCAATCGGACGGGAACGGTACGGTCCGCGAATGGACGGGATTGCGCAAAACGTGCACTTGTTGTCGCAGCCGTCGGCGATTTTGAGGTACGCCAAATGCGGATACGTCGTGAGAAGCCGCCCGCAGCTTTCAAGCGCCTCGAATCTGTCGAAGTCGGCGGGCTTTGCGTCGCTCCCATCGATAACCTCAACGATTCCCTCGTAGTCGTTCACGCCGAGAAAAGCGTCCACTTCGGGAAGCTCGGCTTTGAGCTCACTCAAGTATCTTTGCGGGAGACAGCCTGTGACTATAAGGCGCTCGCACTTGCCCGATTTTTTGAGCTCCGCGCAAGAGAGAATGGTATCGATGCTCTCCTCGCGCGCGCTCTCGATAAACGCGCAGGTGTTTACGATTATCACCTCCGCGTCAGAAACGTCCGAAATACCGTAACCGCCGCGCGATATGCGGTATAGCATACGCTCGGTATCCACCCTGTTCTTATCACACCCGAGTGAAATCGCGGCCACGCTTTTCATTCTTTTCTCCGTTTAGTTGTTTTCGTCCGCGTCGTACCCGAACTGCTCGCGGAACTGCTCGTTCGTTATAAAGACGTCGCGCGGCTTGCTGTTGCCTGTGGCGGGACCGATGTACTTCAGCTCTTCCATGATGTCGATTATGCGCGACGCCCTCGCGTAGCCTATCGAAAACCTTCGCTGAATGCTGGACGTCGAAGCTTGCTTGGTGCGAATTACAAGCGCCAAAACGTCGGGAAGGAGCGGATCGGTCTTTGCCTTCTGCATGCCCGCTTCCGCGCCGAACGATTCGTCGCTGCTGCCGAACACGGCGTTCATTGCGTCCTCGTCGAAGTCGCACTCTACGTTTTCCTTGATGTGACCGAGAACGGACGCAACTTCTTCGTCGCTTATGAACGAGCCCTGCACGCGCTTGGGCGAGCTATAGTCGACCGGGAAGAACAGCATGTCGCCCTGTCCGACGAGCGCTTCCGCGCCCTGCACGTCGAGAATGATGCGCGAGTCGGTCTGACCGGACACCTTGAACGCAATCCTGCTCGTCAGGTTGGTCTTTATCGTGCCCGTCAAAACGTCGGCGGACGGGCGCTGCGTTGCGACGATAAGGTGAATACCCGCCGCGCGCGCCTTTGCCGCTATGGTCTTGATTTTATCCTCTATGTCGCGCTTGACCGTAGACTGCATGATGTCGGCAAGCTCGTCGATTATGATTATGATGTGCGGCAGCCTGTCTATCTTGCCGCTTATGACGTCTTGGTGCTTGTTGAACGCCGACAGCTGATTGCATCTGTATTTTTGGAGCAGTGCGTAGCGGCGCTCCATTTCGTTTACGCCCCATTTCAAGGCGTTGAGCACCTCGTTGGGCTCGTAGATTATGTTATTGAAAAGCAGGTGCGGCATGCCCGCATACGCAGAGAACTCGACGCGCTTGGGGTCTACGAGAATGAAACGCAAATCCTCGGGCGACGACTTGTACAAAAGGCTTACGATAAGTCCGTTCAAGCACGCGCTCTTGCCGCTACCCGTCTGACCGGCAATGAGAAGGTGCGGGACCTTTTCGAGATCGCAAAGCACCACGTCGCCGCTTATACCCTTGCCGACGGCAAACGTCATGGGCGACTTGGCTTTTACGTACTCTTCGGACTCGATTATCTCGCGTATGCCGACTATGGACTTGTTCGCGTTTGGCACCTCGATACCTACGGCGCGCTTGCCGGGTATAGGCGCTTCGATGCGGATTTTGCTGATGGAAGCGAGCTCGTACTCGATGTCCGAGCTATGCGTTTCTATCTGCTTGACGGGAACGCCCGTCTGGCACTCGAGCTCGTAACGCGTGACTGTAGGTCCGGGAACGATGCGAACAACCTTGACCTCAGACTTCAAGAATCTGCCGATAACCTCTTCGAGTATGGCGGCGTTGCGGTTGAGCTCTTCCTCGAGCATGTCGTTCTTCTGATATTTTTTAAGAAGGTCAATGGGCGGCGCCAAGTAGTTGCCGTACTTTTTGTGACGCTTTTGGGGCTGAATGACTATGCTCTCATCCGCCTTTTCATCTATCATCGACTGAATGGATATCTGATTGTCGATGGGCATTGCGCTTCTCTTGACGCGCGCGGGCTTTATCGGCGGCGCAGGCTGTTCGTCGTCCGCCGCACCGTACATGCCCGACAAGTCCTCGCCGTCTATGAGATCGCTCGTTATGTCGTGGCGCTCTGTCAAGTCGACTGCAGGTCCGTCCACAATGGAAAGCCCTTTCATGCCGCCCATGCCGTCTATAATGCCGATGTCGTTGTCCTCTTTGACGGAAACGACGGGCGCAGGTCTGACGACGCTATCCGGTTTTTCCGCGTTTTCTTCCGGCTCGTCTCCAACTATTATATCGTCGGGATCGAGGTCGGAACGCTCGGGTTCCGACTCTATTATAAACGACGTGCCGCGCATAATGTCGGTGTTGATGATGTCGTCTTGAACGGGCTCGGGCTCGAACTTGGGCATATCGCTCGTCGCCCCGAACGCGCGCAAAAACCTGTCGTCGACGCTTTCTGCGGTCGGTGCGCTTTGAGCCTTGCTTTCCGCGGGCGCGCCGATCCGCGGCGCGGCGTTTCTTCTGTCGAGGTCGGCGTCTATTATCGGTTCGTCACGAACGGGCTCTTGCACCGGCTCGGGACGCTTGATAGGCATAAATACGGGAGGCGGAGTGCGCTTAGGCTCGGCGATTTTAGGCGCGGGCTCTCTGCTCTCCGACGTTTCGATGTCACTCCACTTGCGCTTTTTGGCGTCCTCGCGCAGTCTGCGCTTTATGTCGTCGGCATTTTCTATGCCGTCGTCGTTAAACACCAAATGCTTTTCTACGGGGAAAAACACGTCGTGCGTGTCGTGAACTATCTTTCTCGGTCCCGACGAAGTGTTGGCGCGGGCGTCCTCCGCAGTTCTGATGTACGGCTCGACCAATTCGCTTTCTTGCTTTTCGACGTACTCCTCGCGCACAGGCTGAGAATATGCCGTCGTTTCGCGCCTTGTGTCGCGGCGATCTTCTCGCCTTTCCTCTACGCTGCGCCTGTATTCTTCGGCGGACTTTCTTTTGAGCGCGTCGCTGTCGCCGTAGAGCGCCATGTGAGCTGCAGAATGCTTGTCCGAAATTTTGGGCTCGAGCATGACCGGATCTTCGGCGTAGTCGGACACGGCGCGAGGCTCGCTTTCCGCTATTTGAGACGCCCTGCCCGTCTCTGAAAATATCTGCGGCGGCGCTTTGCGCGCTATTGTGCCGACGAAAAGCCCGTGACCTATATCGACGGGAATAACGCTCTGCGGATCGGTGCGAGTGTCGAAGCTCGGCGCGGGCTCCGCCTTTTCTACGGGCGCTTTTCTGGACGCGGCATACGCGCGAATACGCCCTACGGCGTCTATCATCACGGCAAAAACGATGAGCGCGAGCAAAGAAAACAGAATATAGCACCCCGCTTCGGTGATTACGTGCTGAAGTCCGAACGCAATTGTGCCCATTACTATTCCGCCGAAAGAATACTTGACGGAGTACGTGTCGGCTATATACGCCGTATAGTTTTGATCGAGAAATGCGTGCGTGGACGCGAGCTGGAATATTGTCGCCGCGCAGAATATCAAAAGCGCAATGCAAACGCTGTTCTTGACGGACGGGGCGTCATGCTTCCAACGCAAAACAAGCATTATTCCCCAGGTCAGCAGTGCAACCAATCCGGGATACGCGGCTATTCCGAAAATGCCGAGAACAACAGAAAAAATCGCCTCGCTGACAACGCTCAGTATCGGCGGAATCACTATGCACAGCAATAAGAACACCGATACGATAATCAAAACTACGCCTAAAAGGTCGTGATTATCGTTATTGCTCTTATATCGCTTTTTCATTCTCTTATTTGCCACGGCTCACTCCGAAAAATCAGTCATAGAAAAATAAGGTACTTTTCTACGTAACTATCATTATAACATACAGCTTTTTCTTTATCAAGTCTTTTTCTTTATTTAGTGATTTTATTTTTTCGGTGTCGTGTGTGTACTGCCGTTATTCGTTTTTTGTTACGCCTGACGAGCCGCACCATTACTATGTGCTACGAAGCAACCGAAGGTTATTGAGCGTTAGCGAAGAATCTAAAAAGCGCCGACTATTTAAATCGGCGCTTCCTCTTTATTCGGCTCCCCTGTGCAAGGGGAGCTGTCGCCTTTAGGCGACTGAGGGACTGTCCCTCTTATCTCTTATTTATTATCCGCTATCGCGTAGCCTTCTTTCTTTGACAATCCGTTCTGGCGATCGTAGTTTTCCTTGTTCTTTTTGATATAAATATCGAAAAGCTCCTGCGACGTCATGCCGCTGTCTATTGCCATGCCGAGAAAGAAGTGCAAAACGTCGACTATTTCCTCATGAAGCTTTTCGTCGTCTATTTCGGTGCCGTTCTTCCACCACTTGTATTTTGCTTCCTCTACGACCTCGGCGAGCTCGACCATGAGCGCCATTGCCTTTTTCTGCACCCACTCGCCCTTCGTATATTTGAGCTCGCGCTTTTCGCGTATGTATGCGTCGAGACCCTTTTGCATCTCGAACAGTATGTCGAGCTTATCCTTTTTTTCTTCCATGGTTTTCCCCTCCGTCTATTTTGCGTTGTAGAAAATCTTATCAATCGCCTTTGGCGGCTTTTTGCCTGCGTAAGCGAACGCCGCGTCACGCTCCAAAATCTCGTGCGCCATAGCGTCGATATCCTTCGGCGTTATGCGGTCAATCCGAGCAATGAGCACGTCGAGGTCGTAGTCCTCGTCCAAAAGCGCGCGGCGGCGCATGAGAGCGAGCATATAGCTCATCGGGTTTTCCTTGCCGAACAATGCGCTCACCTTGAGCTGCGTTTTTGCCTTGTTGGTCTCGCTTTCCGTCACGCCATCTTTTAGAAGCTTGTCTATCTCTTCCTTTATCGCCTTGATGCTCTTTTCGACGTTTGTGACGTTGACGTTGGCGCATATCGAAAACACACCGTTGTCGCGGCCGAACCAGGGCTGGCAGTACACGCTGTACACGAGCCCCATCTGTTCGCGAAGCCGTCTGAAAAGCCGCGAACCCATGCCCGTGCCGAAAATATAGTCGAGCGCCGAAAGCGTCGCCGTGCGTTCGTCGCCGACGGAAAGTGCGGGGAACGCAATCGATATTTCGGACTGCTCGAAATCCTTGATGAACGAGCCGTAGCCGACGTTAAACGTCTCCGCCATCTTTACGGGCGGAGCCTTGTATTCGGCGTTCACCCACTCGGAAAGATACTTTTCGACAAGGCCGAGCGCCGTTTCCTCGGTGATGTTTCCGACAAACGCGACAACGGTGTTGCTCGGCGTGTAGTTGGTAGACTTGTAAGCGAGAATATCCGCTTTGCCGAACCGCGAAACGTTTTCCTTGGGCCCCAATATTTCCATGCCGAGCGCGCCCTTGAACATGGTGCCGTACAGCACGTCGTAGCACACGCCGTCGGGATCGTCGAGACTCATGTTAATCTCCTCGATTATTACGTGCCGCTCGCGGTCGAGCTCGGTATCGTCGTACACCGAATGAAGGAAAAGGTCGGAAAGCACCTCAAAACAATCTTCAATCTTTTCGTCAATCGACTTAAAGTAATAGCAGGTATACTCCTTGGCGGTAAAGGCGTTAAAACTTGCGCCCGCCTCGTCGAAGGCGTTTACAATATCCTCGGCGCTCCGCTTTTCGGTACCCTTAAACTGCATGTGCTCGATGAAGTGGGATATGCCGTTGTTTTCACGCGTTTCGTAGGCACTGCCCGTGCCCACCATTATTCCCGACGTCACCGAACGAAGCGCGTCGTTTCTCTCTATTATAACGGTCAAACCGTTTTTGTATTTTTTAACTGTCATCCGTCGATTTTACTCCGTGTTATTATACGAATTTGCTACGCGACCGTCGTGCCGCTCAGGACGTCGCCCACCGTCGATATTTCAAGCCCCTGCGAATACACCTCTGTTATTATGCGCTCTAAGGCGAAAAGCGTGTTCTCCGTCGGGTGCATGAGTATGAGGTCGCCGCCCTTTACGTTCTTGACCGCGCGTCGGTAAATGAGGTCGGTGTCGTGGTCGCGCCAATCGATTGTGTCGCGCGTCCACATTATCGTCCTGTAACCGAGCTCTGCGGCGGCCTTGAGCGTCGTGTCGTTGAACGCCCCCGACGGCGGCGCAAAGAGGTCCATGTCGACGCCTACGATGTCTTTTACGACGTCGTGCGCGCTCCGTATTTCACGCTTGTTGTACTCGCCGTCTATCTTGGAATGGTCTTTGTGGTAGTAGCCGTGATTACCTATCTCGTGTCCCGCGGCGTGAATGCGCTTGAGCGTTTCGGCATTGGCGGCAGCCCAGCTCCCGCCGACGAAAAAGGTTGTCTTGACGTTATGCTTAGCGAGGACGTCCAGCATAGGCTCGATGTACTCGGTGCCCCAATAAACGTTTATCATGAGCGAAACCTTTGTGTCCGACTTGCCCGAGTAGTACGGTTTGCCGCCGCCGGCGCGCTCCGCTTTTACGTCGGTGACGGTCAAAAGCAGCAACGCCGCGACGGTTGCAACCATTACTATATTGCCCAAAACGAGCGATAAAAATTTCGGCTTATTCTTAATTCGAATCATAGCGCCCCCGACATATATGTTGAGAGGGATTGACCCCGTGTTGTTTCGGAGTTCAACCCCTCTTAAACTTATATTATAGTCGTGGCGTTTTTATTCGAATTTTTTTACAGCTTTTCAATGAGCTTTAAGTCGATCTTGCCCTGCTTGGTAAAGCTTACCACTTCGACCTTGGCGGTGTCGCCCACCTGCAATACGTCGGAGACCTTGGTCACGCGCTTGCCGGCAAACTTACCGAGCTTTGCGATGTGTACCATTCCGTCGCGCCCGGGCGTGATCTCGACGAACGCGCCGAGGTCGTCGCGGACGGTGACTACGGGGCCGATGAAGATGTCGCCGATTTCGGGCTCTTTGACGATTGCGAGAATGATCGCCTTCGCCTTTTCTATCATTTCGGGATCGATACCCGCAATAAAGACCTTGCCGTCCTCTTCGATGTCGATCTTGACGCCGGTGTCCTCTACTATTTTGTTGATGACCTTGCCCTGCTTACCGATGACGTCGCCGATCTTTTCGGGGTCGATGTTGATCATGACGATCTTAGGCGCGTACTTGGAAAGCTCGGGACGCGGCTTGTCGATGACCTCGAGCATCTTGCCGAGAATATGCATTCTGCCGTCGTGCGCCTGTGCGAGCGCCGTCCTCAAGATTTGCTCGTTGATGCCCTTGATCTTGATGTCCATTTGGATAGCGGTTATGCCGTTTGCCGTGCCCGCTACCTTAAAGTCCATGTCGCCGAGGAAGTCCTCGAGACCTTGAATGTCGGAAAGAATGGCAAGCCTACCCTTTTCGTCGTCCTTTATAAGGCCCATTGCTATGCCCGCGACAGGCGCCTTGATGGGAACGCCCGCGTCCATGAGCGACAGCGTAGATCCGCAGACGCTCGCCTGCGAGGTCGAGCCGTTGGACGAGAGTATCTCGGACACGATACGAATGGTGTACGGGAATTCTTCCTCGGACGGAATGACGGGCTCGAGCGCGCGCTCTGCGAGTGCGCCGTGGCCTATCTCGCGCCTGCCGGGCGCGCGGAGCGGCTTCGCTTCGCCCGTCGAGTACGGCGGCATGTTGTATTGGTGCATATAGCGCTTGCTGTCCTCTTCGTCGAGGTTGTCAAGCTTTTGCGCGTCGGAAGCGGTGCCGAGCGTGCAGATTGAAAGTGCCTGCGACTGTCCGCGTGTAAACACAGCCGAGCCGTGCGTGCGCGGGAGAATGCCTACCTCGCACCAAATGTCGCGGATGTCGGTGGTCTTTCTGCCGTCGGGACGAATGCCCTTGGACAAAATCTTTTCGCGCACCTTCTCCTTGGTCATGTAGTAGAGCGAGTCGCCTATCTCGCGCTCTCTGCCCTCGAACTGCTCTTTGAAGTGCTCCATGACGTCGGCCTGAACGGCGTCCTGATTGGCTTGACGCTCTGCGCGATCAAACGTGTCGAGCGCCTTGTCGAGCATCTTGTCGGCGTACTTCCTGACGGCCGCGTCGACGTCCTCGCCGATGTGGTAAAGCTCCATCTCGAGCTTTTTCTTGCCCACCTTTTTGACGATGTCGTTGATGAATTTGACCTGCTTTTTGATCTCCTCGTGGGCAAACAGTATGCCGCCGAGCATCTCTTCCTCGCTGACCTCGTTTGCGCCCGCCTCGACCATCATGATGGCGTCCGCCGTACCCGAAACGTAAACGTGCATGCTGCTCTTCGCGCGCTGCTCGCTGTCGGGGTTGATTACGTACTTGCCGTCCACACAGCCGACGACGACAGAGCCCGTCGGGCCGTTAAACGGTATGTCCGATATGGAAAGCGCTACCGAGCTTCCGAGCATGCCGAACACTTCGGGCGGTATGTTGGTGTCCACCGAAAGCGCCGTGCACACGACGGACACGTCGTTAAAAAGTCCCTTGGGAAACAGCGGACGAATGGGCCTATCTATAAGGCGCGACGTCAGTATCGACTTGTCGCTGCCGCGACCCTCGCGGCGCTTGAAGCTGCCGGGGATCTTGCCAATCGAGTACAGCTTTTCCTCGAAGTCGACGCCGAGCGGGAAATAGTCCATTCCCGGGCGGGGCGCCGCCGCCATTGTTACGTTGGTCATGACAACCGTATCGCCGCAACGTATTATGCACGATCCGTTGGCTTGTCCTGCGTACTTACCTGTTTCGACAATCACCTTGCGACCGCCGATCTCGGTTTCAAAAACACTGCATTCCATTATTTATTATCTCCTTGATGTAATTACACTTTTTTATGACGAACGAACCGTATAGGCTTAACGCGCTTTTTGCGCGCGTCTATACATACAAAAAGGGGTGCGAGAACGCGCCCCTTCCGTGAGCGAAGCTTTACTTACGCAGCTCAAGCTTAGCGACAAGGCTTCTGTATCTTTCGATATCGATGCTCTTGAGGTAATTGAGCTGACTGCGGCGGGAGCCGACCATCTGCAAAAGTCCGCGTCTGCTGTGGTGATCCTTGGCGTGCGTCTTGAGATGCTCGGTGAGGTGGTTGATCCTCCAGGTCAGAAGCGCTATCTGAACCTCGGGACTTCCCGTGTCTCCCTCGTGCGTCGCGTACTTGGCGATAATTTCCGCCTTTACCTGCTTATCCATGTTTAACCTCCGTGATAAGAATTCGCCTCATACTTTAGTTCGGCGTGGAGAGCGCTCGACTGAGTGATGAGGTACGGGTTTTTACCCGAATGTATTGTACCACGTTATTTTGGGTTTGTAAACTGTTTTTGATGTTATTTCATTTAATATTTTGCCGCGCGGCGTTAAAAAACGTTTGCAAAAACGGCGTGATTATTGTAAAATAAAATCAATCATAATTATAGGAGCATACAAACATGGCAAAGATGAAGATAGTTCTCGCCTATTCGGGCGGACTTGACACGACGATAATCATTCCGTGGCTGCACGAGCACTACGACTGCGACGTCATAGCGGTCGCCGCCGACGTCGGCCAGGGCGACGAGCTCGAACCTCTCCACGAAAAGGCAAAAAAGAGCGGCGCTTCCAAGCTGTACATAGAAGACCTCAAGGAAGAGTTTGTCAAAGACTGCATTTTCCCCACCATCAAGGCGGGCGCGGTCTACGAGGGCAAGTACCTTCTCGGCACGTCGTTTGCGCGTCCCGTCATAGCAAAGCGCTTGGTTGAAATCGCAAAGCGCGAAAAGGCGGACGCCATCTGCCACGGCTGCACGGGTAAGGGCAACGACCAGGTACGCTTCGAGCTTACTATTAAGGCGCTCGCGCCCGACATGAAGATAATCGCGCCCTGGCGCATATGGGACATCAAGTCGCGCGACGAGGAAATCGACTACGCAAAAGCGCACGACCTCGACGTTCCCGTCACCAAAGAGCACAACTATTCGATGGACAGAAACCTTTGGCACCTCTCCCACGAGGGCAGCGATCTCGAAGATCCCGCCAACGAGCCCAAGGACGAAATGCTGCTCATCAGCAAGCCCATTCCCGCTACCCCCGACAAGCCCGAATACGTTTCGATTGACTGGTTTGAGGGCGAGCCTGTTGCCGTAAACGGCGAAAAGCTCCCGCCCGTCGCACTCATCGAAAAGCTCAACGAGATAGGCTCCCGCCACGGCGTGGGCGTCGACGACCTCGTAGAAAACCGCCTCGTCGGCATGAAGTCGCGCGGCGTTTACGAAAATCCCGCGGGCTCCATTCTCTACGCCTGCCACAAGAACCTCGAGGAAATAACGCTCGACCGCGACACGTCGCACTTCAAAGAGCACGTCGCAATCAAGTTCGCAGAGCTGGTCTACGACGGCAAGTGGTACACCCCCATTCGCGAAGCGCTTTCCGCTTTTGTCGACAGCACGCAAAAGACCGTTACCGGCACGACGCGCGTCAAGCTCTTCAAGGGCAAAATCACCCCTGCGGGCATGACCTCGCCCTACTCCCTGTACGACGAGGAAATCGCCACCTTCGGCGCGGACGAGGTGTACGACCAAAAGGATTCGGCGGGCTTTATCAACCTGTTCGGACTGCCCCTCAAGGTGCGCGCCAAGATGCTTGAAAAAGCGAACAAAAAGGGCAAGAAATAATGAAGCTGTGGTCGGGCAGGTTTTCTGCCGAGCTTAACGATATAGCGGAGCTTTTCAACGACTCTCTCCCCTTCGACAAGGCGATGTACCGTCAGGACATCGCGGGCTCTGTCGCGCACTGCAAAATGCTCGGCAAGTGCAAGATAATAACCGCCTCGGAAGCAAACGCAATAGTAAAGGGCTTAGAGGTCATTCTCTCCGACGTAGAGAGCGGCAAGCTCAATATAGACGGAGCTGAGGACATTCACTCCTTTGTTGAAAACGCGCTCGTGTCGCGCATAGGCGACGTCGGCAAAAAGCTGCACACCGCAAGAAGCCGCAACGACCAAGTGGCGACCGACATAAGGCTGTACCTTCGGGACGGCATAGACGAAACGGTAAAGCTGTTGAAAGCGCTCGTGACGGCTCTTTGCCGCCGCGCCGAAAGCGAGCTCGATACCTATATGCCGGCGTATACGCATATGCAAAAGGCGCAGCCGACGACGCTCGCGCACTACTTTTCGGCGTACGCAAATATGTTTTTGCGCGACGCGGAAAGGCTTATCGACTGCCGCAAGCGCGTTAATATTTTGCCGCTCGGGAGCGGCGCGTGCGCGTCGACAACCTTCCCCATCGACAGGGAGTACACCGCAAAGCTTCTCGGCTTTGACGGCGTATGCGACAACTCGCTCGACGGCGTTTCCGACCGCGACTTTGCGGTGGAATACCTCTCGGCGGCGGCGCTCGTCATGACGCACCTGTCGCGCATAAACGAGGAGTTTATTTATTGGTCGGGCGAGGAATTCGGGTTTATCAAGCTTCCCGACGAGTTTTCGACAGGCTCGTCCATCATGCCGCAAAAGAAAAACCCCGACGTGTCCGAGCTGCTGCGCGGAAAATCGGGGCGCGTGTTCGGCGAGCTAATCGCCATGTTGACCGTGATTAAAGGGCTCCCTCTCGCCTACAACAAGGACATGCAAGAGGATAAAGAACCGCTGTTCGACGCCGACAAAACGGTTCGACTTGCGCTGACGGTGTTTACCGCCATGCTCGAAAAGCTCGAGTTCGACCGCGACGCCATGAAGCGCGCGTCTGTCGGCGGCTTTTCGTGCGCGACCGAAATCGCAGACTATCTCGCCGCACGCGGCGTACCATTCCGCACGGCGCACGAAATAACGGGAAATATCGTTAAAAGCTGTATAGCAAACGGCAAAAACTTGCAAACGCTGTCGCTCGACGAGTATAAATCTTTCTCACCGCTGTTTGAACAGGACATACACACCGCCGTCACCGCAGAGAGCGCAGTGTCGCGGCGAACTGTCAAGGGCGGTTGTGCGCCCCAAGAAGTCAAGCGCCAAATATCGACGCTCCTGTCAAAGCTCGAAAGCATATAATCAAGTCCGATTCGACTACGAAGCGGCGCCGTTATGGCGTCGTTTTAGTTTGCGTAATACTCTCTATTGAGCTCTACGTAATTGCAAAACAGCGCGACGACTTCCTTTACGCTCGCGTCGGCGAACTCGGTGCCGAACAGGTCGCCTATCACCTTTCCCGCGTTTGCGCCGACGAACAGTCTGCGGAGATTCTTTTCGACCGAGCTCTTGCTGCAACGAAAATCTACAGACACCTTGGAATAGATATCCGACATAGTCGACGATCTGTCGTCGGAATACAGCTCTACACATTTACAAAACTGGTCGAAGCCTTTGAGCGAAGTACGAAAGCCCGACCTCACTAAAATATGCACTAAGTAATCACGGCGTTTCATGCAACCCCCTTTCTCTCCAAAGGCAAAAGCCCTATGTTTTTTAGAAGAGTACTTCCATTGAACCTCAAAATTCGCCATTTGTCAACATATTTCTTGCGGGAATTTTTGTGGAATTTTATGGAATTTTTGTAACCGCAATATGCTGTTGTTTTTCGGGCGGCGGCACACACAAGATGTTGTTATGTGTACGTCACAGCTTAGTTTTGAAAGCATTTATTGACAGCGTAATTAATTGATGATATAATGTTACTATGTTCGACAACATTCACTTTCACGGGCAATTCCGAACATATCAGCAAAACATTCTCGACGGCGCAGACGAGTATTTGTCGGACGGGCGCATACATATCGTTGCCGCGCCGGGAAGCGGAAAGACGGTTCTCGGCTTGGAACTTATCCGTAGACTTAAAGCGCCCTGCATCATTCTGTCGCCCACGACAACTATTCGCAACCAATGGGGCGAGCGCTTTACCGAAAGCTTTTTGGACGGTAATGATACGACAGAATACTTTTCCTACGACCTAAACCGCTTAGCGCCGATTACTTCAATCACTTATCAAGCATTGCACGCCGCGATGAAGCGCAAGAAGGACGCGGAGGACGGGCTCGACTACGCCTCGCTCGATTTGATAGCCGAAGTGAAGCGGTACGGCGTAAAGACCGTGTGCTTGGACGAAGCGCACCACCTGCAGAACGAGTGGCAGAAAGCTCTCGAAAGCTTTATATCTGCGCTGGAAGGCGAAATAAAAATCATTGCGCTGACCGCCACACCGCCCTACGACTCCAAACCGAACGAGTGGAAACGCTATGTCGGAGTGTGCGGCGAAATCGACGAGGAAATTTTCGTCCCCGAGCTTGTAAAGCAAGGAACGCTGTGTCCGCATCAAGACTATCTGTATTTCAATTACCCCACCGACAAAGAAGCCGCCGCCTTCGACGCATATCACGAAAGAACGTTCGACGCAATCGCGGAATTGACGGCGTCGGGGCTGGTGCAAAAAGCGTACGACCGCCTTCTCGAGTTTACCGACGACTACGATTTTCTATACACGAACACGAAAGAGATAATCGCTCTTCTCTCGTTTTGCGCAGTGTGCGGAATTTCCTTCGACAAAAAGCTGATTCGCACTCTGACAGGAGGCAGCAAGCTTCCGCCGCCCGCGACGGAACGATTTGAAACCGCCGTTAATTTTCTATTGAACGGCGCGCTCTTGACAGACGCCGAGCGCAAGGAGTGCGCCGAAATCTTCAAGCGCCATTCCGTAATCGAGCGCGGCGAGGTCGCCTTGACGCTTAACGAAAACCTCAAAAGAAAACTCGTTTCCTCTGTCGGCAAGCTGAAGAGCATCGAGAAAATCGTAATGAGCGAGCACCAAGACAAACATGACGACCTCCGACTGCTCGTTTTGACCGATTATATCAAAAAAGAAAGCCTCGAGCTCATCGGCTCCGACGCCGCTCCAGACAGCGTGAGCGTAGTGAGCGCATTCGAAGCGGCGCGCCGCACGGGCGTTCCCGTAGGCGCGCTTTCGGGCAGTCTTATCATTCTCCCCGATTGCTGCGAAGATTACCTTCGCGCCGACAATATCGACTTTAACGCTTCTCCGCTCGGCGACACAGGTTATGCCGTTTACGACTTTCGCGCCGACAACCGTGAAAAGGTGCGCATCGTCGGAAGCCTTTTCGAAAAAGGCGTCATTACCGTCATGGTGGGCACGAAATCGCTGCTCGGCGAGGGCTGGGACGCGCCGTGCGTAAACTCGCTCATTTTGGCGAGCTTTGTGGGAAGCTTCATGCTCTCAAACCAAATGCGCGGACGGGCGATTCGCACGGACAAAACACGGCCCGACAAAACGGCTAACATCTGGCACCTCGTCACTGTCGAGCGCCCCCGCCTCTATTCTAAAGACGTTCGCGAACAGCTTGCGAACATTGCAAGAGAAAACAAGAACGAGCTGCTTTCATATGATTTCGATACCGTTGCCCGCCGATTCGACTGCTTCGTCGCGCCCAACTACGGCACGGGAGAAATAGAAAGCGGCATATCGCGAGTTACTGTTTTGAAGCCGCCATACGACGAAAAAGGCATAGTCCGCATAAACGACGCCATGATCGAGCGTTCGCGCGACGGCAAAAAGCTGCGCGACGCGTGGAGAAACGGCGTAAACGCTTCCGCGCGGCTCAATGAAGTGAGCGATATTCCAAAGCAAAATCGCACGCCGCCGTTTTTGTTTGTCAATCTTGCCCTCGCAACGGCGCTTTTCGCCATTTTCGGCGGCGGGCTTGGGGCGCTTATAGCGACATTCGTCAGCTCATCGCTCGCTCAGGTTGAGCGGTATCCCATCGCAGCCCTACTCGTGATTGTCTGTGCATTTTCCGCCGTCTCGTGGTACAGACTGTTGGTTACCAAAATATTGACGCACTTAAATTCCGTCCGCTCGGTCCGAACTCTTGCGGAATGTATATTGAATGCAATGCAAGAGCTTAACATCGTCTCCAAGGGCTCTCGGGTTAAGGTTGAAGCTGACGAATGCGGGTTGTTTATTCAAGCCGAGCTTCTAAACGCTTCCGTTCACGACCAGAATATCTTTCACGGCGCAATAAAAGAACTGCTCTCGCCCATCAACAATCCGCGCTATTTGTTGATCCCGCGCGGGCGCACAGGAGGTTTGCAGTATAGGCACGCGCTCGCCTGTCCCGAGGTGCTCGGAACAAAAAGCGAGTACGCAGAGTGCCTTGCAAAGTACCTAAAGCGCTCAATGGGGCGTATGGAAACGGTTTATACGCGCACTGCGGATGGGCGCAAGCTGATTTTGACCTGCCGCAGAAGTGCGTATATCACCCAAAACTACGAAGTGACATACGGCAGGCGCAAGCGCGTCTCGCGTTGGGAATAAAGCACGACAGCACAAAAAGAGAACGGCGCCGAAATCATGTCGACGCCGTTATATAATGTTGGCAGCGAAGTCGTGCTTCGCTAAACTCCAAAGCTGTGGACGAACTCGTCCGGGACTTAACGGAAGCGCTTGCGCGCCGCCTCTTCCTTCTTCTTGCGCTTTACGGAAGGCTTTTCGTAGTACTCTTTCTTGCGCATATCGCCGAGGATATTGTCCTTTTGGCACTTGCGCTTAAAACGCTTGAGCGCGCTGTCGAGAGATTCGTTTTCGCCGACATGTACGACCGACACTTTTTTCACCGCCTTTGTTCCGTGAACTCGTATTTTGTAAAAGTATTATACGCGATAAGAAAAGGTATGTCAAGTCTTTTATATCCGTTTTCGCATTTTTCTCTTTCAATTGCACGTTACTTCAACAGCACGTTCACATTAAAGACCACCTTAGTATTGCCGAGCTCGTAGCCCTTCTCGAAAAAGTCGGGTTCGAAGCGGTAAAACTGCTGGCCCACAAACAGCGGATCGAGTCCGAGCGCCAACGAGTCCTCGTACGCCGCTTTCATCTCTTTTTTGATAGCCTCCGAAAAGCCGGCCTTTATCGCCGCCTTGGTCTTTTTGTCTTTTTTAGCTTCGAGCACGTTGAACTTATCGCAATTGGGCTGCACCGTCGCCGTCAAATTTATCACCGCGCGGTTTTTCTTTGGCAAAACGTCTATACTTACGCTCTTGTCGAGAAGCCGCGCCGACACGTCGTATTCGTCGCCTTTGTACTTGACCTTTGACACAACGACGCCGTTTTCTATAGGCGCGCTTATCCAAGCGACGCCGCGCGCCGCGGAGCTCTCCAATTCGCCCACTCTTCCGTCATTATTGTACAGTGCGAGCTTTTCCACCTTCATACCGACAGGCTCTTTTTTCTGCTCGCCCGATCCGCCTCCGCCGCTTTGTCCGTCCGAACCGCCGCTCTGCCCGCCTCCGCTCTGTCCGCCTCCCGATCCTCCTTCTTCTTTTATCATTTCGATAATCGGCATATACGCGGTTTTCGACGCGGAGCCAAGGTCAGAAAGGAAGTTCAGAATGGTTACGGTTGCGACGTGCGCCTGTTTTGTGCTGTACGCGATAAAGTCGGCTTCGGTTGCGCCCGTCTTTTTCATGAACTCGGTGATGTCGCCAACGGCGTCGGACGCCTTGTCGGACGCGGCTGTCAGGTACACGTTTGCGGTGACGTCGGTCGCGTTCATAAGCGTTCCGAGAACGTCGGGCTTGATGTCCTTGCCCGCGACGATCACCGAGCATTGACCGAGCTCCGCTCTTCTTCCGAGCGCGGTGTTAAGCGCTTCGACCGCTTCCGTAATCGACTTCGCTTTGACAGTAACCTTGTCCTTTGTCGTAGCGTCGGGCGTGTCGGTCGGCATGACGTACTGTGCGGTGAGTTCTATCTCGTCGGCGCCGTCGATGCCGAGCATTTCCACTATTACGCGGCTGTTGACCTCGAGGTTGCGCGACGCAGTAGACGGCATAAACGCGAGTACGAATGCAAAAACGAACAGCAACAGCTTGTATATCAATAATTTTCTTCTTTCCGTAATCCTCATTTTTCAGCCTCGTTTTCACTCCCTTGCTCGGACTGTTTCTTGTCTCGCTTCCTCACGACGATTGCCGAAATGAGCGCGAGAGCGGGAATCAAAATCGCAAACACGGGCGTCATCACCGCCGTCGGAATACACGACGCCACTGTGGAAAAAATCGTGGGATCGGTCATAGCGAACACCTGCAAAAAGTACAATATCACGCACAGAGACAACCCCACCCAAAAGTGAATGTTTCTGCCTATAACGTATTCAACGCACCGACAGGTCGCGTAAAAGAAAAGCGCCGTTTCGATAAATGCGGACACGCTCCACAATATGGACGACAGCAGGTCTATCCGACCGTAAACGTTGCCTATCGAAAACTGCAAGATGTTCGATATGTTAGTACAGCTGTCGGCAAAGTTTTTGATATTGCCGAACGCCGCGCAAAGCACTATTCCGAAGAACACGACGACCGCGCTTCCGACAGTGCCGGACGCCGCGGCAAACACCGCCGTATGCTTTTTTGTTTTGGTCCGCCCTATAAACAGCACAAGCGGAGTGAAATCGCCTATCCATGCCGCGTTGCGCATCATCGCGCGCCTAAAGTCGAGACCGTTTCGCATAGCAGGAAAGATATTGGCAAAATCAAAGCCGGTCGCTATCACTATCGCAATAAGCATTACGATTCCGAGCGCGACGATAGGCGCCATCAGCTCGTTGATTCGGCACAGCGAGCGCAGAGTGTGATTAGCCACACTGCCGAGGAATATCAAAAGCACGATTATCATAAACGGCGCGTCGAAGTCGGCAAATACGTTGTCCGAGTAAAACGTAGACGTTTCTGCGGCGGAAATATTGAGCTTGAAGAACAAAAACAACGCGACAAAAGCGACGAATATCTTAGCCCCGACCTTGCCTATCACCTCTTCAAGCAGTTCGAAAAAGCTCTTGTCCCCTGCAAGCATTATCGCAGCGAGAAGGAGCCCGAGCGCGATGAGATCGAACGCGACTTCTATCGAAAGCGCAATATATGCGTCCCGCCCCGTCATCTGTATAAGGTATATCGGCAGCAAATACAGCTTTGTCGCAAGCGATAAAATAAAGACGACGACTATAAGCTGTTTGCTTGTAGACTGCTTTGTTTCGGTAGTTTTGCCGGGCGTCTTTTGCGCTTCTTTGTCGCTTTGCGCCGTGCTGTTAATCTGCTTTTCGTTTACGTTTGATTGTGCCATGCTACGCCTGCCGTGTGGAGTTTATATTGGGAATGGATTTGGGACGCTTTTTGAGGTCTTTGAGCGGAGCGCGCTCTATGGAATCTTTAAAGTCCGAATATATGAGCGGCGTCATCGGCGCGAGGTACGGCGCGCCGTAGCCGTTCATCGAGCAAATATAGTGAAGAGTGAATAGCACCGCGAGGATAAGTCCGTACAGTCCGCAAAGCCCGCCCATTATCGTAAACGCCAAACGCAGCACGCTGGTCGAACCTATCATGTTGGGCACGGCAAACATCGCAATAGAGCTAAGCGCCGTCACCATAACCGCCGGCGAGCTTATAATGCCGGCGTTTACCGCTGTCTCGCCAAGAACGAGCGCGCCGACAATGCTCATCGCCATGCCGACGGCGCGCGGCATTCTCACGCTCGTTTCACGTATGATTTCGAACAGCAGCAGCACGCAAAGCGTTTCCGCAAGCGGCGACAGCGGCAGCCCTTTTATCGCCGCCATCAGCGTAATCATAAACCGCACGGGAATGAGCATGTAGTGGAAGTTTTGAAGCGCGACGTACAGCGCGGGAAGCAGCAGCGCGAGCGCAAGCCCGACGTAGCGTATAACCCTTATAAACGTCGCGAACATCGACCGCTGATAATAGTCCTCGCCCGACTGAAAGTCCTCGACAAGAACGAACGGAACAGTCACGACAATCGGAGAACCGTCGACTATGATTGCTACGCGCCCTTCGAGCATTTTTGCCGTTACGATGTCCGGCTTTTCCGCCATGCCGACCTGAGTAAAAAGCGACAGCGGGTTTTCCTCGAGATACGGCACGAGATAATTGCTGTCCGTTATGCCGTCGATGTCGATTTCGTCGAGGTGTTTTTTTACTTTCTTTACGACGCGCGGATCGGCGATGCCTTTGATATAGCACATTGCTATATTGGTCTTTGTTCTGCGCCCGACGGTGAGCCTTTCTATGGCTAAGTCGGGCGTTTTCAGGCGGCGCTCCAACAACGACAGGTTTGTCTTTAGGTCCTCGATAAAGCCCTCGCGCGGTCCGCGCATTACGGTTTCCGTCGGCGGCTCGGTGACGGCGCGCTTTTCGTATGATCGCGCGTTTATCACGAGGTATCTGTCATCGCCCTCGACGCACAAGAGCATGTCCCCCGAAAGAAGGCTGTTTATGCTGTCGTCTACTTCCTCCGAAAGCTCGGTCTCGCTCTCGTACAAGACGTACTTCGCAAAATCCTCGAGCGTCTTTTCTTCGCAGTGCTCGAGCGCAAAAACGACGGAGCGAAGAATCGCCGAATCGACGAGGTCGGGATGATATATGACGGCGCCGGAGACGCTCCCCGCCTTCAGTTCGCGCGACACGACGTTTGACGGAGTTTCGAATTTATCGAGTATGCGCTGTACTTGTTCCATGCCTTTATTGTGTGAAAAAAAATCGCGTATATACGCGATTTCTTTTACACATGTAATATATAAATCGATTTTATACGTTACTCATTTGCCATTTTCTTTTAAGGCGTCGAGAAGGGCGTTGATTATCTTGGGGTTTGCCTTGCCGCCGGCGGCACGCATGACCTGACCGACGAAGTAACCGCGGAGCTTATCGTTGCCGTTTAAAAAGTCGTTTACTTGGCTCGCGTTTGCCGCTATCACGCCGTCGAAAATCTCTTTTATGGCGCCTTCGTCGTTGCTCTGAATGAGCCCCTTGTTTTTAGCAACCTCTCTCGGATCGTCGTTCGTGCCCCATACCATAGACAGAAGGCTTTTCGCCGCGAGGTTGTTAAGCTCGTCCGCTGCCTGCATTTTTACGATTTCGGCAAGCACTGTCGCGGAAATTTTTATGTCTGCATCCTCCGCGCCGTCCGTCTTGGCGAGCCGCAAAACCTCGCTCATGATAAAGTTTGACGTCTTTTTGGGGTCGGCGCCAGCCGCTACCGCGCCGTCGAAAAGGTCGGATACCTCTTTGTCGATTGTCAAAACCTCCGCGTCGTACCGCGGCAAGCCGTACTCTGTTACGTACCGCTCCTTGCGCGCCTTGGGTAGAGAGGGAATGCTCGCCGCAATCTCTTCTATGCGCTCGTCGGTAAACACGACGGGAAGAAGATCGGGCTCGGGGAAATACCTGTAATCGTGCGCGTCCTCTTTGCTGCGCATGGCGTACCCCACGCCGCGAGCGTCGTCGAAGCGCCGCGTCTCCTGCTCGACTTTGCCGCCGCTCTCTATGACCTCAATCTGCCGCCGCGTTTCGTACAGCACGGAACGCGCCACGGCGCGGAATGAATTGAGGTTTTTGGTTTCGGTGCGCGTTCCGAGCGGCGCGCCCTCCTCGGCGACCGAAAGGTTGACGTCGCAGCGCAGACTTCCCTCTTGCATCTTTACGTCCGAAACTCCGGTGTACTTCAAAACGCTTTTCAGCGCCGTCAAAAACGCGACGACCTCGTCCGCCGAATGCATGTCCGGCTCGGTCACGATTTCGATTAGCGGAACGCCGCAACGGTTGTAGTCGACGCGCGAAACGCCGCCGTCGTGCACAAGCTTTCCCGCATCCTCTTCGAGATGTATGCGGTTTAGCCTGACGCGCTTTGTCTCGCCGTTAAGCTCGAACTCGACGTAGCCGCCGACGCATAGCGGTAGGTCGTATTGGCTTGTCTGCCACGCCTTGGGAAGATCGGGATAGAAATAGTTTTTCCTGTCCCACTTGGAAAACTTGTTAATAGTGCAGCCGAGAGCGAGCCCCGCCTTTACGGCGTATTCGACCGCCCGCTCGTTGAGCGTGGGTAACGTTCCCGGGAACCCGGAGCAAATCGGACAGCAGTGCGTGTTGGGCTCGCCGCCGAACTCGTTTTTGCACCCGCAAAACAGCTTAGTCGCCGTCTTGAGCTCGCAATGAACTTCGCAACCTATCGTCGGTTTCAGCATGCCGCACCGCCTTTTGCGCTCACCTCGAGCGCCTTTGCAATGTTGAGTATTCCGCCCTCGTCGAACGCTTTGCCTATAACCTGAACGCCGACGGGTAGTCCGTCCGCCTCGCCGAAGGGCACCGAAACGGCGGGAAGTCCCGCGATATTGACGGGAACGGTGTAGACGTCAGATAGATACGTCTCGGCGGGAGTCGTTTGTGCGCCGATCTTGGGCGCAACAGTCGGCGCCGTCGGGCACAGAATGCCGTCGCAGCCGGATAGCGCCGCGTCGAACTCGCGCATAATCACAGTGCGCACCTTTGAAGCTTTTAGGTAGTACGCGTCGTAATAGCCGCTCGAAAGCACGTAGTTGCCTATCATGATTCGGCGCTTGACCTCGCTGCCGAAGTACGCGGTGCGGCTTTTCGTGTAGAGGTCGGCGATGTCCGAAAACTTGTCGGCGCGCATTCCGTACTTGACGCCGTCGTAGCGCGAAAGATTGCTCGCCGCCTCCGCGCTCGATATAACGTAGTACACGGCAAGCGCCGCGTCGAACGAGCTTATGGAAACCTTTTTTATGCGCGCGCCGAGTTTTTCCGCCGCCGCAATCGCCTTGTCGAACTGCGCCGCGACCGCCTTGTCCGCGCCTGTCAAAAATTGCTCGGCAACTCCTATCGTCTTGCCCTTTATGTTTCCGTCAAGCGCGGCGGGAAGCGCGGGCGCATTCGCGCTCGTCGTGTCGAGGCTGTCCCGCCCCACTATCGCCTTTAACACGGTCAAAGCGTCGTCCGTCGTCCGCGCGAGCGGGCCTATCTGATCGAGCGACGACGCGAATGCGACGAGCCCGTAACGGCTGACCGCAGAGTACGTCGGCTTTAAGCCCACCACACCGCAGTACGACGCAGGCTGGCGAATAGATCCGCCGGTGTCTGAGCCGAGTGCGGCGTACGCCTCGAAAGAAGCGACGGCATTGGCAGAGCCGCCCGAGCTTCCGCCCGGAACGCGGCTTTTGTCCTTCACGTTTTTGACCGCTCCGAACGCCGAGTTCTCGTTGGTGCTACCCATGGCGAACTCGTCGAGATTGGTCTTGCCGATAATGACCGCGCCCGCCTTTTTCAGCTTTTCCACGACGGTCGCGTCAAACGGCGGCACGTAGTTTTGCAAAAACTTACTCGCACACGTAGTGAGTACGCCCTCGGTCGAGATGTTGTCCTTTACTGCAATGGGAACGCCCGTGAGCGGACCGCCCTCGCCGTTTTTTCGGCTTTCGTCCGCCTTTTCGGCGCACGAAAGCGCTTCGCTCTCGCACACCGTGATATAGTTGTTGAGATCGCTGTTTTTAATGCGCGCCAAGCACGCCTTCGTAGCCTCGACGGAAGATACCTCGCGCTTATCGAAGGCTTCGGTGAGTGCTTTTATCGAAAGTGCTGTAATATCGTCTTTCATTCGACCACCCTCGGAACGACGTACGCCCCATCGTCGGCGGCGGGCGCGTTTTTCAAAAGTTTATCGTTGTCCACGGACGGCTTTACAACGTCCTCGCGCAATACGTTGACCATGGATAGAACGTGTGCCGTCGGCGGCACGCTCGATACGTCCACGCCGTCAAGCGTCTCGAAATATCCTAGCACGTTTTTTAAGTGCTCGCGCATGGCGCCGCACTCCTCGTCCGAAAACTCAAGCCGCGAGAGCGACGCGATATGCTTTACTTCTTCTGTCGATATGTCCTTGTTCATGCTTACGATTTTATCACAATGCGCCCTTGCTGTCAATAGAAAAGCGGGTCGACTGAAAATGCGGGAGGCTATTGACATTTATTCACGTTTGTTTTATAATGCACTAAAACTATTTGCAATCGACTAAAGCTATCGAGGTAAATCATGCTGCACTTTAAAGACGTTGAGGACGCGCAAAAGCTGTGCGAGTGCCTTGCGGCGCCCGCGCGGGTGGAAATATTAAAGCTCGTGCTGTCCGGCGAATCGGGCACGCTCGACAATATTGCAAAAAAGCTGCACCTTACAAACGGCGCAATCACTCAGCACGTAAAAAAGCTGTGCGACGCGGGGCTCGTAAAGCTGATACAATCGCCCGGAAAGCGCGGCGTAGCCAAACACTGCGTTCCCGTCACCGACAGAATAATAATAGATGTCGCGACCAATCTCGTGCGCGAAAACGAAAGCGTTTTCGACCTTCCGATCGGCTCGTTCTCGTCCGCCACGATAAAGCCGTACTGCGCGATTGCGACGACTGACGGCATTATCGGCGAGCGCGACGATCCGAGGTACTTCACCTATCCCGACCGCATCAAAGCGGCGCTCATATACTTCAACAGCGGAAGGCTGTCTTACACACTTCCCGCGCCCACAAAAAAGAGAAAACTCGCGTCCATGTCGGTGTCGTTTGAAATATCGTCAAAGCCGTACGGTCACGGCCGCGAGCGCGATTCCGAAATTGAGTTCAAGCTAAACGACACCGCAATCGGCTCGCACGTCGTCGGCGGCGAGTACACCGACAGAAAGGGACTTTTCACCCCGCCTATGCTCGATAACATATGTAGCTACGGCAGGTACAAAACGGTTACAATCGACGGCGGCGGCACCTTCTTCGACGGCATAAAAATAAGCTCGCACACAATCGACGAGTTCGATCCGACCTCTCTCACCTTTTCCATATCGACCGAAAACGGCGTCGCCCTGTTCGGCAACGGCTTCGGCGACTACGACTGCGGTCTATTACTGTCGTATGTTTACAGTAACGACAGATAAACTACGCTAATCAAAAAGGAGCCGTGCGGCTCCTTTTTAGTTTGCTTTTTATTCTATTCGTAAAGCCTCATGTACTCGACTGCCGAGCGGTCCCAGGTAAAGTCGCAATTCATTGCGCGAAGCATTAGCTCTTTCCACTCTTTTTTGTAGTACAAGTCGATTGCGGCGTTTACCGTGTCGCAAAGCGCTTCCACCGTATAGTCGTCGAATACGAAGCCGTTGCCGCCGCCGCTTCTGCAATCGTGTATGGAATCGGCAAGCCCGCCCGTGCGCCGCACTATGGGGATAGTGCCGTACCGGCACGCCATCATTTGCGACAGTCCGCACGGCTCGGAGCCGGACGGCATCAAGAACATATCCGCTCCCGAATATATGCGGTGCGCCAAGTCCTTATTATAGGTTATAAACGTCTTTGCGCTCTTGTGCGAGCCGCCGTACCAAGCGAAAAAGTCCTCGAGGTACTTCTCGCCCGTGCCGAGAATGACAATATTTGCTCGCCCTAACCACTCGCGCTCCAAAAGCCCTTTTACGAGGTCCAAGCCCTTATGCCCCGCAAGCCTCGAAATGACGGCGACAATCGGCTTGTCGTCCTCAAAGCCGCATTCTTTTTTGAGCGCCGCCTTGCACTCGGTTTTACCCGACGTATCGGCTGCCGAATAATGCTTTGCAATCGAGGTGTTCTTTTCGGGGTTGTACTCTTCGACGTTTACGCCGTTGAGTATTCCCGAAAGCTTGCCTGCGTTTCTGCAAAGGATATCGTGGAGACCGTAGCCGCGCTCGGGCGTCTGAATCTCTTTCGCGTACGTCGGGGACACAGTCGTCACCTTGTCGGCGCTCTCTATCGCGCCCTTGACGCAGTTTAACTCCCAATTGAAGTCGACTATCCACCTGTCGTGCTCGGCTATCCCGAACACGTCGCCGAGAATAAACGACGGATAGCAGCCCTGATATTCGAGGTTATGTATTGTGAACACGTTCTTTATGCCGTTGTAGCCGTACCTGCTCGCGTACTCCGTCTTGTAGTACACGGGAACGAGCGCCGTCGCGTGGTCGTTGCTGTGAATGACGTCCGGCTTGAAGCCGACGAGCGGAATGGCCTCCAACACCGCGCGGCAGAAGAACGCCCAGCGCTCGCCGTCGTCGAAGTGACCGTAAATGCCGTCGCGTTTGAAGTAGTACTCGTTGTCGACAAAATACGTAGTGACGCCGTCGTTTGTCAGAGAAAACAGCCCGCAGTACTGATTGCGCCAGCCCACCATGACGTGCGTCTGACCGATATACGTCATTTTTTGCCTGTACTTTTCGGCTATCGAGCCAAAGAGCGGCATGATGACGCGGCAGTCCGCGCCGACGTTGTTGAGCGCCTTGGGAAGCGAACCCGCGACCTCGCCGAGTCCGCCCGTTCCCGCAAACGGGAACGCTTCCGCCGTGACGAACAATATCTTTTTTGCGGTCTTGTTTTCCGCTGTCGCGGCATTCGGCTTACTCGCTTCCGCGGGCTTTTTTGCGGCAGGCTTTTTGCTCGCGGTCGCAATCTTACTTGCCGTCGGCTTTTTGTCCGTCGCCTTGGTTGCGGTATTTTTAGTCGCGGCGGGCTTTTTTTCGGCCTTATTTTCGGCCGCAGTCTTGCTTGATTTACTTGTATTATTAACCTTGCTTGCCATTATTCTCTCCGCTTACAGCACAGTTTCTTTGGGGATGAAGTACGGAAGCTCGGCGCAGCCCGAAAGCGTTTTACCCGAGCGCACAATCGCCTTCTTATCGGACAAGCAGTAGCTGAGCGAAGAGCGCTCGCCTACGTCGGTGTCCTGGAAGAGCACGCAGTTCTTTACGACTGCGCCCTTGCCGATTTTTACGCCGCGGAATATTATCGAGTTTTCGACGGTGCCCTCAATCACGCAGCCGTCGGCGACAATGGACCTCGACACTTTGGCGTTTTCGCCTATTCTGCACGGCACCGAATCGCGGACCTTGGTGTACACCTCTACCGTCTTGAACAGCGAGTCGCGAACCGGCTTGTCAAGAAGCGCCATAGAGTATCTGAAGTACGCTTGAAGCGATTCTATCGACGCAAAGAAACCGTCGAGCTTGTAGCCCGTAACCCTGTATTCGCGCACGGCAAAAGGCAAAACGTCGCCCGAAAAGCTCTTCATTCCCATTGCAGAGCAGCGTTCTATGAGGCGGATGAGAAAATCCCTGCGCACTATCAAAACGCCCGTCAGGAGCTGATTTACGCCCATATTCGCGTTTGCGGGCGAAATTCCCGTCACCGTACCGTTCTCGTCGGTCTGTATTGCGGTGCGGTGCTTGAGCTCGTCGGCGTCGGGCAGCTTATCTCTGTAAACGAGCGTTATGTCCGACTTTTTGTCGACGAAGAAGTCGAGCGCCTTGTTCATGTCGAAGCTTGACGCGAAGTCGCAGTCGCTCATTATGACGACGTCCTCGGTACAGCTCTTCAAAAACATCAGAACGCTTTTTATCGCCTCAAACCTCGAGGTGTAAAGCATTCTCGAATCGCCGCCGTACGGGGGCAGGAACACTATGCCGCCGCTCTTTCGCGCGAGATCCCAGTTCTTGCCGCTGCCGACGTGGTCCATGAGCGATTGGAAGTTGTACTTCGTGATTATTCCGACCGTAGACGCAGACGCCGCCACCATGTCCGAAAGGACAAAGTCTATAAGCCTGTACCTTCCGCCGAACGGCACCGACGCCATCGAACGAACCATGGTAAGCTCGGGCGCATTACGCTCGTTTATGCTCGAAAATATAAGTCCCATCGTACGCATTATTCCACCACCTTTCCGGCGCCTATCGTGGTGCCGTTGTCTATTGTCTTATCTCTGCCTATGAGCGTCGGATCGACCGTGTCGTCGACAGCTCCGCCTATCTTGCATCTTTCTCCGATATGAACGCCCTCGTCTATTATCGAGTACGAAACGACGGAGCCCTTGCCTATTACCGAGTCGCGCATGATGACGGAGTCGATAACGCGCGCGCCGGGCGCCACTATTACACCCTCGCCGAGCACCGAGTTTACGACCTCGCCGTACACCTCGCAGCCCGCCGTCATGACCGAGTTTTTGACCTTTGCGTCGTCCGCCATAAACGAAGGCGGATACGCCTGATTGCGCGAATATATCTTGTTGCCGTCGTTGAGGTCGAACTGTCCGGACAGAATGTCCATGTTCGCCTCCCACAGCGAGCGAAGCGTGCCGACGTCCTTCCAATACCCGTTAAACCTGTACGCATACATTCTGCGCCCCGACTTTATCATAGCGGGAATGACGTTCTTGCCGAAGTCGAACTGCGTGTCGGGATTGCGCTCTTCGGCGGAAAGCTCGTCGAGTAGCACCTCTTGCTTGAAGATATAAATGCCCATGGAAGCATGGTTGCTCTTGGGTACCTTCGGCTTTTCGGCAAACTCTGTTATGCGGCCCTCGTCGTCAAACGACAGAATACCGAACCGCTTTGCCTCTTCCATGGGAACGTCGAGGACTGCAATCGTGCAGTCGGCGTTCTTTTCGATGTGATATTCGAGCATCTTCGAGTAGTCCATCTTGTAGATGTGATCGCCCGAAAGAATGAGCACGTGCTCCGCCTCGTATGCGTTTAAAAACGCCGCGTTTTGGTATATGGCGTTTGCCGTGCCCTTGTACCACTCGCCACCGCTCTTTGCAAGGTACGGCGGAAGCACGTGGAGCCCGCCGTGCGAGCGGTCGAGGTTCCAAGGCTCGCCGTTTCCGAGGTACTCGTTGAGCACCATGGGCTGATACTGAGTCAAAACGCCGACGGTGTCTATTCCCGAATTGGCGCAGTTGGAGAGCGGAAAGTCGATTATTCGGTACTTCGACCCGAACGACACCGCAGGCTTCGCTATGCGCGTAGTGAGCGCGTACAGCCTTGTTCCCTGCCCGCCTGCGAGCAGCATCGCAACACATTTTTTTATCATAAAAATCCTCCGATTTTTTCTTTCTGTTCTTTCTGTTTATTGAACCGATTACTGACCTAAGCAAATCTTTTTGCACAGATAGTTGTACGATTTATCCATAACAAACCGCCTGAGCCGCCATGGCAAATTGGCGGCAAAAAAGGGATACGCCCTGTATCTAAGCTTGCGGTACAGCTTTTTGTCGCGGTTTTTTATATGCGCCCAAAGCTCTTTGTATGCAGCCTTTCGAGCATTGACGTCGTCCTTGCCGCCGCAGATGAAGTACATCGTAACCATCATGAGGACGCTGAGCGCATGGTGCATATACCGCCTAAGGCCCTTACTCATGCCTTTGAGCTGCTCGTATGTGTATCCGTCCGCCATCAGCTTCATCACTCGAATCTGCTGTTCGTAACGCGCGAACATATTATTTCGCGACACAGACTGATCGCCGCGGCCTATAAAATACCTGTAAAAATCGACGTCGATATAGCACAAGGTTTTGATGTACGGAAAGGGCTGATACGCGTAATAGTTGTCGACGTAAAAGGTGTGCTCGGGTAAAACCGTGCCGCTTTGCAGGTACGCCTCGCGCTTGTACATGAGCGAGTGCATGAGCAGCATTCGCGAAAACCGAAACGGCTTCATGTCCGAAAAGTCGCAAATTACGTTGGGCTTGAGCTTATCCGTGTACTTACTCGTGTAGTACATTCCGTCGTGAACGCGCGAATACACGAAATTGGTAATATAGAGGTCGGGAAGCGTTCCTTCCTTTTCGTGCTTTTCAATCGTTTCAAGCACGGTCTTGAACGCGTCCTCGTCCACCCAATCGTCGGAGTCTACGACCTTGTAGTAAATGCCTTGAGCCGCCGCCGCGCCGGCATTCACGCCCGAGCCGTGCCCGCCGTTTTCCTTGTGTATTACCTTTACTATATCCGGATATTTTTCTTTATATCCGTCCGCTATTGCACCGGTGTCATCCTTCGACCCGTCGTTTATTATTATTATCTCGACGCGGTCGCCGCCGACGAGCAGGCTGTCTATACATTTAGCCATGTACGCGGCGGAGTTGTAGCACGGAACAGCAAAAGAAATAAGCTTCATTTCGCTCCTTTACGGAACTCTGCATAAGGCGCAACTACTGCGCTTCCCTTGTGTAGAGACCTTTATGCCTGCTTTTCTTCCTTTTTCTTCTTGCCCTTTGACAAGAACTGATGCACGCCCTTGAAGAGGTGCCCGTTAAACATAAGCATCAAAGCTTCCATCTGTCTGCGACTCATGCCGCCGAACTTGGCAAGACCTCTTACCGGTTGGTGCAGAACGCCCATGATGAGAGTATTTGCCGTAGTTCGCTTGCCTATGCCGCGCAGGAAGCGAATCGCAAATCTTATCACGCCCGCAAACAGTCGACCCACCCAACGCTTGGAGTAACGAAGATCGGCGACGGTGCAGTTCTCGTGAATAACCATGCGGTTCTTCTTGTAGAAATCGAATGTGCTCTTCGGAATAGGTCGACCGATGACGAGCTCAAACGCTTCGTCGCTTACCTTCGCCGTCTTGCATTCGTAGTAGCACGCCAGCTTTTGCTTGTCGTAGCCGAAGTCGGTCGCGTCGCCCTTTACGCTGTGCGTTCCTGTGAGCTTGATGTCCTCGCTCGACGCGCCGATCTCGACGGTGTATTCGCCGCCCTCGACCTGCCACGCATTGGCGTTTTGGTTGTAAATGCGGAAGGTGCGCTTGTCGAACGGTATTTCCACCGTGACGCTCTCGCCCGCCTTGATGAACACCTTTTTAAAGCCCTTGAGCTCGCGGAGCGGCCTATATGCCTCGCTCTCCTTCTTGCCTATGTAAAGCTGCGCTATCTCGTAACCGTCGCGCTCGCCGGTGTTTGTTATTGTGAACTTGACGCCTTTATCCGTGACCTTGAGGTCGGAGTACTCAAACGTCGTGTACGACAGACCGTAGCCGAACGGGTACGCCGTCTTTACTCCCGCCGTCGCGTAGTATCTGTAGCCTACGAACAGGCTCTCGCGGTATTCGACGGTGTTTTCAAGTCCGGGGAAGTACGGCGCGGACGAGTTGTCCTCGTACTTGACGGGATAGCTTTCCGCAAGCTTGCCGCCGGGATTGACTTCGCCGTAAAGCACCTTCATCACGGCCTTTGCGCCCGCCTGTCCGCCGAGGTATGCGTGAAGCAGCGCGTTCGAGTCGTTTATGACATCAAGCTCCACCGCGCTTCCGCACGACAGCACTACGACGACCGGCTTGCCGAGCTTATACAGCTCGCTCAAGACGTCGAGCTGGTTTTGCGGAAGCTTCATGCTGCATCTGTCCAAGCCCTCGGCTTCCGTGACCTCGTCGAGACCTGCGAAGTAGATTATTTTGTCGGCCTGCTGTGCGGCCTTGACAGCCTTTTTCATGAGGCCCTTTTTCTTCTTTCCGTATCTGTTAAAGCCCTGCTCGTATGTAAACTTCTTGCCCGCCGCTGTCATGCAGTCGACGAAGTTGTCGAGCTTGGTCGGGTTGACGACAGAGCTTCCCGCGCCTTGGTAGCGCGGATTCTTTGCAAAATCGCCTATGACGCACACTCTCTCGCCTTCTTTGAGCGGAAGCGCACCGTCGTTTCTGAGAAGAACGATGCTCTCTTCGGCACACTTTTCGGCAAAGGCGTGATGCTCTTCGATATCCCACTTCTTGGGCGCCGCCTTGACCGCCGCGTCTGTGGTGAGCACGAGCTCTATCAGGTTGTCGAGCCGCTCGTCGACAAGCGCCTCGTCGAGAGTGCCCGCTTCGAGCGCGTCGAACACGTCGTCGGCGCCGTAACGGCACGCCGGCATTTCGAGCTCGTTGCCCGCAATGAGACCCTTTATTCTGTCGTTACAGCCCGCCCAGTCGGTTACGACAACGCCCTTGAAGCCCCACTCGTCACGGAGTATCTCTTTGAGCGTGTGCATATTCTCGTTGGTGAACTCGCCGTTGAGCTTGTTGTACGACGTCATTATGGATTTGGGCTCGCCCTCTTCCACCGCTATCTCGAATCCCGTAAGATATATCTCGCGTAGAGTGCGCTCGTCTATGACGCTGTCTGTGACCATTCGTCTAAGCTCTTGGTTGTTTGCGACAAAGTGCTTTATGCACGCCGAAATTCCGTTAGACTGTATGCCGCGGACGTACGCCGCCGCCATCTTGCCGGCGAGGTGCGGATCCTCGGAAAAATACTCGAAGTTTCTGCCGCACAGCGGGCTCCTCTTTATGTTGAGACCCGGACCGAGCAAGACGTTGACGTCAAGCGCCGCAGCCTCGACGCCGAGCCTTTTGCCCATTTCCTCGCCGAGCTCCTCGTTCCAGGTGTTCGCCATGGTGGCGGCCGTCGGGAAGCAGGTCGCGGGAAGGCTGGCGTTGAGCCCGAGGTGGTCGGACTTGTCCGCCTGACGGCGCAAGCCGTGAGGTCCGTCCGAGAGATACGCCGAGGGAAGCCCCAAGTCCTCGTGCGCGACCGTCGACCAGAAATCCCTTCCGGTCAACAGGTCGGCCTTTTGGCGGCGCGACAGTTTTTCTATAATGTCTGCGTGTCTTAGCATCGTTTTTTTACCCCTTTTTTCCGTTTTTGCATATTATATCAAATATTTTTGCAAATGTAAAGACCAATTCATAAAATGCCCTTTTTTCGGCATAAATGGTGTTTTATGCGCGAATAACCCCGAAAGGCGCTTTGAGCGTCTCTTTCGGGGCATGCGTTTTGTCGTATTAAGTTAGTTATTTCGGCAGGACAGCGTGTGCTTGCCGTAGGAAAGCCCGCACCGCTCGCCGTTCGGAAGCACAGCCTCGCACTTCGTTCCGCGCGGCACGCTTATTTCGAGCGAAAAAGCTTCGCCGTCATTATTCCAAGCGACCTCTATCACTCCGAACGGCGTCTTGACGCCGCCCTTTGCATATGTAAGCCCGCCGCCGACTATGGGCTCGACCTTAAACGTTTCGTACCCCGCTTCAATCGGCTCAACGCCGAGCACGCGGTTGTAGAGGAAGGCGCCGACCGAGCCGAACACGTAGTGGTTGTACGACACCATTCCACCCGTGCCGTCGTCGGCTATCTCGCACACTCCGTCCTTGTTGAGCCCGTCCCAGCGCTCCCAAACGGTTGTCGCGCCCGCTTTGACCTCGTACAGCCACGACGGGCATTCGGTGTTTGTAAGCATTCTGTACGCGACGTCGCTTCTGCCGTTGTCGGCAAGCGCAAACAATATGTACGGCGTTCCCGGTATGCCCGTCGCTATGCAATAGTTGTTATTTTCTATCAGCCTTACGAGGTTATCCACGGCGTTTGATTTGCTGTCTCCATCGAACATACCGAACTTGAGCGGCAGCACGTACGCCGTCTGGAACTCGTTTTTGAGCTTGCCTTTGCCGTCGGTGAACACGCCGATATACGCCTTTTTGACCTTTTGCGAAAGCTTGTGAAAGTACACCGCGTCGTCCTCGTAGCCGAGGATGCTCGCTATCTCCGAAAGCGTAGCCGACGTGTTGAAAAGGCTCGCCGTCGCCGTCCACTTGGAACGCTTTTGCCACTGGCTCATTTTGGGAACGTCCGGCGACACCCAATCTCCGAAGTGCAGTATCGCCGGCGTGTGCCAAATATATCTGTGCTTGCCTATGCCGAAGCCCGCCCAAAACTTGCACGCTTTGACGTACTTTTTCATGGTCGGGTACATCGTGCGAAGAAGCTCTACGTCGCCGCGCGCGAGGTATTCGGCGTACGGAACGAGTATGCACGCATCCCCCCAAAAATCGACCGCCATGGGCGGCATGGTCGCAGGAAAGCCGTAACCCTGAATGGGCACGGTGTTGCGTATCCCGCCCGTACGAAGCTGCTCGGCGCGCATGTCGCACAGCCACTTGTCGAAAAACCTCGCCATGTCGAAGTTATAGCACGCCGTCGGCGCGAACATGGCAATATCCCCCGTCCAGCCCATGCGCTCGTCGCGCTGCGGGCAGTCGGTCGGAATGTCTACAAAGTTCGATTTTGCGCTCCAAATTATGTTGCGGTTGAGCTTGTTGATAAGCTCGTCCGAGCACTCAAACGTGCCTATATCGGGAAGCGCCGAATACAGAGCGTGCGCCTTTACTTCGATATTTTCGCGAGCGACGCCGCTTATTCCGACGTAGCGAAAGCCCATGTACGTAAACCGCGGGCTGTAAACCTGCTCGCCCGCCTTACAGGTATATTCAATCGTCGCCTTCGCAGAGCGCAAAAACGCGGTGTTGAGCGTGCCGTCGGCGTTTAAAATCTCGGCGTGCTTGACGGTTATTTTCTGCCCCGCCTCGCCGTTTATTTTCAGCTCGACTACGCCCGCGAAGTTTTGACCGAAATCGTACACGAGCGTATCGCCAACCTCGCTCACCGCTATCGGCTCGAAAACTTCGTGCCGCTTTACGGGAAGCCCAATCGCCGCGCGAATATTCGGCTTGATTTTTACCTTCTCGATTGCCGCGGCTTTAAAGTCTGCGTCATCGGGTTCTATCCGCGCGTCGTAAACCTCGCCGTCGTAGAGGTCTGCCGCTATTCTGTTGCATTTTTGAGTAACCTGCCAGCTCTCGTCGGTGCCGATAATCTCCGTCGTGCCGTCCTCATATGTTACGCGGAGCTCGCACATAAACGACTGCCGCGGCGCGGTAATTCTGTTTTTGCGGGTAAAGACGAATGAGCCGACCGCCCAGCCGCCGGCGACCTCCGCAGTTATCTCGTTGTCCGATTTGACGGCGTCTGTGACGTCGTAGGTCTGATAGTACAGGTTGGTTTTGTACGACGTAAACCCTGGCGCAAAATACTCGTCGCCCACCTTTTTGCCGTTTAAAGTAAGCTCGTAAACGCCTATCGCCGTCGCGTAAATGACTGCGCGGGCAATCTGCTTACTTATGCCGAATTTTTTGCGGAACAGTAAAGGCTTTGGCGACACGCGCTTTTCCTTAAATGAATAGCTGCCGTCGGTGATGAATTTCGCCGTCCACGGCTCGGTGAGCCGCCCCGTTTCAAAGCGCACCTCGCGCCTGTCCGTTTCGCCGCCGACACTTTCGACCGTCAGCTCCGCCGTATACACGGTGTATGATTTAAGCGGCTTTCCGACGTACTCGACGTTTTTGCCGCAGCTTGCCGTAAACGTCTCGCCGTTCACGGTAATTTCGGCGCGCTTTATCTCGTCGCCGTCGTACGCAAACCTAAACCGCGGGAGCCTGTCGGTGACGCAGTACTCGGCATTCTCGCATAAAAATTCGGTTATTTTAATCATTGTTTCCTCTTAATTGGGACTTGTATTATCGGGTTATAATAAGCTCTCGTACAGCTTGATAACGTCCGCTTCCGTCGGATCCTTGGGGTTTCCGGGACGGCAGGCGTCAGCCATCGCCGATTTTGCGAGGAAAGGAATATCCTCTTTCTTGACGATAGCCTTGAGGTCGGCTGGAATGCCGACGTCGACGCTAAGCTTTTTGACGGCGTCTATCGCCGCCTTTCGGTATTCCTTTTGCGTCATCTTTTCGGTGCCGGCAACGCCCATAGCCCGCGCTATGTCGCGGTATTTCTCGCCCGTCGCTTCTGCGTTATACTCCATGACGGTGGGAAGAAGTATGGCGTTCGCCACGCCGTGCGGGGTGTCGTACAGCGCGCCGAGCGGGTGCGCCATCGAGTGGACGAGACCGAGGCCGACATTGGAAAATCCCATGCCGGCGACGTACTGACCGAGCGCCATGTCCGTCCTGCCCTCGGGGGTGTTTTCCACCGCGCCACGCAATGACCGAGCTATAATCTCAATAGCTTTTAAGTGGAACATGTCGGAAAGCTCCCACGCACCTTTCGTGATGTAACCTTCGATAGCGTGCGTAAGCGCATCCATGCCGGTCGCGGCGGTGAGGCCTTTGGGCATGGTCGACATCATGTCGGGATCGACGACGGCGACGATAGGAATATCGTGAGGATCGACGCACACGAACTTTCTGTTCTTTTCCTCGTCGGTTATGACGTAGTTGATGGTAACCTCGGCGGCAGTGCCCGCAGTCGTCGGAACGGCGATGATGGGAACGGACGGGTTTTTGGTGTCGACCGCGCCCTCGAGGCTTCTGACGTCCTCATGCTCGGGGTTGGCAATGATAATGCCTATCGCCTTGGCGGTGTCCATGCTCGAGCCGCCGCCGATAGCTATGATGTAGTCCGCCTTTGACTTTTTGAAAGCCGCGACGCCGTTTTTGACGTTGTCAATCGTCGGGTTGGGCTTGATGTCCGAGTAAAGCTCGTAGGAAAGCTTTGCCTTGTCGAGGACGGAGAGCACCTTGTCCGTAACCTTGAACTTGACAAGGTCGGGATCGGAGCAGACAAACGCCTTTTTGAAGCCGCGCTTTTGAACCTCGCCGACGATTGCGCCTATTGCGCCCGCGCCGTGGTAGCTCGTTTCGTTGAGAATAAACCTGTTCATGATATTTCCCCTTTTTTTAATATTTTGTTTGTTAATTATATATTGTTTTACTTATTTATTATATAGTCCGCAGTCGCCTTGTTGGTGGCTATCGGAATGTCGTAGACTACCGCAATGCGAAGTAACGCCTTTACGTCGGGATCGTGCGGCTGTGCCGACAGCGGATCCCAAAAGAACACGACGGCGTCTATCTTGCCCTCGGCAATCGCCGCGCCCACCTGCTGGTCGCCGCCGAGTGGTCCCGGCAAAAACGCGTGAACCTTAAGCCCCGTCGCTTCTTCGACGAGCGCCGCCGTGTGTCCGGTGCCGAAAAGGTCGCAAGCCGACAACGCTTTGCTGTTAGCGACCGCCCATTCGACTATTTCCTGCTTCTTGTTGTCGTGCGCAATGAGCGCAATCTGTCTTTTTTTCATGTCGTACTGCCTTTGACGCTGTCAAAAACTACTTGAGATTGAGAAAATCGGTGCGGCACTTGACCTTGAACAGATCGACGAGCTTTAGCATATCCTCGTCGGTTATGGTGTTTATGCGCTTCATGTGCGAGGTCAGCATGTAAATCTGCGCCGCTTTTTCCACAGTCTCGATGAGCCCGAAGCACTCGTCCATGTTCTTTCCCGCGCCGTACACGCCGTGGAGCGCCCACACGACGACGCGAAAGTCCTTCATCTTGTCGGCTGTCGCAATGCCTATGTCGTCGGTGCCGCAAAGCATCCAAGGAAGCACGCCCACGCCGTCGGGGAAAACGACTATGCACTCGGTGCACATCTCCCAAAGCGTGTGCGTAAGCTTTTTCTCGTCGAGCTCGTGGACGTAGTTCATGGCGAGAAGGTGCGTCGGGTGACTGTGCATGACGACGCGGTTTTCGGGATCGACGTTCAGCCTCGCCATGTGGCTCATCATATGCGCGGGAAACTCGCTCGTAAACCGTCCGCCGTCCTTGTAGCCCCACAAGAGCTCAGCCGCCTTGCCGTCCTTTTTGATGCGGACGATGCCGAGGTTGTTTTCGGGATCGCCGTGGACGTTTTTAAAATACTTACCCGTACCCGTGACGATAAAGATCTTGCCGGCAAGCGCTTTCGCGTCGAACGCAGACGCATTTACGCCCATGAACGGTATCTCGCGCACGACGCGGTCGAGGTCGAGATACTCGCCCACTTGCTTTTCGTCCAAAAGATAGCTGATGTTGCCGCCGTTGCGCTCGTCCCAGCCGAGGCGGTACATATTGGCGCAGGTGTCGCGCATTTCGGTCACGAACGGCGCCGAAAGTATGTCCTTATATGCCATTATTTCCTCTCCCCGAGTATTTTACTCTCGTATTTCTTTACTTGTTCAAGCCACTCCGCGCCGACCGCCTTTTCACTTTCAAGGTACATTGCCCACGCCTCGCCGAAGGGAAGGGTTTTGACCTCCTCGTTGAGCCACATGAGCTCGGTGAACTCGGCGTTGTCCTGAAGCTCTTTCATCCTCGCGTTGGGCTGCAGCAGCGCGTACAAAAGCGCCTTTCTCATGTTGCGCGCGCCGACAACCCACGCCGCGATGCGGTTTATGCTCGCGTCGAAGTAGTCGAGCCCGATCATGACCTTGTCGGTTGCGTCGTTCCTGACGATTTCCTTGGCTATCTCTTTGAGCTCGTCCTCGAGAAGAACTACGTGGTCGCTGTCCCACCTTACGCCGCGCGTGACGTGTAGCGCCACCTTGTCGTAAAACGCGAGAAGCGCGGGGATTTTGTCGCTGACGTACTCGAGCGGGTGGTAATGCCCGTTGTCCAAAAGGCAGCACACACCCGACTTTGCGGCGTAGTTTTGATAGAACTCGTTGCTTCCAACGGTGTAGCTTTCTATGCCGACGGCAAAGACCTTGCTCTCGACCGACACGACCACCTTTTTCTTGTCGTACGGTGTAGCGAGTATCTCGTCGAGCGATTCTTTGAGCCTGAGCCGCGGCGTAAGCCTGTCTGCGGGAACGTCCTTCATGCCGTCGGGAACCCAGATATTCATGAGCGACGGCGTGCCCATTTCGGTCGCGATGTACTCCGTAATCTTCAAGCACGCCTTGCCGTGCTCAACCCAGAACTTTCTCACCTTTTCGTCGGGCGACGAGAGCGACAGCCCGTTTTTCATCATCTTGTGCGAGAAGAACGTCGGGTTGAAGTCTATGCCGTCGAGCCCGAGCTCTTTTGCGAACTTGACCCACGGCTCGAAATACTTATATGTATATTTGTCGCGGTCGACCTTGCCCTTGTCGGCGCCGAGCACCGCGTAGCAGGCGTGGAGATTAAGCCGCTTTTTGCCGGGAATGAGCGAAAACGCGAATTTTATATCCTCTTTGAGCTCTTCGAAATTGCGCGCGCGGCCGGGGTAATTTCCCGTCGTTGCGAGCCCGTCGCCGAGCGAGCCGCTTCCGTCAAAGCCTATGACGTCGTCGCCCTGCCAGCAGTGAATGGATATCGGGATGTCGCCCACCTTTTTGACGGCGGCGTCCACGTCTATTCCGAGCTTACCGTAGCTGTCCTTTACGTATTTGATGTCCATGTAATATGTTCTCCTTATCTTTCCGATTGAATTTTGAGATTGCCGAGCGCCGTCGCCTCTATGGGTAGCGCGACGACTTCTTTGCACGTGGCTTCTTTTGTGAGCCTGTTGAGATATTCGTTCTTTGCGCCGCCGCCCACTATGTAAAGCTTTTCGTAAGTCTTGCCGACGTTGCTTTCAAGCTCCTCGATTGCGCGCTTGTAGCTTTGCGCAAGACTGTTATACGCGCAGTTAAAGTAGTCGCCCACCGTCTTGGGCTTAACCGAAAGAGCGTTGTAAAACGCAGCCTTCATGCTCTTTGGCGAAAGAAAGCAGTCGGCGTTCACGTCCACGGTGAGCGCAAAATCGCTTCTTTCCGCCTCGGCTACGATGTCGGAAAACGTCTTATCCGGGCACAGCTCTTTTTTGAGCTCGTTGACAACCCACATGCCCATAATGTTCTTTTGATAGCGAATGTATCCGACGCCGCCCTCGTTGGTGTAGTTGGCCATTCTGCTGCCGTCGTCGCAAAGCGGCTTATCAAGCTTTACGCCGAGGAGCGACCATGTGCCCGACGATATGTAAAGCTCGTCGCCCGCCATGGGAATGCCCTCGACGGCGCTCGCCGTGTCGTGCGACGCGCAAAGGACAACCTCCGCCTGCCCTCCGACCTCTTCCGCTATGTCGTTTTTGAGCTTTCCGACAACGGTTCCGGGAGCGCACAGCGGCATATCGAACACCGCTTTAGGCATTCCGAGCTTTTTGATAATCTCGCCGTCAAATTCGCCCGTCGCGGCGTTAAGTAATCCCGTCGTCGTCGCGTTGGTGTATTCCTTTTTCTTGACGCCGGTGAGCATGTACGAAAGGTACTCGGGCACCATCAAAAAGTCGGTAACATTATCAAGCCTTCCGCTTCTCAAGTCGTCGTAGAGCTGATAAATCGTGTTAAACGGCTGGAACTGTATGCCCGTCCGCTTATAAAGCTCTTCAAACGGCACGATACCGTGAACGGAGTCTATGACGCTTTCCGTCCGCCTGTCGCGGTATGCGTAGCACGGTGAAAGTTCGACGTCGCCCTTGAAAAGAACGTAGTCGACGCCCCAGGTGTCGATGGCGATACTGCGAATTTCGGGATACTTTTTAAACGACTTTTTGATGCCTTTTACGACCTCCGAAAAGAGCGTTTTTACGTTCCAAACGAGGTGCCCGTTGCGGCGCTTTACGCCGTTCAAAAAGCGGTAAACCTCGTCAGTGACGAGTTCGCCGTTCTCCTCATGTCCCACTATGTGTCGGCCGCTCGAAGCGCCGATATCTATTGCAAGATAATAATTCATATTGCTGATATCATTTTATCACAAGGCAATCGCAAATTCAATAGCTGCGGCGATTATGACCGTTTTATGAATAAACAATCATAACAATGAGAAAGCAGTCATCTTTTCGTGCCGTATTTCGGATACAGCACAATGCGGCAAGTGAGTCACCACTTGCCGCACGCGCTTTCGACAGACAAAACCGCCGTTAAATTATTTATAACGTCTTATTCTTCCGTCTGCTCAGTCCGGGCCGTTTCCGCTTCGGTCTCGACGTCGGGCTCTGTCGCTTCGACAGTCGCCGCATGCTTGTCGGCTACAGCCTCGCTTGTCTCGTTCAAGGACTCGCCGAACTTCACGCCGCGGTCAGCAAGATACTTGCGGTAATCGGCTTCGAGCTGTTCTTCTTTTTGCTTTTTCGCTTCCTGCTTCGCCGCTATTGCGTCCAGCCGCTTTTGTTCCTCATCCTCGTAGTTAAGCCCTTCCTTTTCGCACTTGGCCTTGAGTGCGGCTACGCGGTTTTCTTCCTTGATGCGAGCGGCTTCCTCGCGCTTTGCCTTTGCCGCCTCGTCCTTGACGCGCTTTGCCTCCTGCTTTTCCGCGAGCGCCGCTTGATACTTACCCTCTTCCGCTTCGAAATCGAGCCCGCTCTTTTCGCACTTTGCTTTAAGCTCATCGATGCGAGCTTGCTCCGCAACGCGGTCGGCTTCCTCTTGCTCGAGGCGCAGGCGCTCGTCGGGGTCTATCCAAGCGACGCCCGCCGCGGCGGCATTCGCCTTCTGGCGTTCGAGCGTTATCTTTCTGTCCGCTTTGAGGTACTTTTCGACGATGAAGAACACCATTATCACGGTGCACACAGCGTAGGCAATCGTCTCAATCCAAATGTAGCTTATCGTGTTTGCCGTTTCATTGGCGCCGCCGTTTGAAATAGCGTTGAATATGCCCTGCGCAACAGGGGTCGACGCCGCCATGAGCGACGAGTATATCGACATTGTAAAGCCGTCGCAGCGGTAGCCGTTCTTCGCCTCGATGTGGTCGAGCACGTCGGCGATAAGCGCGAGAATCATATAGCACGCAGGCGCCGAGCCGAAGCTCTTTAACGCGACGCCCACGCAGACGACGTAGAAGTTATCCGACCAAATGCCGGCAATGACGCCTCCGCCCGCGGCAATCGCGCACCCTATCAAACACACTATGCGCTTGCCGAACTTGGCGGACAGTATCCATATAAACGCCATGGCCGCCGCCATGGGAATCGCGCCCAATATGTTGATGATGGACATTGCACCCGAGCCGTCCGCCCCGCCTATCGCAGTGCCAGAAAAATGATCGGTGCAGAAGTATGTTATCGACAGGTTTTTGAACGCGCCGGAGAACTGAAATACGAGGTAGAATATAATAATCATCCACCAGTATTTTTCTGTCGCAACCGCTTTCAACTGCTTTTTGATGGGTATTTTTTCGGTAGCCGCGCTCGTGCCGCTCTTTAACGCCTCTTCTGTAACGCGCTCACGAGTGAAGTAGTACTGCAAGAGTATCATGACGAACGTGAAGATGCCGATTATGATAAACGCGACCATCCAGGCGTTTTTATTGGGCGCTTCCCAGCCGCCCATGAACCAAGCTATTATCATGGGGAAAACCATGCCGCCTGCGCCCATGACGCCGACGCCCGCAAAGTTTGCAAACGACGCGAGAAGTCCTCTTTGATTGCTGTTACGCGTAGACACGGGAATGAGAGTGCTGTTTGCCGTGTTGTACAGCGGATAGCATATCGAATAGTACAGATTGTAAGCTATTGCCGTAAACACCATTGTAAGAACGGGCGTCTCAATGCCGTTACCCATCGGCAGCACAAACATCAACACGCAAGCGACGCCGAGAAGCACCGACGAGAGCAGTATCCACGGGCGCGCCTTGCCTGCCTTGCTCTTTGTGCGCTCGATGAGCTGCCCCGCTACGAGGTTTCCCACCACTATAAGAATTGCGGACAGCAACGGCAATAGAGTCAAGAACAAGCCGATAGGGCTTCCGCTCGGCAAAGCGAGCTTTCCGTCGGCGCCTACTACGCGGTAGTTGGCGAACAGGACGTCCGTCCAATACCGTTGAAGAAAGCTCGTGAAAATGCCGCTCGCAAGAAGAGCGCCGAACGGACCGAGAAAGTAACCGAACAGCATTTCTTTGAACTTGACGTTTGCCGACTTGACCTTTGTGGAGAACAAAGGCTTTTCGAACAAACTTGTGTTTCCCTTACCCACTTCATTTTCTCCTATCTTGATATTTGATGTATTGTAACATATAGTAGAAACCTATTCAAGTCTTTAACGCGAATGTGATGTTTTTTTGCACGAACTGTCAAACATTCGGGCACTTGACAATACTCGCCGTTCGGTGTATAATATTTTATCGAAAAAACGCACGGGAAAAAAGAAATGTTTGTCAACGAAAGAGCTTCGCAAATAATCGAATACTTAAAGGTGCACAAAAAAGCGACAATCGGCGAGCTTGCAAAAGCGCTTTTTGCAAGCGAATCCACCGTTAGGCGCGATCTTACGGAAATGCAGGAAGCGGGACTTGTCGCGCGCTACCACGGCGGCGCAATCCTACTCGAGGGCGTCGGCGAGGTTTCCATTTTCGCGCGCGCCGAAAAGGACGCCGAATCAAAAAACCGCTGCGCCGACATTGCGATAAAGCACTTTTCGCCGTCGACGTACAACACGATATTCATAGACAACTCGTCCACCTGCCTCGCGCTCGCCAAAAAGCTGGACTTTGCCAACAAGACAGTCATAACAAACGGGCTTCAAGTGGCGCTCGCGCTGTCGCAAAAGCCCGACATTCAGCTCATAATTCCGGGCGGCACGGTCAACTCGAGCACGAGCGCAATCATGGGCTCGCTGACACTTCGGACACTCGACTTATTCAACGTCGACCTCATGCTCTCCTCGTGCGCAGGCATTGACGGCGTGTGCACCAACGAGCTGTCTTTAGAGACCGCCCAGCTAAAGCAGGTCGCACTTTCCAAGAGCAAGTACAAAATGCTCGTCGCGACAGAAAACAAATTCTCCACCGACGCGTCGTACCGCGTTCAACCCCTCGACGAATACGACTGCGTCATAACCGACGCGAGCGACGAAATCATCGAGCCGTTTAAAAACAAAAACATAAACATCTGCAATTCGTAAACCGCATACAAAAACCCCGAGAAATCTCGGGGTTTTTGTTTCAATGCATAGTTCTGTTTGAAGGCGCCTATGTTTTATCAAAGCTGATTTGTATAGCGTATCTGACCGTAGTTTTCGACTTGGAGCTGAATCTGCCAATTATCCCAAGGCGGCGGCTCTAACGATAGCTTATACGTATCGAGTATGATAAGCCCGTTATTTATGAGCTTTGCGTACTCGCCGCTCGCCGCGCCCCAGCACGCTATCGCAACGTCGCAGTTTTTAAACACTACCTTGGAAGAGTTTTCGACCGTTATCACTTCATCGCCGCTCTCCGCTTTTATAGCCCTGCCCGCAGCTATCCCGTTGCCGTTTTCAAACGTCGCGTCGCAGTTTGCGATTGTAATCACCGCGCCGTTACTCGTATGAATATTGCCGCTTCCGTCCTCCGAATAAAGATACACATTTCCGCCGTTTAAAATCATCTCGCCGACCGTGCCTATTTTTCCGCCGCCGCGCACGATTATAGAAAGAACACCCACTCTTTCATCGCCGCTGTTTGTCATTATCTTAACGGGCAGCGACGAATGCTGCACATATCCGGTCCATTCAGACCAAAAGCTTTCAAACTTACCCAAAAAGCCTTCGCCGTGTAAAACGTCGATATACAGTTCGGCGTCGCCGTTGAGCGTGATATTGCACATCGAAACGCCGCCGACTCCGTTCTCGCCCACTTTTATTTTCGTAACGCCGCCGTCGAATACGAGCTCGCGCGACAGATAATTATTTACGTTTGAAGTAGGATCGTCATATACGTCTTTTACGTTTATGCCATAACGCAACGCTTCAATATTAACTTCGCCGCCATTGACTGTAAACGTCTGCTCGGCTGTGTCGTCGCCGAGATACACACCTACGTCGAAACCATTGATTTCGAGGGTACCGTCAATAACGGCGTTTCCTGCAAGGCTTACGCCGTACTTGGTATTCACAACGCCACCCTCGTACGCAACAAAAAGCCCGCCGCCGTTCGATATTTCGAGCTCACCGCAAGTAACGCCGTCGTAAAGTCCGTATGTTACGATCTTGACCGCAACTCCGTCGACTGTGAGCTTACCCGAAGTATAAATATTTCCTATGACAGTCAATGTTGCGCCGGCGGTTCCTCTTATTACGACGTCGCAACCGACGTTTATCGTACCTACAATATTGTTAAAAATCAACATTGAGTTTAAAGTCGAATCGGACTTTACGTCGATAGTGATACTGCCGTGATTGCCGTCGGTGTCTGCTACCGATATGCCGTCGATGCCGGCACCGTCAAGAGTAATATTAAACGGATATTTACCGTTGCTCGCCGCGCCGCGCGAAGCCGTAAACGTTTTGCCTTCGTCGCTCACTTCGCCGCTGTTGTCGTCCACTATCTTACCGCCTACGTAAATGCGCGTGCCGAACAAAAATCCGTAATCGGGGTTTGTCGCACCCGTGGAATAACCGTATTCGCCCAACTCGAAGCTGTACGAGCCGTTTGAGAAGTTATAGGCATACGGCGCGCTGTCCTTTTCTGCGTACCAAGCAACAGCCTTCCCGAGCGACCACAGCGCGTCAGATTGCGTTTTGAGCTCTGTGCCGTTATTGAGGTATGTTGCGGCAAAAGCTCGCGTAACAGAATATGTTGCGACACTCATAAGGTTGCCGCTGTCGTAAATTTCCACGCCGACCGCATCGGCAAACGCCGCAGGAGCATATGCGGGGACTTTTACAACATACACCGACTCGCCGTTGAACGTTTCTTGTGTTATAGTTGCGCCTACTGCTTCACCACTGCCTATTTTTACTGTCGCAGTAATCATGCCGTGCGAATTCGGATTGAGCTTATACATAAACGCGAGCACGGGCACACCGTTCTCTGTCGTCAGCCCCGGCGTCTTGTTGCGGCCGAGTGCGCCGCTAACCCAATCGAAGTCGTCAGTCTTGTCTGATGTATCGACTATATCCATATTGTCGCGCTTATCCCATGACGACTGATACACATTCCGCCCTGCGTCGTATATTTGAGTTTTCATGCCGTCTGTCAAAGCCGCTCCATCCGCCCCGAACACAGTCGCGACGTTTATGATATTGGCTATAAAGTAGGCCTCCGACATTTGCTCTACACCTTTCGGCATATCGGGATATATTTCTTTGAGATAGTCGACAGGAGTAAACGTAAAATCGGTTCCGCCGACATTTATGTCGAGTGCGTCGCCGAGCTTGTCGTAGCTTATCGGGAACTCGAATTCGCACTCGTCGCCGACGACCTTGCCGACAATTTCCGCTCCGCCTATCGTCGCCGAAGCAACCGTCTTATCTGAAGTTTTGACTACTACATAATTGAAATCCGAAAAACGCATGGCGACGCCGCAACCCGACTTTTGAACAAACGGCAAAGTAACGCCGCCGTCGCTTTCCGCCTTTGTAGGAGGCGCGGGAGGTTCTATCGGCGTGTCGGGTTTTTCATCTTTGGGTACCGATGACGAATCGTAGCTGCAGTACGGCGCTATGTCGTTCATGAAATCTGCGTAGAACACATCGTTATAGAGTATGCGCTCGGTTCCGTCCTTTTCGACTGCGACCGACCGTCCCATGATGTACCTGTCAAGCGGCGACTCGTCGCCCGTCGCATTTTTTAGCGCGCGCTCGACGTCGAGCGTGTAGTTTGCGGTCGAGCTCATCTTCCACGAGAATATGTTGTTCTCGCCCGTAATGAACGCGCCGTAGCGCCGCTCGCTTCCGGAAGTGGGGTCCGAAACGCTGACGATATATTTCTCGCCGCTGTCTACCATGTAGGTAAAAGTGCCTTTTGTGTTCGCTTCCAGCTTGCAGAGGTTGATGTTGGAGTCGCCCACAACTCGCACCATTATTTCGAGTGTGTACTCGTACGTGTAGTCGCGCTTGAGCCTCAGTTTTTGATATACGTTGTAGCGTACGCCGCCTATGCTCTCGCCCACTATGGTGTTGAGCGGGTAAACGTCGGAGGTGTAGATATACGGCTCGGCATGCTGATTGTAGCCGCCGAGCAGTTCCTCGTCGTTTGTGAACGCGACGCTTATGCTCTCGCTGTTTTCAAAGCCGCCGAAAAGCTCGCTTATCGGTCCTTTCGCGGCGCCATTTGCGCTATCGTCGTCGCCGCACGCGGCAAGCGCCGCCGAGCAGCCTATAAATGCCGAAGCGCAGCAAATAGCCAATATCGTTTTCTTTAACTTACTGTTCATCATCGTCCACCCATCCTACAAGTTGAGAAGCGCGTTGAGCCACTTTTCTTCGGGCGCGGAGAAATACTCGGTGCTGAACCCGACGCCCCTTTCGAAGAAGGTTATATCGGCGTACATAGTGCCGCGACGGAAGGTGTTCCAATTGCCTTCGTCGTCTTTAATGTAATCGCTTACGCTCGCCTCGGCGTAGACGTCGCCGTTGGAGGAAGAGAGCGGAACGTAAGTCCACACCCAAGCTTGCAGGTAGAACGTCATCTGATACGTCCTGCCCGACCTATCGGTATAGATGTAAACGCCGCGGCTGTAGCCGTTGCCCGTGCCGAGCAGCGGGTTCATGCTGTACTCCGAAACGTACAGCGTGAGCGTCGGCACACTCTCGGCATGCGTCGCGCCCGACAGCGTCATCTTTAAATACGTGGGCTCGTCGCCGCCTGCGGTGTACGCATAGTTGAGCTCGACGGCGTACGAATGCTTGCCGCGCGCCGCGCTTCTTGCAATCGTCACCGTCTTGGTTTCGCCGTCGTCAAGCCCGGGCACGAATATTACATTATTTTCGTCGTTGACGACGTGGAGAATAATGTCGCCCTTTTTGTACCGCCAATATCCGTTCGCGACCGCGGCAAGACTTTCGCCGTCCTCGCCCGTCGAAAGCTGCCACTTCATGTCAGAGCGCAAGACAATCCGGCCGTAAAGCTCTACGCCGTCGTCAGAAGCATATCCGTCGAGCGTCGCCACCGTCTTTATCTGCTCCTCGCAGGAGAAGGAAATCTTGTGCAAAGAGCTGCCGCCGCCTTCAAGCGGGAAAACTATTTCCGCATTAAACGAAGCAAGCACAAGCTTGTTGTCTATCACTTTATAAGTAAGTCCAAGCGCACTCTGACCGTTTGTCTTAGCCAGTTCGAAGTTTGGCACCTCGAGCACTATGTCTCCCGCCGCATACAGCCAACTGTTGCCGTCGATTGTCACCGCCGACTCGCCGCCGTTACTCGGCTTGTAGCGAGCGACGAGCTGCCACGCGCCTGTATCTTTCAATGCGATTTCGGCGGAGATGAGGTCTATCGTGACGCCGCCCTCGCTCCAAGAATCGGGCTCTGCCGTCAAGACGAACATATTGTCGATATAGTCGAATTCGAGAATACGCTTTGCAGACTCTATGACCGCAAAGTAGCCGTGGTCGCTGACTATGAGCCCGTTTACCACCGCGCCCTGCCACACGTCGGCAAGCGCAGAAAACTCGACGCCGTCGACGCGCGCCGTATAGCTGTTTTCGCCGTGCGCTTCGTCCACTTCGTCCGATTCAAACACCTCCTCGGTGCCCGTCAGCTCGTACGAAAAGTCGTACACCGTCGAAACGCCGCCATGCGTGTAGATGTAGCTCCCGCGGCTTTTGCCCTTGCTCTCGAGCTGATATCCAGAATCACGCTCGGTTACAACGAGGGTGAGCTCCTTGCCCTCCGCGTCCGTAGAGTACTTGACGACGTTGTTTTTGGAGCTTACGACAAAGCTGCGCCCCGCCGCATTGTAGAACGAAAATCCCGTCGACACGTCGCCGCAGAAGAACGATATCGTGTAGAAGTTTTCGAGCGAAGTGTCGGCTACCGTCGATACGGTGTACATATTGTCGGCAAGCTTTATTTTCCAGCCGCCGCGAACTTCTTCGTACTTGCCGAACGCGTCGGTCTGCGGCTTATTGCCGAGAATGGCGTATATCTCGAAGTTTTCGTCGAGGACGGGAGTATCGCCCGACATGTCGACAAGGTCGGGGTACGACTCAACCTCGACGGTGCGCACGAACAGCGCCCTGCCCTTTATCTCCGCCATGTAGCTTACAAAGTCGCTTTTTCTGTAAATGATTTGGGCTCGCGTGTTTTCGTTTGCCGACGAAAACTCGGCGTTGATTGAAACCTTTTCGAGCTCCGCCATAGCCTTGGCGTACTTGGACTTTTCGGATGTGAGTTTTTCGATAAGCTCTTCGAGCTGCTTTTCGTAATCCTCGGCGTCGGGATCGAGGTTTTTACTTTCGACAACAGTCGTCACATACTTTTCATAGATATCGTAGGCGTTGAGCATGACCGTCTTTTTGCCGAACTTCAAAGCCCAGCCGTGGGTGTCGAAGCTTTGACCGACGATGTATTCCTCGTTTAGCGTCGGCGGATTGTCTTTGTCTATTGCGACGAGCGTCGCCTTCTTTACGCTTACGACCTGCTCGATATCGCCCGCGAGCGCCCAGTTCAAAAGTGACAGCGAGGTAATCAGCATGGCAATAGCCGCCAAAGAATAGAATATGATCGCGACAAGATGCTTTTTCGCGTAGTCGCGGATTGACACCAACACTTTATTCATGGTCTGCCTCCTCCGACTGCACATCGGTTTTTACAGTCTCGGAGCTCTTTTTCGCCGTCGAAGTCTTTTTAGCGGTGGTTTTCTTTGCCGTCGACGATGTCTTTGCCGTCGACGATTTTTTAGCCGACGACTTCTTAGCCGTCGAGGTTTTTTTCGGCGCTGGCTTTCCTGCCTCTTCCTCGCCTTCTGTCTTTTGGGCGTCGCTTGCCCCTTCGACAGAAACGGCTTCTTGCTCGACTGTCTCCTCTTTTTCCGCGTCCTCCGTCGGAACAGGCTCCGTCGCTTCCGCCGTTTGTTCCGCGGCTTGCTCTGTCGGAACTACCTCTTCGGACTCGCTCTCGTCGGCCGCGACGGTCGCTATTTCGCTGTCCTGCAAGGGCTGTGCCGTTTCGTCGCTTGCGCTCTTTTGCGCGACGAGCGCTCCGCCCCGCCTGCCGATTGCGCCGAACGTCCACACGTTCGGCACGAACGCCGCAATTATTAAAAGCACACAGGTTACGGCGTACATTACCGCCGTGGCTATCGAGTCGTCGCTTATCGCCACGCGAATTTCGTTATCGCCCATCGCAAGGTCGGGAGAGCCCAAAACGAACGCTATTTCGGATATGCACGGTTGCAAGAACTGCAGCATTGCCGATATCAAAAGGAAGGGCGTTACGGCGTAGACAATCATGACAAGCCATCTCGGCCTGTCGCCCTTGAACAGCGCGTTTATCATCAAGAACACGATGAGCAATATTCCCATCCAAGAGAACATGACCGTCCACCTGTTGTTTTTGTAGCCTGCCATGTCGTAGAGCGCGTAGTAGTTTGCAAACGACACGATCGCCATTATAAAGCCCGCAAAAAGGAATATAAAGCCTATTCCAGGAACCTTAAAGTTGTCCTTGATGAGAATTGCGAACTTGACGGCGGCTGTTTTTATTGCCGTGCCGACCTTTACAAAGAACGCCTTTACGCTGTCGAAAACGGACTTCTTATTTTCTGCTTCCATCGTCGACCTCCGTTTTCTCTTGCTCGCCGTTTTGAGGCTCTGCGCCCGTCTCAGACTCTTCCGTCGGCGCGTCGCCGGGCGGCTCGCCGATGTCAATGGGGCTCGGCTCTAATTTTGCGCCACAGCTGTCGCAGAATGCCGATCCCGCGTCGAGCGGTGCGCCGCACTGCTCGCAATATATGATTTGCGCGCCCTCATTCGTTACGGCGGCGCTGTTTCGCCTGTCGTTATCCAAAATCATATATATCACTACGCCGATGATGCCGACGAATGGCAGCAGCACCGTGACGAGCGCCAAAATAAGCGTCTGCCACCAGCGGTCATGCGGCCTCAACTTGTCGAAAACGATTGCGGACAGGACGAACACCACCGCATACACGCCGATTACGATTGAAAGAACAATCAACAGCGTTTGCCACCAGCTCATCACCGTCTCGATGACGTCGCCCGGGGAGTAGCCGTTGAGCGCGCTGCTGTTGGCTATCGAGAACATGTAGTAGTGCATGTTTTCGTACAGCCCGTTCATCAATGCGGGACAGCTCTTTACGAGCGACTTGTTGTTGTAGCTCGCCCACTCGGGCGTTGCGAGAAAGCTCTCGCCGCTCGACGTCGCCATGAACGTGACGTTGTTCATGACGCAGTCTTGAGGGTTGAAAAAGCCTACGCGCGACACCATGTCGGTAGAGATGAGCCCCTTAAAGCCCCACTCGCCGCGCAGAATGTTTTTCATCATGCCTGTATGGCCGTTGGCGCCGCAAACGCCGACGCGCGAGAATGTGGACATAAGCCCCAGCGCATTGAGCGTGTTGTTGGACCACTCTATATACGCGTTTACGTCCTCGCAGAGCCCTTGGAATGCGCGAAGCTCCATTTCCCTGCCCGCCTGCTCGTCGAAGAACTGACACAAGCCCTCGCGGTACGACTCTTGCGTGTTGAACGCGAAGTGCTTTGCCGAAAGGATTGCGCCCTTTCTCACGCCGCCGCGAACGAACGCCGTGCCGAGAATGTTTGTCAGCATGGGATCTTCGCTGTAGTACTCATGGTTGCGCGAGTTGAACGCCGTGCGGTGAAGGTTCATTCCGGGCGCCCACATTATGGGGTTGCGGCTCCACAGCGTGTCCTCGCCGTAGATGTCGCCCTGCTCTTCCACGAGATCCCTGTTGAACGTCGCGCCCACCATGGGCTCGCACGGCATATCGGCGCTTTTGTAGCCCGCGTTGGGGTCGTCCGCTTTTACCGCCATAGTGCCCTCTGTCGGCGCAAGCACGCCGTAGCCGCGGTTAACGTTGCCGTTGGGACCGTCTATCTGCCACACGACGGGCGCGTTTACAGAGCGGAACGCCTCGCAGTTGGTGCCGCCGAGGGGCGCGAACTGCCACGCCTCGTCAAAGGTTATCTGCTGAAGCAAATAGTCCCAGCTCTCGTCGTCGTACGGCTTGCCCTTGTACGACGCAATGTCGGTGTTTTCGAGCGGCTCGCCCGTGTTTTCGTCCTCTTCCTCGGTGTGGTCGACGCCGAACATTACGTTTGCGTAAACCATGCCGCTCTGGCTGAAGTCGCACACGCTCGCGTTGCTGCGTAAAAATTTATCCATGGACGAGGTTGTAGCAAGCTTAGTGTACGATTTGGGATACGTTCCCGCCCAGTCGCTGCGCGACAGATACGTCACCGTACCGGGATTGAAGTAGTTGTAGTCGGCGTCCGTCATTTGGTTTTGAACGGTTACGCCCGACTCCGACCGAGCAAAGTAGGTGCCGTCCACGCCGCTGTCGTCAAAGTTGAACGCGTCGATTACGTCGACAACCGTCTTTTGCTTGTCGATGTCCCACTTGTACACGCCGTCGTAATTTATCTCGCTGCCGTCCTCTAAATAAAGATCCTTTTCGAATACGCCCAGCCCCGCCGCAAGCACGTTGTTGAGCGCCTCGTGCGCGCCGTTTCCGATTGCGAAGTAGTAATCGCCGTCCTCGATGATATAGCCGCCCGTAACCCCGTCGTGTCGCCACGTCTTGTCGTACGTCGCAAAGTACTTAATGTCGGCGGTGAGCGTCAAGGTCCTCGCCGCGCCCGGCTGCAACAGCGGTGTTTTTTCAAAGGTTATCAGCTGAATGGCGCTCTTTTCGACGCCGTTCCGAGCGTCGTAAGCGGTATACGGCACCTGCACGTACAGCTGAACGACGTCCTTTCCGGCAACACTTCCCGTGTTACGCACCTCCACCCGCAAAGAGACGGTGTTGTCGTCCTCGTTGTAGGTAAAGGAGTTTTCGACAATCTTCTGCTCGAATGTGGTGTACGACAGCCCGTAACCGAACGAGTACGCGACTTCGTTTTCGTACCTCCATGCCACGCCGTCCGACGAGCCTATCGCCGACGACGCGTTGGACGACTGCCGCCCGCTCGCCACAGCGTCGAGAACGCTGTCGTTGTACCGCGTTTCGTAATAGTAGTAGCCTGTGTAAATGCCCTCCGCCATGACGACGTAGTGGCCGTTGTTGGCCGCCGTGTAGTTGCCGTCCGCCCAAGAGAACTTGGACTGCCCGTCGGGATCGCCGTCGCCGAAATTGCGCGCGGCAGGCGCGAGAGAAGCCGAAACCGCATAGGTGTCCGAAAGGTGTCCTGACGGCGAAGCCTTGCCCGTTATGACGCGCGCGACGCCGTTCATTCCGTACGAGCCGGGAAGCCCTATCCACAGAATCGAATTGACGCGCTCGTCGTTTTTGAGCTCGTCTATTTCCATGGCGACCGCACTGTTGATGAGCACTATTACGTTGCCGTGCGACACAGCGTCCGCAACCGCAATGAGGTTTCTTTCCTCGTCGCTGAGCCCGATTGCGCTCTTTTGCGAGCTCCCCGCCGTGACGCCGCTCTTTCCGGGCAGATAGTCCCTGCCCTCGCCGCTCGTTCTGCCGATTACGACAAAGCACGCGTCGCGGTACTTCGAATACTCGCTCCTGTCTACGCCCGTGTCGCTCAAAGTGACCGACGGCTCGTTGATTGAGTACGCGCCGCCCGCGGCGTCCGCCGCCTCGGAGCCCTGCGGCAAAGGCGAAAAGTCCTTGTTGGAATAGAAATTGCGCATCAAAGGATTTACGTTGATGCCCTCGTCGGCAAACGCCTTTTCAAGCGTGACAGGAGAGTTGATCGTCTTTTTGCCGCCCTTCCCGTCGTTTATCGTAACCTTCTGCTCGTAGATTACGCTTCCCGTTATGCCGCCGTAAAACGTGAGCCGCGTATCGCGAAGCTGACCGTTGCTCTTATAGGTATAAGGACGGTTGCCTATGACGGTCACGTTACTTCCCGATTTTTTGAGCGGAAGCGCGCCGTCGTTCTTCAAAAGAACGCAGCCTTCCTCTGCAATCTGCTCGGCTATTCGGACGCGCTCGGTCAGCATGTCCATGAGCGAATCGTACTCGCTCGTATAAGCGTACGCCTCCGCCGTGCCCGCATTTGCCGCCGCACCGCCGAGCATGCTGTCAACCATGCCCCTGTATTCGGCGGACGACGCGATGTTATACACTCCGATAAGGACTGCACAAATAAATGCGAAAAGCGCCGCTATACCTCCGAAAACTCTCGAAATGATTTTCATCACGACTCCCTATTACTTTTTCAACCCGCATAGACGTACCTATACAGATATCGGTATGCGTATTTTAACACTTTACACCGTTTGTTGTAAATACGCTAAGGATTTTTGATTATTTTATAACTTTGTTTTCTTTTATTTATTGTTAAACGCGCAAAAACAGTCAAAAACGAGCGAGCGGCTCCGATTTTGCGCTTATTTTTCGACGAAATCGCCGTACATATTCGTATTTTGCGTATTATTGCACCGCATATTCTTTATAGCGCCGAAAACTATGTATAAAATAATATTAAACCGTGCTTGATTTTCGCACGACGTTGTGGTAGAATACGAGCAAAAGAACGGCTAATAACTATGAAATGAGGGAGAAGCATGAAGGCATTCGGCAAGATAATAGCAATATCGGCGGCGCTTATGTGCGCCGTTCTTCCCGCGGCGTGCGACGGAGGGGATACGACGGACAAAGGCGGCGCGAAGTACGCCGCACACGTCGACGCCGAGGTTTCGGTCGTCAAAAAGGGCGTTTCGGTTTCCCGCTACAACACGGGGAGCGATCAAAACCCGAGCGCAAATTCGAGCACTACCCTGCTTGAGTCTGCCGAGCGCATAAATGACCTCAACGTCGGCTGGTACTACAATTGGGGCGCGGCGCCAAACAACCCTTACGTCGACGAGAGCATAGAGTTCGTTCCCATGGTATGGGGACGCAGTCAGGCAAGCAGTTCTGCGACGCTCGCCGACATAAAGCAAAAATACGACGACGGCCTTTACACTCACCTTCTCACATTCAACGAGCCCGACCTTCCCGATCAGGCGTACATGACGGTCGATCAAGCGCTCTCCTACTGGCCTACGCTCGAAGCGCTCGGCATGCCGCTTTCGAGCCCCGCCGTCAGCTCTTACAGCTCCGAAAAAGGGCACCCGTGGCTTGACGAGTTTATGGCAAAGGCGGACGCACAAGGGCGGCGCGTCGACTTTATCGCCATTCACCTGTATCAGTCCTTTTACAAGTCGACCGCCGTCGGCGAGCTCAAAGCCGTGATGACGACGCTGTGGAACAAGTACAAGCGCCCGATATGGCTCACCGAGTTTGCCGCCGTCGACATAGAGGCGCGCGACGCGCAGCAAAAAAAGCCGGGCGAAAAGGGCAAGGTCAACGCCGGCTGCACGGTAAAGAACGCGCAAAACTATATGCGGCAGGCTTGTATCATGCTCGAACAGCTCGGCTTTGTCGAGAGGTATTCCTGGTTCGTCGACAACTTCGCGGGACTGTACGACGAGTACACCGACGACAACCCGAGTAACGACAGGCCGTGGGAAGCGCCGTACACCACGCTTTACGACAACGACGACTACCTTTCCGAAGTGGGCACGACGTACAAGGGCATAAGCTCGGCGGTCGCCATGGAGCTCGATCTTTCTCCCCTGCCCGCCGCAAAGAAAGGCAGTAAATACTCGCACACGCTTTCCGTCCGAGGCGGCGAAGGGCGGTACAGCTTTACGGCGACGGGGCTTCCCGGCGGACTCAAGCTTTCGGGCGACGGCGTCATAAGCGGAACGCCGACGATTACGGGTACGTTCGGCGTAACGGTCACCGTCACCGACGGCGGAAAATCGGGGCGCAAACAGTCGCTTTCTTATACTTTTAGCCTGACTATTACTTGACTTTGATTGTCGGGCATTATATAATATAAAGGTTGCGTGCCGTATTGCGCACGGACATAAAATACGTTAATACTTACTTTGGAGGTAATTTATGGTAAAGATGACGATCGACGGCAACACCGCCGCTTCGCACGTGGCATATGCCTTCTCGGAGGTCGCGGCGATATACCCCATAACGCCGTCTTCTCCTATGGCAGAGTATGCCGACGAATGGGCCACCGCCGGACGCAAGAACATGTTCGGTCAAGAGCTCCGCATTGCCGAAATGCAGTCGGAGGGCGGCGCAGCCGGCGCTGTTCACGGCTCGCTGTGCGCAGGTGCTCTCACGACTACTTACACGGCAAGCCAGGGGCTTCTTCTCATGATCCCCAACATGTACAAGATTTCGGGCGAGCTTCTCCCCTGCGTGTTCCACGTATCGGCACGCGCACTCGCGGCTCACGCCCTTAACATATTCGGCGACCATGCCGACGTAATGGCGTGCCGCCAGACAGGCTTTGCCATGATCGCGAGTAACTCCGTCCAGGAAGCTATGGACCTTGCGCTCGTCGCGCACCTTTCGACGCTCAAAGCGAAGGTGCCCTTCCTGCACTTCTTCGACGGTTTCCGCACCAGCCACGAGATCGACAAGATCGACGGCATCGAGTACGACGAGATGAAAAAGCTCGCCGAAAAGACGGGTTGCATGGAAGAGATTCGCGAGTTCAAAGCGCGCGCGCTCAACCCCGACCACCCGCACCAGAAGGGCACGGCTCAAAACGCCGACATCTATTTCCAGAACCGTGAGGCGGCCAACAAGTACTACGAGGCTACCCCCGAAATCGTTCAGGGCATGATGGACGAGGTCAGCAAGCTCACCGGCAGAGAGTACAAGCTGTATCAGTACTACGGCGCGCCCGACGCGGAAGACGTAATCGTCATGATGGGCTCGGGCTGCGAAGCGGCCGAAGAGACCGTCGACTACCTCGCAAAACAGGGCAAGAAGGTCGGACTTTTGAAGGTTCGCCTGTACCGTCCGTTCTCGGTCAAGCACTTTGTGGAAGCTATTCCCGCCTCCGCAAAGCGCATCGCCGTTCTCGACCGCACCAAGGAGCCGGGCTCTCTCGGCGAGCCGCTCTACCTCGACGTGTGCACCGCACTCGCCGAAGCGGGCAAGACCGGCATAAAGGTCATCGGCGGTCGTTACGGCCTCGGTTCCAAGGAGTTCACTCCTACGATGGTAAACGCCGTCTACAAGAACCTCGCGGCAAAAGCGCCCAAGAACCACTTTACCGTCGGCATCAACGACGACGTGACGCACACGTCGCTCGACTGCTCCGAGTTTATCAACGCCTCGCCCGCCGGCACCGTGCGCTGCAAGTTCTACGGCCTCGGCAGCGACGGCACGGTCAGCGCCAACAAGAACTCGATCAAGATCATCGGCGATCACACCGACAAGTACGCGCAGGGCTACTTCTTCTACGACTCCAAAAAGTCGGGCGGCCTCACCATTTCGCACCTGCGTTTCGGCGACGTTCCCATAAAGTCGACGTATCTCATCGACCAGGCCGACTTCGTCGCCTGCCACAATCCCTCCTACGTCACGCACTACAACATGGTCGACGACATAAAGGACGGCGGCGTATTCCTTCTTAACTGCCACTGGACGAGCGAGCAGCTCGAGCACGAGCTCCCCGCCGCCATGAAGCGCACGATCGCCCAAAAGCACATCAAGCTCTACACGATTAACGCTCTCGAAATAGTCAACAAGATCGGCGCAAAGAAAGGCGTCAACACCGTCTGCCAGGCCGCGTTCTTCAAGCTCGCGAACATCATTCCCTACGAAGAAGCGGAAAAGTACATGAAGCAGATGATTAAGAAAGCTTACGGCAAGAAGGGCGACGACGTAGTCAACATGAACTACGCCTGCGTCGACGACGCAATCGCCGGACTTGTCGAAGTCAAGGTTCCCGAATCGTGGGCAACCGCAACGACGGGCGCGGTCGCGTCCGACGTCGGCGGCGACGACTATTTCAAAAACGTCATCGCCCCCATTCTCCGCCAGGAAGGCGACAAGCTCCCCGTATCGGCGTTCGCTCCCGACGGTTCCGTACCGAGCGGCACGACCAAGTACGAGAAGCGCGGCATAGCGCCCACCGTTCCGCAGTGGATACCCGAAAAGTGCATACAGTGCAACCAGTGCTCGCTCGTCTGCCCGCACGCGGTCATTCGACCCGTGCTCACCACCAAGGAGCAGACCGAAAAGGCGCCCAAGACGTACGTCGCAATCCCCGCGAATGCTACGCTCAAAGACAGCGGCTTGAACTTCCGCATCCAGATCTCGCCGCTCGACTGCACGGGCTGTGGGTCGTGCGCAAACGTCTGCCCGTCCAAGGAAAAGGCGCTCGTAATGAAGCCGCTCGACGACCTCATCGAGGCCGAGTCCGCAAACTACAACTACTCGACGACTGTTCCGTTCGCCGACGTTGCCGACAAGGTCAAGGTCGACTCGATTAAGGGCAGCCAGTTCAAGCAGCCGCTCTTCGAGTTCTCGGGCGCATGCGCGGGCTGCGGCGAAACGCCGTACATCAAGCTCATCACCCAGCTGTTCGGCGACCGCATGATTATCGCCAACGCGACGGGTTGCTCGTCCATTTACGGCGGCTCCGCCCCGACCTGCCCCTACACCAAGAACGCCGAAGGCAAGGGCCCCGCATGGGCTAACTCGCTGTTCGAGGACAACGCGGAGTTCGGCTACGGCATGAAGCTTGCAAACAACGCTCGCGTCGCAGAGCTCATCGCTCACGTAAAGGCTGCGCTCGAGCTCAAGCCCACCGCAAAGGTAAAGACCGCGCTCGAAAAGTGGCTCGAAGTTTACGACGACGCCGCGGGCAGCAAGGCGGCCGCAAAAGAGATTATCGACCTCCTCCCCGCCGCTATCAAGTCCGCTAAGGGCGAGCTTAAAGAAGAGCTCAAGTACATCGAGAGCGAAAAGGATTGCCTCATCAAGAAGTCTGTCTGGATCTTCGGCGGAGACGGCTGGGCGTACGACATCGGCTACGGCGGTCTCGACCAGGTTCTTGCCAGCGGCGAGGACGTAAACGTGCTCGTCGTCGACACCGAGGTTTACTCCAACACCGGCGGTCAGTCGAGTAAGTCCACCCCGACAGGCTCGGTTGCCAAGTTCGCCGCGGGCGGCAAGCGCACCAAGAAGAAGGACCTCGGCGCAATGGCTATGACGTACGGCTACGTCTACGTCGCACAGGTCGCAATGGGCGCGGACAAGAACCAGGTCATCAAGGCTATCTCCGAGGCCGAAGCATATCACGGCCCGTCGCTGATCATCGCGTACGCGACCTGCATCAACCACGGTATCGATATGTCCAACGGCATGAAAGAGGAAGAGAAAGCGGTCAAGGCCGGATATTGGCAGCTCTACCGCTTCAACCCCGAGCTCGCCGAAAAGGGCCAGAACCCCTTCACTCTCGACAGCAAGGATCCGACGGAGAGCTATCAAGACTTTATCGGCGGCGAAACGCGTTACCGCACGCTCGCAAAGTCCAAGCCCGAAATCGCGCAGCAACTCTTCGAGCGCGCCGAGAAGGAAGCAAAAGAGCGTCTCGAAGGCTACAAGCACCGCGCCGGAAAGTAATAGTTCCTTCGACTGCGAGCTGCGCGCTCAGCTCAGGATGACAATGTAAAACAAAAATCGGCTATCCGTTAAGGATAGCCTTTTTTGTGCCTTAGAAATTTTATTTATCGTCCTTGGACTTATCGTCCGATTTTTTGTTCTTTTTGTTGGGGCGTATCTTGTTGCCGTTTGCGTCCTCTATTTCGACGTCGGTAACCTCGACAATCTTGCCCTGCTTTTTGCGCTTTTTTTCGGGCTCCGGCTCGGGCTCGGGACGCTGTACCCTACGCGTGCGCGACGTGCGCCCGACGTTAAACCCGAACAGCCCGCCGAGAAGATCGCTTATCGGGTCGAATATGCTCCCGAACAGCATGGAAAACGGGTCTTGAAACATATCGTCGTAATCGTCGGTGCCGTTTGAGAGATAAACTTTGTCGGGGTCGATGATCTTTGTTTCCGGCCCGTCCTCTTTTTTCTGCTTCGTTTCGTCCACCGTTACGAGCGTTTTGACCTCATAGCCGCACCGAAGGCACTTACTTCTATTCCCAATGTCGTAGCCGCACTGCGGGCAAATCATTTCGCTACACTCCTATCGGCATTACGCCGCCGCTCGAATTCCGTTTTTTTCATTATACACCCTTCCTCGCGCGGTTGTCAACTTTTCCGCACCGCTATCACGCCCATATTCGACTTATCTAATTTCCGAAAAACACTCGACAAAACCACTTGGCTAATATATAATATACGCATAAAATGAGATATACTGCAAAATGAGCAAAATAATACCGATACTATCTATAATATTCGCAGTGCTCGGCGTGAGCGTTGCCGCTGTTGGGCTTACTGCGGTCGCCGTCGGCGCAAAGACGGGATCCGCCGGGATTATCGCCGTCGCCGTGCCGTTTGCAATCGTTGGCGCGGTTATGACGGGAATGTCGGCGGCGCTGGCGTTTTTCTTTCGCCGCGACAGGTTGTGCTTTATAGCGTTTTTCATCAATATCGGCGGCGTCGTGCTTTCAATCATTTCAATAATCATTTGGCTCGCCGCGATGTAAAACAAAAATCAAACAAAAACGGAACTGCCGCAATCGGACAGTCCCGTTTTTTTATTTGATCTTTACCCCGCTTCCGTCGACGGAGTATTCTCTATCGGCACTTCTTCGTCGGGAGATATATGCGGCGATTCTTCGTCCGATTCGTCGTCATCGTCGCCATCGCCCCGTTTGTTCTTGCGCTTTCCGTTTCCGAAATAGCTCCACACTTCCATAGCGACGAAGAGCGCGATACACACCCAAGTTATAGATGTTATTATCGGTGTCGCCACATCGAGCATATACTTCCATTCGGGATCGAACACTATTACGCGTACGTTTGAAGTAAATCCGTTCATAGCGCTGCTGTGTACGACCGAATAGAGAATGTTGTGCACGGTATCGCGCATCGCCCAAGCAACCTTGCTGTAGCCGGACTTGTAGTTCCTTATCGTGTTGTCCTGCGCGAGCGGAAGGTCGTTGCCGGCGAGCACGCAGCTGCCGATGTTCATGTAGCCCATGTAGCTGTCGGTAACGCAGTATCCGCGCATTCCGAACTCGCCGCGGAGTATCTCGTTGATGAACGGGTGGTGAGGTGCGGGCACCGCGCCGAGGCGGTTGAGCGAGGTCATGACGCCCTGAACGCCGCCCTCTTGTATCGCCACGCCAAACGCCTTGAGGTATATTTCGCGAATGGTCTGCTCGTTAGCCCAGCTCGCGCCGCCGCAGCGGTTGCACTCCTGCTCGTTGAGCACGCAGTGCTTCAACAGCATATACGCGCCCTTGCTTTCCATGCCGATATTCATCTGCGCTACACAGCGGCCGGTGAGGACGGGATCCTCGGAGAAGTAGCCGTACGTTCTGCCGAGGTACGGGCTGCGGTGAATGTTTGCACCCGTGCCGTAAAGGCCTTGGTAGCCCGCCCACAGGCAGTCCTCGCCCCACTGAACGCCGTACTCGTAGCAAAGCTCGGCGTTGCGCGTCGCGGCGACTACGCCGTTGTCGAGATAGAGCGCGGGCTTGTCGCCTTTGCCGGGATCGTTGGTCTTGGTCGCAAGACCGGTCCTACTCGCACTGTACGAAGTGATGACGCCGAGGTCGCTGTCGTAGTCGTATGTGCCGGGATTGGAAATCGCAGGGAGCGAGCGCGTCTGCGAAAAGCCGTACTCTATGAGCTGAGCCATGTCGTCAAAGGTGAGCTGATCCAACAGCTCCTCCCAGCGCGGGTGGTCGTAAGGGAGCGGTTCGCCGTTTTCGTCGACGCGCATGTCGATAAGCTGCCACGCCGTCGCCTTGGAGCCGTAAGTGGGGTACTGACCGTTGTCACCCTTGGGCGCGGTGTTGGCGCTGTCTGCGGCTATCTGTGACGTCTTGGTCAGCTTGACATAGTTGTTTAGGAAGCGGAAGGTTTGAAGGTCAAACGCGTACTTGACCGTGCCTGCCCAGTCGCTGCGCGTAATGTATTCGAACGCATCCTTGTTGGCTCCTGCGCCCGAGTACAGCTTGAGGTCGACATTGTCGAATTGGTTGACAATCGCCTTGCCTGTTTCGGACACCGCGTACTTCAAAAGCTCACTCTCCTTGACATCTGTGATCTGATGCACGAGCGCCTTGTCGCCCTCGGCGTCGGTGCCGCTGTAGCCCTTCTTTGCGAGAATGTTGTTGATTGCGGCGTGCGCGTCGGAAGCGACCGTGAGGTAGTAATCGCCCTGCTCGAGAATGTAGGTGCGCTTTCCGTAGCTGTCGTAGGATGCGAGCTCGCGGCGAGCGACCGTCATTGTTACGGTTTCGCTCGCGCCCGGCTCGAGTATATCCGTCTTGTCGAACGCGACAAACTCGACCGCCGCCTTTTCGACACCGTTTTCGATATCGTAAGCGGTGTACGGCTTTTGCAGGAAAAGCTGAACGGCGTTCTTGCCCGCCCTCTGCCCTGCGTTTTTGACGTCGACGGACACGACGTAGCTGTCGGTCCCGCCGTCGTACGCCACCTTCATGCCGGAGTACTCGAACTCGGTATAGCTTATTCCGTAGCCGAACGGGAATGCGACCGCGTCGCTGTAATTGAAGTCGCCCGCATTTTTCGTGCCCATTACGACGTCCTCGTAACGCGTTTCGGTGTAGCGGTAGCCCGAGTAGATGCCTTCCTGATAGACGACGTAGCCGTCATCGTACTTGCCGCTGTTGTCATAAGTAAACCCGACGTACTGGTAAAGCATAGCCTTGCCGCTGTCGTAAGACATCTGTCCCCAATTTGTAAGAACGGGATTGAGGTAGTGGTTTTTCCAGAAGGTATCCGAAAGTTTGCCCGACGGATTGACCTCGCCCGTTAAAATCTTGCCTATGGCATTTGCGCCCGCCGATCCGATAGAGCCGCTGTACAGCACGGCGTCGACATCGTACTCGTCGATAAAGTCGATTGCGACCTGGTTTGTCGTGTTCAAAAGCACGATAAACTTGTCAAACGTGCCCTTTTCTTTTTCTTCCTTAATGTGCTTGAAAACATCCTTTTCGTCGCGGGAAAGAAGTAGATAGTTGCCGTTTGTTTCGTCAGTCTTTTTATTTTCGCTGTTGTTACCCTCGCCGAGATCGCGCATTCTCGTATCGAAGCCCTCGCCGGCTATGCGCGAAACGACAAACATCGCCGTATTATAGCCCGCCTTGGTCTTTGCGCTTCCAATCGCAGACCACGGCGCGTCGTTTATGTTCCACACCTCGTAGATGCCGGAGTTGGCGCCTGCGCGCTTTCTTCCGTAGCCCGACGACTTGTACCAGTTGTAGAGCTCGTCGTTGATTTTGAGCCCTGCGTTTTCAAGCCCGGCCTTTAAATCGACCTTTGCGCTCGCCCCCACCTTTTCGTACGACTCGCGCGAGCCCGACCAAACGGGGTTTGCCGACGATGCCGAAAACATGCTAACCTTGTCGGTTGCGGTATTTAGCGGCAGTGCGTTATCCTTGTTGTAGAGCAGAACCGCGCCTTCCGCCATGACGCGCTCGGTCATGTCGACGCCCGCCTGCTTGACCTCGGCTACGCTTTCGTATTCCGAAGTAAAGTAGTCGGCATCTATCTCCTCATCCTCATCGTCGTCGCTGTCATTTTTGACGAGGTTGATAAAATCCTGACCGAGAAACGCCGATATCTGCGGCGCGTTGTCGTTTGCGATTTCGGTGCCCACAACGAGTACGCCGAATATGATAGACATCAATATTGCGAGCGCTCGCGACACGATGAGCATTATTCTTTTAAATAAGCTTAAGTTAAACTTGTTCATCTTGTACCTCCAGAACCGTTTCGTCCAACGCGACGGGCGGAACCGTCTCCGCCTTATCCTTCTTTTCGCCGCTGTACTGCTTGAAGAACATGGCGGTCGCGCACAGCAGGATGTTGATTACCAGCGCGATTGCGCAGAACGAGAACGGGAAGCCCGCCTGCACGAACACATTGCCCGATATTCCGCCGAAGAACGCCGTCGACAGGTGCATATACGCAGTGCGTATAAACTCCAAAAGCGTTATCAGCGTAAGCACGAACATAGCTATCGGCGCGTACTTTGCCGAGTGCTTTTCAAACGCCAGTCCGAAGCATAAGATTACGATGAACGGAAGCGCAAAGACTGTCATGCTCTCGAACTCGGTGTCGAAAAATCCATTGCTGTAAACGAAAGGAACGATTAGGCTGAGTATGACTACCGGCCACAGCAGGAAGAAGCCCACCCACCGCGTTTTGATGTAGTTCCATGCCGCAATGCCGCCGATTTTGAGATACTTCCATACAAACAACGCCGCAAGCTTTATCTTCTCGCCCGCCTTTGCAAAAAATCCTTTCGACTCGGCGCCGAAGCCGTCATTCTTTTCGGCGACCTCTTCGCCTTGAACGCTCGCGGCGTCCTCGCTTACGGCAGCGCTCTCGTCGCTCACCCCGACCTCGGTCGTGATTTCCGGCTCTGCGCTTTGCTCGACCTCGGTCGTGATTTCCGGCTCTGCGCTTTGCTCGACCTCGGTCGTGATTTCCGGCTCTACGCTCTTTTCGACTTCGCTTGCTACTTCGGGCTCAACATTCTGCACGACATCGCTCGCGACCTCGGCTTCGGCGTTCGATTTGACCTTAATACTTTTAATCGATTTTTTTGCCATATTTGACTCCTTATGCGTAGTAGACTTCGATTTCGCCGTAGTCGGTGCGATAGTCGCCGCCGCCGCCTGCCGACATTCTTGTAGCCGTTATACGAACATATTGAGCGTTTTCACTGCTAAAGAAGCAGTATCTCGGCCGCTTGTCGCGCTGCGTTGACAGCGTATCTCCGATCATTTCGAAGACCTTGGTGTACTCCTCGCCGTCGACGGAAATCTCGATATAGTAGTCTATCGGGAAGTACACGCCGTCTCCGTTGCGCGGGTAAAGCACGACCTCGTTGACGGCTATGACGTTGCCCAAGTCAACTTCCACCCACACGGGATCGGTCGCGGAGCTGTGCGATTTTGACACCCACGAATTGTTTGTGCCGTTTGACTTAATTCCGTCTGTCAAGTTTTTGACGGGGAAATACGGCGCTTCTCTTTCGTCTATCTCGCTTACCGTGCACATTTTATTGAGCGCAAGGTTGATTTTTTCGAGCGTTGAGTCGTCCTTGTACACTGCTTTGAGCGTGACGTCGCTGTCGCTTACCACATACTCGGTGTACTGCTCGCCGTAAATGTCTATCCAGTGGTCGAAAACCTTGCCGCGGTTCATGGTGATTCCGCTCGGAAGCGGCTTGCCCTGCTCTACCTCCATAGTGGAGGAGCCGTTTGCAAAGGTCGCGCCTACAAGCGTCACCTTGCGGAAGAAGCGCTTGACGGTAATCGAGTACTTTGCAGACTTTTTCTTGAAGGTGACGACAACTTCCTTGTCTTCCTCTGTCAGTACCTTGTCCTTAAGGTTGACCGAATACTCGTCGGGCTTTAGCGTGCGCTTGACATTCTCGCCGTAGTCGGCGACAACGACGAGTTTATCCACATCGAGCGTTTCGCCTATCGCGAACTCGGTCTTGCCGTACTTTTCGATTATAATCGCTTGGACCTTGCTCGACGCGTAGAAATATCCGCTAAACGACAGCGTAACCGCTTGGTCTTGGGCAAGGTCTTGCATCATGTAGAGCTCGTGCCAGCTTCTGGGATCGCCACCCGAGAACTTAATCGTCACGAGGAAGGACGCGAAGCCGTTGGCGGGGACATGAACGTCGGTAAGGCAGCGTTCTCCGTTGCGCTCTGCGCCGTACCTTATGTCGACATCGATATTCGACTCGTTATGAACAAACATTACGAGATAGCGATTGACATTGGCGGCAAACGGCACTTCGACATTGGCGTTATCGTTGGTCTTACTGTCGCGAAGCGGCTCTATCGTCTTTTTGTCGCCCGAATGCGTGCCGCCCGCAAAGGTGTAGCGCGTTGCGACCGTGCCGTCATCCAAATCGAAGTGCTTGCCGCCCGCATAGTCGGAGGGCGCAAAAGCAATCAGGTTTTCGGTGTTGACCTTAAAATATTGCTCGCAGACGGCGCACTCGGCATGTACCTCGTAGTCGGAAAGCGACGAAGCCGCTCCGCCCGACTTGGGCACGCCGATATACTTTTCGCCAACCGTGTGCCCGGCAATGGGAAGCGTCTCGCGCTTAGAAATTTCGACAAGCCCGGTCGCGTCCGAATACTTGAACATCTGACCGCACTTCTCGCACTTGTACGCCGTGCGAAGTCCCGTCGCAAGACAGGTCGCAGGCACCTTCTCCAGCTCTTTTAGCTTGTGCTGACAATAGTCGCAACCGCCGAGCGGCAGCACGCAACCGATGAGCAGCACGAGGCTCAGAACGAGCATGATGATTTTGCTTGATTTTCTTTTCATTGCATTGCTCCGTTTTATATTCGGCTTATCGCCTACGAAAAAGGTAAAATTTAAGCATCCCGACTCCCCGAACAGGAAATCGGGATGCTCAAAATATAGGAGGTCGTGCTTGTTGTTTTACGCCGCAACCGACACCGTGAAAGTCGTTTCGAGATTGTTCCAGTAAACTCTTACCGTGAACGTCTTACCTCTGTCGGCTTCGGTAAATGTGTTGCCGTCATGGTCGAGTATCTCGACTTTGTAGCTTGTAATGTTGAGAGTGTAATCTCCGTCATTCGCCAAACCTGCATCGCTCGGTACGCCCCTTATGACGAGGTTAGACACATCGAGCGTTTCGCCGACGCTGTAAGCAGTCTTGTGCTGACTCTCACCGCGAACTTCAATCGCCGAGAATTCGTTTTCATTCGTTTGTAAGTAGCCATAGACTTCTATTACTGCGCCGTCTTCGGGAGCGTCGGAAGTGAGCGTAATCATCATCCAACCACCCCACTTATTTCCGGTAACGGAGCCGATAAATATTTTTTCGGTATCGCCCGGCTGCACAGTCATCTCGGGACCGGAACCGTTGTCGCCACCAAGCTTGAAGGACATCGCTTTGCTTCCGGTGTAAGTAACGATATACATGATGTTGCGCGCCGAAGCCGCAGGTACTCGTACGTTGTAGTTCTGAGATTTGGTTGCGGAGTTGTCGGTATGTGTTTGGAGTGTGGACGATTGTCCGCTTGTTGCGCCGCCGCTTATGGTAAACTTAGTCGCGGTTTGCAGAGTACCGTCTATGCCGGTAACCTTCGTGTACTCTGCCGACAACCAGCTTTTGTCGCCGAGACCTTTCGATAAGGCGAAGCCCGTCCAGTCATGCAAATCGTTGAGCTTAACAACAGCCTCAAGTCCCAGAGCTGACACCGCGATTTCAGTGATACTGTTATTCCATGTTGAGCCGTCCTCGACCGAAACAGTGTAATTATAAATGTCGACGGGATAATTGTTTTCACCGAGAATAGCCTGGACCGACATTGTCGAAAGGTCAAAAGTGTCGCCGTTCGAGTAAATGGTTTTAATTCCGGCAACATTAAGTCCTGTAGCAGCCATCGAGCCGTCAATTGCGATATAGCCGTAGAAACCGAGCTTAACGTCTTCTTGCGTTTCGGTCATCAAAGCGATTCTGTGGTCGCTCGACTCGAATGTACCGTTCTTAGTATCGTCGCCGTAACGGAAAGGAACATAAGTGGTGGCGTGTGCTTTTGCGGTAACCATGAGTACCTCGCCTCTGACGCCCCAGCTTTCGGCTTCATAACGAACCTTGTAATCCTCATCATTCTCGTTTACAATAGCCAACATCAAGAACGACCTGCCGTATGCCGGAATAAGCGTATTGACTTTGTGGCTACCCGAATCTTTCGAAGCTCTGGCATTATATGTTTTTTCCTCGGTTTTTTCGTCGGCACCGGAATATTCGGGTTTAAATGTAATCTCCGTGCCTATTACGTCTTTACCGGTCTTTTCGTCTCTGTAGATTCTGTGCTCCGCCGTATTTTCCGTGGGTTTGATCTCTTGTCCGTCAGACGGCGCATAGAACACCATGTCTTCGGCATACAGCGCGGTTATCGTGAGATCTGCCGCAGGCATGACGAATGTATCCTGCGTGTAGTATTCCTGCGTCGCGTCCTTGAAGCCGAAGAACGTCTTGTCTGCCGCGAGCGTTACCGCGGGGAGCGTCGCGCCGGGTTTGAGCTCTGCCGTATTGCTGCCGCCCGCAAACGTCGCGCCGATAAGCGTGAGCGTGTTGGCCGCTTCGTCGGTGACATTGACGTTTATCGTCGTCTTTAATCCGTTGTAGTCGACTTCGATCTCGTTGTTGCCCATTTCGAGCGACTTCTCGGGAAGAACGACGCCGTCCTCTACCGTGTACGTATGTCCGCACTCGCATTTCGCGGTGACGATGATATCACCCGCCGTGAGTGTGTAGCCTGCGAGAAGCTTTGCGTTTGCTTCCGCCTTAATTGCTGCGGTAATCGAAATCGCTTCGTGATCCTCGGGCTCGGTCTTGTAGCCGCAATCGCACTGCTCCCAGTGGTTGGCGTCGCCGTACTCGACTTCGAGCTTGTGCTCGACAATCTCGCCCTGAGGCTCGTGGCAAACGCTGCAAGTGAGATAGTGTCCGCTTGCGCCCTCGTTTTTGAGAGCGCCCTTCGTGTCGTGGTCGCCGAGCTCGCCGTACGCAGTGTGGCAATCCTCGCATTCCGCTTTAGCTTGGCAGGTCGCTTCGCCGCCGTGGCAGTCCGCGGTTTCTTTGTGGGTGTTGTTGTTGCCGCAGGTGCGGGTGTGCGTGCCGTCGTTATTGGACTCCCAGTCGCCGTACGCGTGGCCGGACGACTTTTCTATTGCCTCGTTCTCGTCGATTTCGTCATCGGCTTCGCACTCGGCGCTGTCGAAATACTTTTCGCAGGTCGTGCAGTACCAGTGCTCAATCTTGTAACCGTCCTCGTCGCAGGTGGCGGCGCGAACCTTGCGGTGCTCGAGCGTGTGCCCTGCCGCGGGAATCGTGGTCTGCTCGGAAATAACATAACCGCAGATCTCGCACTCGCTTGCGGCGGTCAAGCCGTCATCAACGCAGGTGGCTTCCTTGCCCGCTTTGGTAATCAAGGGTTTGTGAGCTACGACAGTACTTTCGGCGTCGCAGTCCGCGCAGACCTTGTAATGACCTTCCGCGCCCGCCTCGCCGTCCTTATACTTCCACTCGGCTTTCCAGGAGTGTCCGTTTTCGGAAGTGTCGAGCTCGCCGTACTCTTGCTCGCACCTCGTGCAGACCGCCTTTTCTTGGCAGGTCGCCTTGCCGCCGGTGTGGCCGAGCTTGTCTAAAGTGACGTCCTTAAGGGTGGTTTGAGTCTTACCCTTGGAGTCCTTAAAGAGCTTTCCGCACGACTTGTCGGTGCAGCGGTAATATTCGATGTTGCCGTCATCCTCGCAAGTCGGCTCGTGAGCCTCCACCTTTTTGAGGTGGTGTTCGTCATCCGCCGTCGAATCGCAGGATACCACGCCGAAGCACAGCATACACAGCGCGAGGACCAAGAAGACGATAAGAGCTATTCTTTTCTTCATATTCCTCCCCCATTTTTCGGTTTTGCGTAAACGCAAAATGCGCTCCGCAAAACTATGGATTTACTGAGCGCAACGTACCATATTTAATGGTTATAATTCCACAAAACCGCCATAAGTGGTTATTTTGATACCGTAAATGGCGAAATTCGTGTGTTTCTTGTGCTATTCGGAAGGCTCTTGCACAGTCGGCTCGGCAAACGCTATCGTAAGGTTAAATATAGAGTCCTTTGTCGAAATTGTCATTTCGCCGTTGTACTTGTCCACAATGTATCTGACGCTCTTTAGCCCGTAGCCGTGGTGCCTTGCGTCCTTTTTGGTCGTTTGCGGCAGACCGCTCGCCATTTTGAGATCGCCTTGAAATTCGTTGAACGCGTTTATTATGAGGAAGCTGTTTGCCGTCTTGATATTGAGCCCTATCGACCGACCGCCGTCCAGCTTGCACACCGCCTCTATCGCGTTGTCCAAAATGTTGCCGAACAGCGCGTATATATCGGTCTCGCGCATGAACCCGAGCTTCGCGCCGTCCGCAATCACCGAAAGGTTGATGTTCATGTGCTTGCAGATGAGGCTTTTTTCCATGAGCACTACGTTGAGCGCCTCGTTTTCGGTGCTGTACGCCGAGTCGTAAATATCTATCATGTCGCGTATTTCTTTCATTTCACTGTCGTCCGCCCTGTCGCCGAGGAGCTCGAGCGTGCGGTGCTTTAGGTCGTGGCACTTCATGTTGATAAGCTCGATATTCGCCTTTGCCGCCGCGTACTGATCCTTTTTGCTGTGGTTGAGCTGGCGTATCAGCTTTAGCTCATTTTCGGCGCCCCTTCGGCGCGGAAGCTCAAGCGCGAGAATGATTGCGAGTGAACAGCACAGAATGTTGTAGCCGTGTAAGAGCAACATCACGCCGAAGCTGGTGTTTCGCCCGAGCGGCGCGAGCGTCGTGTACGGCAAAAGATATGTAATAATCGAACTCATAATTATATCGATAAGCACGATTAGCGCGGCAAGCGCGAGCACGACGCGGTTGTCGGTCTGGAGAATCTTGTACTTCTCCACCTTTGGCACTACCATTTTGAGCACGGTGAGATACACCCACACATAGATTATGGCGTACACGGTCAGAATCAGGAAGCTGCTCGTGTCCACCTTTGCCGGGACGTATATGTCGTAAATGTCGAAACGGTACTTGGAATAGCACACCATTATCGAGTTGAACACCTCGCACAGCTCGGACGCTATGTGCTGGACGGTATACCCCGCTATCGCGCAGAACAGAATGTTTTTTATCGGTTCGTCAAAGACTATCATGCCGGTTGCGAGAGTGAGCGCGAACAGCACGAAAAACATGAATGCGCCGTACACTGCGTTGTCTATCTTGTACGGTATGGCAAAAGCGAGCCCTATGCACGCCGCGGCGCACACCGGAAACTTCCACGCAAAGCCCTTTCTGCGCTTCAGCTTGAAGCAGAAAAAGCTCTCAGCCGCAAACAGCAGGACGATAAATATGGGACGGAACCAAAACAGCGGCGACATCGACTAAATCCCCTCGCTGTAATATCTCGTGAGGGCTTCCATAAACCCCTTCTTTTTGCGCCGCGAAATCTCGAGCTCGGTGCCCGCTATCGTGATTGTAGTGTTGTCTATCCGCTCCACAAAGCGTATGTTGACGAGGTAACAATTGTTGCACTTGTAAAACCCGTGCGAAGAAAGGCGGTTTTCGACGTCGGCAAGAGTGCCGCGCTCCGAAAAGTCGCCGCTCGCCGTGTGGTAAATTATCTGGTGTCCGAACACCTCGACGAACTTAATCTGCGAAATCGGCATGGTCTGAGCGATGTTGTTTGTTTCCTTAATCACTATCTTTTCGCTGCGCGACGTGACAAACGACACCGCGCGGTTAAAGCGCAGTTTGAAGTTGGCATACTCTATCGGCTTGATGATAAAGTCGAACGCGTTGACCGAGTACCCGTCGACAGCGTACTGTGCGAGGTTTGTAACGAAAATTATCGCGACGTCCTTGTTGCTTTCGCGTATCTTTTTGGACGCTTCCATGCCGTTCATATTCGGCATTTCTATATCCATAAACACTATATCGAAGTACGAAACATACTTGTCGAAAAAGCTCGTCGGCGAAGAGAACCGCTTGAACTCGTACTTGCCGCCTGTCGTTTCGAAATATCGCGATATGAACGACTGAAGCTTTTCCGCGTCGGCGTCGTTGTCTTCTATGCACGCTATGTGAATTTCTTCGGTAACCACGGGCGTCCTCCTCTTTTATATTAGGTATCCCCCCTCCCGATTTTCGGGTGATGGAGCGATTATGAGCGTACCGCTCGATTTGCGTCTGCCGATAATATTAGCACTTTTTATTTGCCTTGTCAATACCCATACTTCTCTGAAAATAAGTAGGCAAGAAACTTTTAGTGAATGAAAAAAGCGCCGACATATAAATCCGGCGCTTTAATTATTTGCTTTTCGGTATTTATTTATTCGCTGTCTTACAGTTCCGCGAAGTACTTGATCGTGCGAACCATCTGGCTGGTGTACGAGTTCTCGTTGTCATACCAGGAAACGACCTGGACCTGATAGAGGTCGTCGGCGATTTTGCTTACCATGGTCTGCGTGGAGTCGAACAGCGAACCGTACTTCATGCCGATAACGTCGCTCGAAACGATCTGGTCCTCGTTGTAGCCGTAGGACTCGTTGGCGGCTTCCTTCATCGCGGCGTTAATGCCTTCCTTGGTGATGTCCTTGCCCTTGACGACGGCGGTGAGAATGGTCGTCGAGCCGGTCGTAACGGGAACGCGCTGTGCCGAGCCGATAAGCTTGCCGTTGAGCTCGGGAATGACGAGGCCGATTGCCTTCGCCGCGCCCGTCGAGTTGGGAACGATGTTAGCCGCGCCCGCGCGAGCCCTTCTCATGTCGCCCTTGCGGTGCGGGCCGTCGAGAATCATTTGGTCGCCGGTGTAGGCGTGAATAGTGCTCATGATACCCGACTGAATGGGTGCGTAGTCGTTGAGCGCCTTTGCCATGGGAGCGAGGCAGTTGGTCGTGCAGCTCGCCGCCGAGATGATGGTGTCCGTCTTTTTGAGCGACTTCTCGTTGACGCTGTAAACAATCGTCGGGAGGTCGTTGCCGGCGGGAGCCGAGATGATGACCTTTTTCGCGCCCGCGTCGATGTGCGCCTGCGACTTTTCCTTCGAGCAGTAGAAGCCGGTGCACTCGAGAACTACGTCAACACCGAGCTTGCCCCAAGGCAGATCCTGCGCTTTGGGCATGGCGTAAATGGTGATTTCCTTGCCGTCGACGGTTATCGAGCCGGGGACCTTGACGGTCTTGCCGTCCGCCTCGTACACGGGCTCTTTGGACGTGACGGTGTGAGTGTTCTCACCGATCGTGCCGCAGTAGCCGCCCTGAGCGGTGTCGTATTTGAGAAGATTTGCGAGCATTGCCGGGCTGGTAAGGTCGTTGATCGCTACGATCTCGTAACCCTTAGCGCCGAACATTTGACGGAATGCGAGGCGACCGATGCGCCCGAAGCCGTTGATCGCTACTTTTACGTTTTTAACGTTTGCCATGAAAAACCTCCGAAAGTTTTGTTGTTTTCTATATTTTACCACCTTAAAAAAGGTAAGTCAACTTTTTTAATGTCGTGTGTTTACTTATGTGAATAGTTTATTGTTACACCCGAGGAGTTTTGTGTCGTTATGAATTGCTCGACGCCACTTTTGCAATAGGGACTGTAATACAACAGTTTGTTACACCCGACCAATCACAGATTGGATTTTTGTCGTGTGTTTACTGCCATCGGTGATTTTACGTTACACCCGAGGAGTTTTGTGTCGTTATGAATTGCTCAACGCCACTTTTGCAAGCGGACTTTCAATACGGCAAATTATTCTGCCGACGTTTCTTCTGCCTCGCCCGCTTCCTCGTTTTGTTCGGGCTCTGTCGTAGCTTCTGGTTTACCCTCTTCCGCTGTGGGCGTTGTTTCGACGGGTGCGGCTTCGACGGGTGCGTTCACCGTCTTGCTCTTCAAAAGCTCGCAAAGCTCTGTAAAGCTTCCGCCGCTCACTATCGCGTCCTTTACGAGAACCGCCGAGCCCTTATCGACATAAAGCAGTGCGTAATCCTTTTTTATCTTTATGCGCAGTATCTCCGAATAGCGCACAGTTATATCCGACTTGTCGGGCGTCTTGATTGTTACCGCGCTCTCGCCTATTTCGAGCGTGCGCTCGATATTGTCGTCGGTGTTGAGTGCCGACACGACGAAGTTTTTGGGCGCGATTGCCATGAACACGGCGCACGCCAAAAGTATTCCGGCGAGCACGATGAGGATTATGCCGAGCGCGAAAAGCTCGGTCTTAGGGCGAAGCGCAATCGCCGTAATCCCTGCGCCTATTCCCATAAGCGCGACAATCACATACGGAATGAAGTACTGCAAAAATATGCGCTTGTTGACCGCCTTGAAGTCGGCGTCGGTTATCTTGTACTTAAGTTCAAACATCGGTATTTTCCTTATATTATGCTCCCCTTGAATTTAGGAGAGCTGTCGCATTTATGCGACTGAGGGGATGTTAGGCTCCCCTTAATAAGGGGAGCTGGCTGCCGCTTGCGGCAGACTGAGGGGATGTGAAACTACTTCAAATTCTCCGGATTTAGGCACTCGAGCTCTTTGAGGACGAACCTGCCGTTGTCGCGGATGAGCACGTCGTCAAAGTAAATCTTGCCGCCGCCGAACGCCGGAGTCTGGCGCAGAACGAGGTCCCAATGCACCGCCGAAATATTGCCGTTATACGCGTCGTCGTAGCAGCAGCCGGGCGTGAAGTGTATCGAGCCCGAAATCTTCTCGTCAAACAGTATATCACCTATCGCGTCGACGATGTACGGATTGACACCTATTGCGAACTCGCCGACGTACCGCGCGCCATCGTCGGTGTTGAAAATGGCGTCCGACTTTTCTTTGTTAGAGCTGTCGGCTTCGATTATCTTGCCGTCCTTGAATGTCAGCGACACCCACTCGAACTTGGTGCCGTTGTACACCGACGGAGTGTTGTAGGTTATCTTGCCGTTTATCGAGTTCTTGACGGGCGCGGTGTAGACCTCGCCGTCGGGGATGTTCATGTGACCCGCGCACTTGACCGCGGGAATATCCTTAATGGAGAACGTCAAATCGGTGTCCTTTGCGACGAGGCGCACCTTGTCCGTCTTGTTCATCAGCTTTTGAAGCGCGTTCATCGCCTTGTCCATCTTGGAATAGTCGAGGTTGCAGACGTTGAAGTAATGATCCTCAAACGCCTCCGTCGACATTCCGGCAAGCTGCGCCATGGACGGCGACGGATAGCGGAGCACCACCCAACGCGTGTGCTTTACGCGGTGCTCGTGGTGAACGGGATGGTTGTAAAGGCTGAGGTATGCGTCCATGCGCTCGCTCGGCACCGACGAATTTTCGTAGGCGTTGTGAGAACCGCGAACACCGATGTAGCAGTCCATGTCCGCCATAAACTCGGCGTCGTGCTTAGCCCAAGTTTTAAGCTGTTCGTCGCTCGCACCCTTCAAGAGCTCGGCGCGAACGCGCGTATCGATGTTGGTGACAAACGCCATCGCGCCCGCCTCGTACACCGCTTTTACAATCTCGGTGATGAGCGGATGGGGCACGTCAAACGCCTCAATCAACACCTTGTCGCCCTTTTTGGCGGCGACGGAGTAGTCCACAAGGTTATGGGCAAGCTGCGTCATTCTGCTGTCTTTCATAGTATCTCCTGCTCGCAAATTTTCTTTGTCTGTAGTATAATTCTTTTCAAAAAAAAAGTCAATAAAACAGTAGTCAAATCTTTACGAATATGATATAATGTAAAAAACATGTGGACATCCCACATAAAAATCCGGAGGATTAAATCATGCCATTAGTAACAACCAAGGATATGTTTGCCAAGGCCTACGAGGGCGGCTACGCCATAGGCGCGTTCAACATCAACAATATGGAAACTATCCAAGGTATCGTCGAAGCGGGTAAAGCGGAAAAAGCTCCGCTCATCCTTCAAGTTTCGTCCAGCGCGCGCAAGTACGCCAACTCCAAGTACCTCGTAAAGATGGTCGAAGCTGCCGTCGAGGATTCGGGACTGCCCATCGCGCTCCACCTCGATCACGGCGACTCGTACGACCTTTGCGTGGACTGCATTAAGGACGGCTTCACTTCCGTCATGATCGACGCTTCGTCGCACCCGCTCGCCGAAAACATCAAGATAACCTCGCAGGTCGTCAAGTACGCGCACGACCACGGCGTAGTCGTAGAAGCCGAGCTCGGCAGACTCGCCGGCGTAGAGGACAACGTCAAGGTTTCGGAGTCCGACGCGCTCTACACCGATCCCGAGGAAGCCGCAGAATTCGTCGCAAAGACGGGCGTCGACTCGCTCGCAATCGCTATCGGCACCAGCCACGGCGCGTTCAAGTTCAAGGGCGAAGCAAAACTGCGCTTCGACATTCTCGAAAAGGTAGCAAAGCTCCTTCCCAAGTTCCCCATCGTTCTTCACGGCGCTTCGTCCGTTCTCCCCGACTACGTAAAGATGGTCAACGATTACGGCGGCTCCATGCCGGGCGCTAAGGGCATTCCCGAGGACATGTTGAGAAAGGCTTCGTCGCTTGCCGTGTGCAAGATAAACGTCGACTCCGACCTCCGCCTCGCCTTCACCGCGGCGGTGCGCAAGCACTTCTCCGAGAACCCCTCGCACTTCGACCCTCGTCAATACCTCGGCGACGGCAGAGCGCTCGTAACGGAGTGCGTCCGCCACAAGCTTGTTCACGTCCTCGGCTGCGCGGGCAAAGCATAATCACTACTTAACAAAATATCGCAAAGCAAAATCGGGTGTTCAAGCAGAACATCCGATTTTTTGATGAATAACTTATTTAAGATTATTTCGATTATTCTCTTACGCTCGGAATGACGTCTGAGCGCAACTCGTCCGGTGTAACTTTGAATCACAACGGTAGTCCGCACACGACAGAAACAGGCTGTGCCTGTAAAAAAATCGACCTTGCAAAAGCAAAGTCGATTAAAAAAGCTATCTGCTGACTACCTGAGCCATTTTGTATAGGTCGAGGTCGAACTTCTTTTTCATGGCGCAACCCTGTATGATATCCATGTCGTATATCCTATTTTCCTTTATGCCGACTATGCGGTTGCCGACGCCCATAGCGAGGAGCTTGACGGCGTGGACGCCGAAGCACGTACCGAGGAAACGGTCGCGGTACGACGGGCTGCCGCCGCGCTGCTGATAGCCGAGTACCGTCGACTTAACGGCAAGGTCTGTGCGCTTCAACAGCTCCTCCTTGAGCTCGGACGCCCTGCCCGCGCCTTCTGCGAGCACGATTATTCCGCTCGTCTTGTTGTTCTCGCCGTTGCAGCCGAGGCACTTGATAATCTCGTCGATGCTCATCGGATGCTCGGGAACGACAATCACCTCCGCGCCGCCGCAAAGCCCGCAATATAAGGCGAGGTCGCCGCAGTTCCTGCCCATGACCTCTATGATTGACACGCGCTCGTGCGAGCTCATGGTGTCGCGAATTTTGTTTATCGCGTCGAGAATTGTGTTGCACGCCGTGTCAAACCCGAGCGTAAAATCGGTGTACGCAAGGTCGTTGTCAATCGTTCCGGGAATGCCTATCGACGGGAAGCCGCGATCCGTAAGCGCCTTAGCGCCCATAAACGAGCCGTCGCCGCCGATGACTATTAAGCCCTCGACGCCGTGCTTTTTGAGATTTTCTATCGCCTTTTGCTGACCCTCTTCGGTCTTGAACTCCAAGCAGCGCGCGGTCTTGAGTATAGTGCCGCCGCGCTGAATGATGTCCGACACGCTGCGCATCGTCATCGGAATAAACGCGTCGTTTATAAGGCCCTGAAAGCCGCGTTCTACGCCGAAAACTTCCATGCCCACTCCTATACCGTATCTGACTACCGCACGGATTGCGGCGTTCATGCCGGGCGCGTCGCCGCCGCTCGTGAGAACAGCTATTTTATTCATGTTTGCTCCTAAAAGTATGTAATTCGTGAATCTACGCGATTATCGAATATTGTACCACAATCACTACCTTATGTCAATCACGTTCGACATAAAATTCTTTTTCGCGCGTCAATTTCTCTTTACGTATTGCTCGCCGAAAAGCGCGCACAGCTCGCCTAGCGACAGCGTTTCTATGCTGAACTTGTCGCTCACCCGATACAGCATGCCGTCGTCGGTGTTCTTGACGTAAATATAGTCGTCGCCCGGGTATGCGGCAATGATTTCTCTCAACTCTTTCAGCTTTTGCTCGTCGGAGAGCGAGAAATAACAGCAGACCTTGCTCTTGTTGGCGTCGGACGCGGAGAACGGCGTTATGTCGTCAACCCAAATCGAAACGCCGTTGTCGCCCACGCGCACCGTGCCCGTAACCGACACGACGGTGTCTTTTACCCACAGCGGGCGCAGCCTTTCGTACGACTTTCCGAACGCAACGAGCTCAATCGAGCCGTAAAGGTCCTCGAGCACCGCAGTTCCCATGGCGCTGCCCTTCTTTGTCATTTTGTTGACCGTCGACACGAGCATGCCGCCGAGAGTTATCTTGCTTTCACTGTCGGGACAGTCGTCGGACTCGGGATTGAGCATTGACGTATTGTACTTAAAGTGCTTCAGCTTGTCTACATACGCCGACAGCGGATGCCCCGAAAGGTAAATGCCGGCGACCTCGCGCTCCATCTTGTACTTGAAGTTGGGCGGATACTCGTCCATTTCGGGATACGTGAACTCCGTCTTTATCTGCGGCATGACGTCAAAGAACGACACCTGCCCGCGCATTTTCGCGTCGCGTTCGCGTGACACCATGTCCATAACGCGGTCGAACGACGCGATGAGCACCGAACGCTTTTTGCCGAAGCAGTCAAACGCGCCCGCGTAAATGAGCGCTTCCACCATGCGTTTATTTAATAGGTTTCTGCCCGCCTCCACGTCGTCCATGCGCGAAATGAAGTCGACAAAGTCCTTAAACTCCCCGCCTTTTTCGCGCTCTTCGGCTATGCGGTTTATGACGGGAATGCCTACGCCCTTGATTGCGCCCATGCCTATTCGAACGCACCCGTCCTCGACGGTGTACTCGGCGACCGACTTGTTGACGTTGGGCGGGAGCACCTTTATTCCCGCTTCTTTCATGTACGAAAGGTAATGCGTCAGCTCGTCGAGCTTTGTTATGCGGTTATTGAGAATGGCGGTGAAGAACTCGACGGGATAGTAGCGCTTTAAGTACGCCGTTTGGTACGTAAGGTGTGCGTACGCCGCGGCGTGCGACTTGTTAAAGCCGTAGCTCGCAAACTTGATGAGCTTGTCGTAAATCTCGTTTGCAATCGCCGCCGGTATGCCGTTTTTGACGCAGCCCTTTACCGTGTCGCTACCGTGAACAAAAACCTCGCGCTCGGCGTTCATCGCTTCCGTCTTTTTCTTGCTCATCATGCGGCGAATGTTGTCGGCGCCGCCCATAGAATAGCCGGCGAGCTCGCGCGCTATCTGCATGACCTGCTCTTGATAAATTATGATGCCGTAAGTGACGCTGAGTATGGGCTCGAGCATCGGATGGTCGTAAACTATAGACTTGGGATTGTGGCGGTTGTGGATATAGTCGGGAATGGAATCCATCGGTCCCGGGCGGTACAGCGATATACCTGCTATAATCTCTTCGAGCTTGGTCGGCTTGAGCTCACGCATAAAGCCTTTCATGCCGCCCGATTCAAGCTGGAACACCGCCTCGGTATCGCCGTTGCCGATAAGCTCGTACACGTTTTGATCCTCGTAGCCGAGTTCGAAAAAGTCTATATCCTTCCCCGTCGTCACCTTTATGTTGTCGATCGCCTTTTTGATGTCGGTCAGCGTCGTCAGCCCCAAAAAGTCCATTTTGAGTAGCCCGAGCTCCTCGTCCACGATCATGTCGTACTGCGTGACCAAAACGTCTTCGTTTGTTCGCGCGAGCGGAACGTGGTCGGCTATCGGGTCGCGGCAGATGATGACGCCCGCGGCGTGCATGCCTATCTGTCGCGGCATGCCCTCTATCTTTTCCGCCATGTCGAGAACGCGCCTCGCAACCGGATCGGTGTCGTAAAGCTCTTTCAGCTCTGGAACGGCGACAATCGCACCGTTCTTGTCAGGCTGATGGCCGAGGAGCTGACCGATGTGCAGTTTTTCGGAGCCGCGCGGAATCATTTTCGTGATGGCGTTGACGTCGGCAAACGGCAGGTTAAACACCCGCCCTACGTCCTTAATCGCCGCCTTGGTCGCCATAGTGCCGAACGTCGCTATCTGCGAGACGTTAGGCTTGCCGTACTTTTCGACGACGTAGTCTATGACTTCGCCGCGGCGGTCGACGCAAAAGTCGACGTCGAAATCGGGGTTACTGACGCGCTCGGGATTGAGGAAGCGCTCGAATATCAACTGATACTTCAATGGGTCTATCTTCGTTATACCTATCGCGTACGCTATTATGCTTCCCGCACCGCTCCCACGCCCCGGGCCCACGGGAATGCCCTGCGTTTCGGCGTGGTGAATGAAGTCCCACACTATCAAAAAGTAGTCGACGAACTTCATATTTTCGACGACAGAAAGCTCGTATTCGGCGCGCTCGACAACCTCGGCGGGCATGTCGGGATAACGCTTTTTGAGCCCATCGAAAGTCAGCTTGCGCAAAAACTGTTCGCTCGTAAGCCCGTCCGGCGGCGTGTACGACGGCAAAAGTTGGTCGCGGTGTATAAAGTACGGATCGCACTTGTCGGCAATCTCGATCGTGCGCTCAATCGCCTCCGTGCAGCCGGGTAGCGATTCTTCCATCTCCTCAAACGTCTTGAGGTAGAACTCGTCTGTCGGAAAATACTTGTCGTCGGAGAGCGTCGTTTCGGCATAGCTTTGCTCGCTCCCCTCGTCGTCCTCGAGCGTCGAATGGAAGGAAATCGCCATCAACACCTTTTGCATCTTTGCGTCCGCTTTTGTCAAGTAGTGCGCGTCGTTTGTGGCGACGGTCTTTACGCCGTTATTTTCGGCGAGCTCGATGAGGCGCGGCAGAACGTATTTTTGATCGGCTATGCCGTGGTTTTGCAGCTCGATATAAAAGTCGTCGCCGAACACCGCTTTAAACTTTTTAACCCACGCGTCGGCGGCAGCCATGTCGCGCTTCAATATCGCCTGCGGTATGACGCCCGCAAGACAGGCGGAAAGGCATATAAGCCCCTCGCTGTATTTTTTTACGCGCTCAAAGTCGACGCGTGGTTTGTAATACATGCCCTCGATGTAGCTTTCGGACACGAGCTTGACGAGGTTCGCGTAGCCGGTGCCGTTTTTGCACAGTAAAACGAGGTGGTTGAGCTTAGGCGGCGCGCCGTCCTTGCCCTTTTCGCGCGCCGTCATGTCGTCGGTCATGTACACCTCGCAGCCGATTATCGGTTTTACCTTAAACGGCTTACGCGCCGCCAAAAACTTGAAAAAGTCGGCGTCCTTGTCGGTGTACTTGACCGCCGCCTTCAAAAACTCGATCGCGCCGTAAAGGTTTCCGTGGTCGGTCATCGCCACGGCGGGAATTCCAAGCTCGTCGCACAGCTTGAACATCTTGTCGGTGCGAACCGCGCCGTCAAGCAGTGAAAATTCGGTGTGTACGTGCAGATGTGCAAAAGGCTTCATTTCTCTCCCTCCTCGCTCGAGCTATCTACTTTTATGGCGTTCGCAATCTCTATAATTCTGTCAAACCTGTGCTTCAATCCCGACTTGGAAATGTTCAGCCGCGCGGCTATCTCCGACAGCGGCGCTTCCTCGTCGTCAAGCCGCGCCGCCGCCGCCTCTTTCAGCTTTTTGTCGAGAGAGTCAAGCCCATGCGTTTTCTCTATTTTCCGAACGGCTTCGATAATGCCGACGGCGGCCTGTGCCGTCCGTCCCATGTTGGCGACCTCGCAGTTGATACGCCTTATGACGTCGCGCTTGACGGCGAGCGCCGCTACCGTTTCATTTAGCCGCAGCACAGTCTTTTCCGCGCCGAGGAGCGCAAGGCAGTCGCTCACCGACTCGCTGTCCTTGACGTACACGACCGCTTTTTCGGCGCGCGACGACTTTTTGGCAACAATGCCGTACCCGCCGAGAAGGCGCATAAACGCGTCCGCAAAGCTTTCCGAGCCGAAAGAAAATTCGAGGTGATAGCCTGTGCTCTTTTGCGAGCGCACGCCGCCCGCCTGCGGCGCGGACATGCTTCCGCACCCCAAAAACACGCCTCGCGCAAAATGCGACGAGCTCTTGAACCTTTCGGGAATGCCGCTCTCGAACTCGCCGTCCTCGTTGACTATGAGAAGCCTTTTCAAAAGCTTGTCGCAGTCGCCGTAAACTATGGCGTTTCGCTCGTCGTACTTAGGCGCTATCATAAACGCGTCGCGCATGAGCGTCGCCGCATAGTCGCGTACGAGCTCGGTCTGGCAATCGAGACACAGCTCAAACTCCGAGCTGTCCTTTGACCGCGTAAACGCGAGACAGCTCCGCGCAAGTCCCGAAATGATGGCAAGCCTGTCCCTTTCGCTCTTTATCTTCTTTTCGACAAGCTCGCGCTTGACGTCCAATCCGTTAATCGACATGGCAGTCAGTCTCCGAGTTGTCGGGCTTGTCCGCAGCCGCTTGCGTTTTCGCTTGCCACTCGCTCGTAGCACGCTTGTAATTGTGCGAGCGGAAGGACGGAAACCTCTCCCAATTCGCTATCAGCTCGTACGGAATGTGCAATCGCTCTATCACCTTGAGCACCGCGCTCATATCGCCCACGTCGTCGGCCTTGTGTGCGTCAGAATTGCACACGAACTCCACGCCGTATTCTGCCATTTTTTCGAGCTCGCCGTCGGTTAGCGTAAGCTTTTTATTGTTTAGTTCGACGTACGTTCCCTTGTCCTTTGCGTACTTTGCAACCTCAACCGCGTCGGCGCGAATGTCGCGGTTCATGTGTCCTATAAAATCGAGTTCGTAATTGTCGATGAGTTTTAAGTACGCGTCGGTGTTTTTGACGATCAGCTTTTTGGGCGACTTAGATACAAAGCTCCTGAACATATTTCGCATCTGAAAGGAAAACTCTTGCGCAAAGCTCGGCGAAACGCCCGCCTTGTGGTAGCCGCCCTGAATGATGTCGAGCTTTTCCAAATCGTCGGGCTTGGCGTCAAACATCCCTGTGAACGTGCAGAGGTTGTTCTCTATTCCCGCAAGGACGAGCACATGCGTATCCTGCGTTGCCTGTCTGCAATCGTCTATCATCTTGGGAAGATTTTTCCGCCGCACGCCGAAAAGAACATGCCTAAGCCCGTGGTCGGTTATAGCAACTTGCTTCAAGCCTCTGCCTGCCGCGGCATTAGCGTTGTCCATAACACTGCCCTTGCCGTGGCTGTAAGTAGTATGCGTGTGGTAATCGCCCCAAAATGCCATCTAATCGAAATCTCCTATGTATACGATCTCCTCTTCCGGCATGACGCCGAACATAGCCGAGACCTCTTGCTTGACTTTTTCTATAACCGCGCGAACGTCCCTTGCAGTCGCGCCGCCTGTGTTGACTATGATGTTGGCGTGCCTGTCCGAAACGACGGCCCCGCCCACTCGGTAGCCCTTGAGTCCCGCCTTTTCGATGAGCTCGGCTATGTGCATGCCCGTCGGATTTTTGAACACCGAGCCCGCGCTACGCCCCGTCGGCTGCGTCAGCCTCCGCCTGTCCGAAAACTCCTTCATGCGCCGCGCTATGCTTTGCGGGCTGTCTGTTGTCGTTTCAAACGCCGCCTTGATGACGATGTCGCAAGCGCCGAGCGCGCTGTGCCTGTACGAAAGTCCGAGCTCGGGCTTATACAGGCGCATTCTTTTGCCGTCCCGCACGACGTCGGCGTAAACGAGCCTATCCGCAACACACGAGCCGAACGCTCCTGCGTTCATTCTGACTGCGCCGCCCACAGTGCCCGGTATTCCCGCCGCCCATTCCATGCCCGATTTTCCGCGCTCGCACAGCATTTTGCAAAGCGCAGGGAGCATGAGCCCGGAGCCGACGACGGCAAGACTTCCGATATCGGCGGAAGCGTAGCGGTTGATTGCAACCGTTCCGTCATATCCGCTGTCGGCGACGAGCACGTTAGAGCCGTTTCCGAGCACCAACGCTTTTGACTGCGCCGACTCGCAAAGCGCTTCATAAGACCGCGCAATCACGAGCTCCCGCGCCTCCCCGCCTATTCCGAACGTCGTATAAGCCGATAGCCGTTTCATATATTGTACTCCAAAATTAAATTTTGTCAATCAAATGTTAGGTCATTGTGCCGCGTTTGCCGTCTATGTACTCTTTTCGGGACAGCACGAACTATTTTGATACACATCTTTCGGCACGCCGAAAACAAGCTGTTTTCCGAAATATCTTGCATATTTGCTCAGTATATGTTATAATGAAAGGTATGGAGTTGCACGAGGCAAACAGAATACTGCGCTCGGTCAAAGCGGCGCTCGCGGCGGACGGCATAAGACCGCCGAACTCCGCCGAGACGGACGGGCTCATGATGCTGCTCGGCCGTATCGACGGCGAGAAGTTTCTCGTGCAAAAAATTCGCCATGCTAGGTCTGCGGCGCCGAACTCGACGGCGCGCAAGCGCGGCGCGGCGTACCTCGCATTTTTCCGCGCGCTCTTAGCGCACATCAACGGAATTCCCGACCCCGCGACGACGGTGTCGTTCACAATGCTAAACCGCGCGCTGTTCGGCGATCTCGAGGACGCGGCGGGAAGAATGCGCCAGGGCGAATACATAGAAAACGGCAGCGCACACACGGACGCAAAGTATATAGCGGGCTCTATCAAGTCGATAATAGCAAAGATGAACGAGCTGCCGAGCTCGCCCACGATTGGCAAAGAGGACTTTGCGGGGTACCTAACACATTATATGCGCGAGCTAATCATATTGCACCCGTTCGAATGCGGCTCGCCGTTTACCGTCAGGATGTTCATGATGCTGTTCTGCCAAAACAAGGGCTTTTCGCTGTGCTACTACCGTGTTCCGCCCGCCGCTATCAAGGCCGCTGAGGATGCGGCGTTTGTAGCAGATGACGTGACGGCTCTGTTTAGGATATTTTCGGACTGCCTGTCGTACGAGCAAAAGACCGAAAGAAAGCGCACCGTGCCGCGCACCCGCCGCGAGCTCAACCGCGACAGGGTGCAAACGCCCGATCCCGATTACACGTACGAGCCGATAGAGCAAGAAGAAAAAGCGGAAAAGCGCGAAAGAGCGGACCGCGCCGAACAGCGCCCCGAACACCGCCGCCCGCAGCGCCCGACAGAACAGAGCGACGACAAGCTCAAGCGCGCAATAAAATTACAGCAAAAGATATCGAGGCTCAACGAGCAACTCGCCGAGCTCATGGTCGAGGACGCGGACAACAAGTAGTATGGATATAATAGCAAACTTAGGAAGCGGAAAAGGTAACGGCAAAAAGTGCCTCGAAAAAGTAAAAGCGACGCTCGACGCCCGCTCGATTGCGTATAACGTTCACGAGACCAACGCGGTCGGGCACGGCAAACAGCTCGCTCGCGTAATTTCCGAGCAGGGCTCGGACGAGGGTGCGCCGCGCGTGATAGTCGCGCTCGGCGGCGACGGCACCTTTCACGAGGTGCTAAACGGCATCGACTTTGAAAAAGCGCGGATGGGGCTCATTCCCGCGGGCCGCGGCAACGATTTTGCAATCGGAACGGGTGCCGCTTCGCTCGATCCCGAAATAGCAATATCTGATATAGTCTGCGGCAAGCCGCGCGAGATAGATTATATAAATGTTTCTGACAAGCGCTGTCTTAACGTCGCAGGCACAGGGCTCGACGTCGAGGTGTTGCTCAAAACGGCGAAGAGCAAAAACAAGCTCACCTACACCGCCTCGCTTTTTAAGTGCCTGTTAAGATATAAGCCGTATCACGTCGAGGTTACGGCAAACGGCGAAACCAAGGGCTACGACTGCATAATGGCGGGAGTGTGCAACGGCACGCAGATAGGCGGCGGAATAAGGCTCGCCCCGATAGCTGTCGCCGACGACGGATTGCTTGACATAATAATAATGGAAAAGCCCAAGCGCGTTCCGACGGTGTTCATAATGCCGAGGTTCGTCAAGGGCAAGCACATGAACAAGCCGTACACAAATCACTTTAAGTGCGAGCATATTTCGATTGACACCCCCGCTCCCCTTCAGCTCGACGGCGAAATATACTACGACCTCAAGTTCGACGCGAGCGTCCAAAAAGGCGGCGTAAAAACCTTCGCCTCGTCGGTCGTAAAGTAAATACGTCAGCTCAAACTCAATACTTTAACAAAACGCCTCGTTAAAAGGCACAGCTTTTAACGGGGTTTACTAATTTATTATGTTGAATACGCGTTTCAAATATCGCATCATTTCGATATAAACCGCCAAAGCGCGCTCGTTTTCATTATCATTGATCTTATTTACACACCCCATTATTGTCAAATATATATAAATAAAGTAACGCGGTCTTATGCCTAAAAGGCGCACTATATTGATAATTTGCAACGCTGTTCTATCATGCTCTTTTAACAAAGCTCCGCCGTTCGGCAGCTTTCTAACGTATTCGTTTCTGAATCTTCTCAATGCCGTAATCTCTTCACAATCGGCAGGTAGCAACATATATTCAACGAAAGCCTCCGTCAAAAAGCTGTAACCGTTTCCCTGCTTCCCCTCCTGCTTTTCCTCTTGTTTCAACTCTTGCTTTCCCTCCTGCTCGACATTCGAACGGGACGAAACACTATCCTCGCGATACTCCATAACAACCCCCTTATTCTTGTCAGGTACGTTAATAACGTACCTGACTGCTTGCAATTATAGTATGTTAGTAACATACTTGTCAAGTAATAACGTACTAATTGCTTATAATAATTTTATGAACAGCTCATTCAAATTCACCGAAAGGTTTAACGAATGTCTTAAATACAGCAACGTCAAGCAATCGGACATTGCCGTTGCCGCGAATGTTTCAAAGCAGTGTATTTCAGACTATAAACTCGGTCGGAGCATTCCGAGCGTTGAAACGCTTTTCCTCATCTGCAAGTTCCTCGACGTGTCGGCAGATTACCTTCTCGGATTGAGCGATTGAAAAAACGACTAATCTCGAATCGAATTCGCGCTTAGTCGTTTTTTTGTTCCGAAAATATATACTCTTTCGTTTTACTGCTCTTTCCCTATTTTCAATCTGTCGCTCAGCTCGTCGACTGCCGAAAATCCGAGGTCGTTCAATCGGTGGGTACGTGCGGCAGTCTCGAGAATGACGGCAAGGTTTCGTCCCGGTTTGACGGGCACGACGTACAGCGGCTTTTTTATGCCGAGTATGGAAATCTTTTCGTCGGGCGTTCCGAGGCGGGTGTACTGCGCCGCGTCGTTCCACTCCTCGAGACGAACGACCATATCTATCGTCTTTTCGCGCTGCACCGCGCCCGCGCCGTACATGGCCTTTACGTCGATAATTCCTATGCCGCGAACCTCCATAAAATACCGTATGACGTCGGGACAAGTTCCTTCAAGCCTGTCGCCTATCCGCGTAATGGTAACGGCATCGTCGGCGACGAGGCGATGTCCGCGCTGAACGAGCTCAAGCGCCGTTTCGCTCTTGCCTATTCCCGACTCGCCCATGACGAGAACGCCCACGCCGTAAAGGTCCATGAGCACGCCGTGAATGGTGCGCGACGGCGCAAGTAATTCATTTAGGTACAGCGACAGATTGTTGACGAACATGGTCGTTCTCAGCTTTGAGCGAAGCACAATCCTGTCGTACTTTTTGGCGGCGTTAAGCAGTTCCTCGCACGGCGATTCCGCACTCGTCAGTATGAGGCATGGTATGGGTTGCTTCATAAACATTTCGCACGCCGTCTTTCGCGCCTGATAGGTCATTTGCGACAAGTACGTCGTTTCCATCTCGCCTATGACCTGCACGCGCTCTGCCGAAAAATGCTTATAGTAGCCTGCGAGCTGAAGCCCCGGCCGACTTACGTTGAACGTCGAAAAATGAATGGTCTTGTTTTCGCCGCAGTAGACTATTTCGAGCTCCATCCGCTTTGCGAACTCGACTGCGTCGACGTCCTTTTCCGCTTCCTCTATCTCGGACGCGTCAAAATCGTCGACGCACATATCCTTGTCGACAGCTTTCTTTTCCGGCTCTTTTACTGCGCTTTTCTTCTTAGGCACGGTCGTCCTCCTTTTTCGGTTGCGCGCCGCCGAGGCAATATTCTTCTATCACCTTGGCGACGCCGTCGGCGTTGTTGTCGTCGGCGACAAGGTCTGCTACGAGCTTTATGGGCTGTCTCGCATTGCCCATGGCGACGCCCAAGCCCGCCGCTTTTATCATCGGAATATCGTTAAAGCTATCGCCGAACGCCATCACTTCCGACATGTCGATCCCGTAATGCGCGGCTATTCGTTTGAGCGCCTCGCCCTTGCTCGCCTCGCGCGCCGTGCATTCGATGAGAACGGGCTCAAAGTCCTCGCCGTCGTTTTTGAGCCGCTGAAGAAGCGGCGCGGTGGAAATAACGAACTGCATGTCGGAGAGCTCCGCCGCCATAACGTCAATGAGATTATTTGACTTTCGCTCGTCGATTATTATTACTACCTTGATAAACTTTTCGTCCGACCGCCGCGCATACGCAGACAGTTCGCCGACCTCGATCGGATTTATTCCTACGGCGTCGAAATAGCGCGTGTTGAGCTCGGTGATTTTGTCGGTCATCGTCTTTTCCAGCGAATACATCTGACAGAACTTGCAGTGCGGCGCGGCGAGCTCGACAATGCGCGCGGCATTTTCGTTTTTGATCGTCGCCGCGTACTCGACTTCCATACTTCCGCTGTCGACTATCAGGCTTCCGAGGTGGCACGCCATCTTGACGGGATTTACGTCGAGTCCAAGCAAACTTCTGTCGCGCACCACGCCGTACTGCGACCGTCCGGTCGCGACGGTAAATATACCGCCCTGCGCACGAAATGCATTTATTGCGGCGAGATTTCGCTTTGATACGGTAAGCTCGTCGTTTAAAAGAGTGCCGTCGAGGTCGCACGCTATGAGCCTAAAACGCCTTTGCGGCACTATTTCCAACGGGTGGTAGTACTCGTATATGTTTTGCGCCGCCTTTTTGGATATGCCCGCCTTTTCGGCTATCTCGGCGGCGGTAGCAGCGACGATCGAGCGCGTATTGAACTTGGCAAGCACCTTCTTGACGGTAGCCGCGCCCACGCCCTCGACAGACTTGAGCTCGCTCTCGTACCGCGCCGACCGTACCGTCCTGTGGTACAGCACGGCAAACCTATGCGCCTCGTCGCGAACGCGCTGCAAAAGCTTGAGCGCATAGTCGTCGCGTTTAAGCCTTATGGGCTCGGCGACTCCGCGCATGTAAATTTCTTCGTCTTTCTTTGCAAGCCCGACCATGGCGACCTTTACCCCCACGTCGTCGGCCGCGCGCGAGGCAAACTCCACCTGCTCCGCGCCGCCGTCGATGACGATTAGATCGGGAAGCTCGTTAAAGCCCGCGTCGCCGTTTTTATAACGCAACAGCCTGCGCGTAAGCGTTTCGTACATGGAGCGGAAATCGTCCGCGCCCTCGACAGTTCGTATCTTGTACCGCCTGTACTGCGCCTTGTCCGCCTTGCCGTCGATAAACACTACTTGCGAGGCGACCTTGTCCTCGCCCGAAATATCGGATATGTCGTAACACTCGATGCGCCGCGCTTTTTTCAGTCCAAAAAGCGTCTTGACGCGCTCGCACGCGCCGACAGTCATGTCCGCCTCGCGCTTCACGCGGTCGGCGCTCTTCAAAAGATAATCCGTGCAGTTGCGCGCCGCCGTGTCGAGCAGCTTTTTGCGTAAGCCCTTTTGCGGAAAGGATATAGTCGGACGCTTTGAAAACACCGACTGAAAATACTCTGCGAGCGGCGTAAAGTCGATTTCCGACTGCAAGCATATCTCGTCGGGCAACTCGTTGGTTATCGAGTAGTACTGCGGAAGGAATGTCGTCATGTCGCCGCCGAAAACCTGCGGCTCGTCGATGATATAATTTTTGACGCCCATCATCTTGCCGCCGCGAACGATACACACGCTGACCGCGCCGTACAGTCCGTTGTCGGTGTAATAGAACGCGTCGATATTAAAAGTATTACCTGTCTCGCCCACGACCTTGCTTTTGAGATTGTTCAAAACGCTAAGCTGATTTCGATACGAAATTGCACGCTCGAAATTCTCGCTTTCGGCGGCCTCGTTCATCTTTTTCGTTATAACGCCCGAAATATCGTCGTTGCCGCCCGAAAGGAATGACATCGCGCCGTTTATCGCCTTCATGTACTCGTCGCGTGAGGACATGCCGCAGCACGGCGCAAGGCAAAGATCGATGTCGTGATTGAGGCAGGGACGCGCCCGTTTTTTGAGCGCTCCCGAGCACGTTCTCAGCCGATAGACCGACTGCAAAATGGCAATGACGTCGCGCACCGACACCCCGATAAACGGGCCGAAATACCGCGCGCCGTCGCGTTTTACGCGGCGGGTAACCTCAATGCTCGGGAACTCTGCGCGCGTATCGATGCGAATGTACGGATTGGTTTTGTCGTCCTTAAGAAGAATATTGTAGTGCGGCTTGTACTTTTTTATGAGGTTGTTTTCGAGAGCCAACGCGTCCTTTTCGGTGCGCGTTATTATATAGTCGAAATCGGCGATATTGTCCACCATCGCCTGCACCTTGACCGGCTTGTCGCTGTGCTGGAAGTACTGCCGAACGCGGCGGCTGAGTATCACCGCCTTGCCGACGTAAATGACCTTGCCGTCGGCGTCGCGCATGATGTACACGCCGGGCGTGTCGGGTAGATCCTTTAGTTTCTCCGGCGTTACCATTTTTCACCTGTTTTCATTGCCGCAGCTTCAGTCTCTTTCTTTACGCATTTAAAGTACTCGGCATAATCGATTCCGACCGCCGCAAGCGAATATTCGCAGCCGCAAAAGCCTTGGCGGTATATGCCGAGCGTTCGCGACAGGTCGCACGACTTTTTGAACCCGTCGTTCTTTTTAAAATCACGCGCCAAAAACTGTATGCCGTACTTGTCCGAAACTGTGTCCGCGAGCGAAAATATGAGCTTGCTGTTCTTGTGCGGGCTGACGGTGAGCGTCGTAGAAAACGCGTCGAACCCGTGCGCTTTGGCGTATTGCGCGGATTTATCAAGCCTGTCGTCCATGCACAGGCGGCAGCGCTCGCCCCCCTCGCGCTCTTCGGCATAACTATCTGCAAAGCGCAAAAAACCGTCGCGCCCGTCGCGCGAAACGACGAGCGGAAGGTCGTAGTGCTTTGCAACGGTGTCGAGCGCGATTAAACGCTTTTCGAACTCGCCGTCGAATATGCTCGGATTGTAATAATAAAGCGTGATTAAAGCGCCGTCTCTCATGAGCGGCTCGATTGCGCCAAGACTGCACGGCCCGCAGCACGCGTGAAGAAGTATTTTTTTGCCTTGAATGTCGCCCGTATAAAACATAATCAGTAAACTATAGTTATCGGCCCGTCGTTGATTTGCTCTATCTCCATGTCCGCGCCGAACACGCCGCGCTTGACGCTTCCCTTGCCGCCCCGCATGAGATCTTCCACCGCGTCGCCGCAGTAATCGAAAAGCGCGCTCGCGGCAGTCGGCGGGCGCATTGCGCCGGTAAAGCTCGGGCGGTTGCCGTGCGAAATGTCGGCGCACAGCGTAAAGTTGGAAACAAGAAGAATATCCCCGCCTACGTCAAGGACGGAAAGATTCATCTTGCCCGCGTCGTCCGAAAAAATGCGCATGGCGACAAGCTTTTGCGCAAACGCCACTGCATTCGCCTCACCATCCGACTGTTCTACACCGACGTACGCGACAAGCCCGCGCGAAATGCTCGCGTGCGGAACGCCGTTTGCAGACAATTTTGCGCCGAGTACTCGCTGAATAACCGCTTTCATACCGACATTTTAGCATATTCGCACTATAAATTCAAGTAAACCGCTTGACAAAAACGTTAAAATATATTAAACTTAAAATCACAACAAATCCATGGGCAATTAACTCAGTTGGGAGAGTGTCATCTTGACGTGGTGAAAGTCACAGGTTCGAGCCCTGTATTGCCCACCATCAAAAACCGCCGAAAGGCGGTTTTTGAAATGAAGCGCCACTGACGCGGCATGAAGAATGAAGACACTTGCGTTAATGAAGTCGCTCGCAAGCTCGCTAATGCTGGTCGGCGCTTCGCTTCATTTTTCATTCTTCATTAGGCGTAGCCGACTTCATTAAAGTTTTAAGAGGTAAATTATGCGCGACGATAAATTGTCCACTCAATCGATTGATTTTGCTATTAAAATCATTGAACTTGTAAAAATTCTCAAAGAAAACCATGAGTCTATTATTTCCAATCAAATCGGGCGTAGCGGAACTTCTGTTGGCGCAAACATACATGAAGCGCAATACGCACACGGCAAAGCGGATTTTATAGCTAAACTTCAAATTGCATTAAAAGAATCGAATGAAACATCTTATTGGCTTGAATTATTATACAGGACAAACTATATCAATGAAGTAAAGTATAAGGAACTTGATAATTTGAATATAAGCATACGAGCTATGCTTATTTCTTCAATCAACACTGCAAAACAAAACAATTCGTAATTTAATTTACCCCATCGTCGGGGTATTTTTATTCCTCCCCTACGGGGCGTCGCACTTGTTATACTATCGCACCAAGCAGTTATTGAGATTTTGCATTATCATTGACTTTATCCTTGCTTTTAAGTATAATGTTTATTACAATAATATCTAAATTGAGAGAAATATTGTTATGATTTTTGAATTTCCGATCGATACTGAACCGTTAGACGGTATTGTAGAAGAAAATATATATGTTTTCGGAGAATATTTCTCTTGTAAATCAATTTTAAAATATTTCTTATATTTAATATTATTTTTGATTAGTTTCAGTTTCGCTGTTCCTTTCGTTGCTGTATATGGAATATTTAGGGGTTCATTCTATTTTCAAGACGATGAGGCTACAAGCCTTTTCGAAATTGTATTGGATATTAAGAACAAGGTATTAAAAGTGTTTGCTGGAATTTTCTTATTTCCGATTTATTTTGTCTTTTATGTTATATCATTGATAGTATCGATGCCACTTTATATTTTTAGCTGGATTTTGGGAATTTTATCATTTGGCGTAGCAACATTATTACATAAATGTTTAAACCTGAATCTTCACAATAAGGGGAAGCAAAGTAGCACATTAACAGAGCAAAAAAACAAGAAGTCTATGCTTACTTAATTCGTTTTGTTTACGTTAACTCCAACACAAAGACCGCCTTTACGGCGGTTTTTGTGTTGGTGGGCAAATGAAGCCGCTCGCTTGGCGTCGTACTTGTCATGCCTGCACAAACGCCGTTAAGTAGTTGAAAAATAATTCGGCTTGTGATATAATATAGGTCTTGAATTTGCCGTAATATCCGACAAAATTATATTTTCGAAATTAGCAATTAGTTTGTCACATATTAAACACACCGAGGCACACCATGAAAAAAACATTTGAAATAAATACGAGCAGCAAAGAGCTTATTGTCGGACTTAATAGGCTTATACGGGAATGCAATACCCCGACAGGAAATATAGATAAAGGAATTACCGCCCTCATAAAAGCTTATTGCTATGACGAAATGAGCTATGTTATGGAGTGGTACTCAAATACCATTGACAAAAGCTTAAAGGAACTCGGATATGACTTTAAAAAGGCTGTCGATATTAAACGCAAGTTAGTCAAACTGTATACAGATATGGTCGATGATGAAGTTGCGGACTTGAAAAACAGCACCAAAAAGAGAAAAGTCAACTTTGAAGGCGCAAGACTTTTATTGTATGAATTCGATAGATTGTCAAGACCTTTTTGCGACGTGCAAAGCTATCCGCGCAATATGGAACTATCCATACAATGGTTGATTTTGATTTACGAAAAACGCTTGGAATTAAAAGAACGAACAGGTTCGAACGCTTTTTTCAATGAGCTGCGCGACATACTCTCCTATTACAATTGTATTTATCATGAAAGCGAAGAAAAAAGAAAGGAACGGAAAAAGCGTTTGGCAGAGAAAGAAGCGGAACAGTTAAAAGCCTCCCGCCCGCCGCAGGATACAGCGACAGATGAGCATTATCAATCAACCGAAAATTCCGAATCGAATGAATCAAATATATCGGATTTCGATTTAGATTCAGAGGAATTGTAAACCTCTTTTCGACTTTTCCCTCTCTACAAAAAATCGGCAACAGCTTTCGCTGTCGCCGATTTTTACTTCCGATTCACAAGCTTGTTAATTATCTTCGGCTCATCGTTTCATTGTACATTAAGCACATAAAGCACTGTCTTTATTAACGAACCATGTTCGCGTCTGCGTTTAAATACTCTCACCTATTTACTAATTCAAAAAAATAATACTATACTTCGTTTTTTAATTTTATATATTTTCTCAATACCAAATTTATATATTGCGAAAGCGAACGGTCATCTTTGTCCGCTTCTTCCTTTAAGCGCTTTAGTAAGTCTGAATCTATCGTTATACTGATTTTTTCCTTTAATGGTTTCATAATTTACTCCTTAATCTAATTATAATATAAATCATATTATTTCTTGACAAATACGATAAAGTAGGATATAATACTACTAAACATTTTGCAAGGAGGTTTTAAATTATGGAAAATAACGATGAAGTCTATGAGTGCGAAATATTAAAAAACGACAAATCTAAATACAAGCACTTACTCTACGGGACGCCCAAAAAATATTGGGTGCTGTTTATAATTAGTTCCATTCTGTTGAACTTACTGGTTGGAGTAGGAATCAGTGTTGTTATTTTGATTTTAACTACACTCTTTGACTGTATGTTTGGAGGCCCACACGATAAAAACCCCTGGGAAACACAACATACAATACTAGTTTGTTTTATCGTTGCCGCCATTATAGTTTCGATTATTGACATTATTGTTTTCATTATTATTTGTCGCGACAGTAAAACCAAACACACAATAAGAAGCGAAAAGCACCTTCCATACGCGATTTATGATGATATCAGAAATCCGAAATTTGTAACTTTCGGACAATCGGAATATAATGAAAAGTACGCAAAAAAAGCGCGTATGTTCATTTTCATAGGCGCAGCTATTGCACTTGCAATCGGAATATTTGCTTTGCTGACCGTAATCCCTGTTACGCCCGAGTATGACCCGAAAAACGGCAACTTACTAAATGGCGAAATAATAGCGATATCTCATATTATTTTAAAATGCGTTTTTGTAGGAATGCTTCACAGCATATTGTGGTCATTTTTCTTTTATTCTCGCAATCCTGTAGCTAAAGTCGCTTGTCCGAAATGCAATTATGTCAACACATATCTTCATCTAAACACCTCCGTAGGAGAGTCGAGCCACTATGATATTAAAAAAAGTTCTACTAAAAGCGGAGAACAAAAAACACATTCTGTGTATGTAAATGGAAAAGAGGTGGGCGGCATTTATGAACGATATTCCGGATATGACACCTATTCATATGGCACTGCTACCGATATACATCACGAATATCGCTGTTCAAAATGCGGCAATGTTGCAACCTATACAGCCCTAAAAATGAAAGAGGAAGGGACTAGAACCGAATTGAATAATCGATGAAAAAAGTTATTCATCTTTACTCTTCCCTATTACAAAAAATCGGCAATGTCGCAAGACTTTGCCGATTTTTACTTTTCGTGATTTGTTATATCCCGCGCACAGATTTATTTTTTGAACATAGGCATAGGCGTTATTTTGTGGAGATTGGCTTTGTGCAAGCGGTCGATTTTTTGCTTTGTCTCTTGACTGTCTATTTCGCCCGTTTCGATATAACGGTCGAGCGTGGCGTATGTAAAGCCCAAATTATCCTCGTCGGTCTTGCCCGAGAGCCCGTCCTCGGGGACCTTTTCGATAAACTTCTTCGGCAGTCCCAGCTCGTAGCCGAGCGCCTTGACTTCGTGTACGAGAAGGTCGGAAAGCGGGCTGAAGTCGCCCGCGCTGTCGCCGAACTTGGTCGAGTATCCGACGTAATCCTCCGACTTGTTGCAGGTGTTTGCCACCCTGCCGTTAAACATAGCGGATATGCCGTACAGCACGGTCATTCTCACGCGCGCCGGAGTGTTGGAATAATAGACCTTGTTTGCGAGCAAGTCCGCTTTGGGTATTCCGCCGCCCGCTATCGCGTCCACGAGGCTGTCGCACGTCTCGCCGATATTGACGACCAAGTGCCTTATGCCGAGAAGTTCGACAAGCTCGTGCGAAACGTCTATGTCGTGCTGCTCGCCCTGCGGCATGAGCACACCTATTACCCTGTCTTTTCCGAGTGCTTCCACAAGAAGCGCCGCGCACACCGAGCTGTCCTTGCCGCCGGAAATACCTATGACGGCGTTACAACCCTTTCCGTTCTCCTCGAAGTAGTCGCGTATCCACTTGACGATTCTTTCTTTCATGATATTGTTCTCCTATATTTCCTGATTCTTACTTTGCCGAATCGGGCAATATTTTGACGATTGCGTACTCGGCGGCGCCTGCGGTTTTTATGGGGAAGCCCCACCCCGCAAGACCCGAAGTGACGACCGCCTGCGCGCGCTTATTTATTCTCGTGTAGCCGTACAAAGAGTCGTTTAATCCGAACATCTCGAATATGTAGTTCATCGGCCAAATCTGACCGCCGTGAGTGTGCCCCGAAAGCAAAAGGTCGGTGCCCGCCTTGCCGTTTTCCGCATACTGCTTGGGCTGATGGTCGAGCGTGAGCACGAACTTGCTTTTGTCGACTCCGTCGAGAAGCTTCGCTATGGATTTTCTTCCGCCGTTTTCCTTGTACGACTTGTCTTCGCGCCCGACGATGACGAGCTCGTCGTTTATCTCGCACGCTTCGTCGCTCAAAATCGTTATGCCGTTTTGCTCTATCGTCGCTTTGAGCTGCTCCTCGCTAAACGTCCGCTCATCCGTGTATTCCTGTCTGTCATGATTGCCGTAGACGTAATACGTTCCGAACTCGCTCTCTATGCCGCCGAGCGCCGCGAAAACCTCTTTCATGCCGGCGAGCGTGGTGTACTCGTCGACTATGTCTCCGCAAAGCGCGACGATATCGGGCTTAGCCTTGCTTATCTCAGTACAAATACTGATGAGTTCGTCTTTATCCACCGACACGCCGTAATGGACGTCTGCAATCAGCGCGACGGTATAGCCGTCCTGCCGTATACTCTTTTGCGTGTAAACAGTGTAGTCGGTGCGAACGACGTTGTGCATATTGAAAACGCCGTAAAACACAAGCACAGCCGACACCAAAATCGGCACGATTCCGCTGCACACTATCCGTTTCCAAACGCCGTAGCCCGCCTTACCATGTTTGTAGTCAGAGCGCCCAATCGCCTTAACTATAAGGTCGACGAGCGCAACCACGCCTGCAAAGACGATGATATGGAGCGCAAAAACGGCGCCGACGCTGAAGAAGGAGCACGACAGATACCCCAAGCACGCAGAAAACACCAGCATAACCGTCTTTGTCTTGATATCGGAAACGTCAAAAAGTCCGGACGCCGCGACCGCCCGCTTGATAAAGAAATAATAGAACGCCCAAAACAAAAAAGCAAGTATCGGCGCTACTGTGCCTACAAGTCCACCCATTCGCGTGTAAATCCACCTATATAATGATTATATAATACTGTGCGGAAAATGTCAACTTTTCGGCAGTGCAGATTTTTTATCATAATTTTTTCACAATTTATCCATAATCTATTGTTTTTTAAGATTATATGTGCTATCATAAATAAACTGAAACTAAACACTAAACAAGGAAAACAAGATGAAAGTATTGGTTTTAAACGGAAGCCCCAAGGCCAAAAGCGATACAATGCAGCTCACGCAGGCGTTTTTGAAAGGAATGAAAAACGTCTCCGAGCACGACATCGAGATTATCGACATCATTAAGCACAACATCAAGCCGTGCATCGGCTGCTTCGAATGCTGGCGAACGCTTGACGGCAGATGCGTTATTAAAGATTTCCAAAACGAAATACTCGCTAAAATGCAAGCCGCCGACTGCATTATATGGAGCTTCCCGCTGTACTGCTGCGGAATGCCGTCGCACGTCAAGGCCGTTCTCGACAGAACGCTCCCCTTCTCCAAAATTCGCTTCGGCGGAAGCAACGAAGAGCCCAAGTACGGCGAAAACATCTTCTCGTCCAAAAAGCGCTGCATCGTGATATGCGGCTCGGGCTTCCCCGTAAACGTAGTTAACTTCGAGGCGCTCAAAATCCAGTGCATTCACATGTTCGGGCGCGTACGCATGATATGCGTCAACCAAACGCCGCTGCTAAACGTCCCGTCCGCAAAAGAGCATGCCGACAAGCTTCTCAAAAAGTTTGAGGCCGCCGGCGAGGAGTTCGCGACAAGAACGTATCTTTACAAAGAGACGCTCGACTCGCTCCAAACGCCCATGCTGTCCAATGAGGACTACCTCAAAGTCGCCGCGGAAGTCGGCGGCAACTAATTAAGCTCACTCAAAAAAATCCCACCGCAACGGTGGGATTTTTATTTGAAGGTAAAAGATTTTATTCGGAAAACTCGGCTTCGATTTTTCTTATGAGGTCGTTCCGCACGAGCGCGTACGCGTTTTTGATTATGTGGTAAACCGTTTCGGCGGTCGCCGCGCCATGCCCCTTTATTATTGGCGCCTTAAAACCGAGGAGCACTCCTCCGCCGAGCTCTGTGTAGTCGTACTGGTTGTACAGCCGTTTGAACACCCTGTAAAGGTCGTCCCTTCGCGCGTCGTCGGCAGAGCTCACCTTTTCGAACATGGCGACGCCCTCGCCGAGCACAGCCTTCACGCTGCCCTCAATCGTTTTGAGAAGGATATTGCCCGAAAAGCCCTCGCACACTACGACGTCGGTAGTTCCCATCAGGATATCGGTACCCTCTATATTTCCCGTAAAATTAAGCCCTTCCGCTTCCCTCAAAAGCGCGTTCGCCTTTTTGGTGACGGCGTTGCCCTTGCCGTCCTCCGCGCCGTTGGAGAGCAACGATATCCTCGGGTTTTCGACGCCGAGCGCTTTCATATACGCCTTGCCCATTCTCGCAAAGTGCACAAGCTTTTCGGCACGGCAATCTACGTTCGCGCCGCAGTCGGCTATACAGAACGGCGTGCCGTCTGCCTTTCTTAGTTCTGCGAGGAGCACGGGGCTTCCTATCCTTTCGAGCGTCTTCATCGCCGTTACGAAAATACCGCCCGTCGCGCCGCACGTAACAAACGCGCCGACGTCCCCCGACTTACACAGTCCCATGCCGACGGCGAGCGACGAGTTTTTCTTTATTCCGACCGCCGCCACGGGGTCCTCGTCGTTCAAAATCGTCTCGGGCGCGTCGACGATAATCAACCGCTTCATGTCGACGCCCTTACCCTCGAACATCTTTTCGGTATTTTCCTTGTCGCCGCAAAGATATACGCAAAGATCGGAGCTGTCGGCAAGCGCACGAATAACGCCGTCCGCAAGCACTTCGGGCGGATTATCGGCGCCCTGCAAATCGACTGCTATTCTATACATACAGATCTCCTTTTTTCATCTTGTTCCAAAAAATGTCGAGAAGCGTTTTGTACGTGCTGTCCGAAAATGGCGGCAGCGACAGGTTTTTGAGCGTGTCGGTATCGAGCTCGCCCTCGGCGGCGAATTTGCTTCCCGCCTTTTCAAACTTCTTCAAGTACCTGTCGAGCCGAGGCTTTTCGCTGCTGTTTACCATGGTCATGAGCTGCGGGCAAAGTATTGCCGTGTAATTGCCCTTGCCGCAAATGCAGTCGTACTGCATGAGAAGCGAATCGAAAACGACGTCCGTTATGGTCTGAGCACAGCTCGATATGACGACAAACTTTTGCCCCGCCTTTTCGTTGCGTATGCCGTGGAGCGATTTCCGATCCTCTATGTCGTGGCGCTGACCTACGTAGGTACTCATCATGGAAAGCAGCCTATCGGTAAAAACTTTCATGATGCCGGGCATGCCGAAAAAGTACAGCGGATAGCTCTCTATGACGTAGTCGGCGTCCTCGATCTTTTGCTTGACCGCCTTCATGTCGTCGTTGTCAATCACGCAACGCCCTTCCGTCCGCGACCAGCACGAAAGACAGCCGCGGCAAGGCGTGATTTTGAGATCTATGACGTCGATATATTCGGCCTCGAGCGGAACACTTTGCGCTATCCCGTCGACAAATGCGCGCGTGACGTTCATCGTTACGCTTCTGCCGCGCCGAGGGCTACCGTTTAGTATTATCGCCTTTTTAGGTTCGTTTGTCAAGCTCATAACCCTGTATACCGTCCGATACTGCGATATTTTTCGTACCTGCGCTTTAAAAGCTTTTTGGCGCTCGCCTTTTTGAGCTCCTCAAGCTTTTGGGCTATCTGCGCCTTTAATGTCTTCATAAACTCCGCGACCTCGGTTTTATCGCCGAAGTCCTTGGGCTCGTCGACAATGCGCTCGATAACCCCGAAGTTTTTTAGGTCAGGTGCCGTCAGTTTTAAGTACCCTGCAACTTCTTCCGCGTGCGACGGATCCTTAAACAGTATGCTCGCGCACGACTCGGGCGCAATGACCGAGTAATACGCGTTCTCGAGCATCCAAATCTCGTCGGCGACCGAAAGCGCGAGCGCGCCGCCGCTTCCGCCCTCGCCGATAACCACCGTCAGCATGGGCGTTTTTACCGCGCCGAACTCGTACAGATTTTCGGCAATCGCCTCGGCTATCCCGCGCTCCTCCGCGCCTGTGCCGGGGTTTGCGCCCTGAATGTCCACGAAAAACAGGACCGGACGGTTAAACTTTTCGGCTTGTTTGACGAGCCGAAGCGCCTTTCTGTACCCCTCGGGGCCGGCGCAGCCGAACTTTCGCGCCATGCGGTCTTTCATGTCGTGTCCCTTTTCGGTGCCGATTACGGTGACGGGAATGCCGCACACCGTGCCGACGCCGCCGATAACCGCGCTGTCGTCGCCGAACCGCCTGTCGCCGTGAAGCTCGATAAACATGTCCGTAATGCCGTCTATATAGTCGGAAGTCGTCGCGCGGATTGAGCTTCGCGCGAGCTTAACCTTTTCGTATGCCGTCGTCTCTGCCATAATTACGCTCCGACGAATTTTTTGGTGTGAAGCTTCAGCATATCGACGATGTAGTCGCGCTGATCCTTGCGCTCGACAATTCCGTCGATAAAGCCGTGCTCGAGCTGGAACTCGGCGCTCTGGAAGCTTTCGGGAAGCTTAGTGCCCGTGTTCTGTTCTATTACGCGTTTTCCGGCAAAGCCTATGAGCGCGTTGGGTTCGGCTATGATTATATCACCGAGAGTTGCGAAGCTCGCCGTGACACCGCCCATGGTGGGATCGGTCAGACAGACGAGGAACAGCAGCCCCGCGTCGCTGTGCTTCTTTGCCGCAATTGACGTCTTTGCCATCTGCATCAGCGAAAGAACGCCCTCTTGCATGCGCGCGCCGCCCGACGCGGCGTAACCTATTACGGGAAGCTTATGCGAAATCGCATACTCGAAAAGCGAAGCTATTCTATCACCCACCACAGTCCCCATAGACGCCATCATGAACTCGCTGTTCATGACGAATATGCACGTAGTAATTCCGCTCATGCGCGCGGTGCCGCACAGCACCGCCTCGTTTTCGCCGCTCTTTTTGCGCGACGTCGCCTTTTTTTCGGCATAGCCGGGAAAGGCTATCGGATCGGCGTCGATGTCGGCGCCGAACAACTCTGTAAAGCTACCCTCGTCAACGAGAAGCTCTATTCTCGCACGCGGCGGGATTCTGTTATATGAGTGGCACTCCGGGCAGATAAAGTAGCGCTTTACGAGCTCGGCCTCGCCCACCTGTTTTTTGCACTTGCCGCACGCGACCGTTTTATCCGAACTAAGCATTGTCGCGATTGCGCCTGTCGAGTCAGACATTTTTATCTCCTTTTAGAGTTAAGCCACTGCTACTATGGGTGCCGACGTCGATTTTAACGCCTCTATCGCGGCTTTAAGCGACGTTACGTCCGTCACAGTAAAGGTGTTAACCTCGCCGAGCGTGCGCTTTACAAGCCCCGTAAGCGTCGCTCCGACGCCCACCTCGATATAAGTATCGACGCCGTTATTGTGCATATCCGTAATTATATCCGTCCACCGCACAGGCGAGCAAACCTGCTTAATGATGTTGTTAATAATGCCGTCGCGGACATTCGGGTACGGCTTACCCGTAAGGTTGGAATACAAAACGGTGCTCGGCGCGCTTATATTCATGCCGTCCAAAACGCCCTTTAACGTGTCGGAAGCGTCTGCCATATACGGCGTGTGGAACGCTCCGCTGACAGCGAGCTTGACTGCGCGACCGCCGAGAGTTTTGACCTTTTCAATCAACAGGTCGATTGACGACGGAGCGCCCGCGCAAGCTATCTGACCGGGGCTGTTGTAGTTGACCGCCCACACCTCGTCGAGCTCTGCGCACGCATTTTCGACAGTTGCGGCGTCGAGCTTCAAGACCGCCGCCATGCCGCCGACGTGCTCTTTGGATAGCTCCGCCATCTTTTTCGAGCGCGCGAGAACGAGCTTAAACGCGTCCTCTTCGGAAAGCGCTCCCGAGTACGCAAGCGCGGGGATTTCGCCGAGCGAAAAGCCCGCAACCGCGTCCGCCGCTATGCCCGCCGCCTTGAGCTCGTTTGCAAAAGCGAGACCCGTAAGGAACAGGCAGGGCTGCGCGTTTTCGGTCAATTTGAGTTGCTCTTCCGTTCCCGAAAAGCAGGTGTCGATGACGCCGCCGTGTATTTTTTCCGCACCGTCGAAAAGCGCTTTTGCCGCCTTCGACTCTTCGTATATATCCTTGCCCATGCCGGGCGCCTGTGCGCCCTGACCTGCAAACAGAATTGCGATTTTACCCATATTGTCTCCTTACTTTTGAGCGTAGACGCTGTCACGGTCTATGGCGGTGAACGTCATAGATCCCTTGGCACATATCGTCCCGCCAACAGTCACCGTCGCGTCGAACGAAACGATCGTGCCGCCTGCGCGAGTTTTATTTACCGTTATGTCAAGCGTGTCGCCGGGAATGACAGGCTTTACGAACTTAAATCCGTCCACCTTGAGTAGCACGTACAGCTTGCCCTCTTCGACGGCGTCGCCGCTCATGACAATGGAGCAGAGCTGAGCGCACGACTCAACGATGAGTACTCCCGGCATGATTGGCGCGTCGGGAAAGTGCCCGATAAAGTACGGCTCATTTATGCTTACGTTCTTTATGCCGCGCGCGCTCTCGCCCGCCGTAAACTCTATTACGCGCTCTATCATCTGGAATGGCGGGCGCTGGCGAATGCGCTTGTTTACCTCGTCTATGTTCATCATAACGAGAGCCCTCCGTCCATGGTTATAATCTGACCCGTTATGTACGACGACGCGTCGGAAGCGAGAACGGAAACGACGTTTGCAACTTCCTCCGCTGTGCCGAACCTGTGCATGGGAATAGCCTTGAGGTATTCCTCCTTTTTGTCGGGCGGAAGCACGTCTATCATTTCGGTTTCTATAAAGCCGGGTGCGATTGCGTTGACCCTTATTCCGCGCTCGCCGAGCTCTTTTGCGAGAACGCGCGTCATGGAATTGATTGCGCCCTTGGTCGCGCTGTAAATGCTCTGACCCGCAAGCGCCATCTCGCCGGACACCGACGACATATTGATTATTACGCCGCTCTTTTTGCGGAACATCTTAAGAGCCGCCGCCTGCGCGCAGTAAAAATATCCCTTGACGTTGAGGTCAAAGCACTTGTCGAGCGCCGTATTTTCGAGCATGAGAAGGTATGCGTCCTTGACCATGCCTGCGTTGTTGACGAGAACGTCTATTCCGCCGTACGCCTTGTCGGCGTCGCGTATGAGCGCTTTTGCCTGATCGGGATCGGTGACGTCGGCGCGGTATATCATGCCCTCGCCGCCGTTAGCCTTGATCGTGTCGAGAACGCTCTGCGCTTCCGCTTCGCTCCTGCTGTAATTTATTACGACGGCATATCCGTCCTTTGCAAGCCTTATGGCGCACGCCTTGCCTATGCCGCGCGACGCGCCCGTTATGACAGCCGATTTCATATTTATCTCCTTATGGATAGTGCTTGAAGCGACAATCACTTCAAGCACAATAAGTTTAATATTTAGTTTTTGCTCATTATTACGGCGCAGTACGTGCCGCCCGAGCCGAACGCCGTGACAAGCACGTTGTTGAGCTTGCCGCAGTCGATTGCCTTGCGCTTTGCTTTACCTTTGTCGAGAAGATAAGCGCAAGAATCTTTTTTGATGTCGCCGTGGAGCATGAGCGCCGCGTGAGCCGCACCGAGCGCCGCCGCCGCAGCACGCGCCTCGCCGACGCGCTCCTTGACGGATATGACGGGGATTGACCTGTCGCCGAACACGCGCGCATACGACTGCAGTTCTATGTCGTCGACCGTGCCGTTGCCGTTTGCCATGCCGACTATCGCGTCGACGTCGTCAATCGTCATGCCCGCGTCGTCGAGTGCGTTCTTGACTGCGAGGTCGAGCGCTTCGCCGGAGCCGGTAAGCGTTGCGAACGGCACGCCCTTATGCGCAAAGCCGCTTCCCTTTACGCGGCAGTACACGCGAGCGCCGCGCGCTTTTGCCGTATCCTCGCTTTCGAGAAGGAGCGAAATGCTGCCGTCGGAGAGCGTCACTTTTTTGCCTTTTCCCGAGTATGGAAGCGTCGTGCCGTCTGCGACAAGACCGAGACCGCTGTACAGCTCGTTTATAATATCGCTGTTTTCGTCGCTGCCGCACGCGAGTATAGCCTTTCCCTCGCCGTTTCTTAAAAGTGTCGTCGCATACGCTATGGAAGAAATGCCGGACTGCGCGCCGTTAGTCACCGTGACGTTGTAGCCCTTAATGCCCGAGCAGATGGATAGATACCCGCCTGCCGCGTTATAAACCGTATTGGGGAATTTGAACGCACTGCCCGCCGCGTTTCCGCGCTCGGCAATCAGCGTTTCGAAGTCGCAGCCGACGCCGACCGCGCCCTCGCTCGTCCCTATTACTATGCCGATATCGACGGCGTTGTCTGCGGTTATCGCGTAGCTCGCGTCGCCGAGAGCCTGCATGCCGGAAACTGCCTGAAGTTGGCTGAACCTGTCGAGCTTGCGATAAAACGCCATCTTCAGCCCGACCGCGTCGTAGTCGGTGGTGTCGACGCTCGAGCGTACGGAGCCGCCCTCGACTTTTGCATCTGACTTTACCGCCTCGACGTACTTAGCCGCACCGTTGCCGAGCGGAGTCACCGCGCCTATGCCGGTAACGACCACGCCGTGCGGCTTTTTTTCCGTGCGGACGTTGCCCTTGTCCTTGCTGAATACAATGCTCGCGTTGTTGCCGCCGAAGGCAAACGAGTTGCTCATGACAGTGGTAAGCTGTTTTTCTCTCGGCAAGTTGGGAATGACGTCGAGCTTTCCCGCACGCTCCTTGACGGCTTCCTTGTCCTCGTCGGTAAAGCCGACGGTGGGCGGCATTTTGTTTTCGGTGAGCGCTTTGATTGAGAACACCGCTTCAATCGCTCCCGCCGCGCCGAGACAGTGCCCCGTCATGGACTTTGTAGAGCTTACCGCAAGGTCGTCGTTCGTGTCGTCGAACAGTGTGTGGAGCGACAGATACTCTGCCGCGTCGTTTTTGGCGGTTCCCGTGCCGTGCGCGTTGATGTAGCCGATATCCGCTTCCGTTATGCCCGAATTAGTGATAGCGCGGCGAATGGCGTTCATCTGCCCTTCGCCCTCCGGGTGCGGCGCGGTTATGTGATGAGCGTCACTGCTTACGCCGCTACCCAAAACCTCGCAGTAAATTTTTGCGCCGCGTTTCTTTGCGTGTGCGTACGACTCGACGATTACAACGCCCGAACCCTCGCCGAGCGAAAGCCCGCTCGAGTGGTTGAACGGCTTGCACGGCTCGTCGGCGAGCGCGTGGAGCGAAATGAATCCCGCAAACGGTACGGAAGCGAAAGCGTCCGCGCCGCCCGCGACAATTACATCCGCCTTACCCTCTCTGATGAGGTCCACGGCGTGTGCTATGCTTATCGTGCCCGCCGCGCAGGCGTTTGCTATATTGCAGCACGTTCCGCCGACGCCGAGGTGTGTGCCGACCTGAGACGCAATCGCAGATATCGGCATTTGCTTTATGTAGCCTTCCGTCTTTTCCTTGGTGTAGTAGCTTTCGATGCTGACTACGCCGCCGACGCAACTGCCCATGACGATACCGGTGCGCGCGTCGCCGCCGAAGTTTTTGAGTCCTGCGTCGGCCATAGCCTCGTCCGCCGCCTTGATGCAAAGTTTGGTGACGCGGTCCATATGCTTATTCTCTTTTGTGTCGAGAGTGTCGCACTTGACCTCACCCGCATAATCGGTGTAGCATCCTTCGGTGCTCACCGTTTTGGTGTGGTCGATACCGGTCTTGCCCGCCATCGCGCTGTCCCAACATTGCTCTACGCTATTGCCGATAGCGCATATCATACCAAGCCCCGTTATTACACAGCGCTTATCGTCGGTTGTCATTATACATGATCTCCTGAATTCTATTTTGTTGTTACGGTGTAAAGAACAGCTTATGCGTGTTCTACTATGTACTTGGTTATGCTGTCAATATTATAAAACGGGTCTTTGCCGACGCCGGTCATAGAAATACCGTAGGTGCTGTCGACATAAGCGATAATTTCGAGCGAATCGATGGAATCGAGCCCGATTCCTTCGGAAAAGAGCGGCGTGTCGTAACCGAGTGCGTCCGATTCGATGCCGAGGTTGGTGCAGAAGAAGTCCTTGAGTCCTTCTTTAATCTTGAGTTCGTCCATGTCTTTCTCCTTGGATATTATATCGTGGTGATTTTAGCACAACTGTCTAAACTCAACATAAACTTTAATGCTTTTGTGAAAATTTTGTGAATTTTTTTGCACTAAACTACCTTTTTGCGTGTTTTTTTCCACAAAACTCGATAAAAATCGCTTAAAAACAAGACACAACACAGCGTTTAATGCTATGTTGTGTCGATTTTAGAATATTAAATCGGCGGATTAACCTCCCGATTTCACAAAATTTACATAGGGATTGCGACGGTAAACACCGTTTTATCGTTCTCGCGCCCTGCCGACACCGTACCCTCGTGCAGCTCCACTATGCGCTTGACTATGGAAAGACCTATGCCGTTGCCGTACTGCGAGTGAGTCTTGTCCGTTTGATAGAACTTGCCGAAAATACGCTCTCTATCTGCCTCGGGGATTTCGGGGCCGTCGTTATATATCTTGACGAGGAGAGCGTCGTCCGCCTTTTGGATAGCCACGCCGAGCTCTCCGCCCTCGTTCGAAAACTTAATAGCGTTGTCGAGAAGGTTAAACCACACCTGCTTCATCATGTCCTCGTCGGCGCTTATCGTGTAGTCGTCGAAGTCCATGGAAAGATTGAGATTTTTCTGCGTCCACTGCTTTTCCAAAAACAGCACGCACATTCGGATCTGCTCGGACACGTTGTACTCGGTCATGTTGGTAAGTATGCCCTGATTGTCGAGCTTACTGAGGTCGAGTATATTGGTGGTGATGAGCGACAGGCGGCGCGTTTCCTCCTCGATTACGGCGAGATATTCGAGCTGCTTTTCACGCGGCAAGTCCTTTTCCTTCAAAAGCCCGATGAGCCCGTTTATCGAGTTGACGGGGGTTTTGAACTCGTGCGAAAAGTTGTTGATAAAGTCGGATCGGAATATTTCGACGCTTTTAAGCTCCTGCGCGAGCGCATTGAAGCCGTCGTAAATCTTTTGTATATCGGACGGGCCCTTATTGTACGTTATGCGCGTGTCGAACTCGCCCATCGACAGCCTGTGCATGCCGTCGAGAAGGTCGTTCATCGGGCGCATGATTATTCGGCTCGCGAGAAGGGACAGGCCAATGCCTGCGAGAATGCTGACAAATCCGACAGCTACCGCTACGATAGCCCACGCTGCCTGCTGAAAGGTCGCGTCTATCCAGCCGGTGCTCATCACCGCCCACTCCAAGAGTATGGTGATTGCGACTACGATTGCCATGATTGCGGCGGTCAAAATCAAAAAGACCGACCGCAATTGCCGCTTTGACTTTTTGTGTGATATGTCAGTATTTCTTCGCTTCATGCCGTTCTCCAACAAAAAAGCGCAAGCCGAAAACAAGCGCTTACAAGTTTCTATACGTTTCTTATTGCTTTATAGCCGAGCCCGCGGATATTCTCTATTCGGAACTCGTCCCAATCCTCAAACCGCTTTCTGAGACGGCCTATGTGCACGGTAACCGTTTCGACGCCCGTGTCGCATGCCACGCCCCAAATCTCGTCCATCAGCTGAATCTTTGTGAATATCTTGTTGGGCGACGACAGCAGCTTGTATAAAAGCAAAAACTCTTTTTGTGGAAGCTCCTGCCTCTGACCATGCCCTTCTACCGTAAGCGAGTCGTAGTCGAGCGAAACGTCGCCGATGACGAGCTTGCGCTCGCTTGCCGCCCGCCCGCGGTGCAATAGCGCCTTGACGTGCAATAACAACTCCTCGGCGTCTATCGGCTTTGACATGTAGTCGTCTATGCCCACCAAAAACCCCTTCTTTCGGTCCTCGGGGAGCTGCTTTGCCGATATCATGAGGATCAAAAGGTCTTTATTTGTCATGCGGAGCTGTTTTGTCAGCTCGTAGCCGTCGACATTCGGCATCATGATATCGACGATTGCGAGGTCGATGTACTCTTTTTCGTAAACGTCGAGCGCTTCCTCGCCGTTCTTGGCGCAAAACACGATATAGTGATCAAGCTCAAGCGCCTCCTTGAGAAAGAACCGCGTACTCTTATCATCGTCTACTACGAGTATTCGAAACATTGCTCCTCCTTTTTTCCCCGTCTTATTGTCCGCTGTGTGTCCGCTGTTACGGCGCACCTATACTTTATTACTCGTTTTCAAGCCGTCTCGTCTGATCGGCGAGACGGAGCGCTTCCACCATCTTGTCGAGATCGCCGTTCATGAACTCGTCGATACTGTACAGCGTAAAGCCGATTCGGTGGTCTGTAACTCTGCCTTGCGGAAAGTTGTACGTCCTAATGCGCTCGCTTCTGTCGCCCGTGCCGACCTGCCCCTTGCGGAGCGAGGCGTACTCCTCGTCCTTTTGTCCCTGGAAATAGTCGTACAGCTTGGTCGCGAGCACCTGCATTGCGCGCTCTCTGTTTTTTGTCTGACTGCGCTGGTCCTGGCAGGTCACGACGATGCCCGTCGGAAGGTGCGTGATGCGAATGGCGGAATCGGTCTTGTTGATGTGCTGACCGCCCGCACCGCTCGACCTATAAGTATCTACCTTGAGGTCCTTTTCGTTGATGTCTATATCGACTGTCTCCGCTTCGGGAAGGACTGCAACCGTAACCGTCGAGGTGTGAACGCGCCCCTGCGTTTCGGTAACGGGCACGCGCTGAACGCGGTGCACGCCGCTCTCGAACTTCAAGAACGAAAAGACGTCCTTGCCGCTTATGTCGAACACCGCTTCCTTTATGCCGCCGAGCTCTGTCGTGTTTTCGGAAATGTCCTCCACCTTCCAGCGCTTGCGCTCTGCAAACATCTTGTACATCCTGCAAAGCTCCGCCGCAAACAGCGCCGCTTCCTCGCCGCCCGCCGCAGGGCGGATTTCGAGTATGGCGTCCTTGCCGTCGTAGGGGTCTTTTGGAAGCAACAAAATTTTGAGCTCGTCTATGACCTTTTCGGTGCGCTCCTCTATTTGGTCGAACTCCTCTTTTGCAAACGCGGCGAGTTCGGCGTCGCCCGACTTTTGCATTTCGATAGCGTCCGCCCTGTCGCTGTCCAGCTTTTTGAGCTCGGCGTACTTTTCGACTATGGGGACGAGCTCGCTACGCTCGCGGCAAAGCTCCGCCCACGCCCTATTGTCGGCAATCACTTCGGGGTCTTGAACTTTCTTGTCTATCGCTTCAAACCGTGCGACTATAGCGTCGAGCTTATCGGTCTTTATTTCTCGCATACGACGATCCTATCCTTTCCGTCGAGGTCTTTGATTATACTGCACTTGCCTATGCCATTAAACAGTGCGATGACGTCCTGCGCCTGGTCGTAACCGACCTCCGCCATGATGACACCGCCGTCGTTAAGATAAGCGTGAGCCTTTTCCGCGATTATCCTGTAAAAATGCAAGCCGTCCTCGCCGCCGTCGAGCGCCTTTCTCGGCTGCGCCGTAACCTGCGGCGCGAGCGTGTCAATCTCGAACGTTTTGACGTACGGCGGATTTGAAACGATTATGTCGAACTTGCCGTCAATACCGTCGAACATATCCGACTGCACGAGCTCTACGCCCAGCCCTTTTAGATTTTCGGCGGCAACTTCGAGCGCTTCCGGGCTGACGTCGGACGCAGTGACAGCACTCTGGGTGTTGCGCGCGATTACCGCCGCTATGCAGCCCGAACCCGTGCAAAGGTCGAGAACGGCGGGCGCCCCGCCGCCTATCCTCTCGACGGCCGCGTTTGCGAGCACCTCGGTCTCAAACCTCGGAATGAGCACGCGCTTATCCACCTTTATTTTTACGCCGCAAAAATCGGAGTTGCCCAAAATGTAGTCGAGCGGCTCGCCCGCGAGCAGCCTATCGGCGTATTCGTTTGCCGTTTTAACTATTCCTATCTTGACGCGCTTTACGCCACTTAGCTCGCCGCGCTTTTTGTCGAGCAGCTCGCAGTATATCCAATCGGCGTCCTGCGGATTGTCGGGCAGGCGCTCGGCGAGCTTTTTGCGCTCATCCGCAAACTCGCGCTCGTAAAATTCGATAGTCGGTTTATTCTCGTCCCCGTCGAGCTCGAGCACCGCGTTGAACGCGGCGATTGCGACCTCCGCCATCTCGTCGTCGGGAATGCAGGTCGTAAGCTTTTGCAGCAGCAGCCCCGGCGCACGTATCGCATTGGTAAACGCGTTGTCGGGAAGCATTGCGAGCCCGCGCAACAGTTCGTACGACAGCCCCGCAAGAAGGGGCAGGAACAAAAGCCTAATGAGCAATGTGAAAAAGAAGTTGTCGAACAGCGACGTGTACTGCGAAAGGAAGGAAAATAACCAATTAAGCAGCGCGTACACGATGATTGCGAGAACGACGACAAAGAACAAAAACGTCGTGCCGCAGCGGTTGTGCTTTGTCGAGCAGCTCTGCACGTTTTCGACGGTGAGCGGCAAGCCGCGCTCGAAGCAGTTTATCGTGCGGTGCTCCGCGCCGTGGTACATAAACGTGCGCTTGATGTCCTTCATCAGCCTTACGAGCGCGAGATACGACACGAATATTATAATCCTCGTCGCACCCTCTATTATGGAAACGACGGCGACGTTGTCGTAGTGTCCCCAATTTTTTATCGACCAACCGACAAACCAAGGCGCGGCGATAAACAGCCCTATTGCGAGGATTACGCCGAGAATGACGGCGATTGCCGTCGACGTTTTTGAAAGCTGTTCTTCCTCTGGCGCGCTTACCTCGGACGACTTTAAAAGCGTTCTCATTCCGACGGTGAGCGAATCGACGAATACGAAAATGCCGCGAACGAGCGGAATCTTCCTCGCCTTGCTCGGCTTTTTCAGCCGTTCGGTTTCGAGCTCGATCTCGCCGTCGGGCGCGCGCACAGCCATCGCCATGGACGTCTTTCCGCGCATCATTACGCCTTCCATCAAGGCCTGTCCGCCGATAAGCGTGCGGCAGGTCTTTTTGGACGTGTCATAGGCGTTGTCTTTTTGCTTCTTTTCTTCCATTTGCCTTAATATAAAAAATCGAAACGCATTTTACTTTTACGTTCCGATATAAAAAACGGCGGACGAAAAACGCCCGCCTTGCAGTAAAGCTATTTGCCCGTCCTTCCGGCACGCTCGTTGAAGCGCGCGATACGTCCGCCCGTCTCGGCCTGCTTCTGCTTGCCGGTGTAGAACGGGTGGCACTTGGAGCAAATGTCGACCTTGACGACGTCGCCCTTTTGCGTGGAGCCGGTGACGAACTTTGCGCCGCAAGCGCACTCGACGGTTACTTCGTGATAGTTGGGATGAATACCTGTTTTCATAATATACCTCTTTTGTCCGTCGCGCTTTTTGCCGACGGTTATTTAGCTTGATAAGTATACAACTAATTTCTGCGCCTGTCAAGCGTTTTGCCGTCGGCGCACCGCAATTATATTTTGCTTTAAATCTTGATCAGCAGCTTTTCGATAGCGGCGTCGCCCGACGCGATATTCTCTATTGCCGCAGGCGCTTCCGCAAACGGAACGATGTGCTTGGGGAGCATTTCCACCGAAACAGTCCTGTTGGCGAGCATGTTGATTGCCGACGGATAGTTTTTGCCACAGTCGGTGACGGTGATGAGATCGAGGTTCTTTTCGATAAGCGCGCCTATATTGCACTTGAACTCGTCTCTTAGGTTGGCAGAGCGACCGACGATGGCGACCCGACCGCGCTTGCAGCAGTAGTCGAACGCATTGGTGAGCGGCACCGTCGACGTAGCCATGTACGCGCATGCGTCCGCCATGTGCCCGCCGGTAAGACCGAGTATCTTTTTGCCTGCGTCCTCTTGAACGGTGTCGACTGTGTAGTACACGCCCGCCTGCCGCGCTATATCGAGAAGGTCCTCGTGCATGTCGACTACGATAGGCACTGCCTGGTAGTACATGGCAACCTGCGCGAGTATGATGCCGACGATCGACGCTCCGACGATGACGAGGTGCTCGCCCTTTTCGACGCCGAGGCGCGACATGATGTTGATTGCGAGCGCGGTGTGCTCGGTAAAGATAGCTTCCTCGTCCTTCAACCTGTCGGGAATGGCAAAGACGTCATCCGCGGAAACGACCGAAAAGTCGCTCAAAAATCCGTTCTCGCCCACGCCGAACAGCAGCGGCTTTTCGCAGTCGTAATAGTGTCCGTCCTTGCAGGGCTTGCAGGTGTGGCAGCTCGCGTGAGAATGAGCTACGACGCGGTTGCCGCGCGCAAATGACACGCCGGGGCCGACTTCGGAAACAAACCCTACGCACTGCCTGCCGGGAATGATGGGATACGCAACTTGTTTTTCGCCCGAGTATACGGAAATATCCGTGCTCGCTATACCGCACATGAGATTTTTGAGCTTAACGCAACGCTCTCCTACGGGCTGTGCCGCAAGCTCATCAAGTCCTATTGTGTGAGGCGACTGTATTCTGTACGCTTTCATATTTCCATTATACCATAACGAACAAAAAATATCAAGTATTTACGTATATCCTTTATAACCCAAAAATAGGACGTGTGAAACAGAAAAATTCCGCATTAGCCGATTAGCTCATGCGGAATTGTGATACGGAGAAAAACTATCTCAAACTATTTACTTGTCATCGTTATCGGGGAGCAGCGTCATGGGATCGACGTACTTGCCGTCTTTTTTGACCTCGAGGTGCAGGTGCGCGCCGGTGTTTAACTCCGCAACGCTCTTACCCGCTTTTCCGATCTTGTCGCCCGCTCTTACGGTGTCGCCCACCTTGACGGCTATGTCGTCGTCAAGCGACTTGTAAACGGAGATATATCCGTCGTCGTGCTCGACTGTCACGACGTTGCCCTCGAGCGACGTCTTTTCGACGTCCTTGACCTTGCCGTCTCGAATGGCCAAAACGTCGCCGTCGCCTACAAAATCGACGGCGGGATGTATCTTCCAAATTTCGAGCGTGTCCCACCACTTGAGGCTGTCGTATGAGTAACCCATGCCCATCGCGGCGCCGTTCATCGGCATTACGGTCTTGACCTCGTTGGTAGTTGCGGGGGGCTTGACCGTCGGCGCGGCGGCCGGCTTGGAATCGGGCAGCGAGAACACGACCGCAAGCGCAATCACTACTACGACCGCTATTATCGAAAGTATGGCTATTATCGCATTGCGGTGCCGTTTGAAAAAGTTTTTCTTGTTTTCCTTTGTACTCGACTGATAGGTTTTCATGGTTTATTTCCTCCGTACACCCGATTATTGCCCGCCTCGCGCGGAATATACGTATTTTGAAAAAAATTTCATCAATACGAGCCTTGAAGAAGTGGCGCGCCGATTGCAATATCGCCGCACCTAAACGCCGCCATGACGTTGTACTTCTCGCCGCCTAAAAGAGTGTTTTCGCCGCAAACCCTGTCGCTGTACGCGTAGACCACCGTCACGTTCCCCGCCGTCGCGGTCTTAACAATTCGCGCACGAAGTTTTTTCAGCGCCGCGTACATGTCGGAAAGCTCGCCCGTCGCGTCGTATCTGACGCAAGCGTTTTGAGCATAGCACAGCCCGTCGACGCTCGATACCGCCACGTTGTCGTCGTACACCTTGGCGTCCGTGCCCGCAAACGGCGAAAACCACACCGACAAGGCTACGACGCCGACAAGAAGCAAAATAAAAACTGCCACGATCTTTTTCATGACTGCAATTATTGCCACACCCGCGCCGTTTTATTCGGTCACCGGCGTACGGTATAACCATATTCGCAATATTATTAAATTCAGTTGCAATTCGAATATCAATCTGCTATAATGTTGCTGTAGGGAATGAAGTTCTCCCTTGGGAAACCTAAACCGCGATTTAGCTGATGACTTCTGTGATTGTTTCACGGAGCCGTCGGCTTTCTTTTTTAGGAGATTGTTATTATGCTACTCACCTCTCTCGCGCTCATATTTCTTGTCGGGCTCAGCCTCGGCACAATCTGCAAAGCGATAAAGCTTCCGCAAATTATAGGAATGCTCGTCACCGGCATAGTGCTCGGACCGTACGTTCTCGATCTGTTCGACAGCTCAATACTCGGAATATCGGCGCAGCTACGGCAGATGGCGCTCGTCATTATTCTCATAAAAGCGGGACTGTCGCTCAATCTCAAAGACCTAAAAAAGGTGGGTCGCCCCGCCATACTCATGGCGTTTTTGCCGGCGGCGTTTGAAATCTGCGGCTGCATAATCTTTGCGCCGTTGATACTTAAAGTCAGCTATATCGAGGCCGCGATAATGGGCGCCGTGCTCGGCGCGGTGTCTCCCGCCGTCGTCGTGCCGCGCATGGTGCAACTCATGGACGAAAAATACGGCACCGAAAAAGGCGTACCGCAAATGATACTCGCGGGCGCCTCGCTCGACGACGTGTTTGTCATCGTCCTATTCACCGCCTTTGTCGGCATTGCGCAGGGCAACGGCGTGCAAGTGATGACGTTTTTGAATATCCCCATTTCCATAGTGACTGGGATTTTGCTCGGCGCGGCGGTCGGACTGCTGCTTTCGATATTTTTCGAGTTCTGCCACAAAAAGAATCACACGGTGCGAAACAGCGTAAAGGTGATAATCATTCTCGGCTTCGCCTTTTTGCTCCTTGCCGTCGAAACGTGGCTCAAAAACTACTTCTCGGTTTCAAGCCTTCTCGCAATCATGAGCATGGCGATAGTGCTTGCCATGCGCAGCGCAAAAGAGGTCGTCACGCGCCTACAGGACAAATTCGGAAAGATTTGGATTGCGGCAGAGCTGCTGCTTTTCGTGTTGGTGGGCGCGGCGGTCGATATCCGCTATACGCTAAAAGCGGGCGGCGGCGCCGTGGCGGTGATTTTTATAGGGCTTGCATTTCGCAGCGTGGGCGTGTGGCTGTGCATGCTCGGAACAAAGCTCAATCAAAAGGAACGGCTGTACTCCGTGATTGCGTATCTTCCAAAAGCGACGGTACAGGCCGCAATCGGGGCTATTCCGCTGTCGCTCGGATTGCCTTGCGGAAATATCGTGCTCTCAGTCGCCGTGCTTTCGATTATAATAACCGCCCCGCTCGGCGCTATCGGAATGGACCTCACCTACAAAAAACTGCTCAAACAGGAACTGCCAGCGAATGAGGAAACGCCTGCACCCGCAGAATCACTCGCCGTCGAGGAAACGCCAACAGCCAAGGAAACACACGCGCTTGAAGAAGCGCCAAATGCCGAATAACGTGTTATTTAAAAGCGCGAGAATATTTCTCGCGCTTCCGTTTTATTAGGCTCCCCTTAATAAGGGGAGCTGTCGGCGACGAAGGAGCCGACTGAGGGGATGTGTCATGCTCGCCTTACACAGAGAGCCTAATAGTGCTCGTCAATCCGCTTTAATTATACTGACAGACATCCACCCACTTGCCGAGCATTTCCTTTTCGCCCGGCTTGTCTTTTACCATTTGCGAGGCTGCGACAATGGGAAGCCACGCTTGAACGTGCTTTCGCGGCGCGCCCGACTTTTTGCAGAACGTCGTGATATACTCTTCCGCGCCATCGTCGTCGCCCGCGAGCTTATACAGCAAGTACGTCCTTGCCGTGTCTGCGGCGGCGTTGCCTATCGTCGCGTGCGACCAGTCGATAATGCAGGCGCGGTTATCATCGGTTATTATGACGTTGCTCGGGTTGAAGTCGCCGTGGCAAAGCTTTTTGTGCTTGGGCATGGCGTCTAACCTGACGTGAAGCTCGTAGCGCGTCGCGGCGTCGAGGTCGGACAGGTCGATCTTGCGGTCGAACTTGTCGCGCTGCTTATTGAGGTTGGGCGACGAAAGCTTGTGCATGGAAAGCTGAACGTCGATGAGCCGCTCCAAATACTCCGAACGCTTTTCGGGGTGCTCCTCCGTAAGCTCTGCGAGAGACTTGCCCGCGACGTAGTCCATTACGATTGCAAGCCTGCCGTCGTCGAGGCGTTTTACCTCGTGCACCTTGGGAATGAACAGCCCCGTCTCCTCGACGCGCGTCTGATTGAGCGCCTCGTTGAATATGTCCGACTTGTTGTAGTCTGCGGCAAACACCTTGTAGCAAAGGTCGCCGTCGCGGTAGACCGTCTTGTTCGGGCGCTTTGCGATTTCGTTAAGTGCCATGATTATTCCCCCTTATGCCTTTTTGCCGTAATAGGCGTCGAGATACAGCTGCTTTATTTCGCTTATCATGGGATAGCGCGGGTTTGCGCCCGTGCATTGGTCGTCGAACGCGTCGCGGCACATGTCGTCGAGCTTAGAAAGAAACACGTCCTCGGGCACGCCCGCCTCTTTGATAGTCGCAGGCATTCCCACTTCTTTCCGAAGGTAGACAAGCTTTTTGATCAGCTTTTCAAGTTTTTCCTCGTCGGTCTTGCCTTTTATTCCCACTGTTTCGGCGAGCTCGGCGTAGCGGCGCAAGCACACGGGGTGGTCGTACTGCGGGAAGGTGCCCATCTTTGCGGGAGCTTCCGCCGCGTTAAACCTCATGACCTCGGGAAGAAGCAGTGCGTTTGCGAGCCCGTGCGGCAGGTGGTGATATGCGCCCAGCTTGTGCGCCATGGAGTGGCACACGCCGAGGAAGGCGTTTGCAAACGCCATGCCCGCCATTGTGGAAGCGTACGCCATTTCGGCGCGAGCTTTTTCGTCGCTGCCGTCACGGTATGCTTTGGGAAGATACTCGAATATAAGCTTTACCGCCTCTTTGGCTATACCGTTGGTAAAGTCGCTCGCCATGACGGAAGCCAACGCTTCTATGCTGTGTACCATTGCGTCGTAGCCCGAATTGGCTGTCAAACCTTTCGGGATAGACATCATGAGCTCGGGATCGCAAATCGCCATCTTGGGAAGCAGCTCGTAGTCGGCGAGCGGGTGCTTGAGCCCCGTCTCCTCGTCGGTGATGACTGCAAACGGCGTAACCTCGGAGCCCGTTCCCGCCGTCGTCGTAATGGCGACGAAATACGCCTTCTCGCCCATTTTCGGGAAGCGGTACACACGTTTTCTTATATCCATAAACCGCATGGCAAGGTCGGAAAAATCTATCTCCGGATGCTCGTACAGCACCCACATTATCTTGCCTGCGTCGAGCGCGCTTCCGCCGCCGAGCGCGACTATGCAGTCGGGCTCGAACGAGCGCATGGCCTCCGCGCCTTTTTGCGCCGAGCCGAGCGTAGGATCGGGCTGAACGTCGGAGAACGTCGTGTTTACTAAACCGAGCTCGTTCAGTCTGTCGGACACGAGCTTGCTGAACCCGCTCTTAAACAGGAATTCGTCGGTAACGATAAACACGCGCTTAAAGCCCATGTCCTTGAGCTCATTGAGCGCGACGGGCATACAGCCCTTTTTGAAATACACCTTTTCCGGCGTGCGGAACCACAACATGTTCTCTCTCCTTTTCGCTACCGTTTTGTAGTTGAGTAAGTGCTTGACAGTGACGTTTTCGCTTACCGAGTTGCCGCCCCACGAGCCGCAACCCAAAGTCAGCGACGGCGCGAGCTTGAAGTTGTATATATCGCCTATGCCGCCGTGCGCCGCGGGAGTGTTCAAAAGTATGCGGCAGGTTTTCATGACGTCGGCAAACCTATCTATCCTGTCCTTTGCCTTATGCTCGTCGGCGTATATCGCGGAGGTGTGGCCGTAGCCGCCGTCGGCGACAAGCCGCTCCGCTTTAGCTATCGCCTCGTCAAACGAGCTCACCCTGTACATGGCGAGCACGGGCGACAGCTTTTCGTGCGCGAATGGCTCTGTTATTTCCACCGACTCGACCTCGCCGACGAGAACTCGCGCATTCTCCGGCACCTCGAAGCCGCAAAGCTTCGCAATTGTCGGCGCGGTCTGCCCGACGATTTTGGCATTAACCGAGCCGTTAATCAAGATCGTCGCGCGCACCTTATTTATCTGCTCTTCGTCGAGGAAGTACGCGCCGCGGTAGCTAAGCTCTTTTTTGAACGCGTCGTACACGTCGTCCATGACGATTACCGACTGCTCGGAAGCGCAGATCATGCCGTTGTCGAACGACTTGCTGTGAAGTATAGACGACGCGGCAAGCTCTATATCGCAAGAGCTATCTATTATGACGGGCGTGTTGCCCGCGCCGACGCCCACAGCGGGCTTGCCCGAGCTGTACGCCGCTTTAACCATGCCGGGACCGCCCGTCGCGAGAATGAGATCGCTGCTGCTCATCACCGCCGCGGAAAGTGCGACGCTCGGCTCGTCTATCCAGCCGATTATGTTTTCGGGCGCACCCGCCTTGACCGCCGCGTCGAGCACGGTTTTCGCCGCCGAAATCGTGCAGTCCTTTGCCCGCGGGTGCGGTGAAAAGATTATTGCATTTCGCGTCTTGAGCGCGAGGAGCGCCTTAAAAATCGCCGTCGAAGTCGGGTTTGTCGTCGGCACTATCGCCGCAATCACGCCGACGGGCTCGGCGTGCGTCTCCACGCCGAACGAGTCGTCACGCGATATGAGGTCGCACGTCTTAACGTCGCGGTACGCGTTGTAGATGTTTTCCGCGGCGTAGTGGTTCTTTATTACCTTGTCCTCCACGACGCCCATGCCGGTCTCTCTTACCGCCATTTCGGCAAGGGCAAGCCGCGCCTTGTCGGCAGCTAGTGACGCGGCGAGAAAAATCCTGTCGACCTGCTCCTGCGAATACGTCGCGAACTTTGCCTGCGCGGCGCGAATGCGGGACAGCATTTCGGCAAGGGATTGCTCGTCATTGACTATCAAACCGCTCATAAAACCTCCCAAAATTTACTACCATTTAGATTATGCAATACGCGACGAAAATTGTCAAGAAGATATTTCGATATTTATTCGCGCTATATACGGCGTTTTGGGAAAACCCCTTGATTTACACCGCGCAATATGCTATAATCGCCGCATGAAATATATCGACATCGACGGAATCAAGGCAAGCAGGCTGTCGCTCGGCTGTTGGCGTATAGCGGATAAGCCCATCGAAAATATCGAAAGGCTTGTAAACACCGCGCTCGACATGGGCGTCAACCATTTCGACCACGCCGACATTTACGGCGGCGGCACTTGCGAAAAGCTGTACGGCGAGCTCATCAAAAAGTCGCCCTCGCTTCGTGACCGCATGGTGCTGCAGACCAAGTGCGGAATAATGAGCGGACAGTACAATCTCGGCTATGACCACATAATGGAATGCGTGGAAGGCTCGCTAAAGCGGCTTAACACCGACCACGTCGACATTCTCCTGTTGCACCGCCCCGATACGCTCATGCGCCCCGAGCAAATCGCGCGCGCCTTTGACCGCTTAGAGCGCGACGGAAAAGTTTTACACTTCGGCGTAAGCAACTTTTCGGCCATGCAGATTGAATACCTGCAATCGCAGATAAATCAAAAGATACTGATAAACCAAATGCAGCTCTCGCCTACTTTCTGTCCAATGATTGACGCAGGGATAAATGTGAACACTGCGTCGCCCGCGGCGGTCGACCGCGACGGCGGGCTGTTGGAATACTGCCGTATGCGCGGCATAACGATACAGACGTACAGCACTATGCAGTGCTCGTTTATCGACGAGAACGGAAACCTGTATAAGGGCGCGTTCACGACCGAAGCGGCGCGCAAAAAGTACTTCGCGCTAAACTTCTGCCTCGAAGGGCTCGCCCGAAAATACGGCTCGACGCCGGAGGCCGTCGCCATAGCTTGGGTGCTTCACCACCCCGCGAACATGCAGGCAATCGTCGGCACGACACTCGATAAACACATGGAAGCGTTCAAGGACTGCTGCGAGGTTCCGCTAACCGACCGCGAGTGGTATGAAATCTACCGTTCGGCAGGACACACATTGCCGTAAAATTTTCACACAAAAAGCCGCTTTTCAAGCGGCTTTTTATTATGCAAATGCAATTTCATTTTAACGCGAATGCAGATTATCAATTACAGCTCGTAAATTCCTATCGACTCGAAGAAGGGCTTGATCGTTTCCCCGTCGAATACGGCGGTGGAAGCGAGAATCTTTTCGCACGCGACGTCTATCTCGTCGTGAAGGTTTAGCTTTGCCTCGAGCGACGTGACCGTGCCGCCCTGGTCTTTCAGCATACGCTCTATCATGCCGGCAAACGGCTTCGCCTCGCCGTCAAGCGCCGCCTTGTCGAACGGCTTGGTGCCGTCGAGGTACAGCCTGACGTTTTGGAGCTGTTCGGACAGCTTGTTGGGAAGTACGAAGTAGCCGAGAAGATCGGTAAGCCCCAGCGCGTCTGCCTTTATCTCGTTGTACTCTGCGGGCGTCTTGTGCTTTTTCATGCCGTTGGAGCGGAGGATAATGTCGAACACGTACTTTCCGCCGATCTTGCGGCAGACGATGTTGACAAAGTTCTTCTTGCCGTCGGCGTTTGCTATGCGCTCGTCCGAGTAGCTCGTCCACGCCGAAATCAGCTTGTCGGCGAACTCGACCGTCTTTTCGAGGTTGGAGTGCGACAGGCGTATTACGGTGTTGTACCAATCGACGGTGCCGAGCTCGATGTACGGATAGTCCTTCGACTTGTAGCGCGTCTTGTACCCTGCGCGAAGCTCGGGCGCATACCTATACCCCGTCTGGAAATGCTCGTGAACCGAATTCTTTGCCCCGCCGTTTTCGGCAAGCGCGTTGCTTCCGACAAACCCGTCCGCACCCATAAACTCTGCGGCGCAAGCGAGCTTATTGAGCGCGTCCTTCCCGCCGGTGGGCGGCGTGTGCGTCTTGTTTACCAACACGCCGTGCTTGTCGAAGTACTGGTGGCGGGAGTACGTAAAGAACCACTCCTCGCCGCATATCTCGGTGGTGACGACGCGCTTATTCGCACTCTTGCCGTACCCCTCGTTTTCGTAGCACAGCGCGCACTCGGGATAGCCGGAGACAACCGCCTGCGGCATGACGTTTATTATGACTTCGAGCTTGCTCTTTAGCTCTTTCGCTTCCCAGCGGTCGTTTTTTGCACACTCGACGAGGTCGACGTAGCCGCTTTTCACGCTGTAGTCGTACAGAAAGTCGAAAGCCTTTTGACGGTTGACCGAAGCGGTGTCGGCGAAAAGGTCGTTAATCTCGGACGGGCGCAGAATGAGCGCGTCCATGATTTCCGCTTTGAGCTCGGGCTTGTCCTCAGGTTTTACCACGCCGCGCTCGACCGCGCTGTTTAAAAGCGGCTCGAGAAGCTTGTGCGGCGAAAACAGTCCGTCGATGTCGATTGCGTTTTCGCCCTCGGTTTCGTACAGCGGCGAGTAGCCGTCGAGCTTGAGGAGCCGCACGATCTGGCGCGCCGCGCGAGCCTTGTCGAGCTCGTCGAGCATGAGGTGCGTTTCGGCATAGGTCAAAAGATCGGTGATTTCCTTGTCTAACATGATATATCTCTCCTTGTGATTATCTTTAATTGATGTGCCTTTAGTATCGGCGTTTTTCGATCGGACGAACGAGATCGACTAATGCGTCCGTGTCAAACTCCGACCACGGGAACTCGTCATTCGGCGGAAGCGAGATGAACTTTAACGCCTCGCCCGTTACCGGGTGCGTAAATGCTAACTTGTACGCCCAAAGCGCGAGGTGCGGCGCAGGCACGTACTTGTCGCCGCCGTACCGCCTGTCGCCCACTATCGGGCTTGCGAGCGCCTTGAGCTGCACGCGCGCCTGGTGCGTTCTGCCCGTGAGCAGCTGCACCGAAACGAGCGACAGACCGTTTTTCTCTTCCAAAATGTTGATGTTCGACTTGGCAAGCTTTGCGCCCTCGAGCGAGGCGGGTGCGAGCGTTACGGTGTTTGTCTTTTCGTCCTTTACGAGATAGTGCTCGACGCTTCCCGTGCGGTTGGGGCGTCCCGAAACGACGGCCGCATAAGTCTTTTCAAATTCGCCGTCGCGTATCTGCTCGGAAAGCCTCCCTGCCGCCTTGCTCGTCTTTGCAAAGACCATGACGCCGCCCGTCGGTCTGTCGAGCCTGTGTAACAGTCCCAAATACGCATTGCCCGGCTTGTTGTACTTTTTGACGAGGTAGTACTTGAGCTGTGACAAAAAGTCGGGATCGCCCGTCGCATCGGCTTGCGACGGAACGTTTTGCGGCTTGACGGCGACTAGGATATGGTTGTCCTCGTGAAGTATCGTCGGGTCGTCGTCGGACACGGTGATATCATCGGGCTGCTTTTTCTTTTTTCCGACATCGGACATCGCGTCAAGCCTAAGCTTGACTTTTGTCGCGGGGCGCTCGTTATCGTCTTTGATTGTAATGTCCGTCTTGCTCATTCGCTTCTCCACAGTCCGCTGCATCCGCAGGGCAACGCTATTTCACATTCGGTAGGAAGGCACACCTCGTACGCTTCCGTCCTGCCGCGACCTTTGATCGCGAGCGTCAAAAGATTTTGAATTGTCTGCGGCTGCAGACCTGTCGTGTAGCTGTTTATCAAAAAAAATTTAGGGCTGTCCGAAAGGACTTCGGCGCACAGTTTGACGAGCTCGAAAACGTCGTCCTCCATGCGCCACACCTCGCCGCTCGCGCCTCTGCCGTAGCTCGGCGGATCCATGATGACCGCGTCGTACTTTTTGCCGCGGCGAATCTCCCTCGCCACGAACTTTTTGCAGTCGTCCACGATGAAGCGGGTGTTTTCGCGCGGCACTCCGTTCATGGCGCAGTTGGCTTGCGCGCGCTCGACCATGCCCTTTGCGGCGTCGACGTGAGTGACGATTGCCCCGCGTTTAGAAAGCACCGCGGTCGACGCGCCGGTGTACGCGAAAAGGTTGAGTATTCTTACCTGTTCGACGCTACTTCCGTCATTTCGCGCTTTTTGCACCTCGTCCGACAAAATCGACCAGTTGACCGCCTGCTCTGGGAACAGCCCAGTGTGCTTAAAGCCCGTCGGCCGCACGGCAAACTTCATGTCGCGCCAACCGATTTTCCACTCCTCGGGCATGGGCTTATTGACTATCCACCTGCCGCCGCCCGACCTGTCGCGCTCGTACCGCGCGTGGGTGTCGAACTTTGAGTAATCGACTGTCGCAGGCCAAATGGCTTGCGGATCGGGACGGAGCAAAACTATGTCCCCCCACCGCTCGAGCTTAAGCCCGTCGCCCGTGCCGAGAATTTTATAGTCCTTCCAATCGGGCGCTAACATCTTTCGAGGACAATTAGCACTTCGTGCCCGTTGATGTCGAAGGGCTGAGCGGACTTACCCAAAACGAGCCGCTTCGAAAGGTCGTCGACAACTTCCGCGAGCGTAACCTTTTTTATGCGCTCGCCGTACTCGGCGATAACATTTCGAATAAAGTCGTCGCAGTGGTAGAACACGTTTATCCTGTCCGTCACCTCGTAGCCGTTTGACTTGCGAAGCGTCTGAATCTTGGAAATGAGCTCGCGGCAGCACCCTTCTTTTATGAGCTCGTCACTTAGCTCTATGTCGAGCGCAACAGTCATGTCGCCGTCCGTCTCGACGCAGTAGCCCTCCGCGCCCTTGGTCGCAATGAGCATGTCGTCCTTGGTGAGCTCGACCTTGCTTCCGCCGACCTCAAAGCTGTAAACTCCGCCGCCGAGCGCAGTCGTCGCCGCGGCGTCGCCGTTTTCCGCCAAGTGCGCCCTTATCGCGCCGACAAGCTTGCCGTACTTAGGTCCGACGGTCTTTAGCTGCGGCTTTACGTCGTAGCCCGTGAACTCGTCGGCGCCGCCGAGGACAACCTCTTTGACGTTTAGCTCGTCCGCGAGCACGTCCGAATACTCGGCGTTAAACTCGCCCGCGACCACGACCTTGCCGAGCGTCTGACGGTTTTTGAGCCCGCTCTTGTTGCGCGCCGCGCGACCGAGCTCCGCCGCCTTTATGACGCGCTCCATGTCGTGTGAAAGCGCGCCGTCGATTTTCTTTTTGTCGGGCTTGGGAAAGTCCGCCATGTGTACCGATATGGGCGCGGTCTTATCGACGGTGCGCACTATGTTTTGGTAAATTTCTTCCGCTATAAACGGCGTAAACGGCGCCGTGAGCCTCGTAAGAGTGTCAAGCGCGGTGAACAGCGTGTAGAACGCCGCCGTCTTGTCCGCGCCCATGCCGCTCCCCCAAAACCTCTCGCGCGAGCGGCGCACGTACCAGTTTGACAGCTTTTCGGTAAACTCGCCGATCGCCTTTGCCGCTTCGTAGATTTTGTAGCCCGTGACGAATTTGTCGACGGCGCCGACGAGCTCGTTTAGCTCTGAGAGAAGCCACCTGTCCGTCAGGTTGTACTCCACCTTTTTCTTGTCGACCTTGGTCGGATCGAAGCTGTCGATGTCCGCGTACATGACGTAGAATGCGTAGGTATTGTACAGCGTGCCGAGATACTTGTTCTGCGACTCGCTGACCGCTTTTTCGTAAAACCTCGACGGCAGGTACGGCGCCGAGTTGGTGTAGAAATACCAACGCACCGCGTCCGCGCCCGTCTTGTCGAACACCGCATTGGGATCGACGACGTTGCCGAGATGCTTGGACTGCTTGCGCCCCTGCTCGTCGGTCACGTGCCCGAGCACGAGGCAGTTTTTGAACGGCGCCTTGTCGAACATTAAGGTCGATATGACGAGCATTGTGTAGAACCAGCCGCGCGTCTGATCGACCGCTTCCGAAATAAAGTCCGCCGGGAAAGTCTGTTCAAACACGTCCTTATTCTCGAACGGATAGTGATACTGCGCAAACGGCATAGAGCCCGAATCGTACCAGCAGTCGATTACCTCGGGAGTCCTAACCATAGTGCCGCCGCACGAGCACTTGTACGTCGCTTTATCGACGTACGGCTTGTGGAGCTCGATATCATCGGTTATGCCGCACTTTTGCTTGAGCTCGGCCTTGCTGCCGATTGCCTCGGTCTTGCCGCACTTGTCGCACACCCAGATAGGGAGCGGTGTGCCCCAATACCTGTCGCGCGAAAGCCCCCAATCGATTACGTTTTCGAGGAAGTTCCCCATGCGGCCGGTGCCTATCGACTCCGGATACCACTTAACCGAAGCGTTGTTTTTTATTAGTTGCTCTTTTACTGCCGTCGTCTTTATAAACCAGCTCGACCGCGCGTAGTAAAGTAGCGGCGTGTTGCACCGCCAGCAGAACGGATAGCTGTGCGTGTAGCTCGGCGAAGAAATGAGCTGTCCGCGCTTTTTGAGGTCGATAAGGATATCCTTGTCGGCGTCCTTGCAGAACTTGCCGACAAGCCATTCCGGCTCGGTAAACCTTCCGCGCGTGTCGACGGTCTGAACGAACGGCAGATCGTAATCGCGGCCGACGCGCGAGTCGTCCTCGCCGAAAGCCGGCGCGATATGAACTATGCCGGTGCCGTCTGTCAGCGTGACGTAGCCGTCGGCGACGACGCGGTAGCCGTCCTTGTCGCCGCTGTACGTCTTATAGAGCGGCTCGTAATGCGTGCCGACGAGCGCCCTGCCTTTAAAAGTCTTGACAATCGTATAGCTTTCGAAATGCTTGCCGATAAGCTCTTTTGCAGATCG
>JAFLVC010000025.1 GCA_022508505.1 Clostridiales bacterium | reverse complement strand
AAAGTGGAATACACGTCCAAGCCTGAGGGGGCGTTCTGCCTCAAGGGATTCATGGACGGCAGCGAGGACGTTGTGGAAAGTTCTGACGACTCGGTCGCCGAAGGTGAGCGCAGCGCCTACGTGGACGCGTATCTCAACGGCAAAAAGCTTGATTGCGCTATGGACATGGAGGATTTTTCCGCATTCCTCGGCTATTCGCGCTTTATAGCGGAAAGCGGGGCTAAGCATATGCTGGGCGGCTACGTCACTCCTTCGCCCGTGGACGGCGCCTGTAAGTACTGCGCTTTCTCGGGTTGTTGCTCGTACGATTGCGAGTCGCTCGGCGTCAGGGAAAAGAAAAAGGTCAACTGTTCGCAGGTGGCGGACATAGTTCGCGGTCAGTCGGATAAGGAGGGCAAATAAATGGCGTTCACTGAGCAGCAGAGCGAGGCAATAGCGGCGAGGGGCAAGGTGCTCGTTTCCGCCTCGGCAGGCGCGGGCAAGACGACCGTTATGATAAAAAGGCTCGCCGATATTTTGTCGGAGGGTGCAAGCCTGGACAACGTGCTCGCCGTTACCTTCACAAATAAGGCGGCGGCGCAGATGAAGGAAAAACTGCGCTCGGAGCTCGTCTCCCGCCTATCCGACGAGGACGAGGCAAAGCGCGAAAACATACGCGTTCAGTTGGGTAAAATAAACTCGGCGGACATCTCTACAATACACGCCTTCTGCGCGCGGCTCGTCAGGACTTACTTCTACGCACTCGATGGCGTGGACGCCTCGTTCGAATTAGCCGCAAACGACGCGGAGGTGGGCGAAATGCGCACCCGTGCTATGGATAATCTCTTCGATAAGCTGTACGGCAAGGGCGACGGCAAGGCGGACGAAGACTTTTTGTACCTCGTCGACAGGCTCAAGAAAAGGCGGAGCGATTCCTCCGTGCGCGAGGTTATTTTGCAAGCGTACGACAGGCTGAGAATAGAGCCCGGTTACAAGAATATCACAGCCAAAACCGCCCGCACCTTTTCGGACGGCGGCTTTGAAGAGGTGTGCAGACGATTGGGCGAGCTGATAGGCGAAAGGTGCGCGTACTATTCGGAAAAGGTTAAAAAGTTCGGCTCAACGCTCGCTTTCGCGTCCAACGGCGCGGCTTATGCCGCCGTACTCGGCGAAATGTGCGAAAGCTTGGATTACGTCGCGGAGAAAAAAGATTTGTTCGACAGGCCGCTCAGGCTCAATAGCACGTCAAAGCCTCGCGTAAGGGCCGAGAACGCGGCGGAGGACGAGCGCTTTGCAAAGTTTTTCAACAATTTGAAAAGACTGTATACGAACCTGTTCAAGGACGTAAAGTCGCCTGAAGAAGAACGGGTGGCGTTTAACGAAAGCGGCCGCCTTGCCGCGGCGTTTGCAAATGTGTTACTGCTATTTGATGAGGAATACACGGCAATAAAGCGCGACGAGGGCAAGCTGGACTACGGAGATTTGGAGCATCTTGCTTACTCTCTGGTGTGCGCGGAGGGCAGCGTCGATAACGACGTCAAGGAGCAGATTAACGGCAAATATAAATTCGTGTTCGTGGACGAGTATCAGGACGTAAACCCCATACAGGACGCGATTATAAACGCGGTCG
>JAFLVC010000024.1 GCA_022508505.1 Clostridiales bacterium | reverse complement strand
TTCCAATGTGGCCGATCACCCTCTCAGGTCGGCTACCCATCATAGCCTTGGTGGGCCGTTACCTCACCAACAAGCTAATGGGACGCGAGCCCATCTTTATCCGATAAATCTTTTACCCCTCCGAGATGCCTCGGCGTGGTCTTATACGGTATTAGCACCTATTTCTAAGTGTTATCCCGTAGATAAAGGCAGGTTGCTCACGCGTTACTCACCCGTCCGCCGCTAAGTATAAGAGCAAGCTCTCATACTCCGCTCGACTTGCATGTGTTAAGCACGCCGCCAGCGTTCGTCCTGAGCCAGAATCAAACTCTAAAATAATTGTATAACACAAGATTACTCTTGTTGTTACCGAAAATAAAAGAATAATCGATTCTTCCTCAAAAACATACTGACATAAATTCATTGACTTTGTTTTTAAAAGAAAGTCTAATTCGCTAAAATCTATTCACTTTTTAATGTGCGTTGCTGCCTCACTTCCGCAGGACAGCTTAGATATCTTACCATGAAGCCCATATATTGTCAAGCGTTTTTCGCCAATATTTTGAAATATTTTTAAAAAATTTTTACATAAAATGTGTTTAAGAAAAGTGTTTATGTGTTTTGCTCTCTCCTTTTCATTATTATATAGGGCGCGTCAAAATCCTTGCCTTTTTATGTTCATAGTGGTATAATAGTAAAGATATGCGTATAGACAAATTCCTCAAGGTATCAAGGCTTATAAAGCGCAGAACGGTCGCCGCCGAAGCGTGCGACGCGGGAAAGGTGTACGTCAACGGCAGGTCGGTCAAGCCGGCGTACGTTTTAAAGGTCGGCGACGTGGTCGAAATACGCTTGGGACAGCCTATATGCTTCACCGTAAAGTCGCTCAACGAAAAAGCTTCCAAGGAGGAGGCGCAAACGCTGTATGAGATTAAAGGCTGAAAAGACCGAAAAGAGCCGACATGAGTTCGACGGGCTTGACATTGCCGCCATAGTCGTTTGCGCCGGCAAGGGCGAGCGAACAGGTCTTGCATACAACAAAATTTTATATCACCTCGGCGTCAAGACCGTAATAGAAACGACGCTCGACGGCTTTATCGGCTCTGCGGTAAACAGGTTTGTCTTGGTCGTCGCACCCTGCGACGTCGACGCAGTAAAAGAACTCGTCAAGCCGTACGACTCCGTCACGCTCTGCACAGGCGGCGCAACCCGCACGGAGAGCGTTCGAAACGGCTTGATGGCGGCAGCGGGCTGTGACATCGCAGTCATTCACGACGGAGCTCGCCCCTTTATTACGCCCGACATTATCGACGCATCTATACGCTCGGCAATCGAATACGGCAGCGGCATTGCAGCCGTGCCCGCCGTCGACACGATAAAAGAAGTGAACGACGGCGTAGTGGTGCGCTCTCTCCCCCGCGCTTCGCTTTACAATATGCAGACGCCGCAAACCTTTCGATACGGCGAAATAAAGGCGGCGTACGACAAAGCCGAAGGCACGTTTACTGACGACGCCGAAGTTTACGAGCGCGCGGGATACACTCCGCACACGGTGCTCGGCTCATACGACAATATCAAAATCACCAACGAGAAAGACCTATTGGCTGTCGCGCCGCGCGGAACGAAAATAGGTATCGGATTTGACGTTCACAGGCTTGTCGGCAGACGCCCGCTCATACTCGGCGGGGTGCAAATACCTTTCGACAAGGGGCTTGACGGTCATTCGGATGCAGACGTTTTGACGCACGCGATTATGGACGCCATGCTGTCCGCGGCGGGGCTTCCCGATATAGGCGTGCTCTTCCCCGACAACAGCGACGAGTTTTTAAACATATCATCGTTTGTCCTGCTCGACCGCGTGGCGGAGCAAATTAAAAACCGTCGGCTTGCGGTCGGAAACATTTCTGCCGTTATAATCGCGCAAAAACCTAAGCTGGCGGGACATATCGACAGTATCAGACGCAGCCTCGCCGCTCGGCTCGAAATAGCGGTCGAGCGAGTAAACGTGTCGGCAACAACAACCGAAACACTCGGAATAATCGGCAGCGGCGACGCCATAGCGGCGAGCGCGTCCTGCCTTTTGACGGAGATATATGACTAAAAGTATTGGTACTAAACGACGGTTTTCAATGCCGCCGATGCTGTTTGTGCTGTTGGGCTTCCTTGCCGTAATGCTTGTCGGGGCGTTTTTGCTAGCCCTGCCTATTTCAAACGCAGACGACAAATGGATGAGCTTTACCGACGCCATATTTTGGGCGACGAACGGCGTGTGCGGCACGGGACTCATCATAAAACCGACGTCGCTGTCGCTCACAGGCTTCGGTCAGGGCGTGTTGTTTGTGCTTGTTCAGTTCGGCGGGCTCGGGTTTATGACGTTTGCTACCTTCGTCTTTTTGCTAATCAGGAAGCGCATAACGCTCAAGGACCGCATAGCCATTTCCGAATCGCTCGGGCAAGACCACATCAAAGGCGTTGTGCGGCTTGTGCGAAACATCGCCATAATGACGGGCGTAATCGAGCTTGCGGGCGCGTTGCTGCTCATGCCCTTCTTCTGCGTGGCAAACGGACCGATAGGAATATGGCAATCGGTGTTCAATTCGGTTTCGGCATTTTGCAATGCCGGCTTTGACGTAATGGGCACTGTCAAAAATCCGTTCGGTTCGCTGTCCGATTACAGTTCCAACGCGGGCGTGCTTATAATAATTGCCGCGCTTTCCATTCTCGGCGCGTTCGGCTTCCCTGTCATAGACGACATACTCAAAAGCAAATTCCGTTGGCGTAAATACAGACTGCACACAAAAATCGTGCTGTCTATGACGGCTATAATGATGACTATGGGGACGTTCGTATTGCTCGCGTCCGAATTCAATTCGGCGGCGTTTGCCGGCATGAACGGCGGGGAAAAACTTCTCAACAGCATGTTCCAATCGGTAATGGCGAGTTCTACGGCGGGTTTTTCGTCGATAAGCCAGAACGCCATGTCATCTACGGGCAAAACGTTTACCTGTTTTCTGATGTTCGTTGGCTCGTCTCCGTGCAGTACGGGCGGCGGAATCAAGACGACGACGTTTGCACTTCTCATTGTAATGGGCTTTTCCGCTCTGCGCGGCAAGGACGAAATCGTCATGCGCCGCCACAGCATCCCCTACAAAACGGGGCTTAGAGCGGTCGCTGTTACGCTGATTGCGACGATCTGTGTTATGGTCGGCGTCATGATAATCACGGGCACGGATCCCAACGTCCCGACGGGATACGACCTCTACGAAACAATCACGGCGTTCACGACGACCGGCCTTTCAATGGGTTCGACCACCGTCGCGGCGCCGCACCCCTACTCGCCCGCGGCGCTAATGGTGCTCGCGGTAATAATGATAATAGGCAGGCTCGGCCCGCTGAGTATAGGAATGATATTCACAAAGCGCGACAAATCGTCGCTCAAATACCCTTCAGCCAACATAATGATAGGATAAAGGAGCAGTTATGAAAAAGTCCTCAAGAAAGCAATACGTGATATTCGGTCTCGGCAGATTCGGCACAGCTCTTGCAAAAGCGCTCAGCGAATACGGCGCGGAAACGCTTGTTGTCGACGATGACGAGGATAAGATTAATGAGATATCCTCGTTTTGCACGCAAGCCGTGTGCTGCGACGCCACCGACGAGCAAAACCTCGAACGGCTCGGCATAAACAACATGGATGTCGCGATAGTCTGTATCACGTCCAATATAGAAGCGAGCATATTCATAAGTCTGATGTGTAAACAGCTCGGAGTGCCGACTGTTATCGCCAAAGCGAGCGACGAGCGCCACAAGATAGTACTCGAAAAGATAGGCGTCGATATGACGTTCATTCCGGAAGAGGCCATGGGCGAAAAGCTCGCCGCCAACCTCGTCAAGCCCAACATGGTCGAGGTCATGACGCTGACCGACAAGTTCCACATGGTGGAAATCAGAACTCCCAAAAAATGGCAGGACAAAACCCTCTCCGAGCTCGACCTCCGAAACACCGAGCATGTCACTCTTGTCGTCATCAAGCGCGGCGACGAGGTAATTCCCTCGCCCGGCGGCAACTGCAAGCTTCTTGCCGACGATCTTCTCGTCATAGCGGGCGACGTCGCAGACACCAAGCGACTCAGCAGCAAGGCCACAGGAACGGTTTCCGACACAATTACCGACATCATGTAATCGTGTCACACAGCTAAATTCTCGACGTTACATACGACATATACTTATAGAAATCAAAAATCCCGCAGTGCGCGGGATTTTTTGTTGGGGTTTTGTGCCTATTACAGACCGTTCAGTTCGTCATTCTCGCCTGTCATATTTGCGCCGTCATACTGCGTCTGCGCGCCTTGAGGAGGCGGAGCGGCGAGGCCGAGCTGTTGCTGCTGAGGCTGGGAAGAGCCTGCGCCGAGCATAGTGCTCGGGTCGGGCTGAGGCGCCGTAGGGGGCTGGAGGTAGCCGTAGCTCTGGTAGCCTGTAGG
>JAFLVC010000023.1 GCA_022508505.1 Clostridiales bacterium | reverse complement strand
AAATCACCGACGGCAGTCTACACACGACAAAAATCCAAGCTGTGCTTGGTCGGGTGTAACGAAAAATTACCGACGGCAGTCTACACACGACAGAAATCCAAGCTGTGCTTGGTCGGGTGTAACGAAAAATCACCGACGGCAGTCTACACACGACAGAAATCCAAGCTGTGCTTGGTCGGGTGTAACGAAAAATCACCGACGGCAGTCTACACACGACAAAAAAACAGGCTGTGCCTGCTTGCCTACTTCTTTAACAAAAGAAGTAGGGGCTACAAATGATTTGACATAACGGATTGACCGTGCTAAAATAATACGGTTATATTTAGTTTGGAGGACCACATGAAATCTACGTTCGAGAAAAAAGCCGCAGAAGCGGTGTTCAAGATCGCGCTCAACGCCGAGGAGTGGGAGAAAGAGATTGAATCGGCATACCAGCGCACCAAGAAGCGGTACAAGATCCCCGGCTTCCGTCCCGGCCACGCGCCGAGAAGGTTTATAGAAATGCACTACGGCCAGGGCGTGTTCTTCGACGCCGCGGTCGACGCCTGCATCAACAACGCGTACGCGGAGCAGATGGCGGCGCACCCCGAGCTCGAGACGTTCGGTCAGCCCGACGTCGCGTTCGACAAGCCGGAGGAAGGCGACGCGTTTGCATTCACGCTGACGGTCACGCTGTATCCCGAAGTCAAGCTCGGCGAATATAAAGGTATTAAACTTCCCAAGATTGAGTATAATGTAAGCGATGACGACGTGCAGGCCCGCATCGACGCCGACCTTCACCACGCGTCCCGCCTCGAAAAGACCGACCGCGCGGCAAAAAGCGGCGACGTAACACTCATCGACTACGTCGGCACCGTCGACGGCGTCGAGTTCGAGGGCGGCAAGGCGAGTGACTACGAGCTTAAGCTCGGCAGCAACACCTTTATCCCCGGCTTCGAGGACGGGCTTATCGGCATCAAGGCGGGCGAGGAGCGCGACGTCAACGTCAAGTTCCCCGACGAGTACCACGCCGAAGCGCTCAAGGGCAAGCCCGCAGTGTTCCACGTCACGTGCAAGGAAGTTCGCGAGGAGCTCCTTCCCGCGCTCGACGACGAGTTTGTCAAGGACCGCACCAAGTACGAGACGGTTGACGAGTACAAGACGGGGCTGAGAGCCGACCTCGAGACCGCCGCAAAGCAGCGCGAGCGTAGCGAGCGCATCGACGCGGCGATGAAGGCGATTGCCGACAACGCCGAGTGCGAGGTTCCCGAAAAGATAGTCGCGGCGGAAGTGGAAAGGATGTTCCGCGAAATGGCGCACAACCTGTCGCACTACGGCATAAGCGTCGACGACTACCTCAAGTACAACAACAGCTCGCCCGAGCAGTTCCGTTCGGAGCGCAAGGGGCAGGCAGAGACCAACGTCAAAATGCGTCAGGTCATGAAGGCGATAATCGCCGCAGAAAAGATAGAGGTAACAGAAGCCGATATCGACAAAAAGTTCGAGGACGACACCGCCCGCCACACGTACGAGCACGAGGCGGAGCACCACGGCGGCGACGCGAGAGAGTTTGCAAAGAGCGACATTCTTACCGACAAGTTCTTTGACTTCATTCTCGAAAACAACGAGTTCACTCTCGAAGAAGGCGAGGCCGAAAAGCCCGCGAAAAAGTCGGCGGCTAAAAAGAGCGAAACCGCCGCGACAGCTGACAAAAAGCCTGCGGCAAAGAAGCCCGCGGCCAAAAAGCCGGCAACAAAAAAGACCGAAGAATAACGGACTGTAAAGGAGAGTTATGAGAAAAATCGATCATATTATGAACGACCTTGTTCCCATGGTCGTGGAGCAGACCAACCGCGGCGAACGCTCCTACGACATATTTTCGCGCTTGCTCGAGGACCGCATCGTGTTCTTGACGGGCGAGGTCACCGACGTAACCGCCGACCTCGTTGTCGCACAGCTCATGTATCTCGAGAGCAAGGGCGACGACAAGGACATATCGCTTTACATCAACAGCCCGGGCGGTTCTGTTACCGCCGGCATGGCGATATACGACACCATGAACTACATCAAGTGCGACGTCGAAACCATCTGCGTCGGTATGGCGGCGTCCATGGGCGCGTTCCTTCTCAGCAGCGGCGCTAAAGGCAAGCGGTTTGCGCTTCCCAACAGCGAGATAATGATTCACCAGCCGTCGGGCGGCGCGCACGGACAGGCGAGCGACATCGCAATCACCGCCGAGCATATCCTTAAGGTCAAAAAGCGCATGAACATGATACTCGCCAAGAACTGCAATCAGCCGTTGGAGCGTATCGAGCGCGACGTCGACCGCGACCACTATATGTTTGCGGAAGAGGCCAAGGCGTACGGCATAGTCGACGCCATCGTCGAGCGCAGACCGTAGATTAGGCGCGTCTTTACAGAACATAAACCCAACAGTTAAAAAAGGAGTTCATTTCATTTAATGGCGAAAAAGTCCGAGACATTCAGCGAACCGTTTTGCTCGTTTTGCGGAAAGACCGAAGACAAGGTCGAGCATTTGATAGCCGCGCCCGGCGGCAATGTTTTCATATGCAACGACTGCGTCGACATCTGCCGCAATCAGCTCGCAAAGCCGAACGAGGCGGTGCCCGATCAGGTCGCACTCATGCCGCCCGAAAAGCTCAAGGCCGAGCTCGATAAGTACATTATCGGTCAGGACGAGGCAAAGCGCGTGCTGTCGGTCGCTGTTTACAACCACTACAAGCGCGTAAACTACAATCTCAAAAACATGCCGAAAAGGCATGCCGGTCGAGATGACGAGCGCACTGTTGCAGAGCGCGCCGACGGCAACGACGTCGAGCTCAACAAGAGCAATATCTTGATGTTCGGCCCGTCGGGCTGCGGCAAGACGCTGCTCGCTCAAACACTTTCGAAGATATTGAAGGTGCCTTTTGCCATGGTCGACGCGACGACGTTGACCGAGGCGGGGTATGTCGGCGAGGACGTGGAAAACATACTCCTCCGCCTTATCAAAAATGCCGACTACGATATAGCCGCCGCCGAGCGCGGAATAATCTATATCGACGAGGTCGACAAGATTGCGCGCAAGAGCGAAAACGTCTCGATAACCCGCGACGTGTCGGGCGAGGGCGTTCAGCAGTCGCTCCTCAAAATAATAGAGAGCACGGTGTCGAGCATACCGCCCAACGGAGGCAGAAAGCACCCGCAGCAAGAGTTTATCCACATGGATACGACAAACGTCTTGTTCATACTCGGCGGCGCGTTCGTCGGGCTTGAAAAGATAGTGTCGGACCGCTTGGGAAAATCGAGGATAGGCTTCGGCGGCGAGCTGCACAGCGAAAAGACTACCGACGAAGTTCTTCCCAAGGTCCAGCCTCAAGACCTTATCAAGTTCGGGCTAATCCCCGAGCTCGTCGGACGCGTGCCGGTGACGGTCGCGCTCAAGGACCTCAAGACCGAGGATTTGGTGCGCGTTCTCACCGAGCCCAAGAACGCCATAGTCAAGCAGTACGTCAAGCTTCTTGATCTCGACGGCGTGGAACTCAAGTTCGACGAGAGCGCACTTTCGGCAATCGCCGACAGGGCAATAGCGCTCCACACGGGCGCGCGCGGGCTCAGGACGATAGTCGAGAACGCAATGCTCGACATCATGTACAAGGTCCCGTCCGACAAGACGATAAAGCGCATAACGATAAACGCCGACACGATAGAAAACGGCGCCCCGCCCAAGGTCGAAAAGGACGCGGCATAAAGGCACAGCCTTATTCCCGTCGTGTGTTTACTGCCGTTGTTCGACCGCTGTTTCACCCGACGAGAAACTATTCACATAAAAAGCAGAGAAATTAACCGCATTTTGCGGTTTTTCTTTTGCTCTATGCGTTTGTATTTTTGCCGATTTTATGCTATAATTAATTAAAGTTTAACGGTAGGTATCAAAATGAAAGTAAAAAAATCATTCTTATTGGTGCTGATTGCGCTTGTCGTGTCGCTGATGTTTGCGCTCGTCGGGTGCGGTACAAACAATCGGCCGGACGGCGGCAAGTTCATTAACCCGGGCGACAGTCTCGGAGGCGGCGGTACGGGCGAGATCGCGGGCGAAGCGGACGATACGAGCAACGGCTCGACTAAGGACGACATGCAAGGGCAGGTCGGCGATTTGGACGACCTCTCCGGCAACACGTCGTCAGACGGCGCTACGGTAGTGCAACCGACGAATGACATATATGAGATTTCAAAAACCGGATCGTACTATTTCAGCGGTGAGTACGGCGGAATTTTAATAACCAAAAAGGATATCGATGTTCACGTCATATTCGACAACGCGACGTTCGTCAACGACAACGGCATAGCGGTCGACGGCTCCGACAAAAAGCCCAAGAGCGTGATTATCACGCTCAAAGAGGGCTCGACCAACCACGTGGAAAACAGCGGCGACGACGTCAATGCAATTCATGTCAAAGCCCCGCTGTCCATAAACGGCAAGGGCATTCTCAATGTAAAATCAAACAGCAAGAGCGCGATAAAGTCGAGCAAGGAAATTAGAATCGTCGACGCGACTATAAATGCCACTGCGGCAAACCACGGCATAACCGGACTTTCGGTCACGGCGGCAAACTGCACGATAGACGTCAAGTCCGCGGGCAAGGACGGCATCAATGCAGAGTGTGACGACGCGACGGCGGAGTTCACCACGGCTGAGGGATTTGTCGCGCTGAGCAACGTAAACTACACCTGCGACGTCGACGGCGACGGCATTCAGGCGGATACCGTCATATATATCGACGGCGGTTCGTACAACATCAAGACCAACGGCAAGTTTGTTCAAAAGACAGCCGATAATATGACAGCGTACGACCTTGCGGCGGACGACTTCAAGTACACCAAGTCGGGCAACGACTACAAGCGGATTGCGAGCGACGAGGCAAACCGCTACAGTTCAAGCCAGCTCTACGCTCTTACTCAGAGCTGCAAGGGCATAAAGGTCGGCGAGATAGAATACTCGTTCAAGGACGACGACGGAAACAAGGTCGAAGGCACAGTATATGACGGCGACTACCTAATAGCCATTTCGGACGGCACGTTCAATATTGACTGCACGGACGACGCCATTCATGCAAGTAGCGGTAATGTTCTCATCGAGGGCGGCACGTGTGCGATATCCACGTACGACGACGCTATTACGTCCGACCATCTTACAAAGATTACGGGCGGCGACATTACGATCGAGACGAGCTACGAGGGTATCGAGGGTGCGTATGTGGAAATCAGCGGCGGCACCGTTGACGTTACAGCAACAGACGACGGCATCAATGCGGCAAGCGACGACAAGACCATCACCGCGCATATTATAATAAGCGGCGGTGACGTCAAGGTCAATTCGGGCGGCGACGGTATCGATTCAAACGGCAGTATATTGATAAGCGGCGGCACTGTACTCGTGTACGGCCCGACGAGCGGTATGGACGCGGGGCTCGACGCAGATAAGGGCATAGTTATCACAGGCGGCAAGGTGTTCGCGACCTCTACACTCGGCATGGTGGAAACGCCGTCGACCAACTCCACGCAGTACGTCGTGTCGTATGCGTATCAGTCCAAGATAACGGCAGGCTCTGTTATTACGCTTTGCGACAGCTCGAATAATACCTTATTGTCCGTCGAGATAGTCAAGGAGTGCCAGTCGATTATATTCAGTACGCCCGAGCTCAAAAACGGCGGAACGTACACACTCTACGGCGGAAGCACCAAGCTCACGAGCTTTACCGTTTCAAGCATAATTACGACGATAGGCTCGTCAGGCGGCTCGTTCCCGGGCGGTAACGGTCCCGGAGGAAACAAGCCCGGCGGCGGTTTCGGTCCCGGCGGCAGATAGTGGTAATGCGGCGTTGATGCGCCTAATCAATAATGACAAAAGCGCGAGGAAAACGGCTCGCGCTTTTTTTGTGAAGTATTATTAGCGCAGAATGTCTCTAAAATCAACGCAGGTAAAAAGTAAAAATCGGTAAGCACATACGTGCTTACCGATTTTTGGCACCACCACCGGGAATCGAACCCGGGTCTTCGGCGTGAGAGGCCAACGTCCTAACCTCTAGACTATAGTGGCAACATTGAAATTATACCATACTAAAACGGACAAAGCAACCGTTTTGACGCATTTAATTTGACTTTTTTAAACGCGTCACCCCGTCAAACAGTTGACAAACACAAAGTGTACGTGATAGAATAATCAAGCCTTGGGGGTATAGCTCAGTTGGTAGAGCGCTTGAATGGCATTCAAGAGGTCAGCGGTTCGAACCCGCTTATCTCCACCA
>JAFLVC010000022.1 GCA_022508505.1 Clostridiales bacterium | reverse complement strand
TCTTCCGATCTCGTCCTTCCGTCGATGACCGAGTCGTATATCAAGTCGCCGTCCTCGTTAGGCGTTGCGGGGCCTACGTCGCTCGAGTCCTCGTCTTTCTTTTTGTCCTCTTCGTCGGGATCCTTTTCATCGTCGTCGGACGAAGAACTGCCGTGCCCGAGCTGTTCGAGCGCGTCCTCCACCTTATCCATGATATCTTTATCGGTGCTTTCTATTTCTTTCTGGTCGTCGAGCGCGTCCTGTATTGCGCCGAGTGCGTCTTGTATGGCGTCCTCTAACTTCTTGTTGACCTCGTCGCTTATTTTGTCCTCGTCACCGTCCTGCTCCTCGGGAGGCGGCACGGCGGCGAGCATGGCCTCTGCGAGCTCCTCAAGTGCCTTTGCGAGCTTGTCGTTGTCGGGCTGGCTTATTGCGCGCGCCGAGAACATTTTTTGCTTGGGCTCTCTGTATCCGGCGTCCTCGAGCGCCGTCAAAATATCCATTGCGGTCTTAATGAGTTGGTCGTACTTCTGTTCTCCGACGAGCGGGGCTATCGAGTCGTACATCTTCATAAACGCCGCTTCGATTTTGTCCATCTCGCCCGACTCAATGGCTACGCCTATTTCGTACGTCGTATCGTGCTTTTTCAGCTCACGCGCGATGACGAGCCGCGACAGCTCGTTTTGAAGAATGCGGTGGATTTCCTGCGCCGTTTCGGATATCTTTGCAATCTTTACTTCGGTTGAGTCCGTCGGTTTAAGGCTCTTTTCGAGATCGTCCACCAAATCGTGCAGTGTGCGTTTGAGCGAAAGCCTAACGTCGGCGTCGTTTATCTCCTTTCGTATCGCCTCAATCAATTCTCTTATTATTCTGTCCTCTTCGGATTCTTCTATAGGTTGCCCGACCGTCGGTCTTTTGGCCGCCTCCTCGGCGCGAACTGCATTTACCGTAGAGGTTACCATCATCGTAACCGCTATCGCAGCAGCGACAACGACGGCTATCACCGCGAATTTGGGGAACGGGACCTTGACGTGCTTGGGCTCGACCTTGCTAAGCGCTTCTTTTGCGTCCTCGCGCTGACGAACGGCTAAGGCGTCGTTTCTGTCCGCAAACTCGAGCATTGTTATCATGCGCTCCTCAAGCCCTACGCCGTCGACGCGCGACGCCGTCTTTTTCAGACTCGTCTTGTAATACTTTACATACGACATGACGGCAAAGCCGACCGTGCCGAATGCGAGCACTCCCACCGATATCCATATCGTGTTGTACTCCGCTATAAACGATATGATAGATATCGGAATGCATAGCGCAAAGCCGCACACAAAGCCTATCAAGAGCGACTTGATTATCGCCTCGATTTTGAGCTTCCTTTCGAATTTTTGTAAAAGCTTTTGCTCTTCGGAAACGGGCTTTTGCTTCTTTTCCATTTTTACTCCTTTTTATCTCATGCCCTGCGGCTATTACCATGTATAGGTATTCTTAGACGCGGAGACAGCAGTCTCGGCGGACGGAATGTGCTCGTTGTTCTTGTCTCTTACGGACAGCGAGAACGAGAAGTTCGAGCCGCTTACAATCTTGTCGTTAGTCGCCGAAAGGGCTTTAAGCGCGTTTACTATTGCGGTGTTGGGAAGAATATGCCCCTCGTTTATAAGGCTCGCAAACGCTATGTCCGCCTTGCCTGTAAGCGTGCCGTCGACATACACGTTGAGAACGAGTACGGCGTGATTGTCAAGCTCGGCAAGCGTCGCCACGCCGTAAAAATTCAAAATTGGCTTTAGCATATTCTCGTGGAGCTGAAGCACAAGGTGCGGCGGGTTATCGCCCGAAAGCGCCATGCCGGGATTGGTCATGGGTATTCTCTTATAACCCTTTTTATCAAACGCAGTCTGCGCCGCGTCCCAACGCTTTACCGCTTCCAAAACCTCGGGGAGCGACTGCGATGCGTACGACAGCGCCCAATACTTTTCGCTCGCGTTGTTCAAAACGTCAAACCAGGTTATGTCGACGTTTTCTATGTCGAGCGGCACCGCATTAGCCGCCTCGATAAACTCTTGAATCTTGATTTTCTCGGCTTCGGCAAACAGCTCGTCGTACTTATTTCGCGCCGCTACGAGCTTTTTATGCGCTTCCGCAACGCCGTCGACAGACTTCGCTTCCTCAGACATGTTTTCGTACAGCGTTTCGATAGCCACTATGTCGCGGCCGTGGTCGAGCGTAATATCCTCGGATGACGGGAGCGCTTTTATAAGCTTCAAAAATTCCTTAACGTCGCTCTCGTCCTTTAATGCTTTGTATTCTTCTGCCGCCGCGTCAAGCTTTTGCTTGGCTTCTATTACGCTGTCGTATTCCTTTGCCTCATCGGGCAGTTTGTCGTAAAGATACTGCAAATCCTCGATTGCGCTCTTGGAAGCGAGCGTGATGTCGTCCTCGGTAAGCTCGTCGACGCCGTTTACGAACTCATCTGCCTTTTGTTTAATTGCGGCGAGCCGCGCTTCTTCCTCGAGCTCTCTCACCTTTTTGTCGGCGGCCTGCAATTTTGCATAAGCGCTTTTGACCGAAGCCACATCGCGCGAGGCCGCGTCGAGCTTTTCGTACAGTGCGTACGCCGCAGCGATTGCGGTCTTGTCGCCGACAGTCAATTTGTCCTCGCCGGGAATGCGTTCTACCGCTTTTTCAAACCTGCTTCGCGCCGCCGCCTGCTCGGCCTCGGCGTCAAGTCTGTCCTGCTCCGCCTTTATTACTTCGTACTGCGCCTTGTAATCGTCGAGGATTTCCTTTTGTCCTTGAACGTCCTTGTTGTTCTTGTATTCGTCCTTCAAGTGCTCGTATATGATGTAACCCGCTTCGATTTCGGCGCCCGAATCAACCGTTATCGGCGTTTGAATGTTTGTCACGAAATTGACGAAGTTTTTTATCGCGTACGGCGTGACCGCCTGCGGCTTTTGCGGCGTTTCGTCGGCGCACCCGAAAAGATTCATGGGTAAAATCAATGACAGCGCCACCGCAAAAATCGACATCATCGTTGTCAATACTTTATTTCTCACCATGCACCTCTCGTTTTGACTCGCGGGAGCAAAAACAGCACACACTCCCACATCATACCACTACTATACTATATACTGTATCTAAAGTCAATACTTAATCGAAATTATTTCGGTGTTGACAAGACCGTATATATATGTTAGACTGAACACAGTAACATCGCGTTCTGCGGCATAACAAAATGCCGTTCGGACAAAAGGAAAATCATGAAAAAGTTTTCAAGAAGTATCGCGGTAGCATTCGTTTTGCTGTGTATTTTAGCGGCGACCGTTTTTGTGTGCGCTTGCGCGTCGGAGAAAGAGCCGACACCGACAAGCAACAATACGGTAACGATTACATACGACACAGGCAAAGACGGCTCGAGCGTAGATTCGCTGACGGCAAAGCCGGGAAGCAAAATCTACCCGCCTATCGATCCCACGCGCGACGGGTACGTATTCGACTGCTGGATGTTGAACGGCGAGCCGTACGTGTTCGACGTCATGCCCGAAAAGAGCATCACCCTCACCGCAGCGTGGAAAAAGCTTTACAAGATTACCTTCGATACCGGCGAAGGCGGATCGAGCGTGGATACGATGTGGCTTGTCGCGGGCGACATCATCGACCTCGGCGGCATATCACCCACGCGCCCCGGCTACAAGTTCTTCGGCTGGGAACGTAACGGCGCCGAGTTTACCCTTACCGAAATGCCGGCGGAGGACGTAGCGCTGACTGCAGTATGGAAGGCAGCGTATACAATTACATTTAATACGCTCAAAGACGGCGTTGTCGTACCCCCTATCGTGGAAGAAGCGGGCAAATCGATTTCTCAACCCGTCGTAAACCTTCCCGGCTGGCACGTCACAAAATGGCTGCACAACGGCGTCGAGTACAGGTTCGACAAAATGCCGAGCGAAAACATCACGCTTACCGCGGTATGGATGGAGCTTACCAACCTTCCGAGTATGTTTATCGACCTATACAAATCAGACGGAAGCACTAACCCTCTCCATGACGTCGAAAAGGACAAGGACACCTACGTTTCGGCGCGCGTCACGCTAACCAACACCGAGGAAAAGTTTGCGCTCAACTTCTTAAAAGCGGAGTTCAAGGGGCGCGGCAACGGCTCTTGGAACGACATTCCCGACGTCGGAAACTACGGCAAAAAGCGCGGCTACCGCATCAAGTTCGACAAAAAGCAGTCTCTGTTCGGAAGAACTGCAAACAAGCACTGGGTTGTCATCGCGGGCGCCAACTTCGACGACGTCACGATGAGCCGCAACTACCTCGCTTACAACATGGCGGGCGAAGTTTTTGACAATATAGAATACTCCACCGCGGCGCATTGGATTGATTTGTACGTCAACAACGAATACCGCGGTGTATACCTACTGTGCGAGCACGTCCGCGTCGGCGACGGCAGAGTGGATATCGAGTCGGAATACGGCGTTGAGGATACGGGCTACCTTATCGAGTACGACGCTTACGCGTACAACGAGGGCGTGGAAGGCGTCAATTGGTTCAAAATCGACGGCGTAAGGTATCCCTTTACCGTCAAGTCCCCCGACCCCGACGACTACCTCGACGAGGGTATAACAAAGGTCCAATTTATGCAGCAGATCGCATACATCAAAAATTTCGTGCAAAGGGTGTACAATGCGGCGCTCGGCGGAAATTATGAAGAGTTTTCCAAGCTCGCGGACGTCGATTCGTTCGTCGACATGTACATTCTCCACGAACTGTTCAAAAACACCGACACCGGCTACAGCTCATTCTATCTGTACAAAAAGCCTGGCGAAGACAAGCTTTACGCCGGCCCGCCGTGGGATTTTGACGCAACGACCAACTATTCGGCAAACGACCGCGGCGACAGATCGCCGAGCGGCATATACGTGGCGGATTCGATAAAGAATTCACCGTCCGAATTTACCGCGAGCTATCTGTACATTTCGCTGTACAAGACCTCCGGATTCCTTAACGCCGTCAAGGCGCGGTGGAAAAAGCTGTCGCCCGATATTTCCGCGTTTATCGAGCGGCGCATGAACGACGAGGTCTACGCGACGTACAGGGCTGCCATGGGCAAGAACTTTGCGATGTGGAAGCAAAAGGCGCAGAGCTCCGCCGAAACCGGCTGGATAGCCGATATGAAAGCTTTGAAGAAGTGGCTGACCGACCGCGTCGCGTGGTTGGACGGCGCGTGGGCTTAGCGGATGCTCCGACAAAAGCGAATAGATTCTTCGCTGACGCTCAGAATGACACAATAGAAGAAACGGACTCTTCAGACAATGTAGAGTCCGTTTTATTGTAACGCAATTCGTCGGGTGATATCTCAAATACTTACGGCAGTTCACACACGACAAATACCCAATCTGTGATTGGTAGGGTGCAACCTCAAATAATCACGGCAGTAAACACACGACATGAGCAGGCTATGCCTGTTTCTTCCATGCTTTGATAGAGTCGAGGCGGGCTTTGAACTTGCCCTCGTTACCCTCCTCCGTCGGCGTGTAATATTCCCTGTCCTTTAGCGAATCGGGCAGGCACTGCATTTTAGTCATGCGCTCCTCGTAATCGTGCGCGTACTTGTAGTCCTTGCCGTAGCCGAGCTCTTTCATAAGCTTAGTCGGCGCGTTGCGGATTTGAAGCGGCACGGGCTCGGCGAGCATGCCGAGCGCGTCGCTCTTTGCTCGAATGTACGCGACGTCGATCGCGTTTGACTTGGGCACGATCGACATATAGATTACAGCCTCGGCGAGATTGACCGAACACTCCGGCATTCCGATAAAGTGGCACGCCTGATACGCCGCGACGGCAAGCTCGAGCGCCCTTGGATCGGCGAGCCCTATATCCTCGCTCGCAAAGCGTATCACGCGCCGCGCGACGTACAGCGGATCCTCGCCCGCTTCAAGCATTCGCGCAAGCCAATACACCGCCGCGTCGGGGTCGGAGTTACGCATAGACTTATGCAGTGCGGAAATGAGGTTGTAGTGTTCCTCGCCCGTCTTGTCATACAAAAGCGACTTTTTTGCGGTGCACTGCTCGACGGTCTCTTGCGTGACAACCGTCTTTTTTCCGTCGAAATCGCCGTTGAGGACTGCCATTTCGAGCGTTGATAAAGCGCTTCTCGCATCGCCGTTTGCAAAGCTCGCTATCGTTTCGATTATATCCGACGATATCTCGATCTTCTGTCCTCCGAATCCGCGCTCGTCCGTTATTGCTCTTGTCAACAACTCGCAAAGCTCCGCCGTTTCGAGCGCCTTTAAGACGAACACCTTGCATCGCGAGAGCAACGCGCCGTTCACCTCGAACGACGGATTTTCGGTCGTCGCACCGATGAGGATTATACTGCCCTTTTCGACGTACGGCAAAAACGCGTCCTGCTGCGCCTTGTTAAAGCGGTGTATCTCGTCGACGAAAAGGATTGTCTTTTCGCCGAACAGCCTGCTCTTTTCGGCCTGCTCCATCACCTGCTTTATCTCTTTTATGCCGCTTGTGACAGCCGAAAAGTCTATGAACTGCGCCTTTGTGCTGCTCGCAATGATACGCGCGAGCGTCGTTTTGCCCACGCCCGGCGGGCCCCAGAATATCATTGAGCCGACCTTGTCGCTCTCGATTATTCGGCGCAAAACCTTGCCCTCGCCGATGAGGTGCTTTTGTCCGCAAAACTCCTCGAGACTGCGCGGACGAAGCCGTGCCGCGAGCGGCTGAGACATTTCGTTTTCCAATAAAGTTTTCTGCTCGAATTTCATAATTTACACCTTTGCGGCAAGCAAATTTTTTACCGTGTCGTTTACGATTTTTGCGGCGGCTTCCGCCTGCGCTTTGGTCGTGGGTTTTCCGAAAGAAAAGCGCACCGAGCTTGCCGCGCCGCCGTGCTTCATGGCAACGAGTGTGTCCGGCGGAGTGGCGGAGCCCGCAGAGCACGCCGAGCCCACCGAACAGCACACGCCGGCGACCGACAGTGCGACCGCAAGCCGACCGCCGTCCACACCGTCGAACGCCACCGACAAGATATCGTCTACGTGCGGTCCGATCTCTATCTGTTTTCCGCAATCGAGCGCCGACAAAAACGCCTCGCGCAATATTTTTGCGTGGGCATTGTACTCATCGACGCAGTTTTGCGCACGCGTTATTCCGTCGGCAAGCGCCATTACGGCGGGAACGTCTACCGTGCCCGCACGGAGTCCGTATTCCTGCCGTCCGCCGTCAAGAAGCGCGTTTATCTTGACGCCCTTTTTGACGTACAAAAAGCCGCTGCCCTTCAAGGCGTAAAACTTGTGCCCAGATACACACAGCATGTCGACGTCGCTGTCTTTAACGTCAAGCTCAATCGAATTGACCGCCTGCACGGCGTCGGTAAAAAACAGCGCCCCGTGCCTGTGCGCTACTTGTGCAAGCTCTCTTATCGGCTGAATAGTGCCAACGATATTATTGACCGTCATCACGCAGACGAGCGCCGCGCCGCCTTCAATCGCTTTTTCGAGCGCTTCGGGCGTGATAATTCCGTCCTCTGTCGGCATCACCGTTACGACCTCGTGCCCGCGCCGCGAAAGATACTCGGCGCATGCCTTGACCGCGTCGTGCTCTATCGCTGACACCGCGACCTTGCTCCCCGCCTCGATATCGACGCACTTCATCGCCTGATTTATCGCTTCGGTGCCGCCCGAAGTAAAATACACCGTGCCGCGGTCTGCGTTTATCGCACGCTCGCATGCGCGGCGGCCGAACTCGACCGCGCTCGACGCAATCTGACCGAGCATGTGCGTCGACGCGGGATTATAAAAGGTCGAGCCGTAGTACGGAAGCGCCGCCGCTATAGTCTCGCCGTCGACGGGTGTCGTCGCGGCGTAGTCGAGATATATCACCTGTCCTTTCATTTCGAATCCCCGCAGCCGTTTCTGCAATCTATGACCATGTCGGCGAGCGTTACGCTCTCCAACACGCCGTTTATTCCGTCGTTAAGCTTGTTCAAGACGTTGCGGTTTGGACAGTACATGTCCTCACAGCTTCCCGATATGCAGCTCGGCGCGTCGAAACCGTCGTCGAGCGCGACCAAAATCTCTTTCAGGGTTATTTCCTGCGGCTCGCGCGAAAGCACGTACCCGCCCGTCTTGCCGCGGAACGCCGTGACGATATTGCCGCGCCGCAGCATGGACATTAGCTGTTCAAGGTATTTAATGCCTATGTCGGTGCGCTTTACGAGCCGGGACGCCGAAAGCGGCGCCTTTGCTATCGCGAGCATAAAGCACAATCTTAATCCGTACGTAGCGCGCGTAGATAATTTCATCTGCAGTTTCTCTCCGTATTTCGTGATTTGTTTTATTTTAGCACCGCCGCCTACCGTTGTCAAGTTTAAATCCCTGCAATTATATAGTACTATTTAAAAACGGCTGACAGTAAGTCAACCGTTTCTTAATTATTTACTTAACTTCTGCGTACAGCGGGAATTTGTCGGTAAGCGCTTTTACGCGTTCGAGCACGGAAGATTTTGCGCTCTCGCCCTTTTGAATTATGTCGGCTATGCAGTCGCCTATTATCTTCATTTCCGCTTCTTTCATACCGCGCGAGGTCGCAGCCGGAGTGCCGACGCGTATTCCGCTCGTTTTGGACGGCGGCAGCGGATCGAAAGGAATTGCGTTCTTATTGACGGTGATATTGCACTCGTCGAGGAGCGTTTCGAGCTCCTTGCCCGTAAGCCGCTCGAGCTTGATGAGGAGTAGATGGTTGTCGGTGCCGCCCGACACGAGCTTGACTCCGCGCGCGGTGAGCGCATTTGCGAGCGCCGCGGCATTGAGCACGATTTGCTTTTGATACTTTTTAAAGTCATCGGTGAGAGCCTCGCCGAGAGCCACTGCTTTTGCCGCGATTATGTGCTCGAGAGGCCCCCCTTGCGTGCCCGGGAACACCGCCTTGTCTATCGCCTTTGCGTACTGTTCCTTGCAGAGTATCAGTCCGCCGCGCGGGCCGCGAAGCGTCTTGTGCGTCGTGGTCGTCACGATGTCCGCGTACTCGACGGGGTTTTCGTGAAGCCCCGCCGCGACGAGCCCCGCTATGTGCGCCATGTCGACCATGAACACCGCGCCTACCTTGTCGGCTATACGGCGAAACGCCTTAAAGTCGATAGCGCGTGGGTATGCGGAAGCGCCCGCGAGTATCAGTTTGGGCTTATGCTCGACTGCGAGCCTTTCAACCTCGTCGTAGTCTATCGTTTCGGTCTTTTCGTCCACGCCGTACGGCACGACGCTGTAAAACCGTCCCGAATAATTGACCTTTGAGCCGTGCGTGAGATGCCCGCCGTGCGCGAGATTCATGCCGAGATATGTGTCGCCGTGTTCGAGCACCGCGTAGAACGCCGCATTGTTGGCGTTTGCGCCGCAGTGCGGCTGTACGTTTGCATGTTCTGCGCCGAACAGCTTTTTTGCGCGCTCGATAGCGAGCGTTTCTACCTCGTCGACGTACTCGCAGCCGCCGTAGTACCTTTTACCGGGATAGCCCTCGGCGTACTTGTTGGTAAGGTGCGAGCCTGCTGCGGCAAGCACCGCTTCCGACACGAAGTTTTCACTCGCAATCAGCTCTATTTTGGAGCGCTGACGATTTAGCTCGCGGCGCATGCTCGCGGCAACTTCGGGATCGATTTTTTCAATGACGTCGAGTTCCATAACTCACTCTCCTTTGTTTTCGTCTGTATCGGTAGTGCTCTGCACTTGCTCTTGCTTGTAGTGTCCGACTATCCGCGGAAGCACTCCTTCGCGCCGACGGTATGCGCGGTCGATCAGCCATGCCGAAAGAAATCCGAGCCCCAGCCCCGCCGCCGCGAGCCCTACCTGAAGCCACAGTCCGCCGACCAGCCCGATAAGCGCGCCGACGACGGTTAAAAGCAGCGGAACGGCGTAAATAAGCAACGAGCCGACGCCCACCGACTCGGTCGGCATTTCGGCAATAACCGTTTCGCCTGGATGGACCTCCACGTTGCTAACAGCAGGGACGACGAGACTTTCGCGCTTATTGAATGCGCAGACCTGACAGCCCTCGCACTTCTCGCCGCGCGTCAGCTCGATGTAGACGAGCTTGCCTTTTATCTTTTTAACCGTGCAAACGTCCGTCATAACGCGCCGATATTTTTAGATTTTTTCGACAACCTTGAGCCCCAATTCGTCGGTCTGCTTTTTTTCGACGGGCGCGGGAGCCTGCGTCATCACGTCGGACGCGTTTTGGATTTTCGGGAACGTGATTACGTCCTTTATGTTGTCGGTGCCCGCGAGCATCATGACAAGCCTGTCAAGACCGAACGCAAGCCCGCCGTGCGGCGGCGCGCCGTACTTGAACGCGTTTACGAAGAACCCGAAGCGCTCCTCTATCTGCTCGTCGGTAAAGCCGAGAATGTTGAATATGCGCTGTTGAAGCTTGCGGTCGTATATTCTGAGCGAGCCGCCGCCCGACTCTTCGCCGTTTATGACGAGGTCGTACGCCGCGGCGCGAACCTTTCCGGGATCGCTTTCCAAAAATTCGAGGTCGGCTTCGTGCGGCATTGTGAACGGATGGTGTTCGGCAAA
>JAFLVC010000021.1 GCA_022508505.1 Clostridiales bacterium | reverse complement strand
TGAATTTTCGGCTCTTTTTTTCATATAGCCACCTTCCTCGCGCTCTTCGCGCTCGTAGTATGTTTGTAAGTGTTTGTTAACAATTTGTTCATAATTATATACCTACACACGTAAATGTTAACACATTGTTCACATTTTGTCAACAGGTTTTGACGAACTTTACAGGTAAAGAAGCGACAAAATTTTACCGATATCGCGACGACTATAGTGCACACCGCCCTTTCTCGCTCAAAATCGCAATCCGCCGAGACAAAAATCGCTTGACAAGAAGGTCAAAAACAACTATTATATATGAGCACAAATTAACGGAGGTATAAAATGAAAATAAGACCATTATTCGATCGCATTGTTACTGAAGCGATTGACGCTGAAGAAAAGACAAAAAGCGGCATTGTCCTTCTCGCTAAGGACCAGGAAAAGCCGCAGATGGCTGTCGTTGTTGCAGTCGGCCCCGGCGGACTCGTCGACGGCAAGGACGTAAAGATGGTCGTCAAGGTCGGCGACAAGATTCTTTACAGCAAGTACGCCGGCAGCGAGTACAAAATCGACGACAAAACGTTTACGGTAATGCGTCAGAGCGACGTTCTTGCCGTAGTCGAGGACTGATATATCATTTAAAGGAGAAACAGACATGGCAAAGCAGATAAAGACGGGCGACGAAGCCCGCAAGGCATTGGAAAAAGGCGTCAATATTCTCGCCGACACCGTAAAAATAACTCTCGGACCCAAGGGCCGCAACGTCGTTCTCGACAAAAAGTACGGCGCTCCCCTCATCACTAACGACGGCGTGACCATCGCCAAGGAAATCGAGCTCGAAGATCCGTTCGAGAACATGGGCGCGCAAATCGTCAAAGAGGTTTCGACGAAGACCAACGACATCGCAGGCGACGGCACGACCACCGCTTGCCTCCTCGCCCAAGCGATTATTCGCGAGGGACTGAGAAACGTCGCGGCGGGCGCCAACCCCATGGTCGTTCGCAAGGGCATCGAAAAGGCTACCGAAGCGGCAGTCGCCCACCTCAAGTCGATAAGCAAGGTCGTTGAAAGCAAGACCGCAATCAATCAGGTCGCTTCCATATCGGCTTCCGACGAGACAATCGGCGAGCTCATCGGCGAGGCTATGGAAAAGGTCGGAAAGGACGGCGTCATCACCGTCGAGGAGTCAAAGACCATGACGACCAACCTCACCTTTACCGAAGGCATGCAGTTCGACCGCGGCTACGCTTCCCCCTACATGTGCACCGACACCGAGAAGATGGAGGCCGTTCTCGACAATCCCGTCATTCTCATAACCGACAACAAGATTTCCAACATTCAGGAAATCCTTCCCCTGCTCGAAAAAATCGTCCAGCAGGGTCTTAAGCTTCTCATAATCGCCGACGACATCGAGTCAGAACCGCTCGCAACTCTCGTTGTCAACAAGCTCCGCGGCACGTTCAACTGCGTCGCGGTAAAAGCGCCCGGCTTCGGCGACCGCAGAAAGGAAATGCTCCGCGACATCGCGGCGCTCACCGGCGGCACGCTCATTTCCAACGAGACCGGCATCGAGCTCAAAGACGCAGACCTTTCCATGCTCGGCCGCGCCAAGACCGTCAAGGTCGACAAAGAAAACACGACGATCGTCGAGGGTAAAGGCGACGCGGAAGAAATCGCCGCTCGCATCAAGTCCATACGCGCTCAGATTGAGACGACCACCTCCGACTACGACCGCGAAAAGCTCCAAGAGCGCCTCGCCAAGCTTGCGGGCGGCGTTGCGGTAATCAACGTCGGCGCTGCTACCGAAGTCGAAATGAAGGAAAAGAAGCTCCGCATAGAGGACGCTCTCGCCGCAACCCGCGCGGCTGTCGAGGAAGGTATCGTTCCCGGCGGCGGCGTTGCCCTGCTCTCTGCGGCTCCCGCTGTCGACAAGCTCATCGCCACCCTCGAGGGTGACGAAAAGACGGGCGCGGCTATCGTCAGAAAAGCGCTCGAAGAACCGCTCAAACAGATTGCCGTAAATGCAGGCGTGGACGGCGCGGTAGTCGTCAACAACGTCATCAATTCCAAAAAGGCCAACTACGGCTACGACGCGCTCAAAGACGAGTATTGCGACGTCGTCAAAAAAGGCATTATCGACCCGACCAAGGTGACGCGCTCCGCGCTTCAGAACGCGGCGTCCATAGCGTCGACGCTTCTGACCACCGAGTCGGCTGTAACCGACATTCCCACTCCCCCCGCACCCGTAGCACCCGGCGGCGGCGACATGGGCGGCATGTACTAAGCCACGCAAAACAGAACAGTAACGCAAAAAGCTCTCGATTATTCGGGAGCTTTTTATTTATAATAGATCCTTTATATATAGATCCTTCGACTTCGCGCCGAGGCGCTTCGCTCAGGATGACACGGTGAAAACGCTTTTCATTTATATAAGCGTAGTGATGAGTATCTCGATACCGATGCCGATAAACACTATTCCGCCGATTACGGACGCGGCGTCGGCGAACCTTAACCCGAACCTTTTCCCTACTGTGTAGCCGAGACAGAACATGATAAAAGTAACCGAGCCAATGACAATCGAGCATACGAGCGCCGATATGACCGTGTAGTTAGCTATCGCAAATCCAACTGCGAGCGAATCGACCGACGTCACAAAACACTGGAGTATGACGGCACTTATGCCGATATCACGTTCTTTTCGTTCGAGCGGCTGTTTTTTTACCCCATCGACTATCATTCTCACGCCGAAAAACAGCATGACGGCAAAGGCTATCCACGAGAGCACCTTGTCGAAGTAGTCCACGTACACCGCGACTGTGTGCATGCACAGCCAGCCGAGCATGGGCATAAGTATTTGAAACGCCGCAAACATCGCGGCGAGCAAAGCGAGCTTTCCGATTTTGACGTTGGGATTGTCGAGCCCGTCGGTCAACGCTATTAAGAATGAGTCCACCGCAAGTCCCAAGCCGAACAGCAGACCGTTTATGTATATGACGCCGTCCAAAACTTCCTCCGTAGCGGAGCCGCAGGCCGCAAGCCCCGCTATCAGTGTATGTGCTTTTGAAAATCGACGTTACTAACGCTATTGATGCAAAAAAAATACCCACACTCTAAAAGAGTATGGGTTTAATATGTTGTCAAGCCGCTTTTTACTCGCGTCTTGTACGGTTATTATGTGCGTATTTAAAAGACCTATACATCTATTTTGGTGATATTTACCATTCCGTCCGCCGCTTTTACGGACGACTTGCCGAGCGGCACGATAAAGAAATACTTGACTTGCTTTTTGCTTTGCGACGGCATGACGATGTTTATACTTATGTTTTGCTTAGCGTCTATCATGAAATCGCACCCGCCATCCTGTACGACGAAGTTGCGCACGACAAACTTGCCGCCGTCGCCCTTGAACATGTTTACGCCGTCCATTATGAGCGCAGTGCTCTCGTCCGACACCTCTATACTGTACACGTGTCCGGCAAGCTTGAGATTGCTGACGCTGTTCATGCCCGCTAAAAACGTGCCGAAGCCGATCGCGTCCTTCAAGTCCGGACGGAAATATTCGACGTCGATGAGCTCCTGCAAGCCGATGAGCGCGAGCATGTTTCCGTTTGTAGACACGTGGTCGTCGGAGCGCGCGCGTTTGCCGTTCGGCAGGAACACCGAGTAGTTTTCGACGTTGTCAGACTCGTTGGCAGTCCACAGCGCCGCCGATTTTTTGGCAAAGCTCGCCGCGATCTCGTCCAGCCCGTACCGCTTCAGTCCGTGGTAAACGATGAAATTGACGTACGGCACTATGCTTCCGCGGTACTGCAGGTACGGCGGGTTGCGCTTGCCGTTGTTGTCCGGCTTAGACGGCTTGCCGTATTCCCTGTCGCTTGCCGACAGCGTGGGAATGATGTAATCGCCCCAAAACTTTTTTGTGTCGGTCAGGTTATTGACTATCGCAGAAAGCTTTTCGGCGCTGTCCACCGCGCCGGCAATGAGCGGATAGAATGACGTCGCGCCGATTGCCGTCGCCCACTGCCCCGTAGTGTATCTGTTGAGGTAAAGTCCCTCTTCCTCGCACCAAAAGGTCTCGTTTATGACCGCAGTCATGTCCGCTTTCGCCTTTGCGTACTTGTCCTTTTCGGGCAGTCCGAATAGCGCTGCTATCCTCTCGAGCACGTCGAACGCAAAAAGCTTGACGCACGACATGTCGAGGCTGAACATGGGCGCGGGATTGAACTTTTCTTTTAACGGCGAATCAGTCCACTTGTACGCCACTTCGTTCTTGTTTTTGTCGGCAACAACGGGCGACGATATGGGCGGATAGAGCGTTATGAGCTTGCGGTATGAGTACAGCATGTCGCTCTTGTCCGTCATGTGCAAGTAGTTGTGCCACACGGCAAACACAGACATAATCTTGTCCTCAATCGTGTAGCTCAACTGCTGCACCGCCTTTTCGACGCCGGTATAGCAACCGAGTATCGCCGAGCAGTTTTCGCCCGTGCCCGTTATGTCGAAATGCTTGTCTAGGACGGAACGCTTGGGGGTGTAAATCTCCGTCAATAAGTACGGATAATACACACGCGACCACAGAATCGAGTTGAACATTCGCTCGACGGGCGCGCCGAGCTCGCCTGTTCCCATCGTCTTGTTGACGCCGTAGCGGAGCTCGCTCGTCTCTATCCTGTTCTGCACCTGCTCAAGCCGAGGAAGCTCGGCGTCGAAGATGTCGGCGTCGCCCACCGCCGCGTACACGTACACGCTCGGCTGGTGACGGTTTATAACGAACTCCATTATCGCCTCGTTAAATGCGCCGTTTGCCGAGTCTGACGGCGGAGTGTACGACATTGCGTGAAAATACTCTCGCTTTTCGTCGTCAAGCACCAAGTATCTGCCGCGAAACACCGCGTTGTTATCGGTCAGCTCGATTGTGCCGGGAACGATTGCGACGTACGGGCTTCTGCCGCTTACAGTCGCGCCTTCTATCGAAAGCTCGCCGGGGCAGTCGTAACACGGATAAAAAATAATGCGGACGCGCAGTTTTTTGCGCGACGACGCTTGAAGTATGAGCGAGCGGTCGGTCTGCCGCACCCACTTGACGCTCAGCGGTCCCGAAGTGAAGTGCGCAAAACTGCCGTCGGCGGTGTTCGCGCTCGACGAGCCCATGTGCCCGACGAAATCGTCGTTATCGAGCCACTTGTTGCCCGAATAATACAGCACGCGCATTCCCCACATCGAGCCGTTTTTGCCGACAATCATTGCGCCGTTTATTGCGCCGTAGTCGTAGCCTACGCCCGTGATATATTTTTGCGGGTAATTTTCCTCGCCTATGTCCGGACCGTTGTCCTTTACCTCGTTGAACTTGTCGAAAAACGGCGGGCGGAAAGCAAACCCGTATTCCTTGTTTACGTACTTCATGAGCGCACCTTACGTCACGAGGAATGCGCTGCTCGGGAGCGACAGTATTGCCGAACTCTGTGCGCTTATTCTGTACGCGTCGGGCCCCACGTCGGACGACGGGACGAGATACACGAGCTTGCCCGCATACTTTTCCGTCGTAAACGACTTGAACCAATCCCCTCGCGACAGCTTGGCGAATACTTCGGGATTGACCGACACAACCGCCGCCGTACTGACGCGGTCAGCGAAAATCTCGGATAGCCGCGCCTTTATCTTGCGCGCGATAAACGCCGGCGACTGTATATGCGCCGTGCCGTTGCAGTGTTCGCACTGCGTGAGAAGCAGCGACTGTATTTCCGAGCCCGTCTTTTTTCTCGTCATTTGAACGAGCCCGAGCTCGGTCATTGGCAGCACCCTTGTACGCGTCCTGTCCTTTTGCGTTTCCTCGACGAGAATGTTGACGACGTCCTCGTTGTGGAGGGGGTCCTGCATGTCTATAAAATCTATGACAATCATGCCGCCGATATTGCGAAGCCTGATCTGTCTCGCAATCTCCCGCGCCGCCTCGCAGTTTATCTCGTAAACGGTGCGCTCGTGGTCGGTGTCACCCGTGAACTTTGCGGTGTTGACGTCAATAACTGTCAGCGCTTCGGTGTAGTCTATCACAATAGTGCCGCCGTTTTTGAGCTCCACCTTTTGGTGCAACAGCTTTTCCACCTCGGAAAGCACGCCGAACTTTTTGAGCACGTCCGCGTCGTCCATGAGCGTGACCTTGACGGGCTGTGCGAGGTTTTCGCGCAGATAGTCGTTGAGCCTTGCGGCGACCGCCGTGTCGTTACACACGATCTCATCCACCGTCGAGTTGAGAATGTCCCTTACCGTCCTGAACACGAGGTTGCCGTCGGTGGAAAGCACCGACACGCCGTTTGCCGAACGGAACTTGTCGAGAAGCGATATATAGGTGTTTGCAAAGTACTCTATTTCTTCTATTATATCCGACTTTCGCGCGTCCTTTGCCGCAGTCCGCGCAATGAGGCCGCAGTGCGGATCGGGTCTGTTCTTGACAAGGATGTTGAGCAGTTTGTCGCGCACCTCGGGGTTTGTTATCTTGTTGGAAACGCCGATAAAGTCTATCGTCGGCATGTAAACTATGTACCGACCGGGTATGGAAAGGTTTGCCGAAAGCCGCGGGCCTTTGGTGTCCGACGCTTCCTTTATCGCCTGAACGAGGACGTAGTCCCCCTCTTTGACGTCAAGCCGCGTCGGCACTGCGCCCGAGCGCGCGAGCGCGGTGCGGTCCTCGAGCATGTCCTCCGCCGCTAAAAACCCGTTCTTTTTGAGCCCGATGTCGACAAACGCCGACTGAAGCCCGGGCAGAATATTGACTATCTTTCCTTTATATATATTGCCTGTGATGCGGTTCATGTCCTGTCCCTCGACGTAGAACTCACGCAAAACCCCGTCCTCCAAGAGGGCGACGCTGCACATGTAAGATTCGTAATCGACGAGTATTTTGCTCTTCACGGCAATACCTTTAAAGTGTATTCATGTAATTATACTACAACGCGAGGCATTTGTCTAACGTTTTTCACGCCGCTCACTCACGTCCGAACAGAGTGTACGCGGCAAGCGTCAGCTCGCTGTATTCGCGTTTTCCGAGCGAGCTCGACGAAACGCCGACCGACTGCGCGACGAAGTACGTCCTATTTAGCTTTACGACGTCGCTTGCGCGGTAGTACTTCAGCCCGACGCACGAGACGGTGTCAGACGACTCCGAAAAGTCGCACTCCACTCCTATCGCAGACTTCCCCACGAACTTGAGCGCGACGTCCTTTTCCGAAGCCGAGCGCTTGCCGCCGAGCAAAAAGCCGAGCTGTTTAAAGCGGGCGTCGAATGCGGCGCGGTCGGTAAGCGCACCCGTCAGCGCGTCAAATGCACGCCCGCTTCGCGGCGACGTAAAAATGCGCCGTTGTATCTGCTTAAACGGCTGAGCTATCTTAAACGACAGTATATCGCTGTCTTTCGGAAGGTCGGCGGGATGCAAAACGCCGATGAAATCGCTTTCTTTGAGCGGCGCGGGTGTGTCGGTCATATCCAAAAACACGCCGTCGTTATACACGAGAACCTTTATTTCGCCGTCCTCGCGCGTAAAAAAGAACGTTCTGTCGGCGACAGCGGCGTAGTCGGCGCTTTTTAAAAGCTCCTTCCACTCCAAAAGCGTATACATGTCGCCGTCCGCCATGCTCTTTTCGAAAAACGGCGCGGCGGCACGCTTTACCGTCTTTTTCTTGCGCGGCAAAACATCGCGCACCGTTTTCGATTTGTCGTTTACCACAGTCTCTTCGATAAACGCCTTTACCGACAAGTCGTTGACGTACAGCAGTAAGAGCCTGACGATTGCGGCACGCTCTCTCGCGTTCGACCTGTGATAAAGCGCCATCAACGGCTCGGCTAGCCATACGTGATCCATCAAAATATCGCGAATAGCCGTTTTGTCGACGTTCTTTCCGTACAAAACGACCGAAACGAGGCGCTCTAACGCCCGATTCGAGTCTATTCTTATCAAAACGCCGTACTTGGTGTACTTGCGATCGTATTTTTCTATATAATCGGCGATCGTGTCGAAATCCTCGCCCGCGCGGCGCGTCAAATACACGTCGACTGCGCCGTTCCATCTATAGAGCGCGCTTGACCTGTCGGCGCTTCCCGCGGCGAGCAAAACCTTGATGTACTCGTTTTCTCGTATGCCGCCTTCCTTGCACAACTGCAAGAACAGATCGACGTACCGCTTGTCGAACGAATTGCCGTACCGCGCCGAATAGTAGTCGCCGCCGTTGCCGCCGAGCGTCGCATAAGAAAGGATAGCCGCTATTCTTTCGCAGTCATCCTGACCGCCGCGCGATATTTCCTCGCCGATGACGGCTATTAGAGCTTTTCGGTCGCCTGCTATAAGCGAGCGGGCGTAGTCCTCAAAGGCGCCCGCATTTTCCGCATTTTCCATGATTGCATTTTAGCATACGGAAAATCAAAAATCAAGTACCTTTCAAAATTTGCCGAACCTCTGCGTCGTAGCCGTGGATTTTTATGAGTTCTATGAGCTCGTCCTCGCTTATCGACCTTTTAACCCGCATGTCGTCGCCGTAGACGTCGAACTGCGTGAATCTGTCTGGATCGAGCGCCCTGCAAAGCTCCGCAACCGCCGCGCTTTCGGACACGGCATACACCCGCTTTTCGAGCGCATGACTGAGCCGCGCCCGCCTGTTTCCGCGCGCAAACAGAGCGTAGTACCGCGCCCGATCGTCGGGCAAAAACGCCGACGCCACCATGAACAGTCCTACGGTCAAAAAGCAGACGTTGGGCGCGTACACCGCGCTCACAACAAACAATGCTATAGCGCCCAACCCGATGAGCGCCGACATTATGCGGCACACGGTGTACGCGCGGCGGCGGCTGAACCGCATTGACAGCGCCGCGAGCAGCATTCGCCCGCCGTCCATCGGGTACACGGGCAACAGGTTGAATACGCCTATATACAGGTTGCACACGCAAAACGTCTGCGTGAACATGTAGCTCGTCGGTATGAGCCACCACATGGCGGCGAATATCATTCCGAGCACGAGGTTGAGCGCGGGGCCGGCGGCGGCAATCATTATCTCGTGCTTGGGCGTAATGTCCTCTTTGCCGCAAAGCGCCGCGCCGTACGGCATTAGTTTTATCTCGTTTAGCGCATATCCCAATCTTTTTGCCACCTTTGCGTGCGCAAACTCATGCAAAATAACCGCCGTCAGCGAGCACGCAAACTCATACGCCATGCCGAACGCGACAAACACCGTCGCCATTATCAGCATTATAGGCGAAATGCGCACCGCGACGTCCGCGCTTGCGGCTTTTTTATCGCGCTCGCGTGCGCTTATTCCGTGCGCGGCGGTCTTTCCGCGCTTTTTTTCCGTTTTACTCACCGAAAAGCCGAGATATCACGGGCGACGTGCCGAAATCCTCACGTCCGAACACGTCGTAGCAAAACACGCGCTTTGCTCCTTCCCGCGCCGACTTTAACCACGGGAACGGCGCGTACGCAATAAAGCAAATGACGCCCACTATTGCCGCGGCAGCCGTAAGCCTTACAATCGCGCCCAAAAACGAGCGCTTTTTCTTTACCTTGACAGGCGTCATGCGCGTCACGACGCTTTCCACTATATTACAGCCAGAGTATTTGTCCATACCGTAATATATGAAACGCTTTTGCCGTTCATTCGCCTTCGTCGACGCATATTTTGCCGACGCAGAATATTCTGTCCGCGTCGGCAGTTACCGTCACGCGGTAGCCGCTCTCCGCTTTATCGACGCGCATATCGAGCCGCGCGATATCCATATACTCGCCGAGAAGCGCCATAATGTCGCTTTGCGCGACGCGGAGGGTATCGTTCATCTCGCCGTCCGCGTCGCTTTCGACTATGCGCTTGAGCCTTTCCGTCGAAAAAAACGCTTCTTTCATTGCCGCCTCGCTCTGCGCTTGAAAAACCCGCGAATTCCCCTGTACTCGGCGGCGGGATCGAGAGGCTCGCCCACGCCGTAGTGAATCTTACACGCCAAAAGCTCGAACGGCCGACTCGGCATTTCGTCGAGGTCGAACGCGCCGTCCGTTTCGGGAATGACGCCGTCCACCGGCGCTTTCAATATTTGCGATATTTCGTCCGCCGTCGGAATCTTGCCGCTCGCCAAAAGGTCGCCGCGCATTCTGTTTATTACGAGCGTCGGGCTGTATTTCAAAGACGATAACAGCGCGACCACCTTGTTAGCGTCCCGAAGCGCGCTTATGTGCGGCGTCGTTACGACGAGCGCGCTGTCGCACGCCGCAACCGCCCGCCTAAACCCCGCTTCTATGCCCGCCGGACAATCGACGAGCGCGTAGTCGAAGGTTACGGCAAGGCTGTTCAGAATGAGCTTGATGTTCTGCGCCGTCACCTTTTCGCCGAGATAGCCGTGCGCGGACGGAAGCAGAAAGAGATTCCGCCTGTCCTCGACGAGCGCCTGCCGCACGCGGCAGCGGTTGTCGATTACGTCCGCTATATCGTACACGACCTTGCTTTCAAGCCCCAACACCACGTCGAGGTTGTTCAGCCCGAAATCGGCGTCGAGCATTACCACACGACACCCGAGCGCAGCAAGAGCGCGACCTAAACAAGCGGCGACGGTGGTTTTGCCCACTCCGCCCTTTCCCGACGTGATCACTATACTTTTCATGGACTGTATTATATCTAACTTACAGTGCAGGTTTAAGAAATATTTTATAAAACTATGACGAAAAAGGACGACAGGCACAGACTGATTTTTGTCGTGTGTTTACTGCCGTTATTCATTTTTCGTTTCGCCCGAGGAATAGCTTGCCGAAAAGAACAAAGCGACAGCCAGCTCCCTTTATTGAGTGGAGACTGATATATGGAAAAAGCGCGGGCATATGACCGCGCTTCAATCATTTTAATCTCTTATCTTCTATCTTTTATCTCTTATCTACTACGCATGTAGCAAAATGTCATCTAAAAGCTCTCTGTCCGACAACAGCTTGCCGCCGCCGAGCACTACCGCGTACTCGCTGTCCTGCGGAATGCGCACTCTTAGATCGAGCGCTTCGCTCGCAACCGCCGCAAGCCCCGGAATCTTCGCCCCGCCGCCGACGACGTAAATACCGCTGTCTTGTATGTCGGAAGCGAGCGCCGGCGAGCACGTGTTTATCGCACTCTCTATCGCGTCGATTATGTTCTTATAGTAAATACCGACCGCGCCGTTGACCTTTTCGGCAGCGATCTCGGTTTTGCGCACAGAGTTGGTTTCCATATCTATACCGCACACCGTTGCCGTCATGCAATCGTTTACGACAAGGCTTGCCGTCTGCTCTTTTACCTTGCGGACGGTTACGGGATCGATTTTGAGCATGTAATATCCGCGCATGACGTCGGACAGCGCACGATCCATCATGTCGCCGCCGATGTTTATCGAGCAGCCGTTGATAATGCCGCACAGCGAAAGCGCAGAAATCTCAGTCACGCCGCCGCCTATCGACACTATAAAACCGCCGTACGCCGACGCAACGGGAAGCTCTATGCCGATTGCGGCGAGCATTATCGAATTGACCATAGATATCTCGTCGACGCCGGCGCGCATCAATACTTCCTCGTACGTTTTGCGCTCCTCTACCGTTATTCCCATCGGCACACCTACTACGGCATGGATTTTGGGCTTTATGATATATGACTGAGGCATTATCTTTTTGATAAACGCATCCATCATGGCGGCGCACGCGTCGGGATCCTTGATTATTCCGTCGACTATGGGGCTGACTATCTTGGTCTTTTCAGATCGGAAG
>JAFLVC010000020.1 GCA_022508505.1 Clostridiales bacterium | reverse complement strand
GAAAAGCGCGTACTTTTGGAACACCGTATTGATGGGGCGAAGATGGGGCGGAACGGTTGTAACATCCTGCTTTTCGAGGAATATCGAGCCCTTTGTCGGCAGTTCGAAGCCCGCAATCATGCGAAGCAGCGTCGTCTTGCCGCAGCCCGACGGGCCGAGGAGCGTTACGAACTCGCCCCGCCTTACGGCGAGGTTTACGTCGTCGACAACGGTTATTCCGTCAAAAACCTTGCTGACGTTTTTGATCTCGATGATGTTGTCAAACTTTTCTCTTTGCGCGTTTACAGCCATTTTTTTACTCCTTGCGGTACAACTTTTTTAAGCGTTTCTAAAAGGACGGCGGGCATGACACCCAAATAAACTTACTGACGCCGTTTGCGACGTTTTTTATGCAGTGGCTCTTGTCGGATGAGTAGTAAAAGCTGTCGCCCTTACCCGCAATACTCTCGCGGTCGCCCACCTTGACGCAAATCGCGCCCTCCAAAACGTACCCGAACTCCTCGCCCTCGTGCGGAATGTCCGCATCGGTGGATTCTCCCGGCGCAAGCTCTACGATGATGGGCTCCATCTCGTTTTTCTGCGCAGTCGGAACTATCCAAGTCGCCTTCTCGCCGCCCCAATCCTTTTCAAAGTAGTCGCGCGGCGTAAAGACGAGCTGCGCGTCGTCGCCGTCCGAAAAGAAATCCTTGAGGCTTGAGCCCAAAAGCGTCAGAATGTCTATAAGCGTCGCAATCGACGGCGACGTCAAATCGTTCTCTAATTGACTTATAAAGCCCTTGCTTAGCTCCGCCCTGTCCGCAAGCTCCTCTTGCGTGAGCCCGTTTTTAAGCCTGAGGTCTCTCAGCTTCGCGCCTATTTTGTATATATCGTTCTGCTCCGTCATTGCTCGCTCCACTCATAAAAAAGTTAATTTTACTTAAACTTTTTGTTTAGTTTTATTAAACTCGCATGATTATACAGTATGCAAGACGATATGTCAAACGTATGGGGGCTATTTACAAAAAATTTTTTATTTCGCAACAAAAAAACGGCACGAAGCCGTTTTTTTGTGTAATTTATTTACTCCGATTTTTCCGCCGAAGCGTCGGTCGGCGCGGTTTCGCCGCTTTCCGTCGGCACAGCCTCTTGCGCTTCGGGCTCGGCGGGCGCTTCCGTCGGCTTTTCGGACTCTTCGGGTTCGGCGTCTTGAACCGAACCGCGCTTTCCGAAGCTCTTTTTGAGCTTTTTCTTTAGCGCGCGCTTCTTGTTTAAAGGCGCTGCCGCCGCTTTTTCCATTTCCTCGAAGAACTTCTTTTCTTCCTCGGGGTCGGTTATTTCGGGCGGCGAATAGAGTTCCTCGCTCACCGTCTTCCCCTCGAAGTAATCGATGAGCGGCTGAATGTTGGCGAGCTTGACCTCGTCTACGGGCGTCGACACGGCGTTCATGAGGTAGGTGTCGTCGTCGCTTATTATTTCCGACATTTTTATCTGGCGGATGCGCCAAGATATGGCGAACTTTTCGGTGCGCGACAGCTCGTCGACGTCAAAGCCGCCCTGCGCGTAGAACACGGGCACAAACTTTTCATACGTGACGCTGACCGACGCGTCCTTTATCTGCTTGGGGATATGCCTGCGGAAGGGCGACAGTCCCACGCCGCAGATGGTGAGCTTTTTGTAAACGGCGTCGTAAAATTCCGAAAACTTTTTCAGTCCGATGATTTCGCCGTTTCTGACAGACCCGATATAGAGAATCTTGTCGTACGGCGTGAGCATTTCGCCTTTGAGCTTGTCCGCCGGCACGGCGTCGCAGCCGAGCGCATTGCCTATGATGTCGACGTACCGCTTGACGTAGCCGTGCTTTGAACAGAAAACGACGAGAAGTTTGCCTTTCATTTTTTGCCTCTTAAACCTTTGTTAAAAACATTATACAACATTTGCTCTTTGTTTTCAAGTGTTTGACTTACATTTTGCGGCGACGAAAAACGCGCATGCAATAGCACACGCGTTCTGTGTTGTTGTATTATGTATCGCCTACTCGCCCCGTCCCACAATCATTCGCACCTAACGAACACTGTAGCGTCGAGCTATTCCTAACGACATGCCACTCGTCGGGTGTACCGTTATTCATCTCAATCTTCAATCATTCGCACATAACGAACATTGCAGCGTCGAGCTATTCCTAACTACATGCCACTCGTCGGGTGTACCGTTATTCATCTCAATCTTCAATCATTCGCACATAACGAACATTGCAGCGTCGAGAATTTAATAACGTCACGAAACTCGTCGGGTGTACCGCAAAACGAATCACGGCAGTCTACACACGACAATTTAATAATTCTCGGGCTTCATTTCGAAGAAGGAGCGCGGGTGTGCGCATACGGGGCAGACCTGCGGCGCCTCGTTGCCGACGACCATGTGTCCGCAGTTGAGGCAAACCCAAACGACCTGCACACCCTTCTTGAAGACCTCGTCCTTTTCGATATTGACCGAAAGCTTGACGTAGCGCTCCTCGTGCGTCTTCTCGATAGCCGCGACCTTGCGGAAGAGCTCGGCGACGTTGGGGAAGCCTTCCTTGTCAGCCTCTTCGGCGAAGGTTTTGTACATATCGGTCCACTCGTAGTGCTCGCCGTCGGCGGCGTCCTTGAGGTTGGTGAGCGTGTCGGGCACGCCGCCGTGCAAAAGCTTGAACCACAGCTTTGCGTGTTCCTTCTCGTTGGCGGCCGTCTCGGCAAATATAGCGGCTATCTGCTCATAGCCGTCCTTCTTTGCCTGCGAGGCATAGTAGTCATACTTGTTGCGAGCCATGCTCTCGCCCGAAAAGGCGGTCATGAGGTTTTCTTCTGTCTTGGTTCCTTTAAGGCTTTTCATGATTTATCTCCTTTTTTCGGCTCTCGCCGTATATTGACTTATTGATAAAGGTTGCGCTGTCGGCTACTTATTATTGAGGTCTGAAAGTATGAGCGCCGCCGCTCCGACTATGCCGGCGTCGTTGCCGAGCTGTGCGGTCAAAATATCGAACCTCGGCGTGCCGTGGAAGCCGTAGTTGCGGTCCTTGCAGTAGTCCTTGAGCTTGTAGATGAGGTAGTCGCCCTGCGCGCACACTCCGCCGCCGAGAATAATCGCCTGCGGTCTGAAGATGTTGGCAAAATTGAGCATGCCCTCGCCGAGATACTTGACAAACGTGTCCACGACCTCGCATGCCGCACGGTCGCCCTGCTTACTGCACTCGAACGCCGTCCTGCCGTCCACTTCCTCGAGCTTGGGCGAAAACTCCCACATCATCGAGCCCTTGTCGCGTATCATCGCCTTGCGCGTCTCGCGTATGAGCGCCGTCGCCGAGCAGTACGCTTCGAGACAGCCCTTTCTTCCGCATGTGCACTGCTCGCCGTCGATTGCAACGACCATGTGTCCGAGCTCCGCGCCCTTGCTCTCATTGCCCTCGTACAGCTTGTTACCTATGACGATTCCGCCGCCTACGCCCGTGCCGAGCGTGATGAATATAGTGTCCGAATACATGCGCCCCACGCCGAACATGCTCTCGCCGAGCGCGGCGACGTTGGCGTCGTTGCTGACCTTGATGGGTTTATTGACGTAGCGCGCGAGAAGCTCCGCGAGCGGCACGTTTTCCCAATTGAGGTTGTACGCGCGGTCGACGGTACCCGTTGCCGAATTGATCGCGCCCGGGCACCCTATGCCGATGCCCACAAAATCGCGGTCGGCGGGATCTGCGAGCGTCTGCACAAGCTTGCCTATGTCGTCAATAATCTTAAACTGCCCGCCCGCAACATCTGTTACGACGCGCCCTCTTTTGATTATTTTGCCGTCCTTGTCGACCACGCCGATCTTGACGGATGTTCCGCCGATATCTATGCCGATACAGTACATGGTTCTTCCTATTTGATGATTATAGTGTTGATAGATGATTCGAGCTTGACCTTTTCCGCCTGCTCGCGCTCTTTTAGATACTTGCTGAACATGTTGACAGCATTGGTGCGGTCAAGTATGACGTACCGCTTGTTGACAGGCAGCCTCCCCGAATCAACCGTGCGCGACGACGCCGGTCTCGCGGTCTTTTGCGGCGTCTTGGCGGCCGCAGGCTTCGGTGCGGGCTTCGGTGCGGGCTTCGGCGTCGGCTTCGTCGCTTTCTTCGCCGCAGGCTTCGGTGTCGTCGGCGCCGATTTCGTTGCCGCAGGTTTTTTCGCCGCCGGCTTTTTCGCCGCGGGCTTCTTGGCAGTCGGAGCGGGCTCAGGTGCCGAAGCGGGCGCGGGCCTTTCTACAGGCTTTTCGACAGGCTTGGTCTGCCGAGCCGTGCGGTTGACCACGCGTATACCGGGAATGTATATATTGCGGTCGGGCTCCATGTGCGGCGCGTACCTGCTGTACACGTCGTCGTTTCTCGAATAGTCGTCGTAGCCGCCCGTATATTCGCTCTTCTCCTCGCGTATCGGCTCGGGCTCGGGTTCAATCTCAGGCGTAGGCTCGTACACAGACTCGGGCTCGGGCTCGGGTTCAATCTCAGGCGTAGGCTCGTACACAGGCTCGGGCTCGGGCTCGGGTTCTGCGTACGTGAATGATTCTTCCGACTCCTCGCCTGTATCCGCCGAGGGCTCGGTGTATTCGCCTTCCTCTATAACCTCGTCGGATTCGTCGACAGTTTCTTCTTCCAATATCTGCTCTTCTTCAAGCGTCGGCTCTTCCTCAAGCGTCGACTCTTCTTCGAGTTGCTCCTCAAGTTCTTCCTCGAGTTGCTCCACAAGCTCTTCTTCGAGTTGCTCCTCAAGTTCTTCCTGCGGTTCGTCGTCGGCGAGCGCTTTTTCGAGAATGCTCTCGTCAACCTCTTCCTGCTCATACCAAGGCGTTTCTTCGGCGGGCTCGGCCTGCTCTTGAGGCTCGGTGTACTCGTCGCTTTCTTTTACTTCTTCCGTTACTTCTTCCGTCTCGTCTGCGACAGGTGATCCCTCGGATTGTTCCTCGAGCTCTTCCTGCCGCGCGTCGTCGGCAAGCGCTTTTTCGAGAATGCTCTCGTCAACCTCTTCCTGTTCGTACCAGGGCGTTTCTTCGGCAGGCTCGTCATGAGTTTCCTGCGCTTCGAGCTCGTCGCCCAAGTCGGTTTCGGGCTCGGCTTCTGCTTCCGGCTCGGAACCGTCGATAATCGTTTCGGGCTGCTCGGGCTCGCTTTCCTGCTCGAAGGGCTCCGAGCTTTCCCGCTCGGACCGGTCCTGTTCATCCGCACCGAAGTCGTCGAAGCTGTCAAAGCTGTCGAACGAGTCGTGCTCGTCTTGGTCGTGAATACCGACAAACTCCTGTTTTTTGGGCGGTTCGTCGACGCGCCAATCGAACGATTTCTCCTCGACGGGCGTTTCCTGTTTTTCTTCGGTCTTGCCGTCGTCTTTATTGTCCGCTTTTTTCTTTTTGCCCTCGGACGCCTTGTCCGCGTTGTTTGCGGCGGATGTCGTCTTTTGAATGACGATATCGCCGAGCCGCTTTATTCGCGCGAGGTCGACGTCGCGCTTGAGCTCTTCAACCGATTTGGTGGGCGTTTTCTTTTTCGCACCGAACTTCTTTTTGGCGAGCAGGCAGTCGGTTATGAGCGCGACGAGCGCGACGACGAGGAGCGCGGCGGAAATCGCCATGCCGACCGTCGTAGCAAGCGTCGCGAAAATGACGCCGAGCGGGAGCTCGGTTGCGCTGTCGCCGATAATAAACGCCGCTTTGTCGCCGATTACTTCTATCCTGAAGCTTCCCGTAAGCCCGGTGAAAACCGATAACGCCAAAAGCCCCGCGCCTATGACTATAACAAGCGACGCGAAAATGCGCAAGAAAATATCGAGTCCCGACGGCTTGCGCCTGCCCTTCGCTATGACGACAAACGTCATTACCAAAAGGAACAGCGCGAGCGTACCCGCGGCAGCCGTGAATATGATATTTTCAAGTTTAGTGAAATCCATACTCGGTATATTATACAACTACCGCATATTTTTGTCAATACTTTTATTGTTGTGTGTTTACTTTAAAGGTGAATTATTTGTTTCACCCAATGAATTTCGGGGCGTTTGTAATTGCTCGACGCCACTTTTTTCATAATATCACGTGATTGTGTGTTCACTTTAAAAGTGAATTATTTGTTTCACCCAATGAATTTCGGGGCGTTTGCAACTGCGCGACGCCACTTTTTTTCATAATGTCATTGATTTGAGTATTTACTTTAAAGGTGAATTATTTGTTTCACCCAACCAACCACAGGTTGGATTTTTGTCGTGTGTGTACTACCGTTATTCGTTTTACGTTACACCCGACGAATTGCGGGCGAATATCGTTTTCGGCGAGCGGCCGTCAAAACATTCGCTTTCGTATCATGATGATGATGACGGGTACGAGAATGGCGACGATTATGCCGATAAGCACCCAAAATCCCCAACTGCTGTCGGAGAACGGCACGGGCACGTTCATGCCCCAAAGGCTCGATATGAGCGTCGGTATCGTCAAGAGAATGGTTATCGCCGTGAGCAGCTTCATGACGATATTTTGGTTGTTGGAAATGACCGAAGCGTACGCATCCATCGTGCCGGACAGAACGTCGCGGTAGATGGAAGCCATCTCTATCGCCTGCTTGTTCTCGATTATGATATCGTCGAGAAGGTCGTTGTCGTCCTCGTAGTGCTTGACAGTCGACATCTGTTTGATTCTGTCGATAACAATTTGGTTGGCGTTGAGCGACGTGGAAAAGTACACGAGCGCCTTGTCGAGGTCGAGGAGCTTAATCAGCTCGGTATTCTTAAACGAACGGTGCAGCGACTGCTGAATGCGATTGGCGGTCCTGTCGATCATTTTGAGATAGTGCAGGTATTTGGTCGCGGTCGTGTACAGTATCTGATATATAAACCGCGTGCGCTTGTTGACGTCGAAGTTTCTGACGGCGTTGTTTACGAACTCGCCGATCACCGACGTATCGCGCAGGCAGACGGTGGCGAAATACTTGTCCGAATAAATCATTGCAAGAGGGAGCGTGGAATACACGTATGTATCCTGCTCCTCGTTTATGACGGGAATGTCTATTACAATCAACGTATAATCGCCGTCTATATCTATATGAGCGCGCTCCTCTTCGTCGAGGGCGGCCTTAATCATGTCCTCGGGAATACCTGTTTCCTCGCAAACCTTGCCGATCTCGAGGTCGGACGGGTTTTCGAGGTTAATCCAAACCCCGGGCGCGATGGCGTCGCGTTCGACGAGCTCGCGCTTTCCGCTTTCCATAGCGTAGATGTTTAACATAGCACTCAAACAACGGGTACGCCCGTCGTTTAAGCGCCGACGGGCGCAATCATTCCGGCTGACAACTGTCGTCTGAACTGTCCATTGCATCCTCCTCTTGTCATTGTATCACAAAACGCCGGATAGTGCAACCTTTATCGCCGAAAAAAAACGCCGTCGCCGAATAATTTTTATGCTATTCGAGGAACATTTTTGTCCTCTTGCGAGAGCAAAAATGCGACGAGAACAAATTAGGTATAATATACCGCGGCTTGCCGCGTAAAGCGCGCGAAGTGCGCGCGCCCGGGGCCTTCTCACCACGGGGTATAATACCTAATTTATTTTACCTGCATTTGCTTGCCGTTTTCGGCGCAGACGTAAACGTAGTGAACGCCGTCGTCAAGCTCGTACCTGTACTGATAGCAAACGCGCTCCCTGCCGTCCACCTTGCGTGCGACGAGAACGCCGTCGCCCATCGCGCCGTGCGGCGCCGACTTTTTCGCTTCGTTTTCCGGCACCTTAGGCGTAGGAACGTCGTGGTCGCAATTGCACTTGCCCGCGCTGAACGCAACTACCTCGTCGCCCGACACCACAACGCTCGCGCACTCGTCGCATGCGAGCGCGCCGTCTATATTCTTACACAGCTTTACGATCACATAGCCGTTTTCGACCTCGCTCGAGCACACGGAAAGCTCTCCGTGCCCGCAGTCCTTGACAAACCGCACGGCAATCTCCCGCGCCTTTCCTTCATCTGCGTTTCCGCTTCTTTGTCCGCGCGAAAACGAGAACTCGACTATCTTGTCGCCCTCGGTCACGGCGTAGCCGTGTTTGCCGTCGTTTTCGACTTCGAACTGCAGCTTGCCGTCATATCCGCCGAGATGACCGACGTTGTCCGCGCCGAGAATTTCCTTGACGCGCGCCGCCGCCTTTTCTATCTCTTTGTCGTCCGCTTTTTCGGACTTTGCGGCGCTTCTTTTCGCCGCGCCGGACTCGCCCAATTCGCCGTTGTATTCAAACGCTTCGCCGTGCGCGACGTGCTTATAGAACATGTTCGAATACTTGTAGAGAGTGTCCGCCTTTTCGACGGCTTTCATAGGCTCTTTGGTGCGGAGCAACGCCATAGCGTCGTTCAAGAAGGCTTCCTTTGCCCTGTTCTCGGTCCAATCGCCGCCTTCGCATTCGAGTGCGGTCTCGGCGCGAACGGCGTACACGAGCCCGTTGTCGCAAAGCTCCTTCGCGGTTTCCTCGCCCTTGCACAGCCTCAGAGCGGACGCGGTGTGATTGAGCTCGGTTGCCGAGTCTACCAACAGATACTGCGCGACAGAGCTTTTTGTCTCCACCCTCTTTTTCTTGTTGAGCCCCAGCGCCATGCCGGTGACGAGCGCCGCGAGAACGAATACGAACGCCGCCACGACCGCCGCAATCTTTATCGCATTATTCTTCTTGTCATTGAGATTGTTTACCATGATTTCCCCTTATTGTTAATTTCTGTTTACAATGCAAAATTATGCTTGCCTATTCTGATGTGAACCGTGAGCGACCAAATCCAGCTCGACGTTGCGGTCGCCGGATTATAGTAGTACAGACACCCGCCCGTGGGATCCCAGCCGCCGAGAGCGTCCCGCGCTGCAGAGTATGCCGACTCGTTGGGCGTGAGATTTATCTGTCCGTCGCTGACCGCCGTGAACGCGCCCGGCTGGTAGATTACGCCCGAGATCGTGTTCGGGAACTTGGAAGACCTCACGCGGTTGAGTATTACCGCCGCGACAGCGACCTGACCGTTGTACGGCTCGCCGCGCGCCTCGCCGTGAACGCACCGCGCAAGCAGCGTGAGATCGCTCTGACTGATATTGCCCGTGCCGCCCGTGCCGTTGCCGCCGCCTGTGCCGCTTCCGAGCGTTATGCCCATCGCCCGCTCCGACGCCGCGCCGACTACGCCGTCGACGGTGAGGTTATGGTCGGATTGGAAACTCATGACCGCGCACATGGTTTTGGTGCCCCAGGCGCCGTCGACGGTCGACTTGTAATAACCGAGCGTTTTAAGTCTTGTCTGCACCGCTTTGATGTTGTCGTAGGTTTTGCCCTTTGTTATATCGCCGCTGCGCGCAGAAGAAGAGAGCGTAAGCCCGAGCTTGCTCGCCGTGCCGTTTCCGACGACGCCGTCGACCGAAAGCCCCGAGTTGGACTGATAGCCGAGAACTGCCGAGAGCGTGTTGTTGCCCCAGGCGCCGTCTACTGTCGACTTGTAATAACCGAGCGTTTTGAGCCGCGCCTGAACGGCGGCGACGTTTGCCGCAGTCTTGCCCTTCGATATTCCGCCCGAAATGGGGATCTTGACTCCGAGCGCACGCTCGGTCGCGCTCCCGACAACGCCGTCCGCCGAAAGCCCGTAAGCGGTCTGGAAGCGTTTAACGGCGTTTTTCGTGCCGCTCCCCCATACGCCGTCGACCGTCTGCGTGTAGTAGCCGAGCGTTTTGAGCCTGTGCTGAACGGCGGCGATATTGCCGAATCCCGAGCCCGATCCGACGTACGCTTGGGCTGTCAACGCCCCTACGGACGAGCACATAACGGCGACGAGCGCCGCTGCCAAAATGAGGAGCGCCGCCCGAAACTTAATTTTACGTTTAACTTTTTCCATACTCCGTGTTCCTTTTGTTTGATGCGCGAAACCGCTACGAAAACAGCTCCGCGAAAAACGACTTGTATCGACCGTCGCCCTCGCCGTAGCACAGCGGCGGATATATGACGCACCACCAATTGTCGCCCTTTGCCTCGCCGAGCTCGATGATGAGCGCGTCGTAATAGCCTTCCTCGACCACCGTGTCGGCGTACTGCCGCGACGGAAAGTACTCGTTGGATAGGTACGCCCGCGCGCCGTACGAAAACCCGTTCGCTTTAAGCACCTCGACCGCGATGCGGCTTATGGCGTTTAGCCTTTCGCCGATATCTGCGTACGCCTCCTCGAAGGTGTCCTTATGAACGTTCTTTTCGATGTACGCATTGACCGAGTCGCGCACCTTGAGCTTTACGCCCTGATCGGCGGACGAATTGGAATTTGCGCGAATGTGCAGGCGAAGCAGCTCGCCGTCATATCTATTATTGTCCATACACGCGCAAAATATTGACGCCGTGCAAAAAATCATTGCGACAGACACCAAAAAACATACAATCTTTACGAATACATTGTGCTTTCTTTCCATACCGACGATTATTGACCGACAAAAAATATTTATACGCTCACACAAAAAAACGCTTCTTTTTATCGAAGCGTTTCCGTCATTACATGACAACCGTCGTTATTCTCTGCTTATCCACTCGTGAAGTATTCCCGTCCGCGCTGTGGACAGCGCCTTGAAGCCGACCTTATCGCGTAAAGCGCTCGCGCACAAAGCGAACTTGTCGAGCTCTGTAAACCAGCCGAGCACCATTCCGCCCGAGCCCGTCAGCTTTGCCGCCGCGCCGCACCCGCCGAGGACGCCGACGCTGTCCGCCACCGACGGCGCGAGCTTTGCCGCAGGGCCGTACAGCGCGTTGTCGAAAAGCGCGGTGGCCGACGCATCGCCGTTCATCAACAGCTCGACGAGCTTTTTGTTGTCCGTCGGCTCGTAGCTTGTGCCGTACTGTTCGTCGAACTCTGCGTATGCAGCCGCCGTCGACACAGTCTCGCTCATCAGCCCCACTGCAAACAGCGGTAGCTTGTTTTCGAAAAAGAACAGCTTTTCGCCGACGCCCGTGACGCGCGCGCTGCCGCCTGTCAGCATGAACGGCACGTCGGAGCCAACGCTAAGCGCCAAGGCGCGCATATCAATTCCGCGCTCGGGCAATCGATAAAAAATATCGAGCGCACGAAGCACCGCAGCTCCGTCCGCAGACGATCCGCCAAGTCCTGCGCCAATCGGAATGCCCTTTTCTATCTCGACGTCGACGCCGCCGAAGTCGAACGCGCTCATGACCGCGCTCGCCGCTTTGTAGGCGGTGTTCTTCACTTCGTCGACGGGAGCGTTTAAAAACCGCACCGCTATCTTGCCGTCCGTTCTTTCGGTGACGGTGACGGTGTCGAAAACGTCGACAGACGTCATTACGCTGTCGAGCATGTGCAGTCCGTCGCGCTTGCCTGTTATGTTGAGCGACAGATTGGCTTTGCCAAACGCCCTTAGTCTTAAGCTTTTCATGGAAGTATTATAGCAAAAGTCCGGAAGTAAAGTCAACAGGCGCGGCCCGAAAACGCAAAAAGGTCGGCGCCTACCGACCTTTAAAGCTGTTATTGTGTATTGACAGGCAAAGTCTTAGAACTCGTCGCCCTCTTCCTTAGCCGTTTCGGGCGGCGCAACGTCTTCAACCGACGAATAGGTATCGTCGTGCGCTTCGGGTGCAGGCTCGCCGTCCGACGAGTATTCGGGCGCGGGCGCAGGCTCGCCGCCTTCGATCGCGGGTGCCGCAAACAGCGGGGTGTCGGTAGGCTTGTACGCCTTCATCGCAATAACCGCGAGGAGGAAGAACACTGCCGACACATAAATCTGCGGAGCGAAGAGCGCATTGGCGTCGGGGAGTTTTCCGGAAGCGTTCATCATCATCGCCATGATGTACGGTTCGCCGACGTACGCGAACACGATGCCGATAACCATGAATACGATTGCCGCAATGCCGTTGCCGAACGCGCGCTTGTCTTCCTTCGGCTTGCCGACGCCCGCAACGTATTTGACGTAGCTGCTGAGAGAGGCGCACGCGCTTCCGATAAAGATAAGCCCGATGAGACCGAGAGCCGTAGCGCCGATTACGCTCGCCATGGCGTTTTCCGCGCCGGCGCCCATGGCCGAGAACACGCCGTAGTAGCCGTAGCCGTAAGGCGCATGGATCGTGGCCGCTCCGACAAGCTCGATTGCGTTGGTAAACAGTATGCCCGTCGCGATGAGAAGGACGATGCCTATTGCGCCGTTTTTAATGGTGGTGAGAAGTCCGGTCTTGCCCATGACGAGCGAGAAGCAGGCTCCGCAGACCAAGAGCAGTATTGCCGAGAGAAGAAGTATGCCGAGCGTGCCGCCGCCGATTTTTGCCATAGGCGCAAACGCGCAGAGCGCAACAGCCGCCGAGGACAGCCCGAGCATGATGCCGAGATACGCAAACGGATTCTTTGTCGGCTTTTTCCCAACTATGCCGAGTATTGCCAAAATCAAGTGCACGAGCGAAACTATAGCCATTGCAAGCGACAGCGCGGTTACTATGAGTAAGACCGCCGCCGTGACGAAAGCGGCGCCGCCGACGCCCATAAACATCTCGCTAAAGCCCTTTCCGCCTGTGGTTGCGAGGACGTATGCCAAGTAGTTCATGCTCGAAAGCGCGTCGGCGAGGGAGTCCTCGTCGGCCCCGTGCATTGTGGACAACGCGGCGACATATTCATCTTCGATTTCCTTGATTTTCTTCGCGTCGTCGAGGTTTTTGACATCGAGCGAGAAGTAGCCTATCGTGCCGAACATATCCCAAATGGTTTGGTTTATCTCGATGTAGTGTCCCGCCGTATCCTTGTCGTTGATGTCGTCGGGCATGGCCAACCCGTCCATCGCTCCCATTCCGGGAATAACGACGTAGTACGCCATGACCTTTATGGGCGCGAACAGCGCGACAAACATGATGACGAGCGCGCACACGGCGGTAATCGCGCTTACAATAATGTTGTGCTGCTTTTCGAACTTCAGCGCCTTGTCCCTGACGGCGACAACCGCGCCGCCCTTTTGCGCAGGCTTTTCGTCGGAAGCGTCGTCTTGCGCAACTGCCGCGACCTCATCCTCAAGCGCCGCGCCGCAGTCCTCGCAAAACTTATCTTCGTCGCCGTTCTGCTTGCCGCACGCTTTGCATTCCTTCATTTCGATCTCCTTAAAATTTATTTTTATGTACTCGCCGCAAACGACGTTATTTTAATTCATGTATAAAATTAAACTTATTTTAGCATACCCAAAAAATCAAGTCAATAGTTTTTATAAAATAGTTTGAGCAATAATCGGGGTTTTTGCATTTTCCTGTCGCAACGTCGGAAAAACGGTCACTCGCCTGTTGACGCAAAAAACGGCGTGCCGTAAAAAAGTGTACAGCTTACTATGTCATTCAGAGCTTGCCGAGAAAACTGAAAAGCGCGGGCTTTTCTATCCCGCGCTTCCTTCATTCTTATCTCTTATTTCTTATTACTTATCTCTTATTTCAGTCGCAACGTGGCGCTTATCTTCTCCCGCAAACGTTGACCAGCCGCTCGCCGCCCGCATACGGAGCCTTGGCCTCGTTCTGCTCCACTACTCTTTCGGGCGAGCAGCAGAGCGCACGCGCCGCCTGCCACAGCGTTTCGCCCGGCTTGGCGATA